>JAGFCA010000060.1 GCA_022394755.1 Candidatus Poribacteria bacterium
GTATGACTTTAAATTGTTTAGCAGCCATAATAGACTCCAAGGTAAATGAATAATTATCTTGAGTCTAAGTATACAATTATTTGAATAAACTATCAAAATTAAGTTGACTTTACACTACATTATTTGGTGAAATGAGTCCATGGGTTCTCCTATACATCTCAAATGCACTTGCAGAATGTAATAATGCTCCCCATTGAATATCATCAAAAGAAGAATTCACATCTACTACAGATGGCAATAGGATAAAGTATTTGACATCAACAATTCGTGAAGTCTTCTCAGCACGTTCAATCAGGCGTCCCAATTGACAGAAATGCCAACCTTCACCATGTGACATTATGTTATCTGTTTGTCCGATGAATAACTGTGAAGCGATTTTAATATCGGTGAAGAATTGGTGTGGTTCTGTCATTACCCATTCTTCAGGAGTTTCAGTTACCATTAGGTATGTATCATTTATTTGTTCCCACATCACAGAGGATATATTCTCACGTATTGATCTTGCATTCTCTCGTGCTGCCCTTAGACAAGAGATAATTGAATTTGGGTTCTCAACATCAAAAGTCAGAAACTTAATCACAGTTTCATGGGTAGGTTCACCATATTTACTATAGAAAAGATCATCATCTCCTGTAGTAGCAACTAATGGTTCCCACTGTGCTTGAATCCCTACCGGTTGATCAAGTAACAACTGTAAATTAACATCAACAAATCGTGCAACATTTTCAGTACGTTCAATATACCGACTCATCCAATAAATAGATTCTGCTACTCTACTTAGCATAAATATCCCCTATAATGGATTTGATAATACCCAAGTATCTTTACTACCTCCGCCTTGTGATGAATTTACGACCAATGACCCTTTTTTTAGAGCCACTCTTGTGAGTCCACCTGGAAGAACATAGATATCCTCACCATATAGGATAAATGGACGTAGGTCAACATGTCGACCTTCAAAATGATCATCAATTAATACAGGAACCCGTGAAAGGGATAGGGTAGGTTGAGCAATGTAGTTCCGTGGATTTTTCTTTATACGTTGAACAAATTCATCACATTCAGCTTTTGTTGAATGAGGACCGATTAACATTCCATATCCCCCAGACTGGTTCGCCTCTTTAACAACAAGCTCATTTATATTTTCTAAAACATACTGTCTATCATCATCTTCCCAACACATATAGGTTGGAACATTTGGAACGATGATGTCTTCATTCAAATAGTATTTAATGATTTTAGGGACATAAGCACACACAACTTTATCATCGGCAACACAAGTTCCAGGAGCATTGATAAGAGCAAGTCTTCCAGATTTATATACCTCCATCAATCCAGGAACACCTAACAGAGATTCAGCTTCAAACACATCTGGATCGAGAAAGTTGTCATTGATTCTTCGGTACAATACATCCACCCGTTGAAAACCTTTAGTTGTTCGCATATGTAGATACCCGTCAATAACTACAAGATCTCGTCCTTCAACCAATTCAACTCCCATCTGTTGTGCCAAAAAAGAATGCTCAAAATAAGCTGAGTTATATATTCCGGGAGTTAATAACGCCACTTCAGGTTGTGTGACACGATCGCTGGCAAGGTATTGAAGCATATCCAGTAGATGACTTGGATAATCTTCCACAGGTTGTATCTGGTACATACCGAACAATTGAGGAAAAGTACGTTTCATCAATTGTCGATTTTCTATTACATACGATACACCTGAAGGACACCCGAGATTATCTTCTAAGACATAAATCTGTCCGTCACCATCTCTGACAAGATCAGTTCCAGTGATATGACACCAGATCCCTCTTGGTGGATTTAATCCAATACATTGTTTAAGATAGCGTTCTGATGATAAGACGACCTCTTTAGGGATGATCCCATCCTTGAGTATCTTCTGTTCATGATATACATCATCAATGAATAGATTCAATGCATGGATGCGTTGTTTGAGTCCTCGTTCAATCCAATTCCATTCATCTGCGTCAATAATTCTTGGTATAAGGTCAAAAGGAAATATTTTTTCAACACCTTGTTCATCTGCATATACATTGAAAGTAATCCCCATGCGAAGTAATGCATATTCAGCAGTAATTTGCCTTCGAATAAATTCCCCTTCTTCAAAGTTATCTATCCGTTCAACTAATAATTCAACTGCTGGTCGTGGTAGTCCATCAGAAGTAAACATTTCATCATATAGCCCTTCTGTTTTGTATTGACTGAAATAGGTCATTCTGATAATCCCTCCTACCTGTCATGTTGAAATGATTACAATAATAGGTATGTAATGTAATATATTACCAGGTTGATATGAGACAAATATAATTTTTGAAATGTTTCTATTTGAAATGGATTATTACTCTAAAATAGTAATGTCCTACGGTGTGTGTTTTGGATTGAGTTTATCAATGATAATAATGGTAAACGGAAATTATCATTAAATTTTAGTCAATTGAATTTTGACTATCTAAACATTTCAAACTAAGTATAAAATTAGTAAATCAGATGTCTGAACTCTTGATTTTAAGGATTCTTTGATCTAATCTATACCTTTAAAACAACTGGATAATTCTAATACTATATAAAGATGTTATATCAATCAGTAGCATCATATTATGAGATTGAATAACGTATTGATTGTAATGAGATACTATGAGATTAATTATTTGATTCTATAAGAAAATTTCAGTCAGTATTGCATAACAGGAGAATTATGTCAAGTGATATAGTTTATAGTTGTTGGTTATTAGTTTTTAGTTTTGAGATTAGCTTTTCTTGAAAAAACTGCGGAAGTCATGAAATTGTTAATATTTATCTTTTGAAATGAAGGGACTTTCACACAAACCTGCGTTAAACAATTTCTAAACCCTTATTCTATAAAGGTATACAAATTTTTAAGTCTCAATTCTTTGTGAATCATGCATTTAATTTTTATAATCACCAAAATCTAAAGTTGTTAGTTTTTGAATTATTAATGTATTAGTGAATGGATGTGAGGCTTTGGAATTTTATTCACTATTCCTCCCTCGAATCAGAACAGACGGTATGAATGCCTTTGGATATTCATAGCAAAACAGAAGCTACAATTACGGGTGTAAACTAAATTGACTGCTATATTGCGAAAAACTTTACATACCGTGAAGAAGCTGGAGTAATTTTGCATTACCTGTGCTTTAGGTCTGCCCAAATTGTCAGTTTTTTTTCATCAGGAGATAATAAGCCACGCATACCAACAGTTGCTAACTGTCGTTGAAGACCAGCATAAGAGACATCGACAATACGATAATAATACCGTGTCTTCTCATGTATTGTAGTATCAATCCAAGAATATCGTTTTCTTTGGGAAGAAGTCCCAGCACCCTGAATCAATTTAGGTGTGATGTTTTTATATATTCCATCTTTAGTTTCACTTCTAAGTAAGTAGAAACCAGCATTGTCAATTTCTGATTCTGTAATCCAGGTAATAACAGATCCGTCTTGAGTCTTTATCGCATGAAAATGTGATAGTGTAACAGGTAAAGTGCCTTCACCTCTATATCCTGGATTTCCAATATCTTTTGAAGTTCCCCAATATGTAGATACAGTCAATGAAATATCTGCAGTACTTCGCCATGAGTTTTCTTGAGTTCCATCCAATGGTAAGAGTGTATCCTTTGCGTATCTGCGTATAATGGAAATACGTTGTGCATTTTTTGTAGTTTGAATAGGAACATTCCATATAGGTTCATCCTCTGTGCTTGGATCTCCATCAATATTTCCAATAATATCTACTAAGAGCCCCTCTCTATTTGTTAACTTCAGAGAGAATCCTGCTAAACCAATGAGCATATTTCTATACTGGTTTTGTTCAAACTCATCAAAATGATGAGCAAAAAGACTATAAATCTGTTTTTCATTGATCTGATCAGATTTTTGTCTTGCGGACCAAGTGACAATGAGTCCCGTCTGGCCTGGAGGGATAATAAGCTCCTTTAGTGGTATAATTGCATGCCTGTGTTTACCGTTCTGATCTCGTGCCTCAATTGCCAGTTGCCATCCTCTGAGATTAGCAATTTCTGTTTTTGAACCATTATATAATTCTAACCATTGTGGTAGAGAATGTACCCCTCCTCTTGAAGGTATCATTAACTCACTAAAACTCACATGTATAGGTATTAGTTCAGGGATAATAACTTGTCCCCCTGCTGGTGCGACATTAACAGTTACGGTTATTGATGCACTACCGTTCCTACCATCAGAAACAGATATATTTATTGTATACTTATTCTTTTCATCGTAATCCAATATTGCATTAGTAGTGAGTTGTCCTGTTCTACTATTGATTCTAAACACACCTATATCTGAGAATCCAGTGATACTATAGGTTAATGTGTCTAAATCTATGTCAGATGCGGATATAGAACTACCAATCCTTGTACCGATCGGTGAATTTTCAAGTACCCATCGGACCGCATTTGTATCTTCAAGAAACATAGGATCATTGTTAGGTATAGCTGTATCAATATCTATAAATAGTTCAAGCTCAGGATTCTGTTCTTTCAATGTAAGTAGTTGAGATCTATCACTAATCGTATTCCCTGTTAACCATAGGGTTTTAAGATTGGTTAATGAGAAAAGAGGACTAAAATCAGTAATCTCATTGTCACTTAAATCCAAAGTATTCAGGTTTGTTAATGCAGCTAATTCAGTAATATCTTGAATCTCATTACCGGAGAGAGTAAGGCTTTGTAGGTTTGTTAAATTAGATAGTATGGTAAGATTGGTAAATGAACTGTTTGAAATCTCTAAATTACTTAGATCTGATAGAAAACTAACAGGTGTAAAATCTGTTAATGTAGATTGATTGTTTATTATCAATGTATCTAAATTGATTGCTTTTTCAATACCTGAAAGGCTTGAAATTGGTCGGTTTGAATCTGTAAGTGTTAATGATGTGAGTCTGGCAATTTGCCGATTATTGATCTTCTCACTTTCCGATAAATTAAGTTGTTCTCGAATAATTCTCTCAAGGTTGGAATCAGGAAATGTAATTTCATCTGAATCCACTTGTTGTGTTGTGATAAGGTTAAATAGGTATCCTGAGTAATTTCCTTTTCTATCCATAATTGTAATTCTGGCGGTTGGATCAGAATTGGGAATATAAGAGGTATCAAATCTGATAATTCCAGAGTTATCTTGCAATTGGTTACATGCAACAATACTATCTAATTCATAAATAAAAATATGTGTCAGGTATAGTCCATCAGGATCACTTACATCAAAACTATATCGTATTTCACCTTCAGGAGAAATTTTTGGAGACAATACTTCTATATGTGTTGAACCGCTATCCGTATTACCTCCATTGAAGCATGGGTGGACATCTAACCATGCAGCAGCACATGGAGAATTGATCATAGGATCAATATTTCCAGTACTGAAGACATCATGCTCTAAACCAAATGTGTGGCCCAATTCATGTGCAATTACAATATAGTTGAAGCATGATCCCTGAGCAGGGGTAGCTCCCCATTTACTAAGAGCAACACCACATGCTCTTACCTGTGTATCCCCAATATCTACTTCAAAAACATCAACATTAACATCAATTGCTACATAATAAACATTTTGAGAACTATTATAGCTATGAGAAAGTTCCGTTATGACTTTAGAGAATGTATCATCATGATAATACGTATCATTAAAGTCCCCTTGAAAATGATTTACAACAACATCACCATCAGAATCAGTATCAATATCAAATGTCTTTCTTCCATAACCGTATAATTCCATAACTGATAAATATAATGACTGAGCATTTTTTAATTTTGTATCTAAGGTTGCATCAATACCAGTCTGTGGTACTTTATCATTTGGATAAAAATATATTACTTCTACAGTGTTGGCATAGGAATAACTAAATTGAATCTGTAATAATTGAATTAGTAACAGTAGAACTAAAATTCTTATTACAGATTTCATCTATTTCCTTATTACTTTATTATTTTATGATTTGACAGTTTTTGATACACATTTCGCTCTGTCAAAATCATAGAACCCCCAATGAACGGCATGAAAGTCAATAAGACCTTCACTTGGAATTAGCATCTTATGGGGTCCCGATTATGAATATCTTTTAGTCATTCACCATATGTATTACACTTGATACTTTCACCACTTAGAATCTACGCCAAACGTATTTATATGTGAATTAATTTTGGATAAATGTATTGAAATAACCAATAATTAACACACACTATATAATCTCGGTTAGTTGTCATGAACAGAAAGGAGTGAATCCCACGCTAAACCAGAAAGGATTATCTTATGTAATGAACTTATTAAATGTAGAGGATAATATCAGATGGATAAACCTCTCATGGAATTCACTATATTAAGATTGAAATGTAATTAGATTCTATTTATGTAACAGATCTCATGAAATACAGTTCTATATCACTTTAAAGATAAGCAGCCAATTTCACTGTAAATCAAGATTATCTTGTCAGACTTATTGCTTTATTGAATTTCTGCTTAGCGAATTGTCCCCATTCCTTAATTTTATCATTTCTAAAAATAGGATTTTTCCAATCAGATTCCGCAATTTTCATTGCTTCTTCTTCTGTTAGAGGCATTTCGATTAAAGCTTGAATTGCAGCATCGCGCTTAGAATTGTCTTTACATTTTTGTATTGCTTTCCATGCTGTAACAAGGTCTTTATGTGAATCAATAATTAGTACTCCAAATAAGTCATTGACAATATCCCACCGTGTGCTTCCCTTATTTGCATCATAAGGAAATGGTATAATTTTTAATGCGAAGGGATTTGTAACGACACACCGATCACCTAATTTATCATATAGTGATGGTAGTACACTTGCCCGGTTTAATCCGCCCTTCCATTCTGGACCTTCTGGATCGGAATCCCTTAACATCCATAATTTTTGTGCATTTTCTGATAAAACGAATTCAAGGAACTTTTGCGCAACATTTATATTAGGTGCGCCTTTTAATATTGCGATAGAATCAGGATTTACAACTGCCCCATCTGAAGGTAAGACATATTTGATTGTATCAGATCCGACAGATGCAATTTGACTATATGCATAAAAGTCAATGGCTAATCCGTAAATAACCTGACCTGCAGCAACATCTCTTGGAATTACATTTGCACCAGCAGAAAAATTCTTTACGTTTCCACCAATTTTTGTTAATAAAGCGAAACCATTGTCCCATCCTCGTGTCTGAAGGATTATCTCATACATCATATGTGCACTACCGCTCTCTCGCGGGTCTGCTGCACCGATTTTCCCTATAAGAGATATATCTCCTAAATCCTCCCATGTATTTGTCACAGGCAAACGTCTTAATTGGCGTAATTTCTCATTATACATGATTCCAAAGCTTGATAATGCAGCACCATACCACCGGTATTCTGAATCATACACAGGAATCCCATGGTAGGATGGAGGAATCAGTATTAATTTGTCTTCTGGTAATTTGTATGATGTTAATAAGTCATTCTCAGCAAACCTTAAATAACTGTCAGTACCGCCGCCGAAAAAGATATCTACCCCTATTCCATCTGGTAATCTTTTAAATTCTGAATCTATATACCGATAATTGGATGAAGTCCCACCAAGGTCTCTCCAATTTGTCTTTACTGAACGTCCAGTTTTTTCTTCATACCATTTCTCGAAATTAGATGCAAATTCCTTCTCAATCCCTTCATGATGTGGTGAAATAATTATAAGTTGATCCTGTGCATATACTATTCCTGATATAGTTGAGAACCCTAACAATATACCACAAACGGTCGCCAATGTAATTCTTATGGAATACTTTATAAGATGAAGCTTACACATGTAATGTTTTTTCTCCTACTTTCACGATAGGTAATTAAAATCTTGTATTGTAATCTAATTTATATATTTATATGTTATATAAATGAGACAATATCCCGCATCTTCCATACTAATATTATAATGACAGCAAGTAAAATAATATAAAAGACTAACATAGATTTAATCTGTTTTCTCTTAAAGAGCATACGGGATGGTTTCTTCTGCCACATAATTACTTCCTATATGATTCATTATATTCTTACAATAAATAATGTGTAATAATAACATAGACAATCATGAATTGTCAAACGGGCTACATTTAGTGTATTTAAATTGAATTTACTGTATACTATATTCCATCCATATTAACAGATTTAGAAATCCAGAATTATCAAAAAAGGGGTGACATATGATTAGAATATACACTTGGAAACATTTGGGAATTGCATTCATTTTGACTATTGGTTTATGTATAGGTATATTGTCATATAGTAAGTGGGAAGTGAACCGGTTTAATGACTCATTAGAAACAGTAGATCCAAATACATTAAATCAACTTCCACGAATAAGTAATAAACCGATAGAAAAAATACAGAAAAATCCAAAACTTAGAGCTGCGACCAACATTATCGATGAAACTGAAGATATTGATCTTGAAGAAGTAAACACTAATTCCGATAATGTGAATAACGAATCATTGGTTGATGATGTAGTAGAGGAGAATCAAGAATTAGAGGATGAAGAAACAGCATTCAGTGATTTCTTAGCGTATCTTGATGAACTTGAACAGGAGGAATTTGACACACTGCTTGCCAATTTGGAAATTACAGATATAGATGAAGAGGATCTAAATACAGTTACAGAGAATGGTTCGGAGAATTTATCAACTTTAATAACTCAAGAATCAGAAGAACAAGAAGAGCAAAATGGACAGGAAGATGATGATGATGATATTGAAGATGATATTGAAAATGTAAATCCAAATAGGTTGGTTCTTGATCTAATTGATTCTGGTGTTGTCTCCCTTGATAGTCTAATAAGTCTAATGGAAGAATCATCAGCCGATCTACCTGAACTAACTCAAGATAGGTTTCAACCAGTATTGGGAACACTTAGAACGATGCAAGAAAACGGTGGTCGTGTTGTAGTTCACCGTCCAACAGAGAATCCAAGTGACTGGAGATTATTGTTCATTAATCCAGTTCGTGAATTCCGTACACCCAGATTTCCAATTGGATTGCGTAGAAATGGTAGGGTTGAGTTCGTACCTTTGAACCCAAGAGATAGGTATATTATACTTGATGATAGAAATTCCACTATTATTGATTAGGCTTAGCAAATTAGCGTAGTATTTAAATCTAAGATCCTTTATATCAAAGTCGGTGAACTAAGTAATTAACAGAACAAACACCTTATGCGTTCCTTGGTATGAATACAGTAAGGAATTCAATGGCAAAGAGTACCTACAGGATATTATAGGTACAATATTTCTGAATATGAATCTTAAAGGCAAATTTTCAATCTCATTTTAATTAGAAATCTCATTTTGACATTTAAACATTTTTGAAGCTTATATTCTTCATAAAAGGAAGAGATATTAAATAAGATATGGAACTAGAAAAAACTTTCACCAATTCAATTGGTATGCAGTTCGTTAGAGTAGAAGCGGGAAATTTCATGATGGGGTCTGAAAAGGCTAACCTTCCTGATGAAATAATATCCGAAAAGGAATACCTGCGTGATGGGGATTGGGATGAAAACCCCATACATCAAGTGACTATCGCGAATCCTTTTTATGTAGGGATATATCAGGTAACAAACCTTCAATATGAGGAATTCCAACCTGAACATAAAGACTTACGAGGGAAGTTGGGATTTTCTAATGAAGATGATGAAGCGGTTGTATTTGTAGATTGGTACGATGCAACTAATTTCTGCAATTGGTTATCTGAAAAAGAGGGTAAGACCTACCGATTACCTACCGAGGCAGAATGGGAGTATGTATGTAGAGCAGGAACAACCAGCCACTTTCATACAGGGGACACCTTACCAAAAGAATTTCATAAGAACATTGGAGAGAGTTGGTATCCAGATGATGCGCGTAGTCGTGGAACAGAGGAAATTATGCAATTGCATGTAGGCAAAACCCCATCTAATGCTTGGGGTATATATGATATGCATGGAAATGTTGAGGAGTGGTGTCAAGATTGGTATGGACCGTATGAATCAGATTCTCAGACTGATCCAATAGGTAGAGAAAATGGTTTATATCGCGTAACCCGTGGTGGAAGTCATTCAACTCTACTTTGTTATTTACGATCTGCAAATCGCTTGGGAGCGGTTCCAGAAGATAAGAGTTGGTATATAGGTTTTAGGGTTGTTTGTGGTGAAATTTCTGAGGTATCAAAATCCCTGCCAGTTACAAAGGTAGGATCATGGGGATTAAATGTAAGAAAGATAGATGTTACGACCGGTACTACACAGGGTAATCCAGATACACCATACTTTGAGGATCCGATACCGTTTGTTAAAATACCTGATGGATCAAATGGACCGCTCTTTTCATCTCACAACCACGTACCAGCGATAGTTGAGTGTCCTAATGGAGATATGTTTGCTGCATGGTATTCGTGTGTAACAGAACGGGGTCGGGAGTTAACGTTAGCAGCAAGCCGATTACGTCATGGTGAATCTGAATGGGAGGAAGCAGAACCATTTTGGGGTCCACCTGATAGAAACAATCATGCGACATCTCTTTGGCGTAATGAAAATGGACGTATTTACCATTTCAATGGACTTTCAGCAGCAGCGACCTGGGGACCTTTAGCATTAATCATGCGTTATTCAGATGACAATTGTGCTACTTGGTCTAAACCTAGTTTTATTTCTCCAGAACATCAACTTAGACATATGCCCATTGCATCAGTGTTTCGTAGACAAGACGGTTCGATCTTACTTGCTTGTGATGCAGTTACAGGTGGTAATGGTGGAACAGCAGTATGGATTAGTGAAGATGATGGTGAAACCTGGTATGATCCAGGAGCTGGACAAGGTGTACCAGATTTTAGTGCTGGTAACAGTGGGGGATGGGTTGCAGGAATTCATGCTGCAGTAGTGGAATTAACAGATGGACGTCTTATGGCATTTGGTAGAGGAGACACGATAGATGAGCGAATGCCACAAAGTGTATCAGAAGATGGTGGTAAAACTTGGCATTACAGTGCTACACAATTTCCACCTGTATCTGGTGGACAGAGATGTGTATTATTACGGTTACAAGAAGGACCAATTTTACTTATCTCGTTTACAGGAAGTAGAAAGACACCAGAAACAATGTCAATATTAGATGAATCAGGAAATGAACGTAATGTTACAGGTATGTTTAGTGCACTATCTTATGATGATGGAAATACTTGGTCTCATATACGTTTAATTACAGACGATGGTCCTGACCGAGAAATTGAAACAATGGATGGTCGTCCATTTATAATGGGTTTTAATTCCGCCGAACCGGGTGGGTATCTTGCTATGTGTCAAGGACAGAATGGTATAGTCCACTTAATCTCCAGCAAACAACATTATAGGTTTAATTATGCGTGGTTAACACAATCACCACCATCCAAAGTGAGGAATTAATATGAAACTTCCTTTTCTGGAACAGGAGATAGATGTAAGAACAGATTTAAGAGAGAGTAATGACATATTAGATAATCCATTGGCTTTGAAGGAAAGGATGCATGAAGATGGTTATCTATTAATTCGAGATCTGCATGCTAAGGATGAAGTTCTTGCTGCCCGAAAGGTCATATTAGAAAAATTAGATGGTAAAGGTATGCTTTTACCTGATGCACCTTTAATGGATGGGATATTCAATCCAGATTATCCAGAACCAACTTCTACCGGTTCTATGGGAAATAAACAGCTGACAAAACTACCGGAATTCCAAGCGGTTGTAGAAGGGAAACCGGTAATGGGTTTCTTTAAAGAATTTCTTGGTGGAGAAGCACGTACATTTGATTTCAAATGGTTACGTACAGCTGGACCAGGCTCCGGTTCTCATATACATTATGATATAGTATTTATGGGAAGAGGCACACAAGATTTATATAGTTGTTGGACTCCTTTTGGTGATGTGTCCTTGGACATGGGACCGATAGTGTTCTGTCTTGGTTCTAATCGATTTGATAAGGTTAGAAAGACCTACGGTCAATCTGATGTTGATCGTGACCTGATTGAGGGACATTTTAGTCATAAACCTCTTGATGTTATAGAGAAGTTTGGAGGGTATTGGGCAACAACATCATTTTCTGCTGGTGATGTTATTATATTTAGCATGTTTCTGATGCATGCATCACTGGTTAATACTTCAGATAAAATAAGGATTACAGCGGATACACGTTATCAACTTGCATCTGAACCAATTGATGAACGGTGGATTGGAGAGAATCCAAAAGGTCATTATTCTTGGAAACAGAAAGATGCAAAAATTGAACCTTTAGAAGAATCTCGTCGAAGGTGGGGTGTATAATTGAATAGAAAAATTATTAAGCATTACCCAAAATCTAATATTAGTCTATCTATCCTTATCATAATAACCTTACTGATAAATGTGTTTTCATTTGGATATAATTCTCAAGCATCAGATGAGGGATCATGTGAAGTATATTTCAGTAAAGAGTCAATCACCCAAACTTTGCCATTAGACAAACGCTTGATTTCAAGGTTGAATTCTGCCACCGTAAGTATAGATGCAGCATTATACGATCTGGATTCTACTCCAATAGCAAATGCTCTGATTAATGCACACAAAAGAAATGTAAATGTAAGGGTTGTCTTAGAGAACACTAATGCAGATGAAGACGAGGTAGACCTTCTGGAACAAGCTGGAATTGTGGTTAAAGACGATGGTGATAATAGAGGATTGATGCATCATAAATTCTTTATTATTGATGGCCGTTATGTGTGGACTGGTTCATATAACACAACCTTCAACGGTGCTTATAGAAATAACAATAATGTGTTATGGATAGAATCTATGAAACTTGCCACTAATTTTACACAAGAATTTCGTGAAATGTATGTACTTAATCAATATGGTAAATTCTCAGATACAAATATCCAATTTCCATTAATAACATTAAAGGATGGTACAGAAATTAGGACATTCTTTTCTCCAGAGAATGATACTATAACACCCTTGCTTGAAGAGATAAGGTCAGCCCAAAAATCAATTCACTTTATGGCATTCTCTTTTACCCATGATAGATTAGGCGATGCAATTCGTGAGAAACATAAGAAAGGAATAGTAGTAAAAGGGATTTTTGATGAGAGTGGTCTAAACCGATATTCAGAGTATCAAGTAATGGATAGAGATGGTCTTTCTGTTACAGTTGATAGAACGCGTGGTGCAATGCACCATAAAGTAATTATAATAGATGAAAAGACAGTGATTACCGGGTCATATAATTTTTCCAAGAGTGCTGAAATCCGTAATACAGAAAACCTACTGATTATTAAAGGAAATAAGAAGATAGCACAGGTATATATTGATGAGTTTCGCCGTTTGGGGTTTCCTATTTCGAAGTAAGTAGTACGAAATTACTATTGATAATCAGCAAAATAGATTCAATCAATACCCTTTTACCAACCATATAGGACTATGAATCAAGATCCAAATTATATTGAATCCGTGCCTACGAAGTCTCTGAAATCACGATTTGTTCCATTTTGTCTACTCATAATTATAGCAGTTGGTATAGGCTTTGGAATAAGGCATTATAGGAACATACCAAATCAATCGACTGAATCTGGTACATGGCAAGTGTATTTCAGCGATGTAGTTAATGGAAATAGTAGCATTTCGTTGGAAAATCGTCTCATTGAGAAGTTAGGTATAGCCTCCAACCGTATTGATGCAGCATTATATGATCTCGACTCTCGACCTATAACAGATGCGATAATTGAAGCACATGAGCGGAATGTAAAGGTGAGAATTTTTGCAGAAAACGATAATGTGGATGAGGAGGAATTTCAACGGCTAAAAGAATCAGGTATATCAGTTTTAGACGATAGTGATAATGATGGATTAATGCATCATAAATTTTTTGTAATTGATGGACGGTATGTATGGACAGGTTCGTACAATCCTACTTATAGGGGAGCAAATACGAATAATAATAATGTTGTCTGGATAGATTCACCTGCCCTTGCAACAAATTTTACACAAGAATTTCGTGAATTGTATGTATTAGCAGAATTTGGTCGTACATCAGATAAGAATATACCATTCCAGAATATTAAATTGAACGATGGGACAAAGATTACCACCTATTTCGCACCTGAAAATGATACTATTTCTCCACTATTGAAAGAAATTAAAGCAGCAGAAGAATCTATACATTTCATGGCTTTTTCATTCACCCATGATAAGTTAGGAAAGGAGATGCGAGAACAGTATAAAACAGGTATTCAGGTTAATGGGATATTTGATGCTAACCAGAAGAAGAGTAATAAAAGTTACTCGGAATATGATAGTATGAAGAAGGCTGGGTTGTCTGTTAGATTAGATAATGAACCAGGGACGATGCATCATAAGGTTATCATTATAGATGAAGAAACAGTAATTACTGGTTCATATAATTTCTCAAAAAATGCTGAAACACGAAACAGTGAAAACTTATTGATTATCAAAAATAATAATAAAATAGCAGAAGCATACTTGGATGAGTTTAAGCGAATTAAGTAAGTTTTTTCAGATAAGTAAAAGACTTATTTTGAATCTTGTCTTTCTCCAAGTTTAACAGTATGACTCAGCACACGTCCATCTCTTTGTATTTTTAGAGTGATATCTGTCCGTGGAGTCGTTGTTCCTACTCTTCTGAGAAGTTCAAAGTAGTGTCTGATTGGATCATTATTAAATTCAAGGATAATATCTCTTGGTAAGAGTCCGCTTTTATGTGCAGGACTGTCTTGAACGACACGTGTAATGAAAACGCCATAGTTATTTGTTTCTATATCTACCCCGAGCCATCCTCTGGAAACTTTACCATTTTTGATGATCTCATCAGCGACAGACTTGACAGTTTCTATTGGTAATGCAAAAGTAATTTCTTGTGTTTTCATCAATTGAATTGGGGGTTGTAATAATCCAAAGTCAGTTTGCTCAGTGAGTATCGCCATTATCATTCCAACCACTTCACCCGATGTATTAATAACTGCCCCACCGCTATTCCCAGGTGAAATTGGAACATTAATTTTTATTAGTTCATCACATGGAAGTTCGGGTAAGAATTCACACCCACAAACAATACCGAATGAAACGATAGGATGATTACCCTGTGTACTTCCGATAGTAAAAACAAATGAACCTGTACCCAATTGAGTTGAATCCCCTTGTTTTACTCTTTTTGGTAATTCATCATCAACTTTCAAAACAACTATATCAGTTAATTTATCTATTCCAATAACTTTGGCAACAGATTTTTTATTGTTATGAAAAACCACTTCAATATAATTTGGGTTGAAACTGAATGAAGTTGTAGCAATGTGTCCATTTTTATCTAATAAAATCCCGGAACTAATATCTTGCTGAAGAGTTGTAATATTGCCGATATTCTCTTGCAATCTATTTCTTACATTTTGAGTTGCTAATACCTTCACCACAGCAGGACTTGCTGTTTTGATAACCTTCTTAAATTCCTTTTCAAACAGTTGCAAAACATTATTATTTGCTTCAGTTGGCAGCACTGTTATGGCAAGAAATAGTAGGATATACATGAATGTATGTATTAAATAGTTATTTATACTGTTAGTCTTCGATGTATATAGGTTTTCATTATTTAACATGTGGATTCCTCATCCAAAATATTAGTAGTAGAATTCTATAGACCTCCACCAGTGACAGGTGTTGAATAACTTACTTGTTTAAGGACATATCTTCGTTGCATTGGTTTTCCAGAAACAGTGTGTGAAAAACCAGAGAAGGTCGTACCTAAATGAGTCTGGTTGTTTCTAAGTGTTTGCCGATTTGATTGAGTTCCTGATTCTTCAACGATAACTGAATTGGATTTATCATCTACAGATTGTGTAGTTTTGGAAAGTGTATCAGTTATTGTATTATTAACATTTCCAAAATTGAATGGATAAAGAAACATACCTGTGATAGCCAATACCATAACGAAACCACCGCTTAGTGCCCATTTTGGAGTGACAAATTGTGTGTAAAGTCTTCTCCAGAACGAAATTGCTGCAGGTTGTTCTTGGCTTAGTTGTTGTTGTAGTGTTGATAAGAAATCAGGTGAAGGAACGTCCTGTGGTAGTTGTTGTAATTCAGAAACAGATTCACGGAAGAGTTTATATTCCTTCTGACACGCTTCACAATATTCAAGATGTTCCTCAAAAATCTGTAAAGAATTGAAATCAAGCGTATCTTCAAAATATGAAGAAAAGTTTTCCTCCATCTGTAGGCAGTTCATATTGTCTCCATGTATGGCTTAAGTTTATTTTTTAGCATTAATCGTGCTCGATTGATTCGAGATTTTGTTGTACCACTTCGTAGTTCAAGAATTTTGCTTATTTCCTCATAACTTAATCCTTGAACATCTCTTAGTATGAGTGGGTATCTGTACTGTTCAGGTAATTCAGCAATAGCACTTTGAATTGTATGTCGTAGTTCCTTCCGTTCAATAGCGACTTCAGGTTGTAATGCGGTATCAGCAGGTGCGATTGCAATGATATCAATATCTTCTTCATTTTCACCATTATCATTATATTTTGAAGCGACATTATCAACACGAAATTTTTCTCGTCGACCTGTATTCCTGATATGATTTTTGCACAGATTCTTTGCGATAAAGTACATCCAAGTCTTGAACTGTGCCCGACCAGGTTTGTATCGATCAGCGGCTTTATACATACGGATAAAGGTCTCTTGAGCGAGATCCTCAGCATTATCTCTATCGCCAGTAAACTTTGCTATAAAGTTAATAAGCGGTTGCTGATGTCTGCGAACCAAAAGAGTGAAAGCATTTTCATCACCTTTTTGGAATTGTTGCATTAATTTATCATCTAATTCAGCCATCTGACCCTCCGAAGGTGTATATTCATATACACCGAAATGTGTATGGGGTTCCAAATTATTTTATGCAATTAATTAGAAGGATAAGATTCTTGGATTTTATTGCGTTCGTACTAATGGTTATGACATCTTGCACGTGTGTGTAAAGAATTTGTCACTATAAGTGTTTCTTGTATCAGAATTGCGGATTGGATTATTTTTCAGTTTATAGTTTTCAGTTTGAATTTTCGTGTATGAGTTATTTTTCTGAACAGTGGCTTAGTGTTTTGTGTCATCGTTTTTTCTATACATTTCGCTCCTCTGGAGCTCCCATATTGGGTAGTCAGGTGTTTCTACACAGCTTTCGCTACTCTGGATCTTGTGGAAATACAAGGAGTCAGGATTCGCAGATCCCTCCTACAATGAGCAGAATTCATAAATTGAATCCTATGAATCAAGACAGTGTTGTAGATATATTCTTATACAATGTTGTAAGATGACAAAAAGTTTACACACCCCATCTTGACCGTGTGACTATAATCGTGTATGATATTTCATTAAATGGTATTTATTGTTTCATAGGCATTATAATTATTTACTTAAACCATCATGGGTAATCTGGTTCGTATGAAGAGAGACTATAAATCTTCATACAAATCCAATTAACGAAATTTACTATCATATCTGTCAGATTTAAATGACTAAAGAATAACAGTAACTTGCAGAATATGTGGAATGACTACAAATCAATTATTGTTAAATTTTAACATTTCAAGCATGGATATGTCAAATTTAGCATAATCTATATACTTGTCTTATTAGATAACGTGAGTTTGAAAACACTATTATGTAATTCGTTAGAATTAAAACAGAATCTACCAGATATTTAGGTACCATATTCTTATATATAAAGTTCATCTACATATTTCAAAATCAAGTTATTGATTAATAATTTTGTGATAATCTTATGGAGGTATTGAATGTTTGATCAGGTATTAGAAAAGGTTGAAGCACAGTGTAGAGAAGAGAGAATCCCGATGCTGGGTCCGGAAAAAGCTGAATTTGTTGCAAATTGTATTGAACAAGCAAAACCTTCATTAATAGTTGAATGTGGTACTGCTGTTGGATATTCAGGTTTATGGATCTTACGTGTATTGAAATCAATTGGTTCTGGTAAATTGATTACCGTTGAGATTGATACAAATCGTGCAGAACAAGCACGGTCAAATTTTGTCGAAGCGGGTGTTGCAGATCTTGTTGATTCTCGTATTGGTGATGCAGAACAGGTATTAAAAAGTATAGATGATCAAGTGGATTTTCTCATACTTGATAACAACTTTGATAATTACTATCCGTGTTTTAAATCTATTGAATCACAATTAACTAATCCAGCAACAATTTTGGCAGATAATGTAGGTATAGGAGCGGATTCAATGGTTGATTATCTTGAACATGTTCGGTCTCAATATGAAAGTGAAACCAATTGGTTTGATATCAATCTACCGTGGGTTAAACAGGATGCCATAGAAGTTAGTGTCTATCGTCGGTAATGGAAACTAATAGGAGTTAGTATGGAATATAACTTTAACAATGTTGCTCGGTTGCCTGCCCCAGATGATAACGTAGGGATTGCGACGCAAAGATTAGAATCTGGATCTGAAATTGAATTCAATGGATCACAATTTCTCCTTTCTCATACGGTATTAGAAGGGCATAGGTTTGCAATTCACTCTATATTAGCAGATGATCCTTTGTTGTCCTGGGGATTACCTTTTGGTTATGCTTCACGAGGAATCAATCCAGGAGATTATGTTTGTAATCAAAAGATGATAGATTCATTGTCAATCCGTAATTTAGATTTTGATTTGCCGACACACCCAAATTTTCTTGATGAAATTGTTCCTTATACGTTAGATGAAACTACATTTCAACGTGGTAAACAACTTGTTCCACACACAAAGATTAGGAATTTCCTTGGTTATAATCGACCTGGTAACAGGGGAGTTGGCACCCGAAATTATATAGTCATTATGGGAACAACAGCTCGTACTTCTGGTTTTGTCAGAAGGTTGGCTGATAGATGTGAAAGTTTTAGTAACGATTTTTCTAATATAGATGGAATCGTGGCTGTTACTCATACAGAAGGTGGTGAGGATAAGACACCTAATAACATTGAACTCTTGCTTCGTACACTTGCTGGGTTTACTATACATCCGAACATAGGTGCAATACTTCTTGTGGATTATGGTACAGAAGCAGTAACAAATGAAATGTTAAAGAAATACATGCAGCGGGAGAATTATGAACTTGAGAATGTTGTACATGAATTCTTCAGAATTGAGGGTGGTTTTGATAAGAACATTACACGTGGTATTGGAACTATAAAAGGTTGGTTAGATTCAGTAAATGAAGTTAGTCGTTCAGAGCAATCATTGGAGAATCTTAAGATTGCCTTGCAGTGTGGTGGTTCAGATGCATTTTCAGGAGTTTCTGGTAATCCTTTAGCAGCTTATGTTGCTAAAGAGGTAATACGGTATGGTGGATGTGCGAATTTAGCGGAAACCGATGAGTTAATTGGTGCAGAAGCGTATTTACTACAAAATGTACGTGATTTAGCTACTGCCCGTAAGTTCTTGGATACAGTTGAGGAATTTAAGGAGCGTGTCGGTTGGCATGGGCATTCAGCAGAAGGGAATCCATCGGGAGGAAATAATTATCGTGGACTCTATAACATAGCCATAAAATCTATTGGTGCAGCCATGAAACGTAATCCTGATGTTTGCCTTGACTATGTTATAAGTTATAGTGAATTGATGAAGGAAACAGGTTACTATTTTATGGATAGTCCTGGTAACGATTTAGAGAGTATTGCGGGTCAGGTAGCCTCTGGTTCAAATATGATCTTCTTTGTAACAGGTAATGGATCAATTACAAATTTCCCATTTGTTCCTACCATTAAAATAGTTACCACCACAGACAGATTTGAGATGTTACAGAAAGACATGGATGTAAATGCAGGTGCCTATCTTGATGGAACACCCATGGACGTACTTGGTGAAGAGATGCTGGATTTGACGGTGGATGTTGCCTCAGGTGAACTCTCTGTCGGTGAAAAAGCGGGGCATTCCCAAGTATCGTTATGGCGTGATTGGAAACAGACGGGACCAACTGATTTAACACCTATGCTTGCATCATCAGAAGTAAAATCTGGTGACCCGATTTCATTAGAAAGAGATGATGTATGGGAACCGATTCCATCTGAATTTACATTTCGTGGCTATCAAACTGCTGATGGAATTCGAAGTGAACAACTTGCATTGATTTTGCCCACAAGCTTATGTTCTGGACAGATTGCTCAGATGATAGTAGGTAAATGTAATGAGCAAAGAATTGGAAAAGAACATGGTATTTCAAGGTTTGTTACACTTCCACATACTGAGGGATGTGGTGTTTCCAGTGGACGTTCGGAAGAAATATACACTCGAACAATGATCGGACACTTGACACATCCATCCGTATCAATTGGCTTACTCTTGGAACACGGTTGTGAAAAGACCCATAATGATCATGTCCGTCATGAGATAGAGAATTTGGGTATTTCTCCTGATGAGTACGGTTGGGCAAGTGTGCAAATGGATGGTGGAATAGATTCTGTAATTGATAAAGTGAAGAATTGGTTTGAAGATGAGTTATCGGATAAAGAACCGATTCCAGTTGTGGATGCTGGTTTAAACCATCTGTGTATTGCAATCTTGTCTATTGGTGAAATAAGTGCTTCGATTTCTGAAAATCTAATGAAATTGATTCTTGAAATTACAAGATCTGGTGGGACGGTTGTTGTGCCTTCCAATGCATCCTTTTTAACAGAAACATTATCCCTTTCTCCTTCACTTGCTTATGGACAGAGCGTTGATAAAAAGGGTTTTCATGTCATGGAAGCTCCTACTAACCAACCTACTGAAATTCTAACAGGATTAGCTGCAACGGGTGTAGAACTTGGATTTGTACATATTGTGGGTGCACCGCTTCAATCCCATGCCATGGTTCCACTTGTTCAAGTATCAACAGATTCTACGACTCAAGAAAACTATGGATCAGATTTGGACTTAGAGAGTGTTAAGGTTGAAAAGATGTTGGGTTTGATAACCGAAGTAGCATCCCGCGAATATGTACCAAAATTGCATGGTAAAGGAAATATAGATTTTCAGTTGACACGTGGTTTATTGGGTGTTTCGATGTGATTTTATATATGTCAATTTAGTTTGGTTTATATATTTTCGATATCTTTGAAAGGAGTCAAGCGAAAGTCTTCTGCAACGACAAATCTATCATCGGTTTCTTGTGACCTGTAGATTAAAAATATCGAATCTACTGTAAATTGGATAGGTTTCCAATTTGATTGGAGTCGTTCTTGTTCTTGGATGAGTGTTTTGTGTTGAAATTGCCCTACAGAGAGGTGTGGTGTAAACCCATTTGGGAATCTGGCAGTATCATCATAATCAGGTAGATTATTGATGAGTGTTTTGTGTAACTTTTTGATATTGTTATCTGGTTCTGGTGCAAGAAACATTGTAGATGATTTTCTATGTTTGAATGCATAGAATGTAGCTAATGTTACAGTAAAAGCAGAATTCTGTTTGGCAGATTTTTCTAACGTATCAATGACATCTGGAAATTCGGTTGTGGGTGCAAATGGATATAGCATTGTAATGTGTGGCATCCATCTTATGTAGCTCCGATCATGTATTTTGCGGATGTCTTGAATTGGTGATTGGATTGTCTCAGGTGGAATTAAAACGACAGCAGTGGTATGGGTTTTGGTAGGCATGATATTATTGAATTAGTATAATTTGGATTTTAAATATTATGTTTTGGCACATGCTCCACCATCAACGAGGAGTGATGTACCTGTGATCCATTCTGAATCATCTGAAGCTAAGAAAACTGCTGCACGACCAATGTCTTTTGGTATGCCTAACCGTCCCATAGGTGTTTTTTCTAATGAAGACTGGATGTCTTCTGGTGAGAGGTAATCTTGAATTGCTGTTTCAATATAACCGGGACAAATTGCATTTACCGTTACCCCGTGTTTTCCTACCTCTAATGCAGTATCTTTTGTCATATTAACGACTGCTGCTTTTGCAGATGCATAGGCTGGACCTGCGCCACCACCGAATGCATGTACAGATGCAATTTGTATAATCCGTCCATGTTCTGAATTAACTATATGTGGTATGGCAAGTTTTGTTGTCATGAACACACCACGTAAGTTTACACCCACAACTTTATCCCACTCTTGAATAGAAATATCTTGTGATTCACCGGGTATATGTATCCCTGCGTTGTTGACAAGTATATCTATACCGCCGAAATGTTGTACAGTCTTATTCATCAAGTTTTTTACATCTGATTCATTGGAAATATCGGTTTGAATGTAAATTGCTTCAGCACCTAAATTCTGTATTTCTTGTATTGTGGTTGTAGTGACATCTTTTTCGTGGTATTTTCCTTTAAGAGGTTTTTCTTGTCTGTCTGCGATAACGATTTTTGCCCCTTCCTGTGCGAATTCTAATGCGATTCCACGTCCTATTCCTGAACTTGCCCCTGTGATAATACTGATACGGTTTTTAAGTTGCATTTTATTGTTTCCAAACCTAATGAGAATTTTGTATTTAAAGATCTGGTATTATGTAATTGAAGACAGAAGAAATCAAGAGTTTATTGACTGTAAAATCTCAAACTGAGTATATACGCTTTTGTCTTCACCAAAATATGATTCAAAAATGTGTTGATATATTTCTTCATATTTCTCATGAAATAACATTGGATTGTATACATCAGGGAGTCCATTCTCTAAGACCTCAGCAATTTTAGATTTAACTTGAGCGGTTGATTTTTGGTGTTTCCGCCAATCTAAAACCAAACAATCATATTTTAATTCTTCAATTAGATTCTTAACCGTTGACTTTACTTCCTGTCTTTGTAGTAGTGTCATTTGTATATCCGGTTTTGTTAGAATATCGTAAATAGCGAGTTCTTCTTCTGATAGTTCTTCAGATTCTGCGCGTTTATCTTCTTGACTGAGTTTAACTAACAAATCGTGTATTTTCACTAATTGCTGATCATCAGTAATGGAACCTGAATTATATTCTTCAATCATCTTTTCAAATTTATCTTGTAGGTCAATTCGACTCTTATTGAGTTGAATCATCTCCTTTAATTTTCTCTTTATTATCCCTTTTAATCTTTCTGCATGTGTCCGTTTATGTTGAGTTTCAAATCGTTCGATAAGTTCATCAATGTCAATTTGGCTTAAATCAATATTTTGGTCATGATAGGAAACTGAATCGTTATCTATTATATATCCGTCAGGAGCAATAGAACGGTCAAGTAAATCTTCTACCTCATCTTCAACAGACGAGATATCGACCGGTCCTCCAATACTTTTTATTTTATTAGAAATAATATTGATGAGTGAACAGATCGTGCTAAATTCGTTTGCATCGGGGTCAGGTAAGATAGCCTTAAAGAGTTTATAGATATGGCGTGCTTGTTGAAGGTATTCACTTTTCGTCTCATCATTAATCAAGATATTATTTACGGCATCATCAATAAGTTCTATTGTCGACATTTGATCTGCATTCTGTATTTTTGTAAAGTCAACATTAATTGAAGTACAGAATTGTGTGATTTCACTGATAGCATCTTTTAGTAGATTGATAAGTTCTGACTTATCTTCAATAGGAGTTGATACATCCTCATTTGGACCTGTGGCATATATTGCCAGTGCCTTCTCAAGATACCTAAAGATACCAATATAATCAACAATGAGTCCGTTTATTTTTTCTTTATATACTCGATTTGCTCTTGCGATAGTTTGCATAAGAGTATGATTTCGCTGAGGTTTATCAAGATAAATTGTTGAACAGGATGGCACATCAAAACCTGTAATCCACATAGCACAGACAAACACAATTCGGAAAGGGTCATAGGATCTTTGAATTTTGTTTCCAAGTCTTCATTAGTCATTCTTCTACGATGTGGTGTGATGTCTGCCCCCTTCTTTCTTAAATCATCAATTTCATTTTGAGATTGTGATACTACCACTGCCATATCGGTATCATCCATAAATTGAATAAGTGTTTCAAGTTGCTTTCTTTCATCTGGGGTAGGGTTATTACATAGATCATTTTTTATAGATAGTATTTTTTCTTTCCAGTATTTTTGTACTTTTTCATACATTCTAACAGCCGTGGCTTTGTCTATAGAAATAACCATAGCTTTTCCACGGTATCCTCTCCCGATGAAGTGTGAGACAATATCTTCAGCGACCGTCTCTAATCTTTCATCTCTGGTAATAAGGTGATATTCTCTTGCAAATTCGCGCTCAAGTTTGTTTTCCTGATTTTCGTCAATTTCAGCATCTTCAAGGATCTGATCAAGGTCGGCATTTAGATCTGGATTTATGAGTTGTAGTTTGGGTACACGATTTTCATAATAGAGAGGTACGGTTGCACCATCAGCGACAGATTGCTTAAAATCGTATACAGAAACATAATCACCAAATACTTCCCGTGTTCTTTCCTCACCTGCTATTAGGGGAGTTCCAGTGAATGCGATAAATGCTGCGTTTGGCAGGGCAGTACGCATATTCATAGCTAATGTATCGTATTGACTTCTGTGTGCTTCATCAGTAATAACGATGATATCTGACCGATCGGAAAGAACCGGATGGAGAGTATTATCATTTGTTTGAAACTTGTGGATTAGCGTAAAAACATAGCGGTGGTCTTCGCTTAGGAGTTGGCGTAGGTGCTGTATGTTATCTGCATGGACTTCTTGTTGTGTTAATACTTCACTTGTACTTGCGAAAGTCTTATATATTTGCTTATCTAATTCTTGTCGATCAGTAACGACGACAAAAGTCCATTTACCTGTCTTCTTTCTAAGTACTTTCTGTGCAAAGAATAGCATTGAAATACTTTTACCACTTCCTTGTGTATGCCAAAATACCCCCAGTTTTCCTTGATTTATTTCAATGTGATTTAATGCATTGATTGCATTGTTTACACCTAAGTATTGGTGATTTTTTGATATTAATTTTATGGTTCCGGCTTGTGAATCCATAAACAGTGTAAAATTCTCAATAATATCTAATAATCGTTTTGGTTCGCAAATGGCATTGAGTATGATCTCAATTGATACACGTTGGTTTTCGTTTTCATCTTCAATGCGTTTCCATTCCGCAAAATGCTCCCAGTTTGCAGTGAATGTACCTATACGTGCTTCTGAACCGTTCGAAATGATAATAAATGCGTTATACCAGAAAAGATGGGGGATTGTATCTTTGTAATCTCTAAGATTATCGTTATATGCATCGTATAGATTTTCATCAATGCGCTTAAATTCCATTAGTATCAAAGGGAACCCATTTACAAAACAGATAAGGTCAGGTCTTCTGGTATACATATCACCAGTAATGGAGAATTGAGATGCAGCATAGTAATCATTATTTTCTGGGTTTCGCCAATCAATGACCTGAAGCGTGATATCGGATTCTTCTTGTGTAATAGGGTCGGTTGTCTTAACTTTTACACCATCTTTGAGTAGAAAGTATATTTCTCGATTTGCTTCAATAGGACTCATGACTGCACGCGAGTGTGTTAATTCTTCAATTGCAGCATTTATTGAATCTCTTGAGGCGTTTGGGTTTAGACTTTGTAATGCATCACTAAGTCTGTCAATCAAGACTACTTCAGATTTTGATTGTCTATTATTGGTTTGATAATCTGATAGGAATTCGTTTATGCAATTTTGTGTATGCCACCCTATATTCTCAAGGATTGAGATTGCAGGTTGTTCTATGAGATTATCTTCACTATAGGGGTTTTGCATAAAGTCAGATTTTTTCGTGACCGTGAGGTCGCTGCTACAGAAGAATAATCCTGTAAAAATAGCGTGGACTAACTGCCAGAGTGTCAGAGGATATTAAGCGATTTATAGGACTATTCTTTACTATCAGATGAGTTGAATATTCTGATTGACATTGTAAGTAACTTTTCTCTAATTGTTAACAGGATATAATGTAAGTTGATTTGAGAAAACACATTCTACTTTTTATTATACATCTTGAGTGTAGGTCTGTCAATTTGATTCAGTTAACACCTGTAGATGTAATCCTTATTATGTATTACTTTATCGGTGTATTCACAAATTAGATTATCATAAATACTGCTATAAGAGGGGTTCAGTAAGTTCATTTTTTGCTTTGATCTTTTTCAGGTTAGTTTTCAGGTAGAATTTTCAGAGTAAGTACTGAGTGGAATTGTTTTTGAATTGCTGTTAATTCAGTTCTGATAAGGGTTTATAGCAATTTTTATATATTTCACAATTTGTGATTTACTCTGAATACTCTGAAATTTTACCTTCATATACAATGGTCTTAACGGGGTAATGGGTTAGAATATGTGAGTGATATTATTGATATTTACATAATATCAATTGAGATAAGGTATATACAATTGCATTTATAGGTTGATGATGCTGAAGCATAGAAAATCAGACGATTATTACTGGAAAGCAGGTATTTCTTCTAAATTTCTTCAATCTTAGGTTTTCATAGTGCATAACTGAAATGGTTGGGTGTGAATATGCTCTGAATATAGTCTGGAACTGAGTTTGTAGATGGTTTGATAGTCTAATGCATTTTCATAGTAACTATGAAAATGCATTGTCTCTATTTCTTATTACATTCCTGTAAAGTCAGTCCTACACAGGTTTTATAGGTTGTTTATGTAAGAGTTGGTGAAAGGATGTAACTATGAAAAAAATATGAAAATAAATTAACGATATATAAATAAATAGATACTGATATGTTATAAAGTTTTTATTTAATATTATTACTGTTGTATGGCATGTGGGTTTGGTTGTTATGATTCAGAAGATTTCTCCTGTAACCTTTGGGTATCTATATGCATATTGGATACATCTATTTCTCCTGAGATGAGTTTTGGGAGTAGGATGTTACGTGTTTCTTGTAGAACATAGTTTTTCTTCTGTAGGTCATCAGTTTGTTTGCGAATTAAATTCGTAATATTGGCATACTTACTTCTTAATTCACTTTTAGGTAAAACCAATTGACCTGTTTCAACCTGCTTTGGACTAAGGTGTAGGACAGTTGTACCATTAGCATATTCTTTTAGAATTTGTGGAAAGCTTGAATACTTTAAAATTCCATATAGAAAACCTTCCTGTATATTATCCATTGCTTGTACTTTTAGTAAGTCCATTGAGAAAACATACTTATCATGACCAAGATCAGGGACACGGGCACAACGTGCAACTACCTTTCTTTCTTGTGTCATATCGGTTAAAGCCATTACTATATCATTTGAATTGGCTGTTTGTGTTTCTTTAAAATCTCCATCATACCATTTTAAACCGTCAGGTCTAAAACCACCTTCTCTATCAACGTTTTTTAGGTTAATAAATGGTAAACCTTCGCCTTCTTCCATTAGATTCTTACTTCTATATGATCTTCCTCGATATAGATTTGCGATTTTTCCAAGTTGTACAATTTCCCAACCATTCGGAATTGGACCTAATTCTGATTCAACCATAGGGACATTCTCGTGTCCGGGGAAACGGAAGTGGACGAACCATTCTTTGTAGAGGTTTTGTGCCATGTCTTCGAGTATTTTGATTCGGCGTGTGTTGTTTTCGATTAGGTCGTCGTAGGTGCTGAGGATGGCTGCGATTTTTTGTTGGGTTTGGAGGGGAGGAACACTAACCTCTAAGTTGGAAAATGAAGATTTATTTACTATTGGTGTTGCTACTCCCCCTGCAATACTGTGAAGTCTCTCTCTTATTGTACTAAGAAGGTAATAAACGAAAAATGGATCATGTTTTTGATGATTAACAATGACGCTATTAATTTGCTGATTAGTACTGCTTGGAGCAGTTGTCATACTAATCTTTCCTAGAGTACTACCAATACAGGTGATACAGACCGCATTAGGAGGAAGAATTCGATTCTTTTGATTTTTATATCCTGCATGTGACAGAAACCGTTCTGTCTGAACAGTACGTGAATCAGTGCAAATGTCAGTCGGTGTAATAAATGGATATCTATCTCCATAATATTCAGTCTTTTTTGTTGGTGGGGTCGAACCTGTGATAATCTCACCTAAGTCATTAATTGATATAGTTTCCCAAAACCCCATAGTAATTCCTTAATTTAATGTGAGTTTGATAATTCAAATTATGTATTCGGTTCAGTTAGAGGACCGAACCGGTCATTCTATACGATTAGTATTCGAAAAAAGTTGTAAATTACCTATTTCAACGATCGGTATTTAATCATTGGATATCTTCTAATATCATAGTAACATTTTTAGCGATTTGTTCTTCAAGTTGATGTGCTTCGGTATTTAGTATTTCTAATTCCTCGTTGAGTTCTTGGAATCTTTGTGCAAAGTCAAAATCCTCTTCTTGTTGTGGGGCGACACCGACATATCGTCCGGGGTTTAAGCTCCAGCCTTGTGCTTCGATTTCTTCTATCGTTGCAACTTTACAGAGACCTGGAACATCTACATATTCACCATTAGGAAAGTTGGTATCGAGGAGTTCTGTGTTGTTGTTTAGATTTTCAGGTGTTTCTCCACGATATAACCTTGCTATATTTCCAAGAAATTCAATATGTTCTGGCGTGAATTCTCTATGTGCACGACTTACTTGCTCGTAGAGTTTTCGTGCATCAATGAATAGAACTTTTTTCGCTCTATCAGAATCCTTTTTTGACTTATCAAAAAACCAGAGGGTGCATGGAAGAGTGACGGTATAGAAGAAGTTTGAAGAGATGCTTATCATTACATCAACAACATTTGATTGTATAATTTGTTTTCTAATTTTTAATTCCGAAGAACGTGCATCGGCAGCTGAGTTTGCCATGACGAAACCTGCACGTCCATTTTCATTTAACGAACTCAGGAACAGTTGTATCCAAATATAATTAGCATTATCAACACTTGGCATCCTGTAAGGAAATCGGGGATCATCTTTAATTCTTTCCATGTCAACTCTGTCAACATTAAAAGGAGGGTTCGCCATGACATAATCGAATTTGTTAAGCATCTTATGTGGGTCTTCATAGTAGCTGCTGGCTTGTTTTATGTCTCCTTCATGCCCGTGCACAGCAAGGTTCATTTTACAGAGTTTTATTGTTTCTGCAACCCGTTCAATACCATAAATGCTTATCTGACCTTGGTTTCCATTCTGTTTGTGATTTCGAATGAAATCTTCACTTTGGACAAACATACCACCTGATCCACACGCGGGATCGAGAATACGACCATGGTAAGGTTGGAGAATTTCAACGATAAGTTTGACGAGAGAGGTGGGTGTAAAGAATTGACCCCCTTTTTGTCCTTCGCTCATTGCAAAGTTGCCTAAGAAGTATTCATAGACTTTCCCGAAAGCGTCTCCTTCGATCTCTGGTATTTGTTCCATGATACGTAATAGTTCAATCAGCGTGCTTTTTTCGAGACGATTGTATGATTTGGGTAAGACACCTTCTAACTGTTTGTTTTCAGCTTCAATTGCTTTCATTGCATCCGTAACTGCTTGTGCAATGTTATCACTTTCAGGTAATTTAAGGAGATGTTTGAATCTTGCTTTTTCAGGTAGATAGAATGCTCCCCGTGCTTGGAATTGTGTTCTTTCATCTATTTTAAATCTTTTTTTAACAGAGGATTCAGAATTGATTTCTTCTCTGACTTGATGAAATTTATGATCTGCGTATTTTAGGAAGATCAGACCAAGTACTGGTGTAGAATATTCAGATGCCTTCAGGTTTGAGTTAGCTCTTAGTTCATCAGCAGTAGCCCATAATCTATTTTCAATATCGGATTGGTTTGTATTCATATTATTTCCTTAGAAGAATGAGCGTCCGAGTGAATTGCCAGCACCGAATGCATTGTATGGTACGCCAGCAGGTAATGTGTGTAGACCCCAAGTTTCGGTTGTTGCATCATATCCAACACCCATTGAAACTGCAGGTTCTCCAATCAGGTTGACTTGAAATGTGAAGTCTTGACGAACAGTGTCATACGGAGGTTCACGTTTAATGCCAACACGACTCCATGAGATTCTTAAATTCCAATCGTGTAAATTCCTGTTCATACTGATTCGTTGTGAGTAAAATTGACCTTCAATTGGATAATAAATCAGGTTGAAATCGAACTCCAGATTTCTGTTTACTCTGTACCGACCATTTGCAGTCATAGAACGAGCGGCATTTATAGATGTATGTCTTTTACTGAAAGAATTTCCGAAACTTACATACCATTTCTGTCTTGTGTAACGTATATTTGTTCGGATACCAACCATTTTGAACTGTTTTCCATCATCAGGATGTGGATTTGGATCATGTGTTAGACGGACTGTCATATTTAGGTTACGACTGGGCAGTGGAACAATAGTAAAATCACTTTCGATGGGTTCGTATTTACGTCTGTATAGAGATTCGAACTCAGTGAAGTCTGCAGTAAATCGAGAATCGAAATAGAAGATACGATGTGCAGATTGGCTTCTGCGAGTTTTTATTTCAATGTTTGTATTGAAATTATATGTGAGTCTTTTTCTTTCATAGAAAAAAGTACTGGGTCCAAAAGGATAGAGTGTATTTTCTTCATCGATTGCAGGTTGGTAATCGAAAGTGAGAGTAGATTGTAATTCATGTCGTAGCTTTCGTACACCTGGAATATAATTGGTTTTGTATATACGAAACAGAGTATTTGTTGCTTGGGATCGTATGCTGTAAACCCCTCTAATTATATTCCTATTCTTCTCTTGGTCTTTATCGTGCCATATCATGTTTGTATTTAGAGTAGAATTGAATTTAAGTTCTCGTAATGGAGTTATTAATATTGTTGATTGTTTACGTAGGTCAAAACCTAAATCTAAAGTTTGTAGGAAGACATTATTTTCTTCACCAAATTTTCCACGATACATCTGTCGATAGAAGTTTCCGAACTGTATATCCATATCAAAGCTTGTATCTTCGAGTGTAGGGAATGCCAGAAGAGACAGAATTGGTTTTTCAGTATTAATTTTTTCAGCGACAAAAACTAAGCGATCATTGATTTCTTCAAACACAGGTAATCTGTTGAATCTCATCCGAGAAAAATTTAGAGTGAGTTGTGGTAGTTTTTGTAAAGCGGTAGTACCTTCACCTGAGAAATCCTGTACATGTCTAACTTCAACCCTTCCTGTAATATCTCCAATAGTTTCATTTGAATATGTAAGGTTACCATTTTTATCAATATCTCTATCGCTTGCTGTTGATAGAGCAGACCCGTATGTAAGGATACCAAAAGATTTGAGAGTAGATTCATTAGGGAGTTGAAAGTTTTCTTTATATGAGAGAGCACGCCAGTCAGTTCTCCCTATAAAGCTGATTGGTCGTCGTCCATCTTTTCGGCTATCCCATGGAGTATAGAAAGATTGCCTGTGTCCCCATCGCATATTCCATCGTCTACCGATTCTTGTAGCATCTTGTCTACTAAATGAATATTCATCAGCACCATAAAAGTATATATCTCCTATATAACTTCGTTTCTTGTCAACCTTAATGAGTCGAAAAGACTTTTTTGTTTTTAATACGCGACTATATTCACCAGCATATAGACTTTGTGCTTCAGAAGCGACTTGCCTTGGATCTTCCCATCGTCCTCGATATCCATGTTTTCTATAAACTTCAATCTCTTCTTCCACTTCACCTTCGCCATCTTCTGCAGAATCTTCACCAACTTCTAAGACTTCCTTCTTCACTGAATCTTCCATGCCAGGATTTAGATCATTTTGTAATTCTTGAGGTATGGTTGTATTTTCATCATCCACGACTACCGTACCGGGTGGAATTTCAATTGTCAAGTCAGTATCTTCAGATGTTTCTGTTTCGATTAATTCTCCAGGAGTATCCTGCTTGTTTTCACTATCTATTCCATCTTGATTTTCAGTGTCTTCTTCTTCAGTTGTTGCCAATACTTCTGCTTGAAAAGTTTCCCAGTTAGCTTCAAATTCTTCAGCTAATTCTTCAAAGGTGGGGGTATCCTCTTTTTTGATTAATTGGAAAATATAATTTCCTTCATCAGAAATAACAGGACGGTCTTCAGTAATATCTCCCCGTATTTCCATTCGTCTAACAGAATATTGCCAAGCCTGGTTCATTTCATTCAAAGGCATACCTTCGCCATCATTTAATTCTGATAGAACTGCTTCAGGAAATTCAGTAGCAAGTAGTTCAAAGGATTCTCCAGCAATTGCCCTTTCATGTATAGTCTTACCTATCTCCCGTATTTTTTGTTGTGTTTCATCACTTGCTTCAATAGCGATATCGATTCTGTATAGTTTAATTTCGCGTTCACCGTATACATCAAGAATTCGTGCTACCTTCAAGATATGAAAAGCAGAATCAGTTCTGAGGAGCTTACTTACCTCACCTTCCTTGAGAGAAAAAGCTGCCTCTTCTAAAATTGGATCAAGAAGAGGTTCACCTTCTTTATCCGTTTCACCACGAGCAAGAAACCCCATGTCTCCACCATCATAACGGGTATCATTATGGTCAGATTCTCTTTGTGCAATTGTCTGGAAGTCACCATCTTCATTATTTAGTTGTTCAATAATTTTTTCTGCTTCTTCTTTAGCACGGCTTGCATCTTCTTCAGTAATTGTATATTCTAAAAATATCTGTTTTAGCCAATATCTATCATAGTCTCCTTCAAGTCGATCATATATTTCTTTTGCTTTGTCTTCTAACTTAGTGCGTTGTGCAGGGGATGCATCAGGAGGTATAGGAATATGTATCTCTTGGAATTGTGTATCTCTAAATCTGTATTTTCCTTCAAACCCGTATCCTTGTCCTCTTCGTGCGCTTCTGTCATAAATGAGAGCAGCATCATAGCGAGGTTTTCTTGCTAATGGTAATACAATCCCAATATTTGGACCTTGGTAACTATCGGTCCCTACTCTAACGATAATTTTTGCGATTTTCCCTTTTCTAAGATCTCGTCGTATAGCGGGAAAATAGAAGAGCGGTATTCCACCAATCCGTAGAACGATATTCTTTGCTATCATCTCTTCGTTCATACGGATAATTACTTCAGAGACACTAAAATGATAATGTGGATGTTTTAGCGAACAGGTTGTTAGGGTTCCACCTTTTATGTAAGTTTTATTGTCTTCAATTTTGAAGATTTCACTTCCACCGAAATACCACGGATCACTAAAAGTATATCCATTGCGTGCAATCCCTTTTTTTGTTTCAAGGTTAAAAACAAGCTCATCGGAGTATGTTTCCTCTTCACCGACTTTCAAATATACATTACCCGATGCTCGCATAAGATTATCGCTGAAATCTGCCCATACGTGATCAGCTCGAAGTATGACATTATCATATTTTATGAGTGCATCCCCATGGATCTGAACGAAGTTTTCGTGTAAAATAACCTCTTCTCCATCTCCAAGAACCGTACCTTCTTCTGGTGTCATCGTCTCAGGATCTAAAGTCTTTATAGGAGCGATCTCAGCACTATCTGTTTCCTGTTCTTCCTCAGTATTGGAATTGTTTTCGGTTTCAGGAACAATAGGTGCTGATTCTTGTGCAGCGACAGGTATAAAGTGTGAAAAAACAGAAAAAAATAGAAGCGTTAGAAAAACAGAAGTTAAAAACACACTTTTTGTAGTGTTTTTCTTAGTCACTGTATCCATATTAATCTCAACAAGATGTAAAGAAAGGTAATTTGGTGCCTTTTTTACATCTTGTATAGTCTTTTTATGATTTGTCACAGATAAATCAATCAATTGGATTCTGGTATACCTTTGTTAGTGTTTATAGATGGTATTGCATCAGGTTTAATTTTAATATATGCATTTTCAAGTAATGTATCTGTATATGCCGTCCATTCTTTTTCGAATAGTTGTTGTCGTAAAATACCCACAATTTGCTGCTTTTCTTCAGCAGTAATCTCAGGAATTATTTTTTCGTCTACATGGTAAATATGAATACCTTTTTCTGTTTCAAGAGGGTCGCTATACATTCCGACGTCGAGCTTTTGGATGACTTCACTTAATTCTGGAGAGATATCTTTAAGGATTATAATACCTAAATCTCCCTCCTTGGTGTTTGTTACTTTATCATCAGAAAATTGTGTTGCTAAAGACTTAAATTCTTCACCCTCTTGCAATTTTTTAATAATTTCAACAGACTTTTCACGAGTGTTTTTCAATGCTAATTCACTTATAGGATAATCTATAGTCATAAACCTGAAAGAGATTTTGTTATCTGTACGTGATTCCACCATAAAGATATGTAAGCCATCATCGGATTCAACAGGTTTACTAATATGTCCTTGTTCAAGTTTAGATAGAGTCGTGAGGGATATATTTGAAAACTTAAGCAATTCAGCTGGTGTAGTCTCAATCAGAGTACCCGCTTTTTCATCTGAAGTAATTCGTTGAGCGATTTTTTCAAATTGAGATTTATCTGCGTTGATCTCATTTAATATCGTATTTGCTTTCTCAGTAGTTTCTTTTTTATCTTCCTCATTTGGTATGAATGCCAAAAAGATATGTCTTAAATGAACTCTTTCTGCTTTAGTTGGTAGTTGGTCCTGATTCTCTTCAACAAATTTTTGAACATCACTATCCCGTACATGTAATCTTGGAACAATCCGTCCCATAACCAGTTTTTCAGTCATAAGATTACGTTGGATTTGCTCTTTAAAAGATTCAAATGTCAGTCCATCCCGATTCAATAGTTTTTTAAATTCTTCATCAGTTGGAATATTATACTTATTTTTAAAATCTTGAATCTGTTTTTCAATATCTGTCTCAGGAACTTGGATTTTCAAAGTTAATGCAGCTTCTAACAGAAGCATTTGACGAATTAATCGATCCAATAATTCACTTCGTTGTTTCTCGGCCTCTTCCTGTGCTTCTACTTCGCTGAAACGGTAAACCTGTTGTAGCTCAAATGCACGTTGATTAACTAAAATGTCAAGTCTTCTTTGTGTAATGATATCATCATTTACAAAAGCGATAATTCTATCAATGACACGTGCTGAACTAATGGTTGAAATGTTCAATAGTATGAGGATTAATAGAATTGCATGAATAAGTGTTTTAGATTTCATGATCAGTCTCCAGAATGAGGTAGTAATTCAGGTGAGGTTGAATATTGAAAGAATACTTGAAAACGACCAAAATCAACCCTTAAAGTTACGATATCGTAACTTTTTATCAGTTCTCAATTTTTCTAAACCTTTCAAAACCTTTATGGTAAATAGGTTCATGGTAATATTGTCAATTTATATATAAATCTTTGAAAAATAGAATTGTAACTTTTTGCTTTGGTACCAACTTAATACTGATTTAATTTATTATATCGAGTGTTTTTATATTTGATGTCAGCAATTTTATTTTCTTCAATAAATATCTTATGAGTATATCTAATTTATATGTAGGAATACATCTAAACGTGAGTTTGATTATAGGAAATCGAACTATAGTTATTTGAATGTGATACAATACATCCGATAAGTGCGATTTCCAACCACTACGATATACATAATTCTGATTTATCATGCTTATATTATAATACCATTTTTAATAGAATGTCTCATTCAAAGAGTCGGGATTCGGAGATCCCTCCTACCAAAGAACAGAACACGAAATAAAGTCATAATGAAAATTAATCAATTGAAAATGGTATAATTTATGTATATCACCAAGAATAAGACGGGTAGATATAAATATATACTACCCGTCCTTTAAATCTAATCAGGCTTTATTCTTCAAGAGATTTGCCTTCAATGTTTTCAGGAGCAGTTTCTTCGACTTCTTCAGGAGTTTCATCTTCAGGAATACGGTCGATGAATGTTTTGACTTCAGCTTGTTCTCTGAGTAGAGTAATCCAGTTCTTCATTAATTCATCACGTTTTTCCCGTTCAACCTTTCTGAGAACATCCTTCCGAACAGATTCTTCGCTGAAGGGTCTTTGAAAAGCCTCTCTTGCATCGTCCTTACGAAACATCATAAAGAATTTTTGACCTTGTACTTCAACCTCAATAACAGATGGGTGTATTTCACCAATTTTTGCGTTAAACGCTGCATCCATAAACGGTTCAGTACCAGTAGGATATGAGTTTCTACTAATGTAATCAGTATCCCCGGGAGCAGCAGGATTTGCCCCAGGACCGACTAATTCTCCTCTATCCGATAGTTCTTGTGCGGTAACAGCAATATCTTTTCCAGCATTAATTTCAGCAAAAACTTGATCAGCTCGTTCTTTATCTTGAAGAGTAATACATAAGAGTTTTACCTGTTCTGGACGAACATAGTTTTCCTTATTAACCTCATAGTATGCTTCATAAAGTTCTTCAGATAAAGTGATTTTCTCATCAACTTCTTGCTCAGTTAATTTTTCAATCATCAGTTCATGAAGATAATCTTTAACTTTTTTGAGAATTTCTGGGTCTTCGTTGAGATTCTGATCTTTTGCCAGACAAAGGATTAGACGGCTTTCAGCCATAAGAGTCATATATTCTTCCAAGCCTTCTTTATCCTGATATTGTCGCTGTTTATATTCTGGTAATTCACTGATTTCCTGCATCATCTCTTCTAATGTAATTCTCTGCTTACCTTCCCATTCAAATTCAGCGATAACTGTTCCGTCAGCACCGATAGCCTTATCTCCACAGCTATATAAAAATGGATTTAGTGCGAGTATTAAGAGTAATAAAATTGAAATGTTACTATAGTTTTTCATGAAAAGTCCTCCTTTATAATGTGGATCTATTCGTCATCTTCTTCAGATTCTTCAGTTTCTGGTGGAGTAGGAATGTTCTCTGGATAGGTTTTTAGATTTGCTGCTGTAGACATTTCCTTAATCCATTCAAAGATACGTTCTCTTTTCTTTTCTCTAAGAACTTTCCGTTCAACATCAGACTTAACTTCCTCAAATTCCTTTTGGCGATCAGGATTATGTTCTTCCTTTCTAAAAATGAGATAGTATGTTGCATCATCAACATCAGTTTCAAAAACAGAGTCAGTCATTTCTCCGATTTCCTGTTCAAAGACCGCTTCAATGAATTCTGACCAATTTGGAGATGCGGTTTTGGAAAAGAAGTTAGTATTTCCTGGATCCTCAAGATTCTTACCAGGACCATTTGCAATTTTATTATCATCAGACAGTTCTTTAGCCATCTCAATAATGTCTTTTCCTTCTTTAATTTTATCCAATGTTGCATTCGCTAAATCTTCATCATCAAGAGTGATACAAGTTGCCCTGACTCTTGCTTCTTCAATGTAATCACTCTTATGCTCATCATAATACCCAAGAAGGTCATCTTCACTAATCTGAACCTTTGCATCAACTTCGATTTCAGTCAATTTTTCAACCATCAGTTGATATGTATAATCTTCTATTTTATTTAGAAAATCTTCAAGTTGATCAAACCCTAAATCAGTAGCTTGTAAAAGTTTCAACTTTTCATCAATATAGTCTTCAAGGTATTCTGCCTTACCTTCTTTTGTAGAGTAGTTTTGCTGTCTATATACAGGTAATTCAGCAATAGCTGCCTCTAATTCCGCCAGTGAGATTTGATTGAGTTCTCCCTTCCACTTATACTCGGCGATGATAATCTGACTATTATCAATCTTCTGTTGTTCAGCGTCATGATTGTCTGATCTAACCAGTGTCCAAGTGAGAAAGCAAGTTATAAATAAAGTCACAAGAATAACGATTTTTTTCACTTTAAAGTTCTCCTTTAAAATATAAATAATAGTATTGTTCAGGTTGTGTTGATATAACGTAAGGTTGAAAAATTCAATGTAAAACGGTTCAAGAAATCGGATTGATGATATAAATGTGATTTAGACATATCTGGTTGTAAAAACAGCAATGCTGACGATCACCTTCTTCAAAATAAAGTTCAGATTCCTATTATCAAACTCACGTTATAATAGACTTATTCAGTATTTTCAACAAACATTGTTAAAACACGTTGCAGTTCTTTCAATAAGGTTATACCAGTTAAATTCTCAATTGAAATCATTAGTTGTGCAGGTGGTTTTAGTTGTAATATTGAATTATTGTGTATAATTTCAACAAACTTAGTAGGGTCAACTTTTGGATTCATGTCATCAAAAGTGACTTTAATTTGTTCATTTCCAGCAACAATAGCTGTGATACCGAGTTTTATACAGAATTGTTTTATACTTGAAATTTCAAGTAACATAAAGACGGGTTCAGGTATATCCCCGAATCGATCTTGTAGTTCTTCAACAAGATTCTTTTTTTCTAATTCGTTTTTAATAGCGGATATTTTCTTATATATTGATATTTTTTGTCGACTTTCAGGTATATATTCATCTGGTATAAATGCTTCAATTGGTAAATTAATACTTACCTCAAAATCTTCTTCAACCTTTTCCCCTTTAAGGGTCTTTACAGCTTCATCAAGTAGCTTACAGTATAATTCATATCCAACTTTAGTAATATGTCCATGTTGTTGTGCCCCAAGAATATTCCCAGCGCCACGAATTTCTAAATCTCTAAGTGCAATTTTGAAACCCGATCCGAGATCCGTAAATTCTTCAATGACTCTAAGTCTTTTTTGTGCCCCTTCAGTAATAGTTTTGTCAGGTGGATAAAAAAGGTATCCGAATGCTTGTTCATCTGCCCGTCCGACTCTACCCCGTAATTGATATAATTGTGCTAAACCGAAAGCATCAGCGCGATCAATCATGATAGTATTTACATTTGGTATATCTAATCCGGATTCAATAATCATAGTACATACGAGAATATCGTACTTGTGTCGAACAAATTCTAACATAACATTTTCCAATTCCCGTTCTGGCATTCGTCCGTGTGCGACTCCGATGCGAGCGTTTGGAACAAGATCTTGTATATTCTGTGCGAAATACCTGATATCTTGTACACGATTATGAACGAAAAAGACCTGTCCGTCCCGAGCTAATTCAGTATTTATTGCATCTTTAATCACTTTAGTGTTATATGGCAATACATGTGTTTGTATGGGTAATCTATTAGCAGGAGGTGTGTTAATAATACTAAAATCTCTAATTCCAACAAGAGACATATGTAATGTACGTGGAATTGGAGTTGCTGTTAATGTTAATACATCAACAGTTTCCTTATATTGTTTAATTTTCTCTTTGTGTTTTACACCGAAACGGTGCTCTTCATCAACAATTAAAAGTCCAAGATTATCAAAAGAGACGGAGTCTGAGAGTAAACTATGTGTCCCAATGACAATATCAACAGATCCATCCTTAAGTTTTGATTTTACAGATTGTATCTCTTTTCGATTTCTGAACCGATTTAACATCTCAACTTGGATTGGAAATGAACTGAATCGTTTCTCGAAAGTATCATAGTGTTGTAAAGCTAATATAGTTGTTGGACAGAGTAGTGCCACCTGCTTTTCTGCCATGACAGCCTTAAATGCTGCCCTTAATGCAACTTCTGTCTTCCCGTACCCTACATCTCCACAGATAAGTCTATCCATTGGACCAACTGCTTCCATATCAGCTTTAACATCTTCAATAGCTTGAAGTTGGTCATCCGTTTCTTGGAATGGAAAAAGTGCCTCAAATTCCCCTTCCCATGGGACATCTGTCGGAAAACTAAATCCTTTTTTCGATTGTCGAGCAGCGTATAATTTTAGGAGTTCACCTGCCATCTCCTCAATTGCAGCCTTTGCCCGTCCTTTTTTACTTTCCCATGCTTTCCCACCGAGATGATCCAATACTGGTTTATAGGATTCATCTTTATTGCTTACATATTTCTGTACCAAATCAACTTGATATGTAGGGACATATAACTTATCTTCTCCTTTGTATTGTAAGATAAGAAAGTCTTGTTCTTGTCCGTCAATATCCATTCTACGTATACCTTCGTATGATGCGATTCCGTGTGACACATGAACCACATAATCCCCAGGTTTCATATCAATTAGGCTTAATAGTGGTGCACCACTTGTATGTCTTTTTGATGTGGTCGGTCTCCGTTGTTGACCACCAAAAATTTCATTTTCAGATATGATAGCAAACTTTAGCGATTCGCTCAAAAAACCTTCTGAGATAAAGCCGACACTAACGATTATTCCTTCAGGTGGAATATCCCTTTCAATTAGCATCTCATATACACGTTTAGCTTGTTGTGGAGTTTCACAGATAACATTGACTAAAAACTCTTTATTTGTCCACTTTCTGATCTGGTCAAAAACCATTTGGTAGTTTCCTCTACCGAGACCAAGTGGTGTTAGGTCGAATTTTAAATCCTCTATGTCTTTATTAGTATTCTCGTCCGATAAGTCAATTGATGTTTTTTCTACTGAATTAGATGCCAAAGAGAGTGATATCTTCAAAAATTTATCAATGTTTTCTTGAATTGTATCATAAGGAAAGACCAATTTGTCAAAATTAGTCATTAACTTTCCATCTTCAACTCTTCTATCATATATCTCTTTAAGTTGATTGTTTAATTCATTAATTTCACGTGCTTGCCACCGGGGTTCAATCATAACAACAATAGAATCATCAGGTATGTAATCTGTTAGCATCACAGTATCAGAATACATCATAGGTAAGAATGCTTCAATACCATCAAAATCTATAGGAGAATCACCATCAGAAATAGTGTTTTCTGTAGTTTGTTTTAAAAAAGTTTGTATTGATTGTGTCATACATCGAATAGAATCAATATAATCTGGTTTATTTGAAACCTCTTTCATCATCCATTCTGTCTCTGCTTTCCAAGTTGGTAGAGAGATATACCCGGGACAGATTTCGGACATAGGAGTAATAACAACAGAATTATCCTGTTCAGTCGTAACTTGTGAAGTTGGATCAAACACTCGAATTTCGTCAATTTCATCTCCAAAAAAGTCTAATCGTACCGGTAAATCCGATGTAAGTGGGAATATATCAACAATATCACCGCGTTGCGAAAATTCACCTTTAACTTCAACAAGGTCAACCTGTTTGTATCCACTACGATATAGAAAAGTAATTAAATCTGTATAATCAATTTCATCACCAATTTGTAAAGTCCTACATGCGGATGAGAGGATGGTTTGAGAAGGCAATTTATATGATAATGATCGAATAGTAGTAAAAATCAGAATTTGATTATTTTTAGATTGAGTATCAGCTTCTTGATTATTACCATTTTCTGATAGAAGTTTGTGGAGACACCGCATCCTTTCAACAGCAATATTTGTTGCTGGGGATATTCCTTCAAACAAAGTGTTTTGCCAACCTGGGAAGAGAAATAAATCATCGTGAGCAATAGAATCATCACTATTTCTATTCTTAACGGATTGTTGAAATGCCTCTACCTCATTCATCACCTGAACAGCTTCACGGTGTGAAGGAAAAACAGTTAATATATTTCTATTTGGAAAGTCTCCCATTAGCGCGGTTAAGAAATAAGCGGTTGAGGCATTAGGAAGACCTCTGATCCAAGGCGGGTTTAGTTTATTCTCAAGTGACTGAACTATCTGCTGATAATTTTCAGTATTTTTTAAAAACTCTACCACAAGTGTTCCTTATCGTACGATTTCTCTTTTTGTTAATTCTGCAGTAGTCTTGCCAATTTTCGTATCAAATTCAATCCGTATAGGTAGTCGAAAAATATCGTCTGTTAACCAAAGGCGCGATCCATTGGAAGTTTGGACCATGAGTGTATTTACTTTTCCTAACCCTTTAGCCTTCATTTGTTCCCCATGAGTTACCTTCAGTTCGACTTTAACCACTTTTCCTTTACTTATCATAGGAAAGTAGTATGTACTTCCAGGTATTATTTCTTTACACCTAAGAAAGTAGACCATGGATAACTCATCCTGTGTACCAGTAGGTATTTCAATAGTCTTCACATCCTGTTTCTGAGGAGCTTTAGAATTTACTTGTGATTTCTTATTATACTCAGCTTTACCATCATTGAAATTGATTTCCACAATTGCACTATATTTTTTATCTTGAAGTTGATTCCTAAAACGTATCGGTTGTAATTTTTCTAAATTTAGGTATGTATACTGTAAACTTTTAAAACGATAGAAACTAACAAGTGCTCCAGTCTTTGCCGATGAAGTGATATGATAAATAGGTTCATCTTGGATAATAGTTTTTTTAGAAATATAATCTATCCGTTGTCCTACCGGGGCCCAACCAATTTTTACTCTATATGTTAATTTTTCCCCTATTCTAATAGGTGGATGTTTAACCGTTTTTACATCAACAAGGGATATTGGTTTTTGTAACTTTTCGTCTAAGTTCCCTTCCGACATTACTTCAGAAAAAGCCAATACTGTAACAAGTAATACAAAGAATATAAGTAAGATTCGAGTATTCACATTTCTTTCTCCAGACCGTATCTAAGACATTACATAGTATGTACCAATCAACAAATCAATTGATAGTACTTGAACATGAATAGCTTATATTTCTCAGGGAAAACATCTTAGAGTAAGATATTAAAAATGATGGGTAAATATTAGCGCATTCATTCCACTATTAGTATGTTGCATCTGAAGAGAAATTCTTCGATTATTAAAATTCTCAGCAGTTTTTGATGCATCTAATATATTCCACACATGTATTCCAATACCAGTAATGAGGAAAAGTGTACCACGAAGAGTATGGTCTGCAATTCTTGAATCAACTTGATCTCTATCTAAAAAAATTCCAGATTTGTCATCAAAGAAACCTGTTCTAAATTCTTTATGCTCTTTGTAATGGAGAGCACGTGCTATATTATAAGATGCTAATGAGAATACACCTATCTCAGCAGACAGGAATATAACAGCCTTTAGGTAGTTATCTGCATAAGCTTGTCCTAACCCAGGCATAGTTGCGGAGAGGATTGTAGCTTTACTCGTGCTTCGAGTAGGATAATATTGTTCAGAATGCGCACGGTACAACGGATAAACAGGATTGTTGATGTCTTTCCCTGATTTATCTTGTTTCTTCAACTTTGAAATGTATTGTTGGTATTGAGATTCCTCAGCTGCTAATATCTGAGTATGAAATATTATCTGTGAGATAATAAACAATAAAAAAAGATACTTTTTCACTATCTATCCTTTAAATAATAGCATTTCTAAAGAAAATTATACGAGTAATAGTTGTATTATGAGTATTCATAGATAATTAGAACTGACTGGATTAATTAATCAAATTTATTAAACTTGTAGATGTAAAACTTATAAAATTATTCTGTTAACTTAGGAGCTAATTGAATATTCTCTGGATCTGTTTGGTATGCCCAGTCAAATGTAATAGAATCATCAAACAATTTTCGCACATGTACTTTTGCGAAGTTTCCATCAGGAGTGTAGAATGCGTATATATGTCCTTCAATTGCTTCAACTAATAGGGTAATATAACCATATTCTGGAACAGTATCAACATCATCAAAATGTTCATGATATCCTAAATCCTGCATAGCTGTTCCATTATCAGAAAAGAAGTATGTGATATTAACCTCAGTATCTAAAGCAAAATATATGTCAGTTGCTCTATCATCCCAAGCAGAACTTCCCTTCTGTGGATGTGAAAAATCAAATCCACTTCGTTCAGGGGCAAGTTGGTAGTCTTCAAGACTAATATTTCTTCCTTCAGGCCGTGGCGTATCCCAGGCGTTTTCTGGGCTGAGTTCACTTTCATTGCCGTTAAAGTCATAAGCAGAAACGGCATAATAATACGTTCTCCCGTTTCTTACATCATTATCAGTGTATTCACTTGTTCCTACTGAAATGTCAGATAAAGCATCAAAGTCTATGTTATCCTCGCTGCGCCATACAGTGTATCCATCAAGATCATATTCTCCATTTGGATACCATTCAATTCGGACACTGTTATCCCCAGTAATTGTTATTACTCCTCTGGGTATAGCAGGTGGCTCAAGGTCTTCTATTTCTTCATCATCAGCAGCGCATCCAATAAGCGTTACAACAAGGATTGTCAAAAGAATATATTTACTCATGTATTTTATTTTTCTTAGCATTCTAATCTCTCCAGTAATTTATTATGTCTTATACATGTGTAACGTAACACTTATGAATTGTGTTGACATCTGTTCATTATACTATCATTAATTAGGTGTATTTGCAAGTGTAAATTGGATGTCGGTTGCGGTAATAATTTCTCACAATATGTATATATTACTATAGTTTGGACAATTTTTGTGTGGTGTTTTATCATTTTCCTAATTGTAACATGTCTTATACCAATTCTAATTTATAAGTATTCATTATTCTCGTTAAGAAAAGTAAATTTAGGTCTTTGTTTTTATAAACATTCCATCCCTACCAAATCAGAATCAGGAATCAGAATCAACGGTATGAACCCCATTTAGGAGTTCCCCGGGTATGAATGCCATGAATCAACGGTATGAACACTATTAGGCGTTCCCCGGGCAATTCCCCGAGCCTCAAGAGCGTCTAACTTAATGAATGATATACATATCAATTATTATTTATGTGAATCAATTGGTTACTAAAAGTTCTTTAGTACAACTCGTTATACTATTATATCTTTAGTTGTTTTATTGTATGGCTTTCTTCAATATTTTTCACTTAACAATTAAATCCATTTCTGCCAAAATTCTTTACACACCCACTGTTCATGGGTGTGTAAAGAATTTGTCTCTATAAGTGTTTCTTGTATAAGAATCGCGAATTGGATAAGTTTTCAGTTTGAATTTTCGTAAATGAGTTATTTTTCTGGCTGTGACTTAGTGTTTTGTGTCAACGTTTTTCTACACACCTTTCGCTCCTCTGGAGCTTGCGGAAATACAAGGAGTCAGGATTCGGAGACCACCCCTACAATGAGCAGAATTCATAAATTGAAGCCTATGAATCAAGACAGTGTTGTAGATATATTCTGATACACTGTTGTAAGGTGACAAAAACTTTACACACCCACTGTTCATACCCATGTTGACAGATTCATGTGTATTATGGTATATTTAAGTGTAGTGATAATACAACAATGGAGATGTGATGTCTAATAAGAACAATTTACTTCTAACATTCAGTCAGGTTGGAGTCGGAATCCTATCATCTTTGGTTGGATGTGTAATTTACATTTTTGTTTTTAGGTTCTTAATTTGGTCAATCATAATAAATGACAGAGTTTCTCATGGGTTTTTAGTAGGGATTCTGTTGTTCCTATCCATAGGACTCACCTATGGATTAATCATCTTTGGAACGAGCGAAGGAATCCGAATTGTATCCCGAAAATTTGGGATAGATATTCAATTTAAACCAGTGTTTTCTGGTGCTTTTTTGGGTGCCCCTGCCGTTGTTGGGTTGATTTCCCTGCTCAATGTACCTTGGAATGATCTTCAAACTAACAATCTCATTCTTACCATTATACTTCCAATAATAAAAGTTATAGCATATATATTATCATTACCAATCCGGTTTTGGTTGTTATTAAATCTACCAGTAGAATTATTGTATATAGCGGCTATACCAATCGGTGCAATTTTGGGATATAGATTATCTAAGCTTGACGATGTAGATGTCAGTGTAGTAGAATCCTAAAACCAATCTATCTTGATCTTTTTCTGACTGACTGATGGATAGAAGGCAATAAGAATCTTCTCATTACTGTGTATAGTTTTCATATAACATGGAGGCAAAGTGTCACTATTGCATTTTGATGATTCACCTAAAGACGAGTGTGGTGTATTCGGTATCTTCGGCCATCCTAAAGCAGTAGAATTAACCTACTTAGGTTTACGTGCGTTACAACATCGAGGCCAAGAGAGCAGTGGTATAGTATCTTCAGATGGTGAGAGATTATCTTTTCATCATGGTATGGGACTTGTAGACTCGGTATTTACAAGCGATATACTTTCTCAACTATCTGGCCATATAGCGATAGGACATAATAGGTATTCAACCGCGGGAGCCAGTACACTTGAAAACGCGCAGCCATTAGTTAGGAACTATAAAGAGGGTCAACTTGCGCTTGGACACAACGGTAATTTAGTTAATGCGATTCCAATCCGTAATCACCTTGAAAAAGCAGGTTCAATTTTTAGTACAAGTTTAGATACAGAAGTTATCTTTCATTTAATAGCTCATTCAAGACAGAGAAGTTTAGAGGATCGTATTTTTGATGCCTTCAGGGCGGTTGAAGGTGCGTATTCCTTTGTAGTCATGGATAGAGAAACTCTAATGGGAGCTCGTGATCCGAGTGGATTTCGTCCATTATGGATTGGTAAACTTGGTGAAGCATTTGTGCTTGCATCTGAAACGTGTGCCCTTGATGTAATTGAGGCTGAGGCGATTCGAGAAGTAGAACCAGGTGAATTGGTCACTTTTAGATCCATCCATCAAGGGTTAGAATCATTTCGTTTCTTACCTAAGAAGCAAAATCTATCTCAGTGTATATTTGAGTATATATATCTTGCACGTCCAGATGGAAGGATGTTTGGTCAAGGAGTAAATAGTACACGTCGTGAATTTGGTAGACAACTTGCCAGAGAACATCCGGTAAAGGGTGACGTTGTTATTCCAGTTCCTGATTCTGCGACAATTGCTGCCCTTGGATATGCTGAAGAGTCTGGTATTCCATTTGACCTTGGCTTGTCAAGAAATACTTATGTGGGCCGTTCATTTATGAATCCGACTCAAGATATAAGAGAACTTATGGTAAAGGTCAAGTTAAACCCAATTAGAGAAGTACTTGCTGGTAAGAGGGTGATAATGGTTGATGATTCAATTATGCGTGGAACAAATAGCAGAAAATTAGTGAAAATTGTCCGTGAAGGTGGTGCAACAGCTGTTCATCTTCGTATTGCCTCTCCTCCCAACAAATACCCCTGTTTCTATGGCGTTGATACTCCTACTCGTTCAGAATTAATTGCAAGTGAACACACAATTGAAGAGATACGAAAATACATTCGAGCTGATAGTTTGGGATATGTTAGCATTGAAGGAATGTTAAATTCAGTGAAGTCTCCAAATAATTTTTGTACTGCATGTTTTGACGGACAGTATCCAGTTCCATTACATGAAGGTGTTCCACGTCAATTACCCCTAATCTCATCATATTAGACTGATAAATAGCAATAACATATTAATATTCATCCGAGTGTGAATATGTAACCATAGCATTGGAAGGATGAGAAATTGTTAAATCGAACTCCCAGAAGAAATACAATGAAGTCACCGAGACAAAAAGGAACAATTGCTGGTTCTGGAATGGGGAAGGGAGTACGTAAATCTCTAAGTACTACACAGGGAACATCGACCCTTAAGATCATTCTAATCTATTCTATGCTTGGAATGTTCTTGAATTGGGTACTACCTGATTTATTACTATGGTTAAGACCTGATTTTGAACCCTATGATGCCAATTATTATGGTACAATCTGGTCTATAGGTATAACCGGTTTCTTATTAGTATTGAGTCTATTGAAGGGATTAATTCTACGGTTTAAATCAAGTAAGAAATAATTTACATACTGTTTTTAATACCCAACTTATAAAATCATGAATTAGAGGGAAAAATGGAAAAGAAAGAATCATTGACATATGCTGATGCAGGTGTATCCTTTGATGCGGAATCAAAAGCAATGCAACGCATCTCAGGCCATATAAAATCCACTTACCGTGATGAAGTAATTAGTGGTTTAGGAAGTTTTGGTGGTTTATTTGCATTAGGTTCGTATAAACAACCAATACTTGTCAGTAGCACAGATAGCGTTGGTACAAAGTTAATGGTTGCATTTCAAGCTGAGAAACATGACACAGTTGGGATCGATATCGTTACACATTGTGGTAACGATATTGTTGTTCAAGGTGCTGAGCCTCTCTTTTTCTTAGATTATATAGGTATAGGAAAAATGGACCCAGATGTAATTGAAGAGATAATTTTAGGACTTACAAAGGGTTGTCAAGAAATCGGATGTGCCTTGATTAGTGGTGAAACCGCAGAACTGCCAGGATTATATACACCAGGTGAATATGATCTTGTAGGCACAATTGTAGGTGTTGTAGAAAAAGAGGAACTGATTACTGGAAGTACAATCGAACCTGGGAATAAACTCATTGGCTTAAAATCCTCCGGACTTCATACTAACGGATATTCACTGGCAAGACGTATTCTCTTCGATCGTTGTAATTATAGTGTAGACACCTACCACGCAGATTTAGATTCGACAATTGGTGAGGAATTGTTGATACCGCATCGGAGTTATGTCCAATGTATTCAATTACTTCGTCAAAAAATTGAAATAAAGGGCATTGCCCATATTACGGGTGGTGGATTACCTGGTAATGTAATTCGTATACTACCCGATGAATGTCGTGTCCTGATAGAAATGGATAGTTGGGATGTACCGCCAATTTTCTCGATTTTACAAAAGGAAGGCAATGTTGAAGAATCTGAAATGTTTAGAGTATTCAATATGGGAATTGGTATGGTAATTGTTGTTTCAGATGATGTTGTTAATATTGCATGTGAATATTTAAGGAGTATTGGTGAAACCCCAATAGAGTTAGGTGAAATAATACAGGGTGAAAAGGGAGTTGAGTTTTGTACGAGTCAATAATTAATGAGGAATCAATCCAAGAATTGACTGAGATCTTTGAAAGTACTCCTTTAACTGTTATTGTTGGAGCAATAGAACAAATTGAGGAAAGAGACTTAGCAGTGTTCTTACTACTTCTGGATAAGGTTAGTTCTGTAATACATTCAGATGAATCAGATGTTATACATAAAACACTTACGCAAACGGAAGTTGAGGATACAGAACAGAATGGAGTAAAGACTTTATCTACTTATGCTCAGGAAATTCTGGCAAACCTCTCATTTGCTAAACAGGTAAGAGTCAGTGAAAAAATCGCATCAACTGAAATGGTTGAATCTGAAGAAGCTGAACGTATTTGGAATAACTTAACCGATAGAATAAAGAGTGTTCTTAGAAAAACGCTATTTTTCGGAGATGGTGCCAAAAACCTTTCCAAATTATTGGAGCAGCTTGATATTGAAAAACAGAATAAATTAATGGAAGTGATTCAAGACAGTAACCCTAAATTAGCACAGACAGTAGGGGATCATCTCTTTACCTTTGAGGATATAGTAGACATTCCAAATGAAGCAATATTGACAGTGTTACAAGTGGTTGAACCTAACACATTAGCCATAGCACTTCATGAAGCATCAGAGCCATTAATAGAAAAGTTCTTTGAAAATATGTCTGTTGAACAAGCTAAGAACGTGGAGAACGAGAATAAACAACTGACCTTTGAACAGAAACAAATTAGTAATACTGCCCAACAATCAATTGTAAATTTATTGAGGAATTTTGCAGGTAAAGGAATACTGAAACTCAAATAAACCTGATAATTCCTAACTAAAAATTTACTTTTATGTTGCTAAAGACAATTATATTAATCATCTTCAAGTTTAAATTCAAAAGGAATTCTGATAGCATACTCAATTGCTTTACCATTTTCCTTTGCAGGTGTAAACTTAAACTTCTTCAATGCAGCGATAGCTGCTTCCTCAAATCCAAATCCTAAATCTGTCTCAGCAGTAATATCCTTTGCAATCCCATCAACAGTAATGACTGCTTTAAGATATACTTTTCCTTCCTTTTCAGCCCGTCTTGCGTTTTTGGGATATGTAGGTTTAACAGCATACTTTGGAACCGGTCGTGTTATACCGGCAGAAGTATTAATCTCAGGAACAGTCAGATCAGGTCCACCATCTGATGGTGTAGAGTTATCTAAGTCTGCAAAAGGCGTATTCTGCTGTTGAGGTCTTAATACAGTAGAAGGAATTGATGTTGATTGTTTGGGTTGGATAGGACTCTTAAAAGTCCTCTCAGGTAAGCTAATTCTTGGACCAGCTTCTAATTCTACACCTTCTAAGACATTTGTATTATCTGAAGAAGGAAGTGTTAAGTCCCTTGGACCTTTAGGAAGATCTGCATTGGTGACAACAGTACGTTTTATAGGTGCTTCAATTTCTTGTTCTTTTGCTTCAAAAGTAATTTTTTCACGTTTATTAACAATTACACGTTTTCTATCAGGAACATCATTAGGTAAAAAAGCAGCTTCTAATCGCTCAGTCTGTGCTTCAATTCTATCTTTAATGTAGAGTGTTCCTAATATTATAGCAATAGCCACATGAAGACCGATAGAGAAAATTAAAGATAACGAATTACGACTCCCTGTTTTTTGAACAGTTAATGGAGGTGGTTTATTCTCTTTTGCTGCAGCTATGCCGCCTTTTTGACTTTCGTCTATAGAGAATTTTCTTAATTTTGCATTAATTTTCGGTTTCTTTCGTTGAGCCCTACGACTATGTAATTGGGATACAATCCCTGAACTTCTACTCATTTCTTTTCTCCTAAAGTTCTCTCGTGATGCGGATAGCGCGCTTACAACACACACTTACCGGAGTTAATGAGTTGGTTATGATATAGTAAAGAATATAATGTATAATTCTGATAATAAAACGAGTTAAAGTATAAACTGATAACAAGTAGACTTAATAAAACTGGCTTTGAATACAGTCTATACCATCATATTATAACAATTGTTTTCCTTCTTGTCAAGGTGTTCCTATATTCCTTATCCGATTATAACCAATTTGTCACTTAATGTGTATATTTAAATTCGGTATAAGTCAAAATGGAACTACATTAAAATACCTTTTATATTTAAAAATAGAATGATTTATGTTCTTAACTCTTAAGAATATACAGTAAGGTAGATACATATCCCTTATATAAATCGAAGATTAAACTAATTTGCTATGGATTCCACCAGAATGTCATTTTGGCAACAACAGTTAAGTTCCGTATCCCTCGTTGAGTACCATCGGTGTCATATATTTGGTTAAAAACAAAGTAGAAATCACTACCTGGGCGATAAATATAATTAATTAGAAAATTCGTAGTTACAAGATTTGTTTCAGTATTCCATTGTGTAAATAATTTCGCATACAGTTTTGTAGAAAAAGAATAACTCAATCTACCTGAGAATAGATTGGCATGAAACTCTCCTGCAGGTAAGGTAACATGATTATATTGATATTCTCCGTCAATACTAATTCTGTAATTAGGTTTAATAGTTCCGTTAACAAAGTATTTGTTGAGATTACCATTATAGAAACTGCCGATTTCAAAACCTGTGGTAGCGCTAATTGGTCGTGTATCACTTGAAGATAGCCTTCCACCAAGGGTATCATACTGATAATCCTCAATAGGAATAATTATTCCATCCCGAATTTCAAACTCTTCTTTCAACTTTTCAAATTTCCTATTTGCAAAAAACAATATGGAGTCTGCTGAAGAGAAAGAGGTCCAATGTGAATATGATACACTCCAACGTTCTATTTCATAGTCTTGAGTGAGAATGTAATTTACTTCAGGACCAGACCATATTTCTCTGATTCCATATTTTTGTGGTCTGGGAACCCATCGTGCTTCACTTCTGAGATGCTTAATACCTTTCTGCCTTACAAATCCTACCTCAGGGTTAAAATCGTCATCAATATCAGTTAGAGTTGCACTGACCCTAAAATCGTCGTTACGCCACTGAGATCCAAAATACCATGCATTGTTATTACCACTTATATCTGGAGAGTATGTGCTTGACCACATCGCTCTAATATCAAGCCTATCAGTTGGGCGAAATTCAAAATCAACTCCCCCAGCACGATTGTAACTTCCTGGGGCATCCTTATTCACAGCAATTAATCCTATACGCGATCCAGCAATTGCGTCTTTAGTCACTCTAAAGACAGAATAATTTGTTCTTTTTATATCAATTGGTCCATCATCATCATCCCTTTCCTCATAATATTCATCAGTTAGAACATTCAGGAAACCAACACCGTAAGTCCCAATTTTACCACTTGCTTTTCCACCAAGTATAATTGGAATTGGTCTACCTTCATCTATACCAATCTGTCTACTATAAAAAAGGAGCATAGGAGGTGGTCTCCTGAAGCTTTGTCTTGGAATTCCAAAATCAAATAGACCTGCACCTTCCAAAAAGAAAGGACGTTTTTCAGGAAAGAATAAGTTAAACCGAGTTAAATTTACTTGTTCTTCGTCAGCTTCAACTTGTGCAAAATCAGTATTATAGGTTAGATCAGCAGTCAGATTAGATGTAATACCGTATTTTGCATCAAATCCAACTTTAAACTCTCTGGTATTCTCTTGTGGGGAATCGACCTCGTTTATCTGTGTTATCCCTGGAAGTGCATAAGGTAGGAATTCCAAATTCCTTGAAGGAGAAATACCTTCTAATCCAACAAGTGTGCCTAAATTTGTCGTTCGATATTTTGCTAAACCACCATAGGATACAGGTACAGGAGTCCAAACAGTTTCTTCCTGTGTACGCATCAGTTCGCGCCCCACATTGATCCCCCAAATAATCGGTTCAGTCTTTTTAAAACGAAGTTGGCTAAAAGGAATTTTAAGTTCTGATGTCCAGGAGGATTCGTTAATTTTTGACTTACACTCAACGACAGCATCCCAATCCCCGTTTAGAGTATCACCATTATTAGTTATCGCTCTATCTTGGATTGCCCCTAATGGATTAACGCGAAAGAAGAAACCACTTCGTTTGTCATTGTAGGTATCTAAGAGCACAAAAACATTATCATTATCATGTAAACCTCGGGAGTCTCTCCGCATTTCATTAGCAACAAGTTTATCTATTTCAGAATCATGACAAATAAAACCAAAATATAAATACTCCGTATCATAGAGGATTCTTACCTCCATTGGTTCTGAATTAGGTTCACCTTCATAAGGTTCAATCTGAATAAATTTGTCAATAATTTCAGCTTTTCGCCAATCCAATTCGTTTAACTCACCATCAATTTCTATGCTTTCATAAGTACGATATGCCTTAATCTGGAAGTTGTGAGTTTCTGAACTTACATTAGAAACATAAATTGACATCAAGAAGATAAATAGTGGAAGTCCAATTTTTAAGCTACGAAAAAAAGAAGATATAGTATATACCAAACGCGACACCTCCTATAGGTGGGAATTAGGGTCTATAATTAAAGACGAATAGGAGGTCAATTAGATTATATTAAATTCATCAAAATGATAAATTAATATTCAAAGGTGAGGGCGATAAAGGGAACTAATGGCAATTGTGCAATTTGGAATTCATCGGTAAAATCTGAATTGTAACGGACTTGTAAGGGATTTACCCTATTATATACATTCCAAACTTCGAAAGTGAAACCTGCCCTGAATCTGTCAAGGCGGTTAAATGTCCAATGAATACGTAAATCTAAGCGGTGGTAAGGATCTGTTCTTAATGGATCCCCATATATAGGTAACCAAGTTTGTTTCTTAGTAAAAGGATTTGTATATCGTTCTCTACCTTCTAAGGGTACATACAACACACCACTTTTATATTGCCAATTTGCCCCAAAATCAAGCGTGTGTAATCTATAGTTTAGATTAAGAGAAAGGACATGCGGTGTGCTAAACATATACTCTCTTTCTTTTTCATAAGGTGTATCTTGTCGTAATGAAATAGTATATGAATAGGCTAACCATGCTCGTAACACATCCCCGATATTGTGTTCTAATGTGAATTCAATCCCTCTTACAGATCCAATACGTTGGTTTCTATAACTTCTGTCATTAATATCAAAAGAAATCATATCAAGAAGTTGTTTGTAATAGGCTGCTGCTTCTATTCTTGTCTCATTAGTTAATCTTTTTTCCACAACTACTACATAATGTTTGGCTAAACTGGGATTGATAGGATAGATTTTGTCCCCGAGAACAAGCTGATAAAATTGTGGATTCTGTGAATAATTACCATATTGTAAACTTATGTCGATAGGGAATATTGATAGATTAGTGTATCCATCCATATTTGGTCCAACTGTAAGACCTAATAAAGCACGTGGTTGGAAAGAAAGCGTATCAATTAGATTAAAATATGTTCCACGTAAACCAAATGTGCTATATATATCTACAATAGACGATGATAATAAATCCTTAGTTAATTGGCTATAACCTTCAAACCGATGTATTTGCTCAGAAATACTTGTATGGATTTTCTCTCCATCCATTTTTAATCTAATATTGTAATCCCAATCACCCTCCTCAAGTGGTCGTGAGCCAACACTTATAATATTAGAAGGTAAAATAGATAATACAAAACCTGATTCTAATAAGGTTATTGGATTTTTAATCCAATAATTCAGATCAACTCTTAGAGAATATATGCTGTCTGCGTTCCTATAAAAATATCCCTCTCCATATTCAAGTTCAGACCTTGAAAAAGACCGGGTTAAAGATATGACAGACCGAAGTTTATCTTCATCATTAGAATATATGTGAATTCCTTGTGAATCAAATGGATTATCTGAATTAAATGGTCCACGGAGATCACTTTCTGATACCTCATCAGCCCCAAAACGAAATTGTGCAGAATCATCTGAACCAAATAAATTTACTTCAACTCTGTGTGTCTTGTTTATTTGGTAAAGTATTTTTCCTTGATAACTCCAAAATCTCGGAACTTGAACAACATTATCACTCTCTGTTTCTAATAGGCTTGGTAATAACTCAAATAGAGGTTCCATATTACTTCTTCGACCGAATAGATAATAATAACCACGTTTATCAATACTCCCTTCAACAAATGCTTGTGAGTATACAGGATTCAGATTTAGGTTTGTCCCTACTTTCTTATCAGTCCTACTTCTGCTGTATATATCAATAACCGCTTGAGAATCTGATCCGAATTCTGCTCCATATCCACCTGGGTAAACATCTACTTTCTGTATCACATCAGCATTCACAGTAGAAACAATCCCATATAAATGATATGGATAACCTAAAGGCAACCTATCAAAATAGTATAGATTATCTTCAGGACCACCACCCCGAACAGATAGTATACCAACAAAGTCATTTAATACACCCACACTGGGTAGAATATTTAAAACTCTAAGTGGGTCTCCTCCACTTCCAACTAATGTGTTAATTAAGGAACCATCAAGCGAATTTTTTGGTTTCTTCTCAATTTTTTCAGCAGTAATTTGAATAGGGGGTAAGGTAATTACATCATCAGTTTCTGATGCTAAAGTGGATAAACAGAATGAAATCAATATGAAGTAAATAAATACAGATTTCCGAACTCTTTGGGTAGGGAACACGTATAACACCGTTAGAATGCTGCTGTAATCCCTAAGTAAGGGATAAATGGTAACTGATTGATGGCTGTTTTGTCTGAATAGTCATCTTCATATCTGTAATCCAACAGATTCTTTCTGTTATACGCATTTAAAAATTCAAGGAATATCCCCAAATCCCAATTATTAAATTGGAATATTTTACTTATCCGTATGTCTAACCTATGATAAGGAGGTAATCTTTCAGAATTCTTTTCACCATATATGGGAGTATAGATAATCCTACCAAAGTTCCTTGGATCCGGAATACGGATAGCATCAACAACAGGTGTGAAGGGGTTACCCGTACGATATTGCCATTTCATACCAAACTCCCATGTAGGAGTCAAATTATAACTTGCAGCGATTGTTGCCACATGTGTTTGATCAAAGGAGTAGAATCGGTACGGCTCATCAATTCGGTCTCGTCTCTTAGATAAAGCATAAGCATAGGATAACCAACCAAAAAACTTATCGCCACTTTGGTGTCTAAGAAAGACTTCTGTACCTTGTGCATATCCAACACCTTGATTGAGAAAAACCAAAATATCATCAGATGTAACCAAATTAAATAGATCCTTGTAATAAACTGCCATTTTGATTTCAGTGTCTTGAGATAATTGGCGTTTAAGCTCAATAATATAATGACTTGCATGGCTGGATTTCAAATTAGGGTTACCCACACTATTAGATAGTTGTGCGGGAATCGGTGTTTGGTTATATATTCCGTAAGAAAATTGCAACTCTGAACTGTTAGGTAATTCAATTTGTAGACTCCCTCGTGGTTGTAGAGAAAGCTGATCAATTCTATTGAAATAATCCAACCTAATACCGTAAACTACAGACACAAAGGGCAATAGAATATATCTATCTTGAAGATATGTTTCAATCCGTTGTCCACGAACATATTCATCAATATTAATTTTTTCCTCAAACCGTATATCATATTCGACTTCACCCTCATCAGGAATTCGCGTAAATGTTCCTGACACCTCTCCTGGTTCCAATCCAATTATTAATCCAGATTCCAAACGATGTCTTTGACTTAACTCATAAGTAAGATCTTCACGTAATGTATAATTAGGTGCATCAACATTTAGTGAAAGTGCTGGTCCAAAATTTATGTCAAAAAGGAAGTTTGAACGTGTAAGAGATAGGTATGATGTAAGCTTATCAGTCAAGGAAGAACGTAGGTGAAATCCAGCCCCTTCAAATCCGCTTTCAAAACTGGTATCGCCTCTAAAATCTTCATCAACATTATTTCCATCTAATTTTAATGCGAATTTATCTCCAGAAGCAAACAAATTCAGGAAGAGTTGATGCTTTTCACTTAAATCGTAACCAACCTTAAACTGATAATCCCAAAAACGTGGAAACGCTGTAATTGATCCAGTAGCAAAAGATATAGAGCCTATAAATAGATCTATATAACTTCTTCTCCCAGCAGCATACCAATATCCATTTTCCCCTATTTTCCCTTGAAGTAAACCTTCTGAAAAAAGTAGATTGAGATTTGCTTTTCCACGGAGATCCTTTGGACTATTGTCCTGAGAATAAATGTCAATGACTGCCTGTGAATCCACACCGTATTCTGCTCCATATCCTCCAGCATAAACATCAATTCTATCGATAATTTCGGAACTTAGTGATGAGACCAAACCTCCAAAATGGTAGGGATACCCAACAGGAACACGGTCAAAATAATACAAATTATCTTCATCCGAGCCACCGCGTATATAAAGCGCTCCACTAAAGTCATTAGCAACCCCAATACCAGGAATTGCTGGTAATGCACGTAAGGCATCGCCTGCGGTACCGGGTAATCGTGTTATTTCTTTTGATTGAATACTCTTTTTTGTAACAGTTTTCGGTTGGCGTTGTGTACGAACTTCAACTTTCTCCAGCTCATATACCTCAAAATCAACATATATATTTGGTGTAATTTTCTTTCCACTATCAATAACGATACTTACTTTATCAGTATAATCATAATTAGGATAAGATATAGATAATGTATACTTGCCATCAGGTAGTTCTGTTATAGAGAACTTTCCATTTTCATCTGTATTTATAACTTCCTCTGTTTCAATTACCTCAACGATAGCACCTACTAAAGGACGATCTGTTTTTCTGCTATAAATTGTACCATCAATTGAACCTGTTTGAGAAAAAGCTGTATATGGAATTGTAAATAAAATGATCAAGTACAGAAGATACTTCATTCTGAGAAAACCTTTCAATATAGATAAGAGGTATAAATACAAATTGTTTCAATAATTATACTATGTAAAATCACATATTTCCAACTAATGAACAAAATAAATATAATTAAAAGTCAATCGTCAAACCGATATAGGGAACACGCGGTAATTGCCCACTTTCACCGAGTTCTTGTTCTTGAATTTCAATTGTCTCTCCTTGAACTTCAAATGATCCTTTTTCAAGAATGAACTCAATAGAATTTTTACGGTTATATACATTTAGAATTTCTATGAAGCCACCAATCTTCATACCCATTAAGTTCCATTTACGACTAATTCGAAAATCTAATTTATGATAAGGTGGAAATTTGGCACTTAACGCCTTATCGAGACTTGCAAAAAGCGGATTCAGACCGCGTGTTACCGGATCTTGGATTAGAACAATAGTACTGATAGGTGATTCAGATGTGCCACTCAAATATTGCCATTTAGCACCAATCTCAAAATCAGGTATAATAGTATAATTTGCCACAATACTGACAATGTGTGTGTTATTGAAAAGATAGGGTTTATATAGAACATCCGGATTCTCTCTCCGTTCTGAATGTGTGTATGCATAAGATATCCAACCAAAAAAAATGTCTGGTACACGATGGCGTAGGAACAATTCTATTCCACCAATATAGCCAGAACCTTGATTAAGATAGTTTCCTACTTCATCTTCAGTAATTACTTTCTGAGCATCCTTATAGTATGTAGCAAACTTAAACTCTGTCTGATAAGTAATTTCCTGTTCAATTTCCATAATATAGTGGTGAGTAATACTGGACTTTAAATCAGTATTTCCATTTTCTGATAACAGATAGGACAACTGAGGACTCTGTTCATACTGTCCATAAGCAAACCGTAGGTTCGCTCCAATTGGAAGTGTAAAATTCACACTTCCTCGGGGTTGTATTGAAACTTGATTAGTTAAATCTAAGTAATCCAATCTTATGCCTGCTGCCAAAGAAAGGTTCGAAATTGGATCATATCGGGTTTGTAAATACCCTTCAGTCCGTTGTAAATCGTGTCCAAATTCATAATCCCTTACATCGTTAGTTTTCATCAGTGGATTTCCGTCATCATCATACGTAATCTTCTCAGGATTCGTACGTTCTAGCTTATCCAATGTCTCATCATCTGATATTACTTCATTAGTAGGGAACATTGAATGTTCAGTACTATTTGCAGGACTAAAAGAATACAGTAAACCAGGCTCTATTCTGAATTTGGAATTTAATTTATAAGAAACATCCTCACGAATGGTGTACACAGGTACATTAACCTTGAGTAAATACTCAATAGTGTCAGTGGAACTTGAGACGAATTCTCCTTGTTCATTACTCACTGTAGATTCTGAAATAGTCGAATTTAATTTAATATCAAGAAAATTTAGGGATCGAGTTAGAGAGAATTTGGAATTTAGATTATCTGTAAATTTAGAATTTAGATGTATACCTTGTCCATTAAAACCATTCTTAAAGAAAATTGAGGATGCAAAGGAATCATCCTGCATCCTCGCTTCATCTTGTGTTTCTTCCGCCATAAAATGAAAATGGTCCGTTGCAGCAAATGCATTTAGAGTCAATTTATGATTTTCGTTTAGAGGATAATGAAATTTTAATTGATAGTCAGAAAAAAACGGAAATTGTTGTTCAGTACCAGTTTGAGATTCCACTAACGGTCCAACGATCAGATCAAAATAACTGCGTCTTCCTGAGATAGATGCATATCCTTTCTCTCCGATTTTAGCTTCTATCAATCCTTCCGAATATAAAATATTTAGATTAAATTTACCATTTAATCGTTCTTCAAGTTTTTCTCGTGTATGTATGTCTATAACTGCCTGTGAATCTAACCCAAATTCAGCCCCATAACCACCAGCATAGACATCAATTTTCTCGATTGTTTCGGAGCTAATAGTAGATATTAATCCACCCCAGTGGAAAGGATATCCTAAAGGAGTTCTATCTAAATAATAAAGGTTTGAGCCCGGATCGCTTCCACGTATATACATGACACCAAAGAAATCATTGGGGATCCCAATACTTGGTAGTGTTGTCAAACCTTTCAATGCATCCGTGCCAACCCCAGCAATGCGAAGTAATTCACTACCCCGGATATCTTTTCGGCTCACAGTAGGTGGAACATGTTCACCTTCCACAACAATTGATTCTAATTCAAAGAGTTCCCCAAGATGCATCTTGATTTGTGTGGTATGGCCAGCAGTAACCATAACAGTTGATTTTGTGGGTGTTTCAAAAGCACGATGAATAATCGTCAATTCGTATGTACCTGGAGGGACACCTGTAAACCAAACTTTACCATCATAATCACTTCTCGGTATCTCATCAATCTGAGAGATTCTAACTTCTGCCCCCTCAAGAGGTCTTTCTGTCCTTTGATCATATACTATACCTTCAATTGTACCAGTTTGTGCATATATTGATATAGATGAAATCGTTAATAATATTATGTTAAACATAATATATGTAGAAGTCTTCATATTAAAATGTAATTTATCCTTATAAATGTCATTGTGTCCTAATATTTGTTGTATTCTTATTTATGCAATATATCAATAGAACGTTCTTAACTTGTTTTTGTTGACTTATTTTGAAAAAACCAGATTAATGGTATTAGATTTATAGGATCTTACACACATTCGATTTAACCTGCAAAAATCATGATCTTATGTTAAAATATGTAAAATTTGGAAATCCATTTATGAAAAACAGAATTTTTATAATTTTACTTATACCCTTATCGTTAATTGGAATAATTATACTGTATAATTTCCGTATAGAAATAGATGCACGTTCATTGGATGCCATATCAGAAAAACCATTTTCTCATGACAAATTTAATCAAGTATTGGGAAGTCATGTAAATAATGGTCGTATTGATTATGCCAAGTTAAAAGATAATCCTAATATCTTTGATAGTTATTTAGATGAATTAGCAATTGTTGATCCTACTATGATGAGTTTCAATGAACAATTAACCTTCTGGATTAATGCATATAATGCTCTAATAATCAAAGGAGTAATAGACCATTACCCTACAGAAAGTGTTCTAAAGATTAAGTTGTTTAGAGGTTTTTTCTCACGTCTCAAGTTTCACGTTGCAAAAAACACGTACACTCTCAATCAAATTGAACACGATATCTTACGTGCTGAATTTGTAGATCCCAGAATACATTTCGCTTTAGTATGTGCTTCATTAAGTTGTCCTACAATAGAGAATACAGTTTTTCAACCAGACATAATTGAAGAACAATTAGATGAAGTTACAGAGAAATTTATTAATAATCCTAAAAAGGTAAGAATTGACAGAAAAAACCGGACGGTCTATCTATCAAAAATCTTCAAATGGTATAAAGAAGATTTTACAGAAGGTTACGATGGTGTACCAGATTTTCTCGCGGATTATCTACCACCAGAAGATGCAGAATTTATCGTAGAGAAAAATATTAAGTTCCATTATTTGAACTATGATTGGTCATTAAATGATAAAAAATGAAAGGGAAAATTGACTTAATTAAGGTCAATTAGGATGTAATATGACAAATACCGCTGTTATCGGTTTTGGTTATGCTGGACGTGCATTTCACTCCTATCTTGTAAGTTTAGCGGAAGGGCTAAATCTATATGCTATAGCAACTCGGAATGATGAGCGTCGCGAATCGGCAAAACATGCATATCCAGAAGCAAAAAGTTATCAAACAATTGATGAAGTAATTGCGGATGATGCAATTAATCTTGTTGTTTTAGCCACACCACATGATACACATGCTGAATTAGCCATTAAAGCTATGGATGCTGGAAAGCATGTTGTAACAGATAAAATCATGGCAATGAATACTACGGAAGCAGATGCTATGATTGAAGCCAGTAAACGTAATGATGTCCTACTTAGTGTTTTTCATAATAGGCGATGGGATTGGGATTATCTTACAGTTAAAAAAGTGATTGCAGATGGTCTACTCGGTTCACCGTACCTATTTCAAGTGGCAATCATGCGATATGGTGCACCCGGTGGTTGGCGTGGTGTAAAAAGTCAAAGTGGTGGAATTCTATATGATTGGCCTGCACATTTTGTTGACCAAGCAATACAATTAGGGAATTCACCAGTTGAATCGGTATTCTGTGATATATATTATAGTACAAAATGGGATACAGATATTGGAAACTATGGGAATCTCTATATTAATTTTCAGAATGATATCCGATACCAGATCGAGATTGGTAATCTGTCAAAAGCTGATAAGCCTCGTTGGTATGTCGTTGGTGATGAAGGAGGATTAGTGAAATATGGTTTAGATCCTCAAGAAGGACCAATGCGAGAAGGTGATATAGATGCTGCTGAAGAAGATCCTACAAACTATGCTAAAGTTTGGACAGAAGCAGGAGGAGAGAGCAGAGAGCTTGTGATTGAGAGCGTACGGGGTTCCTGGAAATCGTATTATCAGAATATCTCTGATGTGTTAAACAAAGGATCAGAATTAGTTGTGAAACCTGAGGAAATTCGTAAAGTTATGCAAGTTTATGATGCTGCAATGGAATCTGCCGAAACTGGTCAGGTGGTAAAAATCAATTAGCTACTTTTAGTTTATTGCAATCCAATACAATATACTGTTCACAATCTGGTCATATTGTCCAATTAGTGTCAGAATAAGCTATAATATTCATTATATTAAAGCCCCGTATAATGGCATAATAATTGCTCAATAGGAATTAACAAGCGATCTTTTAGGAGAGAAAAATGAAATTCAAAAATTTGTTAACGTTTCTTATAATTTCCATTTTAGTATGTACATCCTCTTATATCTATGCACATCCTCATGGAAATGAGAATATGGGTAAATATGATACTTTAAATAAACGCGTAATTGCGAGTATTGACAAAGGATTAGATTGGCTAAAAGACCAACAAGGTGAGGATGGATTATTTGCTGACCATCCAGGAATCACTGCACTTGCAATCACATCTTTTTTACGTCATCCACAGCAAAAATACTCTGAAGAAACACACCCATTTATTGGTAAAGCTATACAACGCTTAATTTCAATGCAGCAGGATAATGGTGCAATTTATGATATTACGAAGCAACCTGCATTACCTAATTATAATACATCAATTTCAATTTTGGCGTTGTCCTCAACAGGAAATAAAAAGTATGAGAGTGTAATACAGAAAGCACAGAAGTTCGTGAAGAGTTTACAAATCCAAGATGAAGAAAGTGTATATTACGGTGGTATAGGTTATGGAAGTCGTGAATCTGTTCATGATCTCTCTAACCTAAACCTTGCAATCCAAGCATTGAAAGAGAGTGGAGATGATGATCAGGAAGTATGGAACAAGGCGGTGAAATTCCTTGAAAGAACTCAAAATCGCAGTGAGAGTAATGATCAGAAATGGGCAGGAAATGATGGAGGTTTCATCTATTCACCAGACGGAGAGAGTAAAGCAGGACTTGAAAAAACAGGAAGTCCACGATCTTATGCAAGCATGACCTATGCTGGACTCCTAAGTTTCATTTATGCTAATGTTGATAAGAATGATGACCGTGTCAAATCTGCTGTACAATGGATTGCAAAACACTTTACTGTTGAAGAGAATTACGGGATGGGAGCACAAGGTCTATATTATAATTATCATACCATGGCTAAGGCTTTACGACTTTATGGAAAAGCAATCATCATTGATACTAAAGGTGTCGAACACGATTGGTATCAAGAACTTGCTGAGAAATTGATTGAAGTTCAAAAAGATGATGGTTCATGGGTAAACGAAGAGAGTAGATGGATGGAAGCCTTACCGGTGTTAGCTACAAGTTACGCCATTCTATCTCTTGATACAGCCTATCCAACGAAATAGTTATTAATTACTTTCCTATCAAGGCGGATCTCATTCCGCCTTTTTCTATTTATAATCAACTTATTTCTTCTATTTAAACCTATTCAGAATAATGACGTTTAACAGGTATTTTTTTGAAATATTATTTGAAAGTTGAGATTGAATGAATTTAATTGAAGGGGTGACGACAGGTTTTTCAGCTATACGAAGAAATAAAACAAGATCATTATTGACCATGTTGGGGATTATAATCGGCATTGCTTCGGTGCTTGCAATGATTGCAATAGGGGATGGTGCCAAGGAAGTTGTAATGCAGGATGTTCAGAAACTTGGTGGTGCAAACCAATTTACACTATATCGCAGATCTAAAATCAGAGTTGGTAAAAATATTGTTCCAAATAGAACAAGAGAATACCTTAACTATGATGATGTAACAGCTATAGAATCTGAATGTCCTAATGTAAGTGCTGTCACTCCAAGAATTTCCAATTTTAGAGGATTGTTAATTCAAGCACCTAACGGCACTGAAACTTTTGCTGGGTATAATGGTGTCGATTCATCATTTAATACTGCAATGGATTGGAAACTTAAGGAAGGACGATTTATTTCAGATGAGGATGTTGGAAACTCAACCACAATTTGTGTTCTTGGTGATGAACTTGCTACAGAATTATTTGGTAACAAATCTCCTCTTGGTAAAGAAATTAGGATCGTCCGTCGTGTTAAATACTATAATCACCTTGGAAAAAGACGTAGTAGAAGAACCACTGAACGATTCACTGTTGTAGGAACAATGATACCAAGAGGACGAAGTCTACGGTTTGGTTGGAGTTACGATAACATGGCTTTTATACCTATATCTACAGTACAAGCACGTTTCACAGGGGATGATAGGATTGAACAAATTGTAGTCTACGCGAATTCAGTTTACAATGTACCCACTGCAGTAAGAGAAGTGAAAGAGGTTATACGAAAGAGACATAAGGGTGAAGATAGATTTGTTAAGATCTATGAAATGCGAAAAGGAATACGTGAGTTAGAGAAAATTAGTAAGATGATCAAAGTTGCACTTGGTAGTATTGCCGGTTTTTCATTGCTTGTAGGTGGAATTGGAATCATGAATATGATGTTAGTTGCAGTAACTGAACGTACTCGTGAGATCGGTTTAAGAAAATCAATTGGAGCAAAACCAATAGATATTATTCTCCAATTTATCAGTGAATCTGTCATCATGTGTGGTATTGCAGGGATAATAGGTATTGGATTTGGAGTAATTTTAGGAGAAGCCATGTCCATACTGGCAGTCAAGATAGCAAAGGTTGTACCAGAATGGCCATCCGTAATATCTCTTCAATGGGTATTAATCTCCTTTTTATTTTCTACAGTAATCGGAATATCGTTTGGTATGTATCCTGCAATTAAAGCTTCACTAATGTCTCCAATTGAGGCACTTCGCAAAGAATAAATACCCTCCATTTTTTGTTTATCTTAATAATTCATTCAATTTTACGTGAGTCTGATATACCGAACCTACCAAATATATAAGAATATATTTTTTTTAATGAAGTTAAACCTCTACAATCAGTCTCACGATAATCATTAACTAAGACATCTTTTTCCATGGAAAATTCTTTTAGTAGTTGTAAACAATTTAACAAATTAACGTCTAATTATGTTAGAATGTCGGATGTTAATAATCATATATAATTTCTTTGTGATAAAACGATTAATTGAAATAGTTAACACATTTCATCACACAATTTATATAATTGGTTTTACCAAACACTCATCAGTTTATTAATTCATATTACATAACATTTCTTATAAAATATTATGCGGATTCTTGAATGTCTTACAGTTGGAATTGCTGCCATTAAATCAAATAAAATGCGTTCGTTGTTAACGATGCTTGGAATAATTATTGGTGTTGCATCTGTACTCGCAATGATTTCAATTGGAGATGGGGCAAAGGAAATTGTGTTACGTGATGCACAGAAACTGGGTGGTGCAAATCAATTTACAATTTACCGTACTTGGCATAAACGAGAAGGAACCCGTTGGGTCAGAATCAGAAGTAATGAGTATATGAAGTATGAGGATGTATTAGCGATTGAGGCAGAGTGTCCCTCTGTAAGTATGGTAACACCAAGAATTCCAGAGTGGAGAGGATCGTTAATTGAAGCTCCAGGAGGATCTCAAACCAGAGCAGGATATAATGGTGTTGATGCTACATATAAAACTGCTATGGATTGGGATGTTCAAGAAGGTAGGTTTATTTCAGATGAAGATGTTGAAAATGCTGCCAGGATTTGTGTTCTCGGAGATGAAGTTGCTACAACGTTATTTGGAGAGAAATCCCCTATTGGACAAGAAATAAAAATTGCACGTGGTGATGGTAGGTATGACCGTTGGGGTAGGCGAGATAGTAAACGTAGTACAGAACGTTTTACTGTCGTAGGCACACTTGTACCAAGGGGAAGAAGTCTCCGTTTTGGTTGGAGTTTTGACAATCTTGTCTTTGTCCCATTTTCCACTATTCAAGAACGATTTACAGGGGATGATAAAATTCAAGATATTGTGGTGTATGCAAAATCTCCTCAGGAAGTCTCAAATGCAATTGAAGAAGTAAAAGCTGTCATACGAAAACATCATAAAGGTCAAGATGATTTTGTAAGAATTTGGGATATGCGTGAAGGAATGGCACAATTAGAAAAAATTAGTAAGGTCATCAAAATTGCGTTAGGGAGTATAGCTGGCTTCTCTCTTCTTGTTGGTGGGATTGGCATTATGAATATGATGCTAGTTGCAGTCAGTGAGAGAACCCGTGAAATAGGTCTTCGTAAAGCATTGGGAGCAACAAGCTACGATATATTGATCCAATTTCTTGTTGAAGCTGTTATTATTTGTGGGATTGGCGGATTGATAGGAATAGGTTTAGGTGTTTTTGCAGGACAGGGTATGGCTCTATTGGCTGTTAAAATCGCCAAAATTGTACCTGAATGGCCTTCTGTTGTATCTACACAGTGGGTTATGATCTCCATTTCATTTTCAGCCTTAATCGGTATTGCTTTTGGTTTATATCCAGCCATCAAAGCCTCATCACTCTCACCAATTGAGGCATTAAGAACAGACTAAATATATGAACAAAATTGTGTCGATTCATATTAGTTGATATAAATATACCCAACAAAAACATAAACCGAGTATTGATTATTACGTCAGATCTTATATAAGAAATTACTATAATTATACCTGCTTATAATTCAAATAAGACATTTTTCCTGAACATTCCAACTTTAGTTCTGTCTAAATAGCCAACCGTAAAAATATTTCTATTCTTTAACTTATATAAGGATTAGTCTATGCGATTACTTGAAGGATTAATTGTTGGAATATCTGCCATACGTGGCAACAAACTTCGTTCTTTATTGACCATGCTTGGGATTATAATTGGGGTTGCCTCTGTTCTTGCAATGATCTCAATTGGGGATGGGGCAAAAGAAATTGTTCTACAAGATGCACAGAAACTCGGTGGTGTTAACCAATTCACAATGTATCGCAGTAGTTATAAACGTGTTGGTAGTCGGTGGATGCCAAATCGCAGTAATGAATACTTTGATTATGACGATGTATTAGCAATAGAGGCTGAATGTCCATCAGTGAAAGTGGTTGTTCCTCGAATACCTGAATGGGGTGGCGTATATATTCAGGCTGAAGACGGGGCAGAAACACGTAGTGGATACAACGGAGTAAACTCATCTTTTTCAGATGCAATGGATTGGAAAATTGAAGAAGGTCGTTTTATTTCACTTGAGGATATGGAGAACAAAGCCAAAGTTTGTGTTTTAGGTACAGAGGTAGCTGCAAATTTATTTGGCACAAAATCACCAATTGACAAAGAAATAAAAATTGGAAGGGGCGGGGACCGGTATGATCGCTGGGGAAGGAAAGATCAAGCACGTATCGCTGAACGTTTTACAGTAATTGGAACTATGGAACATCGTGGTAGAAGTCTTAGATTCGGATGGAATTTAGATGATATGGTTTTCATTCCAATTACGACTACACAGGAGCGGTTTACAGGTAATGATAGGATTGTCATGTTATCTGTTCATGCAAATACTGTGGATGATGTACCAGAAGCAATAGAAGAAGTAAAATCAGTATTACGAACCCGTCATAAAAACCAAGATGACTTTTTTAGTTTAAGAGATATGCGTGAAGGAATGGCACAGTTAGATAAGATTAGTAAAGTGATAAAAATCGCACTCGGTAGTATTGCCGGCTTCTCTTTACTTGTAGGTGGAATAGGTATTATGAATATGATGTTAGTCGCAGTGACAGAACGTACTCGTGAAATAGGTTTACGGAAATCACTGGGTGCTAAAAGAATAGACATATTAGTACAATTCCTTATTGAATCAATTGTAATGTGTACTATTGGGGGTGCAATTGGAGTGGGTTTGGGTATACTCTCTGGAGAGATGTTATCCCTTCTGGCTGTAAAAATTGTAAAAATTGTACCTGATTGGCCGGCAGTAGTCTCGACACAATGGGTAATTATATCTGTGTCTTTCTCTGCTTTAATAGGAATTTCTTTCGGTCTCTATCCAGCACTGAAGGCTTCTAACCTTTCACCGATTGAAGCCTTGCGGACAGAATAAGAGGTAATATATGAATTTATTCGAATGTATTATTTTAGGTATATCAAGCTTAAGACGGAACCCGCTTCGATCAAGTTTGACTATATTAGGTATTATTGTTGGGGTTGGATCTGTTGTCAGTATGGTATCCGTTGGAGACGGTTCACGTGCAATGGTTTTACGTGAAATCGAACGTACAGGTGGTACCAAAATTGTAGAGATTTACCGAGACGAGTGGGATAAACAATCCGGTACTCTTAGTAGAGCAGCTGGTGAGGCAGTTAGAGGGAAAAGTCGGTGGCGTAGAAACCGTGCAGAACACTTAGAAACTGATGATGCTTATGCTTTGCTTAGTAACGCCAGAGGGGTAGCGAATGTAATTGCAGAAGATGACATGGGTGGATGGAGTGTTAATTACAAGGGTAGAACAAAGGAATCACGAATTGTAGCATCAACTGCTGGATACGATAGATCACATAACTGGTATCCCTCTATAGGAAGATTCTTCAAGGAGGATGAAGTCGAATCTGCAAGTAGCGTGGCTGTCATTGGTTCAAAGATTGCAGAAGAAGTATTCTTAAATGAGGATCCGATAGGGAAAGAAATAAAAGCATCTCGCCCTTCATATTGGCGTGGATTTAGCGGATTGTATGAAGTCCGTCTGAAGGTTATCGGTGTTATGGAGGAAAAAGGGGATGCAATGGATACAACTGGTTGGGATGACAGGTTTATTATTCCAATAACTACGCTTCAAGAGAGATTTAAAGGCCGACAGGATGTTGAACGTATCCGTGTTGAAGCTGTGAATGTTGATAACATACCACAAGTCATTTCTGATGCCAAGAACATATTAGGGAGAATTCATAATAATACTGGAGAAGAATATAACTATTGGACTGCTACTGAGGAATTAGCCACTGCAAATAAAGTCGGTTTTGTGATGAAGGCACTAATGGGAGGAATTGCCGGTATTGCTTTAATTGTTGCAGGAATTGGGGTAATGAATATTATGCTTGTATCTGTTACAGACCGTACTCGAGAAATTGGATTACGGAAAGCATTAGGGGCAACCTTCAACGACATTATCACCCAATTTTTAATTGAAGCATCTGTTCTTACAATCACAGGTGGAGTATTAGGATCAATACTGGGTGTATTTATGGGTAAAGGCACAGCTGCCCTTATCTCAAGATTTGTATGGGAAGGTAGTGATTGGCCATCTGTGATTTCATTGTTTACAATGTTTATTGCGTTAGTCATCTCAGTTGCAATAGGTGTTTTCTTCGGATTATATCCAGCACATAAAGCTGCTAAACTAACTCCTGTAGAAGCATTAAGGTCAGATTAGAGAATAGTCTATATCATGACAATTTAGGGTGCTGATACATTTATCTTATGAATTGAATTGTTACTACATTGAATATACTATGGAGGAATAGGTTTTGAAGAAGTTAATTATTACTGCTGCTGTGATTATAGTTCTACTTGGTGCAGCTGGTTTTTTTGTCTTAGGAAGAGGGAAGAACGGATCTGATACTACTCTTGCACCGAAAATTGAAATAGTTAAACGGGGTGATTTCCGTAAGACTATTCGGGCAACTGGGAATTTAGAACCCCTAAATGATGTTGAGGTAAAATCCAACGTTGAAGGAGAAGTCGTTGAACTTCTCGTTGATGATGGTGATTCCGTACAAAAAGGGGAAGTGTTAGTAAGACTTGACCCAGAGATATACAGAGAAGAACAAAAACAAGCAAAAGCGGATGTTGATGCTGCTCAAGCACAATTAATGCAGGCTGAGTTAAATATTGAACTAAAAAAAGAAAGATTGGATAGTCAACTTTTACAATCCAAAGCTTCAGTAAAAATCGCACAAGCGAATCTTGAAACTACACAAGCCACCACCCTTACTCAACTAAGTTCTGCTGAGACAGATATTCAAACCACAATGAATCAATTAGACCAAGACAAGATATCTTTAGAACAAGCAAGGATATCGTTATCTCAAGCTGAATTGACCCTCGCTGAATACGAGACTTCACTAACTTCTTCCAAAGTTTCCTTAGATTCATCAAAATCCGAATTGGACCGAAACAGCGAATTGTATGAAAAAGATTTGGTTTCTAAGAAAACATTAGAGGATACTCAGACACAATATGCCAATGCTGAATCTCAGTATGAAAACGCAAAAAAACGAGTTGAATCCCAACAAAAGACTATTGATTCTCAAGAACGTACAATTTTAGCACGAAAAACAGCTATAAAAACACGTGAAGCTACCTTACAAAATCAACAATTAAATCTTAATAATTTAAAGAAGTTACGGGTAAAAGCAGAAGAGGAAGTTAAAATTCGATTAGAAAATGCACAAACACAACTACAAGAACTGGAAGCAACTATATTAAATGAGAAATTGTTGACTGAACAATCGAGGGTTAGTGCAGATGCTAATTTACTCCGTAGACAAAGTAGTCTGAAAAACCAAGATGAACGGCTTGAATGGACTACAATTACTGCCCCAATGACTGGGACTGTCACACAACTCGTTATTGAGGAAGGTGAAATTGTAACATCAGGTAGATCTGCTTTTTCACAAAGTCCACCAATTATGACTATTGCTGATTTATCCCAAATGGTTGTTAAGACTTTTATTAATGAAGTGGATATGGAACGTCTAAATGAAGGACAAGATGCTGAAATCAAGATTGACGCCTTTCAAACTATGAAATACAATGGCAAAGTCTATGAAATTTCACCAAGTGGGCAGCAACAAGATAATATTATCTCATTTGAGGTTATGATTGAGGTGGTTGATAGTGAAGGGAATATTCGTCCAGGGATGAGTGCTGATGTTGATATCATTACTTATGAAGAGAAGAATGTATTAATGGTACCTATAGATGCAGTTGTATCAAAAACGACTGCAGTTGCTTCAGTCCAAGTTGGAAATAACTCACCATTTAAAGTTGGAAAACAGGTAGCAATGCAGACCATTAGTGAAAAGACTTTCAATGGAACTGTTGAAAGTTCAGCGAATGGAAACGTCACAATTAATTTAGATAGTTCACAACGGGGTATCACCCCCGGTCCTGCAACTGTTTCACTCTTAATTAACGGTGACAAGAAAGCTGATGGAGTTCAAGCGCAAGTTTCTGTCACCCGTGGAAAATATGTAATGATTGATAACGGGACGCCTAAAGGGATCCAAACGACTATCGAAACTGGTGAACAGAACGAAACTGATGTCATCGTCAAGAGTGGACTTACCGAAGGGGACCGGATCATCTTACAAGGCCGACAAAAACCACAGCAAGGTGGGTGGGGTAAATAAAGTCTTACATTTTATTCTGAATTTCAATTTTCACAGCACCGATACCATAAGTGGTTTCGGTGCTGAGTTTTTAATCAGTCACTCCAATAAAATAACATCATACTACAATTCAATAATTTGACCGTCATAAGCAAGATTTGCATTATCCGGAAGTGCTATATTCTGTTCTTTACACTGATCTCTAAAATACCGATGATCCAGTCGATGCATTATATGTGTAAAATAGGTCTCTTTCGGTTTTAAAGCATCACTGATTTCCAATGCTTGTCCCACTGAGAGATGGGTTGGATGTCCAGGGTTAAAGCTTAAGGCATCAATTATTAACACCTCTATCCCTTTGAGCAATTCCTGCGAGGAATGGGGTAGTACTTTTACATCAGGTAGATAGCCAAAATTGTCTATCCTATACCCGTTTGTATCAACATTACCGTGTTCAACGGGGATTGGAGTAATGTCAAAATCAAATAATTGTAATCTTCCATTCACTACATTTGGAAGTAGATGACCTACACCACCCCCTTGAAAAGTTTCTTTAGTAAACATATAATCATAATTCCGTTGCAAGATATCAAGTGTTTGTTCTGGACCATAGATAGGCATATCCATCTGCTGTTTACGGCACGGCATAACAATATCATTTGTACCACTTATATGGTCTGCATGACAATGTGTAAATATAACTGCATCGATCCAATCAATCTTATTGCGATTTATCTGATCCATGAAGTTTGGACCTAAATCAAATTGCAGATTCTTACCGTTCTTCTCAATATGAATTGAGGTCCGGGTACGATAATTTTTTGAACCAACCTGCATAGAATCAATGCAGGTTTCGCACTCACACTTATATTCTGGTACACCCGTTGAAGTACCTGAACCCAAAATCGTTATCTTCATTCGCAAACAATCCTTTCATAAAAACATGCAAAAATTAAAACCTGAACAATATGAGATTTTAGCTGATAGCCTTGAAAACCAACCAACTACTGTTATTCCTACATCAAGGCTAAGGACAAGTATGTGTTCTGCTTACACATATGGTGTATCACCGGATTTTCATGCCGTAGTCATCTTTGATAGTTTCTGTCCTGACGAACCAATGGGGTTCGGACACGATGTTAATGCAATATGGAACTTGCTGAAATATAAACAAGGATGGAGTTGTATCGGTGTAGATGAAGTACATGCAGAATCACTTGGTAATCTTATTAACAGAACCACAAACTCCTCAATTCAATATTATGGTGATATATATCATACACTTGAAAAACCAGCAAAGTATTTACATAACAAATGTGTCCGATTGTTGACTTTAAATGATAAAGAAAGAATAAGTAAAGCCCCAAAAGAGATTCAAGGAAATGGTTATCTAACGATTGATTCCATGTTAATTGATGGAATTGTTGCAGGTGCAATTGTCGATAATAGTCTGGTTACAATTGCCCATATTTATGCAGAAACAGACTTATATGCCGACATAGGTGTATTCACCCAAGAACACTACAGAGGAAGCGGATTTGCTACCGCAGCAGCTTCGCTTGTAGCAAGAGAAATACAAGCCAAAGGTAAAATTCCTGTTTGGAGTTGTGGTGAAGATAATTATGCATCTCTTAAAATAGCAAAGAAGATCGGTTTCACAAAAGTGGACCGTCGTACTTATGTCATCCCTGAAACAATTATCCAATAGATTGCTAACCCAATGCATCGTCTACTTTATTAATTGCTGCTGCCATTAACCGAGCATGTTCTTCCTGCATATTAACATTGAAGCCAAACCTTAATGCCCGACCAAGAATTGATAAGGTATTTGGACACATGTCACGTGAATATTTGATATCACCTTTGTATCTTGGGTCAGACCATGGATAACCTGCAGCATTGGGTGAATGTTTAAAGAGGATTGAATCCCAATATGTATAAATGTGTCTATCTGGGAATCCTTCATTATAAGCTGTCCCCGCACCTAATCCTTCTGCTGTAAGTGCTTCTGTATATTTCTTAGCTAAGTTATCATCGTTGATAATGATGGCAGCACTAATTCCACATTCACCAGTCGGATCATCAACATGCTGACGTTTATATCCTTTTGGATTATCTGAGAGTTCTGCTATAAAAGCTTTCTTTAGTTTCCGTGTATGTCCAAGGATATCATCAAGTTTCGATAATTGCACTCGTGCAATCGCTCCCAAAATCTCTCCAGGACGATAGGTTTGACAAGAAAATGGTTTATTCTTCCATTCAGAATCACTCATCCACATAGGAAGTCCTGGTTCAGAGGCAAATGCTGCTCTTTCATAAGTATCATAATTGTCAGTAAAAACTAATCCGCCCTCTCCACAAGTAAGAACTTTAAAGTAGTTTAAACTCCATGCCCCTGCATCTCCCCAAGTACCAGCATATTTACCATTATACTGTCCTCCAACACATTGACAGGAATCTTCAACCACTTTCAGTTCGTGTCTTTTGGCAATATCCAAAATTGCCTCTATACGACACGGAACTCCTTGCATATGAACAGGTAAAATAGCTTTTGTATGTGGTGTAATTTTTCTTTCAACATCTGCAGGATCTAAACCGAGTGATTCATCAATTTCTGCAATCACAGGTATAGCACCAACCCCTACTATAGCGGCAGCAGTAGCGATAAAGGTATATCCGGGTAAAATCACTTCATCACCTGGACCAATCCCAACACCCGTAAGTGCACAAATTATCGCTGATGTACCTGAATTCACCATTAATGCATGATTAACTCCAAGACGGCCTGCAGCCTCTTGTTCAAATGAAGCTACCTGAGAATTTTCAACAAAACGAAATAATTGTCCACTCCGGAGTACATCTGTAACTGCTTGTATTTCACGCTCATCTATTACACTTGGACCGTGCATACCACCGGGAATTGAATCGGTGATTACAGGTGTTCCTCCATCTATTGCTAATCGATTAGACATCTTGCCTCCGACAATATCACTACATCAGATTTTAAGACACTTTAACCGATACTATCAATTTTGTCAAGATTCTATATGAATACTATCGCGCTATCTACTCATTATATGATTAATAATCAATTCTTTCTAAGAGTTTTAATTTTCAAGTAGGATTGTAATTCTTACAAATAGCAGCATCAATCGGTTTATGTTATATGTTATGTTAGTTGAGAAATAGTGTCTAATCTTAATTCTATAACTTTAATATAATTATTGATACACCATTTCATTCTTAAATCTCTCAACACTACAAGTTAACCCTGTATTCACAAAACATTATTCTTGACTCACAATTAGAACCTTGTTATGATGAAAAAAATGAATAGAGAATTATAAACTGTATGGAGATAACATGAAGGGTAAACATATTATAATGCCAGCAAAACGTAAAGCTGTGCTGGAAGACTTTGAAGTTGACGAAAATCTCGGTCCTGATCAGGTCTTACTAAAGACACACTATAGTCTTATTAGTCCTGGTACAGAAGGTGCTGGATTTACTGGATTAGAAAGTGGAACACAATTTCCACACGGGTCAGGATATACAGCTATCGGAGAAGTACTTAAAGTTGGAGAACACGTAACAAAATGTGCTGTTGGAGATTTTGCTTTCTGCTATAGTTCACACGCGTCTATCGTTAAAACTTCCGCAGTACTACTTGCATTTAAACCTCCTTTAGAAATTGATGCTAAACTAATTTCTTTTGTTAGAATGGCTACTGTTGCTATGACTTCGTTACGTGTATCTTCTGCAGAATTTGGAGATACTGCTGTTATAATCGGTTTAGGTTTAGTTGGAAATTCAGCTTCTCAACTCTTCAAATTAGCAGGAATGAATGTAATAAGTGTTGAACTTGTTCCTGAACGTCTGGAAATAGGGAGAAAATGTGGAATAGAGAATCTAATTAATCCTGATCAAGAAGATGTTCATGAACGTGTGAATTTCATAACAAATGGTAGGAAAGCAGAGGTAACTGTTGAAGCCATAGGAAATCCAAGACTTGTGGAATTGGCATACCAATTAACAGGAAGAAAAGGGGAAGTGATCCTACTCGGTTCTCCTCGTGGTGAATATATTAAGAATGTTACAGAAGTGCTCAATTATACACACCTCATCGGTTTAGGTGCAATTACACTCAAAAGTGCACATGAATGGGTCTATCCAACGATGCATAGCGGGGAATCCAAACACTCCTTGGAACGAAACTCACAGATAGTATATTCGCTTATTAAGGATGGGAAGTTTAATGTTGAGGATCTATTAACCCATGTGATTAATCCGGAGGATGCTCAATCAGCTTACGATGGATTGACTGATAAGAAGAATGAGTATTTAGGGGTCATTATGGATTGGACACAAATCTAAGGTTTTAAGGATTGTCAACTTAAATGTCAACCGAAAAGACTATCAATTTGTAATGTAAGAATGCATGGAACAGCGAAGAATACCGGTAAGATGGAAGATAAAAAATAAGTAAACAGTAGGAGGGTTTATACCACCCTCCTACGATTAAATCTGAAGTTAGGTACTGTTTTTACTTATCTTCTTTTATATCTCCCCAACTCGTTGTAAACCTATGTTTAGGGGATATTATCCCTTTCATACGTTGAGTTGCAAGTATTTGTGTTTCTCCTGCAAATGATACATCCTGAATTTTATAGTGATATTCAATATCGTGTGTTGTGGTTGTGTCTATCCATAGGTAAGAATTCCGTTCCCCTGACGTACCTGCCCCTTGAATCAATTTATCGTTGATAATCCGATATTGTCCGTTTGGACGCTCACTCCGCAAAATATTAAACCCAGCATTATCTATTTCAGATTCAGTAGTCCAATTGATTCGTATACCTTCCTTACTCAATTCAACACTGAAGGTAGATAATTCAACAGGAAGTGGGGATGCAATTCTATGTCCTGGATTTCCATGATCGGTGTTACTACCCAAAAATGTGGATATAGACAGAGGGAGGTTTGAAGACAACACCCAATTTACTTTTTTCCTCCCATTAAGTGGTAAATTATCTTCCACTGAATATCGTCTCATTATCGAAGAACGGGCACCATCCACAGTTAAAGGATCTGATAATTCCCAGGCAGGTTCATCCTCAGTACTACTATCACCATCAAGATTCCCCACTACATCGCTTATAACACCTTCAGGGGTAGATAACTGAAGGAAAAAACCCTTACTACCAAATAAATTATCATTTGGTTCAATTTGGTCAAACTCTGTACTATGTTCAGTGAATAAATTATAAACAATCTCATCAGAAATCTGTGTAGATTTTCGACCATCCATAGTTATGAGGAGGACAGTTCCATTATCAGATATTTGCAAATTATTAAAATAAATTTCAGTAAAACGATGTTGATCATCTTCGTCACGCGTTTCAATCTCCAACTTCCATCCTGACATATCAACCAATCCATTCGATTTGTTATAGAGTTCTATCCACTGGACTACAGTATTAACACTATTTTTTTCAGCATACATTACTTCACTAAAACCAATTTGTCCAGGTGTAATCACACTGTTAATTGGCGTAAGCTCGGTCTCTGGTGGTGATATATCTTCTGTGTTGGATTCTCCTGTTGTGGAATCAGAATTATCATCCTCAGCAGTGTTTTGGTACACAGTCAATAGTTTTTTGTTTCCTGAGATTGTTGATTTTCTGTGCTTCTTTCACTGTTATTATTCTGTTCATTTTCATTGGTAGTCCGTTCATTTACATTAGTCACTTCATTCTCATTGGTTTCAACTTCTTGGACAATGACGGGTTCTATAATAATATTTGCATAGAATAAATCAAATCCACCTTTACCATCAACAACATATAGGTATAACCTACCGCTACCTGCTTCATCGAGTGATTTAACAGTTTGTAACTGTGCAGTAGTACTATCAATTGTAAATTGACTATCAAATGAGGAGGTAAGAAAGTTTGAGTATAATTTGTAGGATAACTCGTCGCTATCATCGTCGGTTGCTAATAATGCAGAACCTATGTTCTCGCCTGCTGGAGTGTTCTGAGGGACAGTGATTGTAATTTCTTCACCGTCGTTAAATTCAGGATGATTGTTAAGAGGATCAGTGTCATCACTGGGATCATTAAGCACATCAATTGAAATTACAATACTGTCATCTTCACTCTGATGAGGATCACTCCATACACCAATGTATGTGTCAAATCCATCTACAGTTAGGTCAATATCTGAAAGTGAATTAATTAAGTATTCATAATCTAAGACCATATTGGTTTTGATAATTAACTCGCTACCATTATATTCATGATCAAAGAAGTAAAATCCAACATAGAATCGAAAATATAAGGAGCTTCCTTCTGGATTATTAACACCAATTCTTATTACTTCTGTACCAATAGGTAGGTTTTCTCTTACTTCAGCCTTATATCTCACAGGTCTATTATATGGTGGTGGGTCGAATGTAGCAGCTTCACACATTCCAACAAATAATCCAGTAATTATCGAGCAAAGTAATAATCTTTTTGTAAATTTATTATTTAACATTTTTATTCCTTATTTATCTACGCACCTTATTTACTATATTTGATGGGTGCGAATCTGTTATTTATTTTTATTCAAGTACTTATCTTATCATACTAATGTTTCGATAGTCGATGTATCATAAGTTAAGAATAGTTACATGTTCATTAAAAACAACAATAAATTAGTGTTCTTCATTAAATGTTAAAGGAATTAAACCTATTTCCTTCATCTTTGTTGACTGTTGTGCAATTTTGTCTTTATCGAGATTAATACCCTTTAATAAAACCTATGATATTTTCTTGTTAAATCCATATTCTTGTATTATAGATCTCTACTAATCTCTTTGATAATATTTAATATAATCTTAGATAATTAATAGATAAGATTAGTCATATTAAGTCAATATATATATTAAGTCAATATATTATTATATATATGACTATTTCTGCCCTATATAGACTAATAAATCAAAGGGATTCTTAAGTTCATTCTTTACTAAGACTGATCATCTATCCTATATTCATATATGAAGGATTTATCAAATAATCTTAATTTGATACAAATCGTATATAAATTAAGTAAGTTTTGTAATTCTAATTTCCTAATCCTAACATGTGCGATTTACCTGGAAGCACCCAGAGGTGTTCATACCAAGGAAATGTCCGATAACATTCATATTGTTGATTCTGGTTTCTGGATTAACCGTACAGAATTTATCACCAAGATTAAAAAAATAATTCTTCTTATGTCATCAAATCCAGTATCAGAATACATCCGTATTGTTTGTATAAACGTTACAGGCTTCATATTTCAGTGAATATCATATTTAAATCTATAGGATTAATTTTTATCTAAATCTGAAACTCTAATCCGTACAAAAGAGTATAACTTCAGAATAGATTATGTTATAATAGACTTGGATGACCAGAATTTACCAATTCTACTTTCATACAACAGATTACACACATTTTTGTATTTCAGTAGAAAAAAGAGTGTATTATCCATTTAACTTATTCTGAAAAGTCAAGAGTGTGAATCTTAAGACAGAAAAATCTTTATATTTTGGAAATCATAATTCTAACATGAAAACACTTCTCATATTACGCCATGCAAAATCAAGTTGGGATGATCCGGATTTGAGAGATTATGATCGCCCCCTTAATAAACGAGGAAAAAAAGACGCACCTCGCATGGGTAAACTCATTAAAGATGCCAAACTGATTCCTGATAGAATCCTATCATCCTCTGCCAAACGTGCCAGGAATACTGCTAAAAGATTTTCAAAGGCATGTGGGTATACGGGTAAAATCAAAAAGTTAGATAATCTCTATCATGCCCCTGTTGGTGTCTACTTTGAAACATTACAATCACTACAAGAGAAATATAAGAAGATATTGGTTGTAGGACATAATCCTACCATGGAACAACTTATACATAACCTAACAGGACAATACCATCAAATGCCTACTGCAGCACTTGCACATATACAATTACCTATATACGAATGGGAAACCCTCTCACCGTATACAGAAGGAACATTAATTGATTTATGGACACCCAGAACTTTATCAAACGATTAAATTGCTTATGGTGGAAATCAATTTCAATTTTTATTTTTACCATTATAACTTCAACATCATTTGCTGTTATACCTGTATCTACAGTAGAAGATGGTCAACTCTTTCCAACTGCAGTTAATGACGGTAAAGGTGGGGTTGTAGTCCTGTGGGAAGATTATCGTACGAGTAAGGATTGGGATGTGTATGCACAAAGAATTAATCACGAAGACTCTATATTGTGGGATCAAAACGGGGTTCCAGTTTCAATTGCTAATAATAATCAAAGACGAATACGGATGGTCGGGTATGATACACATGCAATCGTTGTATGGAACGACAGAAGAAGGAATCGTAGTTGGGATATTTTCGCGCAAGCGATAGATCATGAAGGGAAGGTATTATGGGAAGTTGACGGGATACCAATTTGTATTGATGACACAGATCAATCGACTCAAGCCATACTTACTGATGGAGAGGGTGGTGCTGTTTTTGTTTGGGAAGATGAAAGGCGAAGTTCAGAATTTCAAGATCTTTACATACAACGTGTTGATTCACAAGGAATAATACAATGGAAGAAGGATGGTATTCCCGTATTTGCATCAGAATCTTCACAGAGCGAACCCATCTTAATTGCAGATGGATTGGGTGGATTCTATATAATATGGTGGGATGTAATTGGCTATGATACTTGGCACATTATGGCACATAGATACCATCTTGATGGAACACCAATATGGGATTCACCGATACTTATTTCTCCACTTGAGGGAATGCAAGGTGTACCCCGGGTAATTTTAGATAATGAAAATGGTGTTATAGTAGTATGGCAAATTTACGAAAATTTTATTAATGACCAACTATTCGCACAACGTATTGATAAAGACGGGAAGAAACTGTGGGAAAAACAGGGTATACCCATCTGTACGGCTGATGGAATACAGAAAAGTCATGCAATTGTTAAGGATGATACTGGCGGTGTAATAGTTGTTTGGCGTGATGAAAGAGATATCTATAGCGATCTATACATGCAGCGTATCAGTGCTGATGGCAAAGTAATTTGGCAGGAAAATGGTATACCATTATGTACTGCAGGTGGACATCAAGATACTCCGCACATAGTGAAGTTAGATAACAATAAGTTCTTTGTGGCTTGGGTTGACTATCGCGGGGATATTGGTGAAATAACTAAAAATGCAATCTATTGTCAGAAACTGGATATCAATGGTAAGTTATTATGGGAAAAGGATGGTGTTCCTGTTTCAACAAGTAAAGGTACACATTTCCCGCCTTATGTTGTTTCGTTAGAAGATGGACAGTGTATAGTGGTATGGAGTAATAGTGGCACAGATAATGGGGATATATTCTTAAAACGGTATTAATATGTAAAATGTAATTTTAAAACTTAGTCGCTTATAGTTTCCTCCTCTATCCGATTCATCTCAATTAAATGTGCCCCCTCTAATCCAAGACGAACATCTTCATCATAACTGGTGACAATTACTTGATATTCCTTTGCCAGCTGCTTAATAAAATCGACCATCATCTTCTTTCTTTCATCATCAAGATGTAATGTTGGATCGTCAAAAACAAAAAAATCTGTATTCCCTAATACCTTGGCAAGTGCCACCTTAAAACACAAATAGAGAAACATTTTTTCACTACCACTTAATAACATCAAACTTCTATCCTCTCCATCGATTTTCACTGATGGAAGTAAATGTTGCTTAAGTAGGTCAATTCGAGTTTGGCCAAAAAGGTCCATCTGATTAATCCAATTGTGTAATTCCTCTTCGGCAGGTTTCATAATTTGGTGCTGAAGGGTCTCAATCGTTTTATCTACACCACTACATGCAAGCTCAACACAAAGCAAACTATTTTCAGCATTTTCGGCTTGTAAATTCACTTCCTGAAGCTGCTTCAATCTATCCTCACGAACGGCTTCATCCTGTTTTAGCTTTTGTAGTCTTTTTCTTTTATCATCAAGTTCTCTCTTTAATCTACCTTTATCAGGTTGAGACGACAAAGGGCTTATTGAATTAACATCAATCCCAGACTTATCTACGTCGTCAGTAATACCTCTTTCAGATAAACGTGTTGAAACTGTGTTTAACTCACTCTCTACTTTGATAATCTCTTGTTCAAGTTGATCTAACCTTGAATTAATGGCACGTAAGGTTTGCAACCTTTGTTCCAATTTTTGACGACTGGTAAGAGTTGAACTCATTTCCTCTAATGTCTTCTTATATCCTTGTAATACCGTTGAAAGATCTGTTTTCTCTTTTTCTTTTTCATCTACAATTTGTTGGATTACACCCCTCTCAACTTTCTGGTGACAAGTAGGACAATGTCCTTCGTTCTGATCAAGCAATATTCTCAAATTATCACATACTTTGGATAATTCTGTAATCTGCGATTCGGTACTACCAATTTTCTGCATTAACTGGTCACGATCTGTTTCAATCCCAATATTTTCTTTCACAGCTTTTTCTATATTTTCGATCATATCACTCATCTGTGAATTATTCTCAAAACCAGCCAATTTCTCATTCTGTTCATTCTTTAAAGATTCTAATTGTGATTTTAATTGTATTCTACTTTTTTTCCACTCAGTGACTAACTCAATATCACCAGAATCTGATGTGTATTTAGCCTCAAGTTCCTTAATTTTCTCTTCTATTCTCACAATATCAGTTTTACTATTTTTCTGTTCACTAAATCTTAGGCTACTCTGGTGGGAGTCTATCCTTGCCTTTTCACGTTTGGCAAGCCGTCGGGTATCTATAAATGCATCTCTGACATCCATTAATTGATCAATACCCAAAAGTGTGTAAAGTATATCACGCCGAGTGGAAGGTTGCCTTACAAGAAATTCATTAATTTCACCTTCACGTAAGAAAGTAGTCAAAGCAAAACGCTCATGCATAAAACCAAATCTTTCTTTCAAGGCTGCATCGGCGACTGTCACACGTTCTTCATCAAGCAGGATATTCCATTCACCTTCAATTTGTTCTCTTAGTTGACACTGTCGTCGTGTACCTCGGTACAGCATATATCTCTTATCTCCAACAATAAATTGGAGACCTGCAGTACCACTATTTGATTTGGGACTTCTTATGTTTTTTATATCTACACGCGGAACTATAGCCTGACCAGTTAATGAAAAAAAGATAGCATTAACCAGTGTGCTTTTCCCACTGAAATTCGGACCAAAAATAAGATTCACACCGTCAGATAGTGTATAATCTTCCTGTTTTAAACACCCGAAGTTTCTAAGTCTAAGTAGTTCTAACTTCATACTATTCTCTTCTATTCTTTTGAAATGAATCATAGAGCATCTGTGCTCTTACATTCTTCTTACCACTTCTTAGTGTAAAATCAAAAGTTTCAACTATCGCTTTAATTTCATCAGGACCGAGTGAAATAAATTTTGAATCCTTTTCAATTAATGCTTCTATTTCTGCTTTAAATATTTCACGTGTTTCCTTATCAATTACATTATCCATGATATTAAACTCCAAAGGTTCTGATACACTCAACAAATCTAATTCAAATTTTAGATTTAATTTGCATCAACCGATCACCAGCCTGATCCAATTTATCCTTACTCAAACTAAACATAAAACGAAATTTTGACTTACCAAATTCTGACCGACTATAGAAACTTGAACCCGGTACACCTCCCACTCCAATTTCTTTGACTAACCAATGTGCAAATGTAGTATCATCTGGAAAGCCAAAGTTTGAAATATCTGTCATTATATAATATGCTCCTTCAGGAGAGAAGCAACTAAAACCTGATTCTGTTAGTGTATTTAAGAGTTGTTTACGATTCTTGTCATACTTTATAACTAATTCCTCATAATAACTCGGCGGTAGATTCAATGCCGCTATACCTGCACGCTGTAATGGATGGGGAGCTCCAACAGTTAAGAAATCATGCATTTTCCGTATCGCATCGGTTAGAAGATCAGGTGCGACAACATACCCAAGTCTCCAACCCGTCATAGAATATGTCTTACTTAACCCTGATACTGTAATTGTACGATCCTTCATCTCTGGGAATGAACCAAGACTAATATGGGGTTTGTCGTCATAAATCATATGTTCGTATATTTCATCAGTAATAGCAATAGAGTCAAATTCACAGCATAGATCCGCAATCTCTTGTAGTTCATCAACTGTAAAGACTTTTCCTAAAGGATTATTCGGTGTATTGATTATAATTGCTTTTGTATTAGCAGAGAACGCATCCCTTAGTTCTGATGAATCATAACTAAACTGCATTATACCATTTACAGCTTGTGATTCTCTTAAGGGAACATATACCGGTTTTGCACCAGATATAATGGTGTCTGGTCCGTAATTCTCATAAAACGGTTCAAAAATGATAACTTCATCACCCGGATTAATAATTGCCAACAACGATGATAACATTCCTTCAGTTGAGCCACAGGTAACTGTAACGTTTTTGGTGGGATCTGTAGGTATATTGTTAAATATCGTCATCTTCTGTGCAATTGCATTGCGAAAATCTGGAGCACCCCAGGTGATACTATATTGGTTATATCCTTCTTGAATAGCTTCAATTGCTGCATATTTTACTTCATCTGGTGGTTGATAGGCTGGCGTTCCTTGCGACAGATTTATGGCATTATGTTGCAAACATAACTGTGTCATACCACGAATAACAGATTCAGTAAACCGGGTGGATTTATCAGATAATTTTGAGTGGAGGGACATATATTCGGTTTATTAAAGTACTTTATATAATTTTATAACTTAATATGATACCATCATCAAGAGGTATATCTACAGAGTTTAAGGTAGATGTATTAAATACATAATCAACATAATCAGGCATCTCATCTCGCATCGTCACTGTATCATCTGCTATAATTAAACCACCTTTACGAATGTCTGGGAGAACCAGATCAAGATATTGTTTATACTCATCTTTCTGAGCATCCAAGAAAACAAGATCAAAGGTTTCTTTACATTTTGGGATCTCATCAAGAGCATTGCCAACCCGTATATTGACGATACTATCAAGTCCCACTTCAGTAAGGTGTGAGAATGCCTCATCAGCACGTTTAGGGTCAAATTCAATTGTAATAAGTTTACCACCAGTCATTTTTAAGGCGGCAGCAAGCCAGATTGTAGAATAACCGTTACTCGTTCCTACTTCAAGCACATTCTTAGCCTTAATGGATTGAATTAGAATAGAGAGAAATTGTCCGTTTTCTGGTGCGATATTTGTGTATTCAATTGCAGTTTTCTCTAGACGTTTTAATACAGATTCATACTGATCCATATCTTAGTAACCCATATCCTTGAATAGAAAAGGCGACAAACTTTGCCGCCTTAACATATTATCGTTGCCGTTTTACCTTGCCCCAAGATGTAGTCAATTTATCTTGTGGATTCACAGCAAGGAATTCGTCCATACCCATTTCCATACTCATTTCCATTTCCTTGTCAGAAAGAGCACGATTCCAAAGCCGGACTTCGTCTACCATACCGGGCCATGCTTCTCCAGACCATGTACCTATCTGTATACGACCCGTTGTTCCAGCTGGTGCAACTGGGTTGTTAGAATCCTGTTCATGTGTCACCTTACCATCAACATAGATCTTAACTTTTCCTTTATTGTCTGAAGTATGGGTGTATGAAAGGTAATACCATTTCTTTGTATCAAGTTTCGTTGCATTATCATTTACGTCTAAGAATCCACCACCAGCACCATTAGTCCATACCTTAATACCATTTGACGGATTCATACCATATCCGAAGCCAATATTTCTACCTCCGCCACCTTCACGGGTTCCAAATACGATGGCATGTGCACTTGGTAAACGACTAAGATTAACCCATGCAGCTTGAGTAATTTCATCCTCAATGTGAAATGCTTTATCATCTTCAATGGCAACAAAATCTGTCGAAGTACTAAATTCGAGAGCTTTACCAAATTCACCATCAACCCATTTGGCACCACCATTTAACATTCCTTTAAAACCGTTCCCGGATACATCTAATGCCTCTTTTCCAGTTCCTTCATCAAGTGGCATATAGAGAACGAGTCCATCAAGCAGTTCAGCAATTGCTAAAGAACTAAAAACTAACATCAAAACTAAAAGAAAATATAAAAGTTTCATTATCTGCCTCCGTTAAAATTATTTTGATAAATGATAACATACATAGATGCAACTGTCAACGGAGTATAAATACACAATCAGAGGTATTATTGAAACAAATTCCAACTACGTCCCGGTTTATCGACGCGAAATACTTCAACATTTCCTCTATCTGCTATAGTAACATAGCAAGTTCGACCATCTGTTCCACCAAATGCAATATTTGTACAACTCTTCCCAGTTAGTTCTACTTCTAACAACACTTCTCCTGATGGAGATAGTTTTGCTATTGTCCCTTTTCCATGTCGTGTAATGTACAGATTTCCATCAACATCACAACGCATCCCGTCCATACCGAAATCCGGAAATTGGATTAAGAGAGACTTATTGCTAATATCACCATTAGATGATAAATCATATCTCCACACATTTTTCTGTGTAGATTCATTAACATATAACACTTTCTCATCGGGACTAACCTCAATTCCATTCGTAGTTCCCATATCAGATTCTAATAGCGTAACTGTTCCATTGGTGTCTACACGCCATATTTGTCCTGTTGACTCTCCCCAATTTGGATCACTTGCGTAAATTATATCGTTAGCACCAATAGCCAGATCATTGGGTTGATTCATAGTGGGTTCGTGTGCATGAACAGTAATTTCTCGTGTATCCATATCAACCTTAAGGACATTATGATTCGTATAGTCAGCAATGAACATATAACCTTCACTGTTGAATCTTATTCCATTTCCAATACTTCCTGGAGGTAATTCTATAAATACACTTGCTTCCCCTTCTGGTGTTACCTTTCCAATAGTGTGCTGCCTCTCAAAATTCACCGCATATAGATTTCCATCCGAATCACAAGCTGGACCTTCAATACCAGATGTAAACCCATTCTGAGGTGTAAATTCACTACTTACAAAAAACTCCTCATTCATAATTAATTCCTCGTAGTTTCTTCATATATTGATATATTTGTATATAGTTTACCATATCTATATATAGGTGTCAGTATATTCAAGAAAATGTAATCCTATAATTGACATTAGCCAAAGTCTTTGTAATAATAAAGTTGGATAATATAATATATAATCGTAAATATGGAGAGGGCATGTTAGGTGTAATAATTGGCGACATCGTTGGTTCGATTTACGAGCATTACTAAAGAAAAACAAAAGATTTTCAATTATTCTGTGATAATAACAATTTACAGACGAGACTGAATGTACTATTGCAGAATAGGAACGGATTTGTGATGCGTGTATCTCCTGCAGCATATCTAAATCAGGATAATTTAGAGAATGCATTAGCTTCTTCTGACAAGGTCACAGGAATAAAACATAATCACACAGAAGGGTTGAAAGGTGCACGTGCAACAACACATGCGCTCTGGTGAGCATTGCATTAAGAAAATCCAATGCCATCCGAAATATCATTTCTACAAAGATGGATATGATTTAAATAAATCTGTTGATGAAATCCGTGCCAATTACTTTTTTGAGGGAACCTGTCAAGGTTCAGTCCCAAACCATTACTTATGCTTGGAATCAAATTATTATGAAGATGCATTTAGAAATGCAGTTTCTCTTTTGGGGGGTGATTCTGACACACTTGCAGCAATAGCAGAAGCATTACCTGGTATTCCTGATGAATTAATTGGTATAGTAAAAGCAACTATAATTTAGAGCATTTAAATATGTACGAAATCATAGAGAAGTTATATTAATACCTTTTGTTAATTTTAAGGAACGTGAATTAGAATTTTATATTTATCAATCATATATGTAAGGTGGTGATTATGGGTACCATTAAAATGACTAATAGAACAGCGTTTAATCCAATAACAAAAGAACCCTATGAAATTGATATGCCTACTACTGAGTTAGTACGAGAATCTATTCTTAAGTTGGATTTTCCTATTGAAGGATTAAGAATAGTTGAGGTAACAGATTTATTAGTAGATAAATTTCAACTTACTGAAAAACAGAAAAATGCAGTTTATAAAGCCGGGAATAGATTCTTAGAACTTTTCCGGTATAGATTAGTTGATCAAATTATGCGTGATCTATGTAAGAAAGGTAAGTTAATTCAACCTGGTGGGAAAAACACACCATATTTTCTTGCAAAAAATCCTTCTAATACACAGAAACACTTTATGCAACATAAACATTCTATAGAAGATATTTATCAAAAAGAACGAGTAGAATTAGCTTCACAACTGTTAGAAGAAATTAAGAATAATGAACCATCATTCTTCGAGAAACTTGTAATTGACCTTCTTGTTAAAATGGGATATGGAGGTTCACGGGAGGATGCTGGAAAAGCAGTTGGTCGTAGTGGTGATGGTGGAATTGATGGTATTATAAAAGAAGATAGACTGGGTCTTGATGTAGTCTACATACAAGCAAAACGACAGGAACAAAACGTTGGTGAACCACCTATACGTGACTTTGTTGGGGCATTAGATGGTGAAGGTGCACAAAAAGGTATCTTCATCACTACTTCTTCATTCTCTGATAAAGCCAGTCGGTTTGCAGAAAGAAGTTCCAAAACATTAGTCCTTATTGATGGACAACAACTTGCACAATATATGATAGAACATAATGTAGGTGTCTTCATTACAAAAACCTATGAAATAAAACGTGTAGATTCAGATTATTTTAGTAATGAAGAATAAAAAATGCTCCTGTAGGTATCAACAGGAGCATTTTTTCTATACAATAAAGATTAACTTATTTTACTGATTTAAGGCTTCCCCATGTTGTAGAAATCTTATCCTTTGGATCCACTGGTGTAGCGTTTGCTCCTAAATCCATTAAGACTGCAATATCGTCTCCGCTAATAGCACGATTCCACAGACGTACCTCGTCAATCATACCAGCAAAAACGTTATTCGGTCTTTCACAATCCTGTGCAATACGTAATGGATCATCAACTGACTTCAATACGCCAGGAACAGCAGCTTCAGCAACTACCTCTGCATTTACATAGAGTTTAGCCATCTCACCGTCATTCGAAAAGGCGACATGGAGCCATTCATTGGTAGCAGGTAAATCAGCATTTATGTCTGCTCTTCCACCTTCAGTTTCAAAACGTAGTTTTAGAACCCCTTTTTCACTAAATAAGCCATATTGTCCTCTACCAGTACAGCCACCGTGGACAGATTTACCAACAATCTGACGTGTTCCATCCCATGTCTCAGCATTAACCCATGCCATAAAGGTACATTCATTTACATTGAGTGCATCAGTACTTTCTACGGTAACCCATGTTCCACTACCAGCACCACCAAATTTCAAAGCACCGCCAATTTTCCCATCTACCCATTCAGGTTTATCTATTATTCCATCATGACCGTTTCCACTTAAATCCTCGGCAACATCACCTGTCCCTTCATCAAAAGAGAAGTTTAGGACCATACCTGCTGAATAATCTGCAGATGAAAGCAAAGGGATTAACATCAGAAGTGATATTGTTAATGTTGAAATCATAACTCTGTTCATTATTAATTCTCCTTATATTGATAGTTACGAAAAATTATAATTACATATACCAAAATTGTAGAAGTAGAAATAAATTATTAAAAGTGTTTAAGTTGTGCCCAAGTAGTTGAGATCTTAGCTGAGGGTGATACTGAAAGTGCCTGTTTAACACCTTGATCCATATAAGTACTTATTTCCTGCTCAGTTAGTGCTCGGTTCCATAAACGCACTTCATCAATCATCCCCGCAAATACATTGTTATGTCGGTCACAATCTTGTGCTATTCGTAATGGATCCTCGTTTGGTTTTAGTTTACCTGGTATATTTCCTGCTTTTGCTTCTTTTCCATCTATATAGATAATCCCGTTGGATCCATCGTTAGTAAATGCTACATGAATCCATTTTTCAGTATCTGGTAAATCCATAACGATGTCTGATCTTCCACCTTCAGACTCAAACCTGAGTTTAAATGTACCACCTTCACTAAACAGACCGTATTGTCCTCTACCAGTACACCCACCGTGGACAGACTTTCCAACAATTTGACGTGTAGCATTCCAGTGTTCAGCAAAAACCCAAGCCATAAAGGTACATGTGTCTACATTTAACGCCTCAGTATTTTCGACGGTTACCCATGTGCCACTTCCAGCACCACCAAAATTTAAGGCTTTATTAAATTTCCCATCTACCCATTCAGGTTTATCTATTTTTCCATCATGACCATTCCCACTCAGATCTTCGGCAACATCACCATCACCTTTATCGTATGAGTGATATAAAATTAATCCGTCAGTAAATTCAGCTATTACAGTACCCACAACTGTAAATGTAAACATCACACATATTAATATCAATAACATTCTTTTAGTAACATGTTGATACAATCTGGAACAATTACTACCATTAATTTTAACTTCTATGACCGATTTCACGATTGATTCCCCCCTTTTATTTATGATAAACCATTTTAACAATTAATATCTTTATTGTCAATATATGGTTAATATGTGGGTATCTAAATTCTTTGGCATAAACATCGTATTTACCATGTGTATATTTTCTATATTACAGTTATTGGTTTTCAGTATACAGTTTACAGTAGTATTAAATCTAAACTATTAGATTATTAAAATGATTTTATCGTTTTTCCAACTTAGTACATTTTATTAGATGTGTGAGAAAATGTTACACTTTTCCTACAAAGTGTAGGAATTTCCCTTGTTCTTTCACTGGCTTTCCTGTTAGTCCCTGTCTGGGTTTGTAACGAATTAAGCCTCTAATTCTAAAATTTGAAAAAAGTTACAATTTTGTAGTTTTCCTTGATGAGGGATTATTCTGTTTTACTATTATTCTCATAAAATAACATTTATCGACAGATTCACTCCTGAAAAATCAGATTATTTGATAAGATTATAATAATCTTTATTTTACTACTATGTATTATAATATTCCTCTATATGTTATTGTATTTTTTATTTATTATTATGTCAATGTACATTTATCTGTATGGTGTTAGTTGCTTTGTCATTTATTTTCTTCAATTTATTCTTAGTATTATGTATGTTGTTATCTGAATCGCTGATAGTCGACTGCTATTGTTCCCTATGTCAGAATCTCGGATTTCACTGAGGAGAAGGTTTTGATTAGGAATGGTTTTCTTTTCTGAATCGTGGATGATACAGGATTACGAAGAGATGTTGTCTTGCTACATTTATTGTTTGATCCCCGAATCTGAATAGGAGTTCACACATTTCACCCCTCAAATCAAGAATCAGGAATCAACGGTATGAATGCAGTAGGGCATTCCCCGGGTATGAATGCCTTAGACATTCATACATGAGGATACCCATTATATTATCATATTATCCAAAAATCTTTTTTGGAATTAGATTCTCGTGAGTAAAATGTCGTAAATGCCATAACACTTTGAAATTTGGTTGTATCTTCTCTGAAATTTCCTAAACTATAGTAGATATAAAAAACACTGTTGTAAAGTGCCAAAAACTATCTACACCCTTTATATGTGGATATGTAAATTCTATGTCAGAAATTTAAACCATTCTTTATGTACGGATACAATAATTATCTTAATAGTTGTTAGTTGTTAGTTGTTAGATCTCGGATTGGCTTTCTGGTAAAAACTGTGTAACCTGTGAAGTTGTTAATATGTTTCGTTTTTAAATGATGACACTTTCACGCAAACCTGCATGAAGCAATTTATAAACCCTTATTCTATTAGGGTTTATAATTTTAACTGCCTTAATTCTTCGTGAATCACGTATGTTATATTAATTCTAACTTAAGAGTCTGAGTATGTTTTTTAGGTCTTAATATGATTATAATTGCATTAGATAATTACGAGTTGTGCTAAATAACTTTCAATAACCAATAGTTTCACATGAACAACAATTCTTATGTATACCATTCAGTAATTTAGATCCTCTTTTGTACCGGGGAATGTCAAATGGCTCTACAACCAATATTTAATCTGCAGAGTCCATTGTAGATATTTACAAGAATTTGCAAAATGAGTTAGCTAAAGATTTGTTAGAGGAAATAAAACATAATTCACCTATATTTTTTAAACAATTAGTAATTGACCAATTAGTTAAAATGGGGTATGAAGGTTCACGGGAAGATGCTGGAAGGCAGTAGGTGGAATTAATGATGGTGGTATTGATGGAATTATAAACGAGGGCAGACTCGGACTTGATAAGGTATATATTCAACAAAACAATAAGAAGGAAATGTAAGTCGACCAGAAATTCAAAAGTTTACCGGAGCATTACAGGGACAACGTGTAAGGAAAGGTATTTTCATTATATCTTCAGAATTCACTAAGAGCTGTAGAGAATATGTTGAGACTATTGATTCTAAAATTGTATTAATTGATGAACAACAACTTGCTCAATATATGATAGAATTTAATCTTGGTGTCTCTATTGTAGATTCCTATAAAATTAAACGTGTAGATTCAAATTATTTTAGTAATGAAGAATAAAAAATGCTCCTATATTTATAACAGGAGCATTTTTTCTATACAATAAAGATTAACTTATTTTACTGATTTAAGACTTCCCCATGTTGTAGAAATCTTATCTTTAGGATCAACTGGCGTCGCGTTTGTTCCTAAATCCATTAACACAGCAATATCATCTCCGCTTATAGCACGATTCCACAGACGTACCTCGTCGATCATACCAGCAAAAACGTTATTCGGTTTTCACAATCCTGTGCAATACACAATGGATCATCAACTGATTTCAATACGCCAGAAACAGCATCTTCAGCAACTATCTCAGCATTCACATATAGTTTAGCCATCTCACCGTCATTCGAAAAGGCGACATGGAGGCATTCATTGGTAGCAGGTAAATCAGCATCTATGTCTGCTCTTCCACCTTCAGTTTCAAAACGTAGTTTTAGAACCCCTTTTGCACTAAATAAACCATATTGTCGTCTACCAGTACACCCACCGTGGATAGATTTACCAACAATCTGACGTGTTCCATCCCATGTCTCAGCATTAACCCATGCCATAAAGGTACATTCATTTACATTGAGTGCATCAGTACTATCTACGGTAACCCAAGTTCCACTACCAGCACCACCAAATTTCAAAGCACCGCCAATTTTCCCATCTACCCATTCAGGTTTATCTATTTTTCAATCATGACCGTTTCCACTTAAATCCTCAACAACATCACCTGTCCCTTCATCAAAGAGAAGTTTAGTACCATACCTGCTGAATAATCTGCAGATGAAAGCGAAGGGAGTAACATAAGAAGTGATATTGTGAATGCTAAAATCATAACTATATTAATTTTTAGTTTTTTTTATTTTTTGTTACGAAAATATATTTATTATAGTAAAAATCATAGAAGTTGAGAAATATTATTAAAAATGTTTAAGCTGTGCCCAAGTAGTTGAGATCTTACCTGAAGGTGATACTGAAAGCGCTTGCTTAGCCCCTTGGTCCATATAAGTACTTATTTCCTGTTCAGTTAGTACTCGGTTCCATAAACGTACTTCATCAATCATCCCTTCAAATACATTGTCAGGTCGGTCACAATCTTGTGCTATTCGTAATGGATCCTCGTTTGGTTTTAATTTACCTGAAACATTCCCTGCCATAGCTTCTTTTCCATCAATATAGATAATCCCGTTGCTACCATCATTAGTAAATGCAACATGAATCCATTTTTCACTATCTGGTAAATCCATAACGATGTCTGATCTACCACCTACAGTCTCAAACCTGAGTTTAAATGTATCACCTTGACTATACAGACCGTATTGTCCTCTGCCACTACATCCACCGTGGACAGACTTTCCAATAATCTGCCGTGTAGCATGCCAGTGTTCAGCAAAAACCCAAGCCATAAAGGTACATGTATCTACATTTAACTTCTCAGTATTTTCGATGGTTACCCATGTACCACTTCCAGCACCACCAAAATTTAAGGCTTTATTGAATTTCCCGTTTACCCATTTAGGAATATCTATTTTTCCATCATGACCGTTACCGCTCAAATCTTCTGCAACATTGCCATGACCTTTATCGTAAGAGTGATATAATATTAATCCCTCAGTAAATTCAGCTATTACAGTCCCCGCAACTGTAAAAGTAAACATTACACATATTAATATCAATAACATTTTTTTAGTAACATGTTGATACAATGTGGAACAATTACTAACATTAATTCCAAATTCTTTTACCGATTTCACTAATGATTTCCTCCTTTTATTTAAGATATCTCATTATATCAATTAACATTTTTATTGTCAAAAATGATATTTTATAGTCAATAAGGATGTACATAAACGGAGAGCAGCACCTATCGGGTCTATATGTGTAGAATTTATAGGAATGAAGTACACATCGCAATTATCATAGCGACATATTCTTACTTAATCACAAATCAGGCTTGTTTTGTTTAAATCAAATGAATATCTTATATGTACGTAGACCAGAAAGAGGACCTATAATCGCCCAAGTACTCCCTATTACATAATCTCCTAATATTAAACCTAAGAATAACGGAGCAACACGTCGATGTAATCTTAAACCTCCATGCCGAAGTATCATATACTTTAAAAACCAGGCAACGAAAAATGCGAACCAGAAATAGTCCATTGCAAAACTAATAGCAAGTGCATATCCTGCTGGATGGAATGGCCACCACAAAAAATGCATTCGCATATACATCATGACAAATGTTAGCAAAGCCCCAATTCCCATAAATCCAATACCAACCATATTCGGTTCAGTCGGGTTATGTAACCATCTTTGAAGTCTCCCAAACGATTCTCTACCGACCCAGTCCTTGAATCCACCTGCTTTCGCTATGGCACCGTTTCTGAATGTGATATCAAGGTTAGCCCAAAAAGTGGCAATAATCCCTACAATAATAGCTATCAACATAGCAATCCATAAACGTCTATTACCCATACCTGTTGATTCCGCTAACTTAAACGCTTCAATCTGGTTTGGCATAGGATGATTTCTATAACCACGGTTGAACCAATAGAAAAGAGACATAATTGTCAGACTACTGGTGTCAAATTGTCGTGTTCCTCCAACCATGGCTACCATGTCATGGGGATTAACATAGTAAATTTCATGAGGAGTTCCAAGTTCTGCCCGTACTCGAGTTATAGCAAATGATAATAAGAAATATATACCGAAAAATATTCCTGCAACCCATAAAGCCATACCGGCAATATTAACAAAAACACCTAAAGCAATTAGTGAACCAATTATTCCTATGACAGCCATACGATATGGCATCGGTTCATTTGAGTCATCCAATTCTGACTGTAATCCGACTACTTTCTTAAATACCTCAATCAAATGTCTACGAGTAACCCAAACAGCTAAAAAGAATAATGCTATCCATGCACCATAAGCCTGTTCATTTAGGGCAGGAAAATATCGTGTACCAAGTGCAGCAGCAATTACGAATTCTGCTAAACGAACTACAAAGAAAAACCAACAAGAAAATGAGAGATCCAGTGGAAGAAAAAAGGCTAAACCAACTGCAAACGGATATACAGATATACGTGTACCCCGAATCGCACTCCATGGTCTATCTGTAAAAATATTTTGGAAGGCAGCAGTACGTTTGATATAGGGTATCTGTGGAAATTGCGGATATAGATAATTAATTCCGTTGATGACACCTATCGCAACAGCAATTGAGAATCCCATCCACATCATACGATTCTTTAGGAGTCGATTTCCACCATCTTCAGACAATCTCAATGGTAATTGTATTATTGGATATGCCAACTTCTCCTGTTCTGCCCAACGCTTACGCACGAGTGTATTTATGCATAACATCATGAACATCATGATTAGAAAAAACAGACCCCAGAATAGCAATGGTTTTAACCATACAAAGAAGTTATGTTTTGAATAAAATGTAGCCTCACCTTCATAGAATCCGCGTAAACTCTGGGGATCTGAAATTGTTAGCCAGGAAGGTAAATAACGAAAAAATAGTGTTTGCCATTCATTTTCCTCTGTCGCGAATCGGAATGGATGGGCGATACTACCAAACATATTCTGCATGGTATCATGTCCTGCAAAGGTACAGGATATCGCGACCATGATATATACCGTTAATAACTCGCCTTGATGAAGTGTAGACCGGGGTGAGATACGTTTCAATAGAATGTTTGCAACAATACAAACAAACATTATGAATATAGGTTGGATAAATAGTGGTAGGGAGGATCCATCGAGTGAATAATATTTTACTTCAACTAAAGTCATCCAGTATACATTAACAGGAATGAGCAAAATACCTAAGAGGAGTGCCCGTCCAGTAACCTTTGTGAATGATTTTCTACTTACATGAGTATTCATAGTATCCAAAATGGATCGGTTGGAAATTTAACGATACGTTTTAACTATTTCTGAAATGACAGAACATCTGTTTTTCCAATTCAAACGTGCAGGTGGGATAAGGTAAATTCCATCAATAAGGATGTCATTCTGGTTTCTTATTTCTTTTACAAGGTCTAAGGTTAATTGCATTCCCAATTCCTTTCCTGCTGTATCTCCGAGGTCACGATATTTATCTACAATTAACTGAGGAATGTATAGACCTAAATTATCACGTAGATAAGATGCACTACGATAACTTGTCAAGGGAAGAATCCCGTAAAGTATTTTTATATTTAGGTGATGGGTAGCTTTATGAGATCGAAGAATATCATCAAATGTCCACACAGGTTGTGTATATGCGAATTTCGCACCTTCACTAACTTTGTTTTTTAGATGTTTCACATGTGGCTCAAGATTCTCAGCGATTGTAAATCCTCCGCCATAATAAAACCCACACGGTTCACCAATTGATGAACCATCTGCAAGCTCACCTTGATTCAATCGACCAATGAGTTTCATCAATTGAACAGCGCCTCGTACATCTGGTACCAGACTTGCTGCCTCATAAGGTCCTGCTTTTGGATGATCCCCTGATAAAGCAACAATACCGCGGATACCTAATGCCTCTGCTTCTAATAGATGTGATTGCATACTAATCAAGTTACGGGATCGGGTTGTCCAATGTATTAAGGATGGAATATTCGTTGTCTGTTGAAGTCGATATGCAGTTGCAACTGCCCCAATGTTTACTGCTGCCCCAGAATTGTCAGTGACATCAAACAGATCAACACCTGTTGCAGCCATTACTTTTGCTTCCTTTAACAATGCACGTAATTGTGGAAATGTATTTGCTCGCGTTTCTACACTGACTATTCTCTCACGGGTTGTAAACACTTCTTCTACAGGATTATTTCTAAAGGATTGGTGTGATGGAGTGCTTTTAGGTAGAATAAAAATCCGAGATTGGCGTTTAACTGGCAGACTTCCTGCAACCATTGCTTTTATTTTTTCTGTGTATACGGGTGTAGTCCCACAACACCCACCTATCATATTCGCACCAAGTTTTATTAATTTCTGAACATAATCACTAAAGGTATCAGCATCAACGGTATAGGATACAGCTATTTCACCTTGTTCGACTCTTGGGTTACCAGCATTTGGCTGTACAGCCAACGGACATTTGATAACAGGGGCAAGTAATTCCATGGCTTGCATAAGATCATAAGGTCCTCTACAGTTTATACCAACTACATTTGCACCCAGTTGTTCTATTTCTTGGGCAAATACCCTAACATCGACACCTGTTCCAAGAGTACCACCTGAAATACCGCTAATCTCAACTACAACTGGAATACCGTAGGTTAAAGCCTGTTTTGTTGCAATTTCAGCCTGTTTCTGTAATACAAAAGTTTCTAAGATTAATAGATCAACACCTTCATCTACAAGTACATCCATCTGTTCTTGAAAAAGTCGACGGATTGTCTTACTTGAAGGAGTAACAGTTGATTCAGTAACTTCATCTGTATTGAAAGGAATTTGTCCAACAGACCCTGCAACAAAGTAGTCAGAGGATGCAGCAGTTTGTGCTAATTGAACACCTCGACGATTAATCTCTTCTAATTCACCTTCATACCCATGTTGAGCCAATGCTTCTCTATTTGCTTGATATGTATTGGTTTGTATAACATCAGCCCCAGCATTTAAGTAGGAATGATGTATCTCGGAGACCTTATCCACATGTTCATCTATAATGTTACATGCATCTACACAAGGTATGTGAGTAGTTATACGTTTACGGAGTTCAGTTCCAATTGCACCATCACAAACAAGAACGCGTTGAGTGATGACATCCATGAAATTCTTTTTTTCTATTAATTGTGATGTCATGATATCAAAATAAGATAGTAAAGTCATAATTTAATCCCGTGTCTGCTGTAGCAGATACGGGATTAAATTATGAGGAATAATTAGTATAGATGCTGAAAACCATTTATTGTATAAGGTGTCCAGCTTTTTCTATAGGAATATAATAATACCCAAAAATAATACACATCTCATCCTCAGATGTTAGTCCGAATTGGAGGGGTTCATTCTTATCATAATTATTAAAAGTACACTGGAATGAAATCCCATCCTCAGAATTGAGTATGACAGGGGAATCAAAGATTGTAATGGGAGCATCATCGTATGCGATACTTCTGTGTAGTAAATCACCAGTTGATTTCTGGAAGATCTCAAACAATTCACCATGTCTATGCATATGTGATGTTAGTAAGAACACATAGAGTTCTGCATCAGAGTCGTGTCCACGTGTAACTATTTCGTCCTCAACATACCATGTAAGCTTGGAAACCCGTATTTTGTCCGGTGGTACATTAATTTGTCTGTTGGATACGAAGATTTCTACTGCTTCATACTTAACCTCTTCCTCAGGTATTGTATAAATGTTTACATAAGTCTCACCAATTAATGTTTCATCCCCTAACAGATTAATGTAATGGGAATTAAGATCAAAAACGGTATCCCCCGGCACCCTTAAACCAACACCTTCAGGAAATTCGAATAATGTATCGTCAGTCTGTGTACCAACAACAAATAATCTATCTACACCGAAATTCCCAAGTGCCTGTGGATCATCAGGATCGAGATCACGAAATTCATCTTCAGGATTAACACCTATACTTGGATCTATTGCTCTCTTATGAACACCATTAGCTAATCCCTCTTCAGTTAAACGATATAGTATAAAATGATGACTACCGGATGGATAAAAAATCTCAACCCTATTTATGTAAATATCACCTTCAACCTGTTCGCCTTCATGATCTAATAGTTGTGCAGCATAAAACACTTCGCGTTCGGTACCAGGCTCAATCTTGAAAGGGGGTAACTGTAATTGATAGCCTTCACCTGGAGCAGGAGGAAGAGGAGCTTCAAAGATCTCATCAGGATCCCGAAGAACACCGAGATCTCCAACGCCAGGAACTTTACCATTTTGAGGTGCCCCGGCTTCAATCCAAGTCTTTATTGCCTCTATTTTTCCATTATGTAATGTACCTCCACCGAAAGGCATACGTCCACCAAATTCAGGATTTTCAGGACCTATTAACTTTGTTAATAGAAAACTGTTGTCAGGGTTACCAGGATCGATAAGTTTCATTCCTGCTGCTGCGGCAGCTGGATTTCTTGGTATTCTATCAACCAAATCATGATAAGATTGACCATAAGTAAGATTCAATGCTGCTGAATTAGAAGGAGGGGCATGACATACACTGTTAGCGCAACTCTTATCAAAGACATTATCCTGTATGTCATGATAGGTTGAATTGTCATTTTGCTTGGTGGCACCAAAACTGTTTGCTACTCTAACAAGATCAAGTATATTGACAGTACCATCACGATTCACATCAGGATTTTGTTCAGCATTACGATCACCAGGTTCGCCAAGAGAATTAGCAACCAATACAAGATCCTGAATATTAACGATACCATCATTATTGACATCCTCTAATAATGTAGACCCTTCACCATGACCAAATACTGAGAGTGTCATGATACCAACAAAAAATATGATTAATGTCGTAAGTGAGATATACTTATTCATTAAGATAAATCCTTTCTTATAAATGATAAATGGAATTTCATAACTATTTATTTATATAAATCTGCTTCTTAGAAATGAATCTATATTTCAATAAAGTCCATGCTGCAAAAATACCATCTGACCAAAACCGTAGTTTCTTACCTTCTTTTTTTGTACGAGGGAAGTATGATACTGGAACCTCGTGGATTTCATAACCTGCCCGTAAAATCTTCGCTGTAACTTCAGGACAAAATTCGAATCCCTCACAGGTTAAATTCAACCTTCTTAATAATTCTGTTGTGAAGATTTTATAACCTGTTGATTCATCCGTAATCCTACATCCATATAGAAGATTAGTATAAAATGCAAGAATTCTATTAGCTATATAATTATGTAGGCTTGCGTTCCCTCTACCCTTTAAGAATCTGGACCCATAAACAACTTCAACAGTATCTATCTTTAATGGCTCAACTAAATATAGTAGATCTTTTGGAGAAAGCTCCATATCCGCATCCTGTATGACTACTATATCCCCTTTAACATGATTAATTCCATTACGTATAGCAAATCCTTTACCCCGATTTACTTCATTGTGAACTATGGTCAGATCAGAATCACTTTTTAACTCTTCAAGAATATGAAATGTATTGTCAGTAGAACCATCATTGACAATAATTATTTGTGTTTCAAGGGGTAATGACTTCACTGTTTCAAAGACCTGACGAATTGTATTCTCCTCATTATACGCAGGTATGATAACAGATACTAACATGTGGAATATACTCTATTAACGGGTCTATTTTACGGATGCAGTCAACAAACTTAATTCTATATGGTGAAGTCATTATTTCTTATATAAGACGTTAAAATATGTTAGTAGGTTCGAATATTTCTTTACCTAATAAGGAATTGTATTCCATCACCGCCATCTCAATTAATTAGATTAATGAGACTATAAGAGAGATCGAACCATTCCACCATCTATTTGTATCGTTGTACCTGTAATGTAGCTTGCTTTTTCAGATGCAAGAAAAACTACCATATTTGCGAATTCTTCTGTATCACCAATTCTACCCAGTGGAATGTCTGCAGTCATTTTTTCTATAGCTTCATCAAAAGTGATACCAGCTTCTTCTGCTCTTACAGTGGCTAACTGTTGAATCCTATCAGTAAATATAATTCCAGGGCAAACATTATTCACCAAGATTTTATCTGAAGCAAGTTCACTGGCAAGAGTCTTAGCAAAACCGATCACCCCTGTTCGTGCCATATTTGATAACATTAATCCATCAACTGGCTGTTTTACAGAAACAGAAGTAAGGTTTATAATCCTGCCACCACCACGTGTCCGCATAGATGGAACAGCAGCCCGACATAGATTTATAGTACTCATAAGATTCAAATTTACAGCAGTCTCGTAATCTTCAGCAGTCAAATCATCAAATCGACCTGCTCTTGGACCGCCTGCATTGTTGACCAAGATATCAATTCCGCCAAAATGTGAAATGCTCTTACCTATTAAAGATTCGACTTGCTCAGGTTGACTTATATCTATTGGTATTGCAAATACTTCGCTGCCAGTTTGTTGACGAATATCGTCTGCAGTCTCTTTTAACACATCTTCACTTCTGGCACAAATAGTCACCTTTGCCCCTTCTTTAGCCAACCCTAAAGCGATTGCTCTACCAAGGCCTTTACTTGATGCACCAACAACAGCGACTTTGTCCTTTAGTCCAAGATCCATAACAATTATTTTTAGGTATAAAACTACCCTAAAACCTTTCAAATTATCGTATTTTCAATATGAAAAAAGTATACTACCATTGCTTACCATTGTCAAGGATTATGTATTTCCTGTGTATGTAAAGTGTTACAACAAGACATTTCTTTGTTATCAATCTGGATTCCAAAATGCTACTCATCATATCAAAGTAATATAATATTCCTATTTATGTTTAAGTTCTGTATTGTATGAATGTTAAAAGTTGTTAATATTTATTGTATTGAAATGATGGCACTTTCACGAAGACCTGCACGAAGCAATTTTATGACTCGTTATTCTATAAGGGTTTATAATTTAAATTATATCAATTCTTCGTGAATCACACATGTTAATTATATATTTACCATTTAAGTAGTGTTGAATATAAGGAATTACATGCTTATATTGAATTTATCCATTTTTTCTAATATAATACATTCAATTTGATTTGTGAAAAAATGTTACACTTTTCCTACAAAGTGTAGTTTTAATTTTCCTATTTCCATATCCGTCTCTTACAGTACACGTATGACTTTATAGGACATTTGTGTTAGAATTTCTAAAATTTAAAAAAGTTACTCTTTACACAATCTATGGTGTTGTTGAGTTTTCTATTTTCTATGATTTTAAGATATTTGGTATCAATAAGACTCGCATTACTACATTGACATAATTACTTTCCTTAATTGAATTCTTAATATTGTTGTCATATATTTTGTTGCTTGTTAATACATATTTGTTTATTTATTTTAAATATATGAATCAATAATTATACCATAAAGAATGATAATTTATTTTCTAACAATAAGGATCAAAAAAGATATAGAGGATTCTTTCTATCAATAATTTATAAGGTCGATCAAGGTTTATGTAATTTTCCAAACCACTCAACAAATATTAAATGAGAAATACCTTTTTCTTGAAAATCAACAGTCTTTTTCTCATCTACGCATCACCCATTATATTTTTTTAACTAAATTAATCACTTAATTGATTACCTAATGTTTATAAAGCCTTTTCACAAAAGGGTTTTCAGAGGTTTAGATAATATTTTCAAAATTCATTTTTCTAACAGATTTAATTTTCTCTATTTTCGTATAATCGTATAAACACTGTTGTATAAAGAGTTTAGAGCACTTGTTATAATATAATTTAAAATGTTGTTAGAAAAGTTATAATTACCCTAATTAATTTGTTTTTACTATGAACTTATATTGAGTAAAACATGAAAATGTTATACTATAGGGGTTTGAAAGAGTTTATTTACGTCCTATTTTCAACATTATATATCTATAATTTTTCAAAGGTGTAGTGATGACAGACAAAACTCAAAATCGCTGAAATACAATGGTATTCATAAGCAGGTTTCGCGTAAAGATTTTAATAGTTAAATCAAACACCATCTCTCAAAACGCATCAAAGGTCCTAAACCGAGACTGTCTTCCTATAAGATATTCAACTATATCCTTTATGTTT
>JAGFCA010000119.1 GCA_022394755.1 Candidatus Poribacteria bacterium
AGATAGATTCTAGTATTCCGATAAGATGTCAGACTTGTTTAAAGTTGTAAGCCAAGTTTATATTCAAGCATATAAAATAGTCATTAGAGTTCTTGTTGATGTCTAATGAAATATCAAACCTTTATATTTCAACAAACACAATAAATGACCTTCAACAAAATCCTCTTAAAGACTTTAGGTATAACTCATTGAGACATGATTCGTAAAGTAAAGTGTATAATACCCAGTTACTATAACGTATCACTCAAAAATGTAGCGAAAATAGACTGTAAATATTTTGACAGACAATCAGATATTTGACAATTTTCGGTTGAATTTTTAGACCAAATATGAATTTTGAATTTTGCTCATTTAATACCAAATGGTATTAAATGTCATACCACTGGTATTACAGGTTAAATGCCGTTCCTGTTAGTTACCGTAAGGGTTCATAGATGATTAGTTCAGAACAGGAATTTTTTTTCTAGCACTTTCTGATTTAGAGATTTGTTTGAATTTTATTCGGTGTTTCAACTGTTCAGTGTATGACATTTGAAAGGATTCTTGTGTTCTCATATTATCTATGCCGATTTTCTCACGATTGTTTCTAAGTGTCAGATTTTGTAAATTGTGATTGAAGAGAAATTCTCAACAATATAGACAACATATATTAACACATTTTAATGTGTTTGTCAAGTCTGACTAATAAACTTTGGTGTGTAATCTTGGTGCTACAACTTCTGTTGTTAATCAGATTTCCAAGTCAGGTGGGAATGTCTGCGTGCATTCACCATATCAAGAAATCAAAGGTATCAAATCCATTTGGAATTGCCTCAATACAACATCTTTAGCATTCAGTTGAGTTCACATTTCCTTGTCGTTTAATACTATACATACGCTGCCTTGCTTGTACTGAAATCCTGGATTATTTCCGTAAATTCATGCTTATGTATACGTCAGAAAAAGCGGATGGCGTTTGTATTGGTAAAGAACTATTCAAACTGTCGATTTAAGTGATGGAGTGAAACCATAATGGACTGAATCCCGTAAGTGCTGTTCCATTAGAAACGTAACTCTATGAATGGAATTACTAAACCGATGGATGGATCGTTTGTCCACATATTCAATTGCGAATTTGACATGGATTCATGTGGGTGCAAAACATGCGTTGAGATTGCATGAATATTGACATGTGGACCTAGATTTGGAATTCCAGCAAGTGTGCCATCTGGGGGTTCTTCTTCCTCTGTAGGAGGTGAAAACGGTTTTTTACCTGGAATACTTGGGGCTGAACGATCTACCTTTCTGGTATGTAACCAATCCCATATACCGATAAAAAGAGATAGTGTAACTGCACTAATTCCCATCACTCTATAATTATCTGGAGTCAATATGGGTGAAATCTTATTTGTCTGTATCATTTTAATTCCGCGAACACCTAAATAACTATGTACTGCAGTAAATGGTAGTGAGCTCAATGTTATAATCTCAAAACGACGCAGGGCACTTTCACTATATTCTCCATGATGTGTTTCCTGTTCTTGTGTTTGTGCTTGTAAATGGGGTACAACACCCAACAATCCGATTAAAGTGATAATGAGAATAGAAATATAAATCCTA
>JAGFCA010000027.1 GCA_022394755.1 Candidatus Poribacteria bacterium
GCATGGCAAAACAGAAGAAATGAAAAACAGACCAAAACAAGTTGGAGGTTTACTACAGATGATGCACGTATAAAACTAAAACGACTATACCCATCGATTATCACTTGACTAAGCACTACTTACTTTTGTTGATTCTATATTATCAAATAATTTTAGAAATTTCAATATAAATATTAAAAATCGAGTTTGTAAATAAATCGTAATAGAAGAATTCTACATTTATAGTGTTTTATGATTTTTTGGTTTGTTTGGAGTTGTCTGAATTAATTATTAAACCAACTCCATCTATATAATTCGTCTGATTATACGAATGAAGTTGAGAAGGAATAGTGTATAGATGGTTTTCTTATACTACTGGAGCTATAATCAGCAGATTGAAACTCTATTTACGTTTAGGAAACCGTATGTACCCCTTATGATACTCCCTGGAAACCGAAGGAACCGCAATTTGATCTTCACTGAACTTAATTGAGGTTAATTATGAATAAAAAACAGCTAAACTTATATATTAGATATCATATTAGTGTTTTTATTCAACTCACGCTATTCTAAACTGTCCTACCTTCTTAGGTTGGGTTCTTACAAATTTAGAATACCTAACACGTGTTTGAGCATGCTATAACTTCAAACTACAAACCTGTGTTTTATTTTCCTTAAATCTCCATTTTCTGCAGTTTAAAGGTAGACATAACACAATTTATTAGAAACTTACATACCAATGGATGGAATGAATGGGGGAACTAGCTTTTCTCATACAGGTTATAGTTTGGTATAGAAATCCTCTCTATCAAGAATTTAATGTGTAAAATGTCGGATAGGGAACTAATTATTTACACCACTTCTTTAATGATATACTTGAAATGAATAATATCACTGTGGTATAATTCTGTAATCCTACAAAGTTAGAAGAGAGGAATACCGTGAATTGTGAAATGAGTGAAACGCGGACGCGTATACTTCAATTGTTGAAAATGCGCAGCAGTTTGACTATTAACCAACTAAAAGAAGCACTCAATATCAGTGCTATGGGTATTAGACAACACCTAACCATTCTTGAAGATGAGGGATTAGTTGAATATTACGTTGAAAAACAGGTGCGAGGTCGGCCACATCATATTTATAGCCTGACAGATGAAGCAAGCAGCCTTTTTCCTACAACTTATGCTAACTTTGCAGTAGGACTGATGAATGAGGTTGCTAAAATTAATGGGCCTGGATTCATAAATAAGATTTTCCGTAGTCGTATGAAGTCTCAACTGCAGATGTATAAAGAACGACTTGATGGGAAGGATTTAATTGGTCGTATCAAGGAACTTGCCCGAATACGTGATGAAGAGGGTTACATGGCTCGGTTTGAAGAGGATGAGAATGATTATGTGTTGACTGAACATAATTGTCCTATAGCAGCGATTGCACAGGAATATCCACATGTATGTGATATTGAATTGGGGTTATTTAGACAGTCTTTAGGTACGAAGGTATACCGAGTTGACCATCTCATGCAGGGTAGCCATAAATGTTGTTACCGAATCCCAAAACCTGATGATTCAAACTCAACCAACGAATCTTCTGTTGATGACCAATCGTCAAACAAATAGAATTCCTTATCCATTAATTTATCATCAACCAATCAGTTTATTAAGGTGGCTTCAATGTCTGATGAGAAAGGTCGTCGGGATTTCTTTAAGGAAGCATTCACCCAAATCATTAAACCTGTAGCAGAATTGCTTGATGATACGATGGGGGAGGGTGTATCACAAAACCCTCCTATTGATTTCATCTTCCGTCCTCCGGGTGCTCTACCAGAACAAGAATTCTTAGAAAAGTGTCATAGATGTGGGAATTGTGTAAAAAACTGTCCAGCAGATGCTATACAATCCCTTCAAAGTTCAGATCCGAACCTTGTTAATACACCCTATATTGATCCAGAAGAACAACCGTGTGTAATTTGTGATTCGTTAGCTTGTATGTATGTATGTCCAACTGGTGCTCTACAGAAAGTCTTTGCTGAAGATATTCGGATCGGTCTTGCGGTTTTCAATAACGAAACATGTCTCAGAAATCAAAGTGTAGAATGTTCATATTGTGTTGATACGTGTCCGATTGGAGAAGACGCTATAACTTTATCGCAAGAAAATATGGTAGAAGTCTTTGATTCTGGATGTACAGGATGTGGAGTCTGTCAATATGCGTGTCCCACTGACCCAAAATCTATCGTGATTCAACCCATATCCCAATCACAATAGTTCCATGTTTTTACTCTCAAAGCTGACTCTACAAACCCCTGTCAATCAACTGAATATACGTGATATTAAACCCCCATTCGATACCCCTTCCAATTTCTTCTCTGTTATAATATTAGGGGTGGTGATAGTCGTTGGGTTAATCTTTGGATTATATTATTTACGAAAACGCAGACAGAAAAAACCAACAATACCTATAGTAGAGGTTGAAAGTCGTCCTGCACATGAAATTGCCTTGGACCAATTACAAGCCCTTGAAAAAGATACAAATGACATGGAGGAATATCACACCCAAATTTCTTATGTTATTCGTGAGTATATAACAGCGCGTTTCAGAATTCCTGCCTTGGAATTGACGACTGCTGGTCTCTTACACGAGTTAATTCGTAATCAAGTCGATAAGACTTGTATTGATAGGTTACAGTACTTTTTGACAAACTGTGATCGTGTCAAGTTTGCATCCTATTTGCCTAATACATCTGAAGCAGCTGAAAGAATGACAGATGCCCGATGGATAATTGATACAACTATGATGTAATTGGTTTCAGCTAATCTTCGTAATACTTAATTTAGAAATAGTATTTTTATACGAACATTTTTAGTATATACGAGTCATTATTAAATTCATAGAGAAGTAGTTTGAATGATAGAAATAGGGAATATTTTCCATTAATATAGGTACACCAATTTCAAATGTAGTCAGATTAAAAGAGTCTTGACGAAAACGACTTTAATATGTAATAATTACAATTCCAAGAAATGTAATCTATCACATTAAGAGAATCGTTGTATGTCCTTGACATATAATACAAACTCTGGTATTTTTAGATGCCAAAGATATTATTACATAAAGCTTCCATTTTTCATAGACAGGACAATCAGTTAAATTATTAAGGAGGACAACTGAGCGTGACAAATACACTTTCAAAAGAACAAGTGCTCCTAACTATACCGATGCTCCCTGATATGGAACTTGCTGCGGCTAATCTTGCATCTTTCATTGCAGAATCAATGAGTTTTAATGATGTACAGATAGAAGAGATTCAATATGCAATGATCGAATCCTGCATTAATGCTTTTGAACATAGCAGGAGTTCCGATCAAAATGTAATCATTGAGTACATCATGAGATCAGATGAATTGGAATTCAAAATCACGGATCAGGGAGTTGGTTTTAGTCCAGAGAATCGTCCGGTTCGTCAGAATGGCCAGCAAGACTTATATCCAGAAATGCGTAAACGTGGATGGGGTTTAGAGATTATTCATGCCCTCATGGATAGAGTAGATATTAGAAGTGGGGAGAACGGAACCACCATAAGTATGGTAAAAAAGAAGACTAATGGCGGTTCATAAGAGCAGTTTCATTGTAAGGAGGTAGAGTTTGGCTAACAAATTCGATATAAGTATTCGTGCAGAACAAGAGTATGCTGTTTTAGAGACTGAAGGTTATTTGAATGATGCTCTTGGTGAGCAATTATCACAAAAAGCGCAAGATCTTATAGAAAAAGGATATACCCAACTTGTAATTAATTTAGCAAATACAGCACTAATTAATAGTATCGGTATATCTATTTTGATTGAAATTATTGAAGCACTTGATGAAAGGGAAGGCACATTAAATTTCTGTGGATTATCTGCTACTCAGGAACGTACTTTTAGGATGATGGCTATAGCCAAATATGCAGGTATTTTCCCCGATGAGAAAACTGCTGTGGCTGATTTCCAATAAGTATAATATGATTTCTCGATAATTTAGCCAATTATTAACCGTAGTTAATATAAGACCAATACGGATATTATAGTATTTAGAACATTTTTAGTATGAATGCAGAAGACAAAGGAACAAACTATATGCCCACCAGTTCTGCAGAAGAAACTATACAAAGGCTGATATTCAGTCTATCCGAATTGGAGCAATTAGGTCAGACGCTCATATCCGGACATAGCAATTTTAATGTATCGAGCAAAACCTACCTTCGGATAACACTTGGAACTCTTCAAGTAACTCGCGGTGCCATCCTATGTTATCATCCAACTGATAATTACTTGACAGTTGCAGCCTCCGCCCCCGATATTGATTCCACACCGATAGACATAGAACCAGAGGAAGTAACGAGTTTTCTTGATTGCTCACATATTGAGATTGATACACCACCAGAAGGTCTCCATAGTTTTATCAATAGAAATGCCGATTTAATTAATGGGGCTGCGATGCACCGTCTTTGGGTGCCTCTCAAGATCCATGATGAATTTCTTGGCATTTTAGGTTTGGGTGAATTCTTAGGTCGAGAGAAGTTAGAAGAATGGGAGCAAGAACTTTTAACTATACTTGCACATCAAATCTCAATTGCTATTGCCTATTCACAAATAGTTGAAGGTATTCAGAGTGAGAAGTTCAGGCTGTTCATGTTAGCTGAAAGTGCACCTCAAATTTGTCAACTCCTTCAACCAGAAGACGCTGCTGAGCAAGTACTTCATCAAGCAGTAGCTTTACTTGATGCAAATATGGGTTGTCTCATGTTAGTCCGTCCACAACAGCAGATATTAGAACTACTGGATGCATTTCCAAAATCAATAATATCTGATAATGGCGAAAACATACAGTCTATTTCTTTGAAAGAAATCATGGGTTTACCTGAAAGTGAGGAAAAGACTGCACTCAATATGTTAGGTAGCGTAGTAGAGGAAGGTCGTACAAATCGATGTTCTGCCAATCTGGACGATGTGTTTGGTGGTAGAAATCTGATGGTAGGACCAATACAAGGACGTGATGGTGATATATTAGGTGTACTTGTCGTTGGAGATAAAGAAGAACGAGGTGGTCGGACATTAGAATTCACTGAAGAAGATGAGATGCTGTTGGATTCCTTTGCTAAACAAGCTGGTGTTGCTATTGAAAATGCACACTTACATCAAGAAGCACTTGAAGCACGTGAATTACAATCAGAAATGGAAGAAGCTCGTAAAATCCAAGAGAACCTTATTCCTGATACACTCCCTGAAATTCCTGGATATGAGGTAGCAGGCTATTATGAACCGAGAGGTCCAGTTGGGGGTGATTACTTTGATTGTATCGAACTACCACATGGGGGATGGGGTCTTTCCATTGCCGATGTTTCAGGTAAAGGTATGCAAGCAGCCCTATTAATGGCAACCCTTCGAGCAGGTCTCCTTTCAGAAATATCAAGTTCAAGGGGACGCGAAGACAGTGAATCAATTGATATGAATGATGAGTTAATTAACATGGCAATGACTTTGAATTCGCTGTTATATGTTAGTGGAACTGAAGAGAAATATGCAACATTCTTCTATAGCCATCTTAATCCTGAGACAGATATACTTACATCTTTAAATGGTGGACACAACCCACCGTTAATAGTAAGAAAAGATGGGAACATACAATGGCTTGGTCAAGAGATTGGAGGACTTCCATTAGGAATGTTTCCAAATGAAATGGTACCAACTATTGCTGAATATCAAGCTGAACAGATTACACTTGAAAGTGGTGATGTCGTTGTCTATTATACCGATGGTGTGACAGAAACTGTTAATGTTGATGATGATTTCTATGATGACGACCGTCTTGAAAGTGACGCAATCAGTTGTGCCAATAATGATGCGACATCAATATGTGACTTTATTCATAAATCAGTTATTGATTTTCAAGGGGATGCTGACCAATTTGACGATTTGACATTACTTGTACTCCGTAAGAAGTAGGTAGGGAATATGCAACAAAACACAGAAGGTCGTCGATTTTTAAATCCGGCTATCCTTGCACAAATTGGAAATCTTGAACTTATCGCAAAGTTTGTAGTAGAAGGCTTCATTTCGGGGTTACACAAAAGTCCATACCATGGTTTTAGTGTTGAGTTTTCTCAATACAGACAATATATGCCGGGAGATGATACAAAACATATAGACTGGAAAGTTTATGGACGTACAGATAGATATTACATTAAGCAATTTGAAGAAGAGACGAATCTAAATTGTTATCTGCTACTTGATACAAGTCAGTCTATGGCACACCCATCTCCTGAGGATTTAGACGATTTGGATATATCACGACCAGAGGATTCCGCAAACAATGGAGAACCGTTATCAAAGTTAAGGTATGCAAGTTTTCTAATTGCCTCATTGTCATATTTTATGGCAAAACAACGTGATGCAGTAGGTTTTGCCTATTTCGATGAAAAAGTTCATCAATATTTACCTGCCCGTAGTAGTGCGTCTCACATGCATTCTATCTTAGTAACCTTAGAAAACATACAAACAGAAAAAGAGACCCGTATTGGCGAACCATTACACCAAATTGCAGAGAGATTGACAAAACGAGGTTTGGTAATTCTTATATCCGATCTTTACGATGAGAATCCAGATGAGGTAATTGAAGGACTTGAACATTTACGTTATGAAGGACACGAGGTAATTGTTTTTCACTTACTTGCGCAAGAAGAGGTAGACTTTGAGTTTGATAAACTCATCCGTTTTGTTGATTCAGAGAATGATCAAGAAATTATAACCACTCCACAGGTAATACGTGACAGTTATCTCAGTAACTTTAATGAATTCATTGATCATTACCGAACAACATTGAATCAATCTGATATTGATTATAATTTAATTAATACAACAACGCCAATAGACCGATCTCTTTCAGCCTATCTTGCAAAACGACAAGGGTTCGTATAATTAGGAATAACACAAGCTTATAGATTCAGAATTCAGGAGAGACAGAATGGCTTTTTTGGTATGGCCGTTTGCTATCGCTGGTGCCATTGGTGCATCTATACCTTTAGTAATACATTTTCTTAATAGAGAACGTGCACGACGACTTGTGTTTAGTACTGTCCGTTTTATACAGATGTCCCATCAGACAAATGTACAAAGACACAAGTTGAAACGTCTATTACTATTACTCATGCGTATATTAATGTTGATTCTACTTGGTTTTGCTTTTGCACGTCCATATTTTGCTCAGGATGCAGCATCTGCTCCAGAATTAGGGGGCGTACGTAACGCTGTGATCATACTTGATACTTCCTATAGCATGATGTATGGTGAGGTGTTTGATACTGCAAAACAAGAGGCTATCAAACGTCTTGAGGGTTTAGATAATGCTGACGCTGTAGCCTTAATATTATCCGCAGACAAAGTCAAGGAAGTATTACCAATTGATTCTGAACGGAATCACATTAAATCCGCAATTGAAAATGCTGAACCAACATATCACACCACCGATTACCTTGATGCTATTCAAACATCACAAGAAATTCTGAATAGTATAGCAGTAGGATTAAAACAGATATATCTCATTGGTGATTTACAGAAAACGGGTTGGGATAATTTTCTTGATACTGATCGTCTTTCATCGGATATAGATATTGAATTTGTGAATGTAGGTGTAGAGGAATCCAAGAATCTGGCTATTACAGATATTAATGTCCCACCTGTCGTTCTGATTGAGCAGAAAGATTCCGAATTAGTTGCTCGTATACACAATTTTGGTACGGAGAAAGTAGAAAATCTGAGCGTTTCATTATTTATTGATGATAAGAAGGTGGAATCAACAGAGATAGACATTGAACCAGAGAGTAGTTTTGACACAGCCTTCACGATGAGAATAGATCTTGAGTCGGCCTCAGTCCATACGGGTTGGGTAGAAATCGGATCAGATGAGCTTGAAATTGACAATCGACAATACTTTACAGTGCAAAGCATGAAATCGATCCGTGTTCACTGTGTTAATGGAGAACAGAAGACGAAAATTGATGATGAGACATTTTATTTGACAAAAGCACTCCAGAACACTGGGGTTGACGCGGCTCCAATCAAATTCACAGAATCCACCTTGATTCCTACTGCGGATTCTATTGAACAGTATGATGTAATAATTTTAGCAAATTTAAACAGAATTACCTCAGCAGAATCAGTTAGAATTAAGGATTATGTTAATGAAGGTGGAACGTTAATGATTACAGTTGGTGATCAGGTAGACTCAAGTGGATATCAGGAATTGTTAGGTAGTGCTGATACCTCATTAATGCCGTGTACATTAATGCAAGCAGTTGGTGATCCAATTGGTAAAGAAGAATTCCAAGTCATTGCAAGTGTAGATTATCGTCATCCGATATTCGTGTCATTTAGTAATCCAAACCATGGTGATTTTGGTAAGGGGAGATTTTACCGTTATTTTCAGGCAGTCCCCACACCTGAAGCATCTGTAATTGCTGCGTTTGATGATGGGAATCCTGCTTTAATTGAGAAAATGTATGGGAATGGTAGGGTATTATGTTTTACATCTACTATTGATCGTGAATGGAATGATTTACCTATTCATGGAGTTTACCTGCCATTTCTACATGAAACTGTCAGGTATCTGGCAATTGCACAGGGAACTGATCTACCTGAATATTATGTAGGAGATGGAATAGAATATAAAGGCACTAAAGCTACTGCAGGAAAAGAGGTAGCCGTATTTGATCCTGAGAATAAAGAGGAACGGAAGACTTTAAATGAACAGGGCAATCTCTTCTACGAGAATACGGATATTCCAGGAATATACTCTATACATAGTTCTGGAAATACACAGCAATATTTTGTGGTAAATGTTGATTCATCAGAGTCTGATCTGACAACTCGAAATTCAGAAGAGTTGACCAGTATGTTGGTTGGTTCAAACGAGACAGAACCTGGTCCAGTTGAAATTACACCTGAAATTGAACAAGAATACAATGAAGGTGTTGAGAAAAATCAAGGTATTGCAACATATATACTCCTTGCAGTATTTGCATTAGCGATATCTGAAATGTTTCTGGCAAATAGAGTTTAACTTTAAAGTTCACTGAAATTCTATATTCAAACCCACGCTTAAAGTGTCTGCATTAGAAAATGTTAAATTATCAAGTGATATTCAAGAACTAAATAACCATGAGTTACGTATTTCTGTATATTCAGAAGGAAAATTAAACAATGAATAATGAAACATCTGAACGAATTGATGTTCCGAATATAGTATCTGAAGAAGAATGCCAATTCTTCATAGAGAATGGTTATCTGGTTGTTCCAGATCTCCTAACAGATAAAGAGATTGAAGAAATAAGAGGGGATGCAGTTACCCTTGCACGGGGAGAGTATAACTGCGACGGGATTGATCCTGTTCCAGAAACTGTCACTGACCAACAGGCTATTGGTAGGATTCTTTGTATTCATCAACCTCATTATGTTAGTGAGACCATAGAAAAGTACGTTAAGCATCCTAAAATATGTGGTATTCTCAGCCAAATTACTGCTGCTCACCTCCCATTTTGGGATGGTAGTGTAAAGTGTATGCAGTCAATGCTGTTTGTGAAACCACCGAACTTTCAAGGACAAGCATGGCATCAGGATGAGATTTATATACCTACGAGAGACCGTTCACTTATTGGTGCATGGATTGCGATGGATGATGCTACAATTGATAACGGCTGTTTATGGGTATTACCGGGTTCGCATCGTCAAGGATACCTGTATCCTCAAAGGAATCATGAGAATCCTGATGAGTTCGACTTCGCTCAGGAGAGTTTCGGTTTTGATGAATCAGACGAAATCCCAGTGGAGGTAGAAGCGGGTACTCTTGTTTTCTTTAATGGTTATTTACTTCACCGTTCACGGAAGAACAGAGGAGACACATTCCGTCGCGTTTTGGTAAACCATTATTGTAATTCGTGGTCATTGCTACCATGGTCAATTCAGGAAGGTGAAAGACCTGCAGATGCGGATCGCCGTTGCATAGTCCCTGTTTCTGGTGTTGATCCGTATGCTTGGAAAGGTTATGATGAACCACCGAAGAGGATCTCCTCACGGTTCTGTAAAGCTATTGAGGAATTACCTCCCATGACAGAAGGAGGAGAGTAAATTGACAACTGAACAATCTGTGGCATTGCAGAACTCATTAGAAACGATGCTGAGTAATATCTCTACTGGGGACGACATAACAGAACCCCTCCTCGAAATACATCAGTTTGCTAAGCAGTTTGAATCAACTGCACCTAAGCAGCTTATACATTATTTAGAGCGTAAGAGTTATACAAAAGCATTGGATTATTTGAAAGAACTGAATGGTAATTGAGTCTTATAGAAAATGTAGCAAAAAGAGAAAGGTTAGATTTAGATTTTATGAGTAGAGTAGATGGTCGGAAAACTGATGAGTTACGACCTGTGACGATAATTCGTGAATATATAAAACATGCAGAGGGAGCAGTTCTAATAACAACTGGTGATACAAAAGTAATATGTACTGCTTCTGTTGAAGAACGACAACCCCGTTTTATGCGTGAACAAAATATCAAAGATCAAGGTTGGGTTACTGCAGAATATTCAATGTTACCACGGTCAACCTCTGAACGTATGCAGCGAGAAGCCTCACAAGGAAGAATTGGGGGACGAACACAAGAAATTCAACGTCTTATTGGTAGGTCTCTACGGGCTGCGGTTGATCTTTCCTCATTAGGAGAACGGACTATCTGGTTAGACTGTGATGTTATACAGGCAGATGGTGGAACACGTACTGCATCAATTACTGGTGCATTCCTCGCCTTATGGGATGCTTGTAAAACCCTTCAGGAACAACGAAAGATAAACGAATTGCCGATAGTAGAAAATATTGCTGCAACAAGTGTGGGAATAATTGATGGGAAGCCAATGTTAGACCTATGTTATACAGAGGATTCCACTGCCGATGTCGACATGAATGTGGTTATGACGGGGAGTGGGAAGTTTATTGAAGTACAAGGTACAGCTGAACATAATCCCTTCTCACGTGAAGAATATGACCAAATGCTTGACTTTGCTGTCAGCGGTATTCAAGAACTTGTACGTTTACAAAAGAAAATGATGATAGAGAATTTAAATGAAGTTAGTTCTGGCAACGCGTAACCTTGGTAAGGTAAAAGAACTTACTGTCATGCTAACTGAATACCGAGAAGCTTCTGAGAACAAGCAAGACCTAAAGGATATAGAGATTCTCTCACTTCAAGATTTTCCAGATGCTCCTGAAGTTGAAGAAGATAAGGATACCTATGAGGGAAATGCATCGAAGAAGGCTTCTGTTATAGCTGATTATACTGGAATCCGTGCCCTTGCTGATGATGCAGGTTTGGAGGTGGATGCCCTTGATGGTGCTCCAGGTGTACATTCAAAACGTTGGGCAGGGGAGGATGTTACTGATGCTGTCAGGATTCAAAAACTACTTGAAGCATTAGAAGGATCAAAAAATCGTAAAGCACGTTTTGTGGCTGCAATTGCAATCGCTGAACCTTCAATTGTAAATGACACCATTGATGAGAAGACGACATCAGTTGACAATATCCAGGTTGTTGTTGGGAAATGTGAAGGATCTATCACCGATACTCCTGCAGGGGATGGTGGTTTCGGTTATGATCCAATATTTATTCCTGATGGTTATGATAAGACATTTGCAGAATTAGGGGATACAATTAAAAACAGAATCAGCCATAGAAGTGATGCTTTACGACAGGCAATTATATTATTGTAAAATAAATGAAATAAAACTACATTGAATTTGGAATTTTCTCTAATAAATCGGTTAAATGAGATTTATACTATATTCCATTTAAGCCGGTGTAAGAAATAATAATATATACTATTCAAAACATCGGTGTCTTTAGAAAGGAAGAAGATGGCAGCATTAAATGACTTACGCAATGGATTAGTTATCAGATTGGATAATATTATATACACGATCGTAGATTGTCAACATGTAAAACCTGGTAAAGGGGGAGCATTTGCACGAACAAAAATAAAACGTGTTAGCAATGGTGCAGTTTTAGACCGTACTTTCCGAACCAATGAGACTATTGAGACTGTAAGACTAACGGATCAAGAAATGCAGTTTTTATATAGTGAAGGTGATTTACTTTGGTTTATGGATAACGAATCTTTTGAACAACATTCATTAGATAGTGATTTAATTGGTGATGGTATAAAGTTTTTAAAAGAGGGTGAAACAGTAACAGTAAAAATGGATGGAGATACACCACTTGCGGTAGAATTACCGACGTTTGTTGAATTAAAGATTGTTGAAACTGATCCCGGTTTGAGAGGTGATACAGTCAGTGGTGGGTCTAAACCAGCAAAATTAGAGACTGGTGGTGTAGTGAATGTTCCTCTGTTTGTAAAAAATGATACTGTAATAAAAGTTGATACTCGGAATGGAAAATATGTTGAAAGGGTATAAAGTATGAAGCAAAAAAAACAGGATGAACCTCGTAAATCCTCTGACAAGGATGATGTTGAATTAGATCCTATACTCCAACGTCTTGAAAAACTTATTGCCATTGTACAAAATGCCGATTTGGCATCTGCTCGGATACGTGATGGTGAAGTGGAAATAGAGATATCAAGGATTTCTGATCAATCTGTCACAATCACTCCGCAAACATCTATACCAGCAGGTACAACAACAGCAACAACGTCAGCAAGTAAGAACGAATTAGGGGATGATCTTGTATGTTCTCCAATGCCTGCTCGTTTCTATCGATCTCCATCACCCGATGAACCCGTATTCGTTGAAATTGGTGATACAGTTACAGCGGGTGATTCATTGGCGACACTTGAAGTTATGAAGACCTATAATGATGTTGAAGCTCCGTTCAATTGCGAAATCCTTGAGATTTTGGCTGATGATGGACAAGCAGTGGAATATAATCAACCTCTTTTTCGGGTAAAACAACTATAAAAAATGTTTAAAAAAATATTAATAGCCAACCGTGGTGAGATTGCTATCCGCATTATTCGAGCATGTAAGGATATGGGTATTAAAACCGTTGCGGTTTTCTCTACTGCCGACAAAGATGCTTTACATGTCCAGTATGCTGATGATGCATACTGTATTGGTCCACCTCCATCATCAGAGAGTTACCTTAAATATGCGAACATCACTTCTGTTGCTGATTTTGCTAATGTTGATGCCATTCACCCAGGTGCAGGTTTTCTTGCAGAAGACGCACAGTTTGCTGAAATTTGTGAAGCACATCAAATTACATTTATCGGTCCGTCAATTGATGACCTTCTGACAATGGGAGACAAAGTACGTGCTTTAGAGACTGTTGTTAAAGCGGGGTTAAAGAATGTACCAGGAAGTCAAGGTAGAAAACGGAAAAAGGATAAAAGGGCAACTGTTGAAACTGCGGAGGAAGCAGCTGATCTTGCTGAGAAAATTGGTTACCCAATAGGTATAAAGGCATCTGCAGGTGGTGGTGGACGTGGGATCAGAATAGCACATAATCGTCCAAGTTTATTCAATTTATTCCATATTGCAAAAGCTGAAAGTGAAGCAGCATTTGGTAATGGTGATGTCTATGTTGAAAAATGGATTGAGGATGCACGACATATTGAGGTGCAAATTTTAGGGGATTCACACGGTAATGTTGTCCATTTAGGGGAACGCGAATGTTCAATTCAGCGAAAACAACAAAAACTTTTAGAAGAAGCACCCTCCGCTTCAATCTCTACTAAAGTTCGAAATGATATATGCAAAGCTGCTGTTAAAGCTGCAAAATCAATCGGTTATAGAAATGCAGGAACAATTGAATTCGTTGTTGATAAGGATGAAAAATACTTTTTTCTTGAAATGAATACGCGTATCCAAGTTGAACATACAATTACTGAAAGCATTACCGGTATTGATCTAATTAAAGAACAGATACGTATAGCTGCAGGAGAGGAACTTGGATATGGACAGTCGGATATAGACCTAACTGGACATGCGATAGAATGTAGAATAAATGCAGAAGATCCGGCAAATCAATTTATGCCTTCCCCTGGATTAATCACACACTATAATCCACCAGGTGGAAATGGTATAAGAGTTGATGATTGTATCTATACAGGATATACCGTACCCCCTCACTATGATTCCCTTGTAGCAAAACTCATTGCGTATGGTAGGGATCGAGAAGAAGCTATTGCTCGGTTAAAACGTGCACTTTCTGAGTTTAAAATTGATGGTATCAAAACCACGATTCCACTGCACCAAAATATATTAAATGATGAACGTTTTCTAAATAGAACTATTTTTACCAACTTCCTTGAAACATCATGACACCTATTGGTCAAACATCTCGGGAAGTCCATCCAAATCTGCTATCATTATTCAGATTATGGCAAACCTATATAATTCATACTATTTTACCATACTTCTGATTCGCATATCAAATTCTCCGATAAATATAATTCGAAATCTGACCAGTAATTCATTATTTATCCTATTCATAATCACATTCCTATCTACTCCTAAGATAATTTTTGCGGTAGATTTTGCCGATGTAACAGAGGAAGCGGGTATACACTTCCGTCATTCTAACGGAACGCGAACAAGTATGCTCCCTGAAGATATGGGGTCTGGTGCTGGTTTCGCCGATATTGACAATGACGGGGACCTTGACTTATATATAGTGAACATTCCAGGGAAGTATGTGACGGATTCTACTCTGTCTCAAAAATCAAAAAACATATTATACCGAAATGATGGTAATGGTCGGTTTACCGATATTACAGAATTCGCAGGAGTGGGAGATACAGGATATGGGATGGGGTGTGTATTTGCGGATTATAATGGGGATGGATTCGTTGATTTGTATGTGACTAATTTGGGAAACAATGTACTATATAAGAATAATGGTGATAATACTTTCACGAATGTAACCGATTTTGCTGGTGTGGATTGTCCGTTATGGAGTACGGGGGCATGTTTCGCTGATATTGACAATGATGATGATTTGGATTTGTATGTGTGCAATTATGTAGATTTCGATCTGGTGAAATTTGCAGATAAGAAGGAAGAATCCTTACAATCAGGCAAATTCGTTCCCAATGCATTGAATCCTACTGTTTTTGAACCTCAAGATAATGTGCTTTATAGGAATAATGGTGACGGGTCATTTTCAGATATAACGTCAAACGCGGATGTGGCAGCAGAGGGTGGTAGGAGTATGCAGGCAATTTTCAGCGATTTTGACGAGGATAACGATGTTGATCTCTATGTTGCTAACGATACGTCTGAAAATCATGTCTATAAAAATGAAGGGGATGGTACGTTTACAGATGTTAGTTCTGATTCTTGGGCTGCGGATTTTCGGGGATCAATGGGCTTAGCAGCAGGGGATTATGATGCCGATGGAGATATAGATATATTTATTTCACACTGGATAGATCAAGAGTATGTTATCTATAGAAACTTACTTAAGGACGAAGAGACATCATTAAAATCGTCAAACCAGAGGATTAGATTTATTGATGAATCCTATACTGCTATGCTGGCAGAGGTGACATTAAAGGAAATTGGATGGGGTACATCTCTGTTCGATTATGATAATGACGGAGATTTGGATATCTTTGTTGCAAATGGGAGTACATTTCAACATCTTGACCAACCAGAAGTGCTAATTGCACAACCCAACCAATTGTTCCGTAATGAAGGAGATAATACATTTGCTGATGTTAGTAAGACCTCAGGTATTAACATTCTTCCTACACGTGTGAGTCGTGGTACAGCATTTGGAGATTATGATAATGATGGAGACATAGACATCTTTATCGTTAATAACTATGCAAAAGCAAGGTTATTGCGAAATAACACGATAGAATCCAATAATGATAATAATTGGTTACAGGTAAATTTGGTTGGACAGAACAAAAACAGCAATGCTATTGGAGCTAAAATTCTACTAAAAACAGATTCTGTTAATCAAATACGTGAAATCTATGCAGGTGAGAGTTATCTGTCATCTAATAGTTTCATTGCTCATTTTGGGTTAGGAAAAAATAATAAGGTTGACACTATTCAGATCATTTGGCAAAACGGTAAAACACAATTACTACAAGACATTGAAGCTAACCAGAAAATTGTAATTATTCAAGATCCATGACCAGAACTTTACTCAATAGTCTTACCAATAATACGACTCACGTTATTATATGAACACTGTACACGGTTTTTCGCCTAAATCAGCGTTATTAACTGAATCAGATACTGCATTATTTGTTGATTACTATCAACTAACTATGGGGCAAGCGGATTATATCAACAAAAACAATGGGACTGTTACTGCCAATTACTATGTTCGTAAGATTCCACAAGGTGAATATCTCATTGCCGCAGGACTTGAACAAGTAATTCATTATGTTCTGAACTTACAATTTTCTGATGAGATTCTTCAATGGTTAATTGATTATGGGAATTTGAAAAATGATTACGTCCAATCATTAGAAAATTTTAAATTTGATGGATCAATTCATGCAGTGCCAGAGGGAACGGTTGTATTTCCGAATGAACCAATTATCAACGTTACAGGTTGTTCAAGAGATATTCAATTATTTGAAACATATCTGCTCTGTGTAATGAATTTCCAGACCTTGATTGCCACGAAAGCGTCTCGAATAGTTTATTCAGCCAAAGGTAAACCTGTCTACGATTTTGGCGCAAGACGTGCGCATGGTAGGGATGCAGGAATTTTAGCTGCACGTGCTTCTTATATCGGTGGGGTCAATGGAACATCACTCGTTCAAGCAAGCAGATTTTTTGATATACCTTTTGTTGGAACAATGGCTCATAAGTTTGTTTTGGAACGAAAAACAGAGATTGAGGCATTTAGAGATTATGCAGATGTTTTTCCTGATGATACAACCCTATTAATTGATACGTATAATACAATTGATGGTGCCAAATATGCTTGTATAGTAGCACATGAGATGGAAACCAAGGGTGCCAAATTACGTGCTGTAAGATTAGATAGTGGGGATTTGTTATCTCTTAGTAGAAGTGTACGGAGTATTCTTGACAGCGACGGATTGAGTTATGTCAAAATTATAGTAAGTCATGAATTGGATGAGTATCATATTCAAGAATTACTCAATCATGACGCTCCGATTGATGGTTTTGGGGTTGGAACACGGTTGGCAACAGGCGATATTTCCAACGGTGACCGTAACGGTGTTGCTGCGCTTGGTGGGGTATTTAAATTAGTTGAAAGGGAAGGACATCCAGTAGGAAAGTTAGCATTGGATGAACCTGAGAAAGCAACTCTACCGGGTAGAAAGCAAATATATAGACATATTGATAAGAAGGGTTTCTATTTAAAAGACTCTTTAGCATTATGGAATGAGGAAGTTCCTGATGGGGAAACTCTCTTAATACCAATTGTAAAGGAAGGAGAATTGGTATATAATTTTCCACATCTGAACGATATTCAAGAAAGAACACATATAGAACTATCAAAACTTCATGATAAACATAAAGATTTGATTGATGCTGAGCCTTATGAGGTGGAATTATACTCCCAGTTATGGAATAAGATCACCTAATGATTGAAAATTGTCGACATTTAGATTTATGAAGATAGGATATTGTCGTTGCTATAATTGATTTTGCTTATGCCCTATGATGTGCAAATGTACTTATATTCTGCCCCAATTAGGGCGATTACTGTTAGAATAATTCTATAGAGTAAGATTATTACAATAGCAGGTAGAGTGGCATAGATATTGCTATTAAATATTGATTTTGACGAATGCCTAAGTGTTACAATCTATAATATCCTTGCGAAATAGTCGTATTGAAATGGTTGCTACAAAATTCGTTTATTACCACAGTCGACTATTAAAGTTGTCTATATCATCAGTTTAACCTATAACCGTTGATTGAGTAATTTACCAGTATCTTGTTACAGTTCTTAATGGGTTTATTCATTGAACATAGCAAAGATATTATGTAATTGTATAGATTCAGTTTAATGAATTATCGTACGATTAGGATATTGTCTATCTGGCACTGTGATAGATCTCTAAACTTTTTGACGGTTATAGGTATTTTATAAAATTACACTATTTTGTGTTGACATTGGAATTGAGATCATAAGAATTAGTAATTGAAATTATATTTCTGGAGAAATATTATGGATAAACAAGAGGAATATCGTATAGCACCACCTGGATTCACTCTGGAACAGTGGGAAACATTCAATAAAGAAGGTATCATCTTTATTGAAAACGCAATTTCTGAAAATGATATCCAGATGTATAAGGATGCAATTGATAGAACTGCAGGGAACAATCCAAAATATAAACCTGGAGGATATATCCATCTTGAAAATATCGTGGAACGTGATCCAGTTTTTTCAAATCTAATTGATCATGATCGTCATGTAGGGTATGCTTACGACTTGTTTGGTGAACTCCTCAAATTACATCAAAGTCAGTTCTTTCTTCGACCACCCGGTGGAAAACAGTATAATCAATGGCATCCAGATGGAGCACGAGCACTTCCATACGGTGTATTCTCACCACAATTACCTTTACAAATCAAAATTGGATATTGGCTGACAGATTTACCAAATGAAAAAATGGGGAATCTTGTAGTTTTACCGGGTAGTCACCAACACCAGTATATGGATGGGTACGACACACATGAAAGCGTACCTGGAGAAAAGATTGTATGTGTAAAAAAAGGTACAATGACTGTTATGCATTCAAGTATATGGCATCGGGTAGAGACAAACGAAAGTGAGGTCGTTAGGTATAATATCTTTGTTGCCTACTGTCCATCGTGGGTTACACCTGCTGATCGGTTTCATTCATCACCAGAATGGTTAGATACACTCAACCGTGAACAACGCATCATTATGCGAAGTTATAACCACGCTTACCATAATGCCAAACCACCTGCATCCGAATTTCCTCTTTTCTTAAACCGAGAATCAGGTACAGCAGAAGATCTTGGGACATACAATGAGCATGTCCAACTCCATAGACGAAAAAGACAGATAATGCCAGAGAGACTTTCCTCATTATAAAGAAGGAAGAATAATGAATACACTATTCCTAAAAGATATGCGATACCGACGGACACGTGTGATACTTACGTCTGTAGGTATCACTGTGTTGGTTTCACTCATCCTTCTGTTAGGGGGTATCATGCACGGTATGCGTATTCAAGCACAACAGTATGTCAAATCAACAGGTGCAGACATCTGGATTTCTGCTGAAGGATCTGGCGGGGCATTTATCGGATTTTCACTACTCATTGAAGAAAACATGGCACCATTGAATACTGCACCAGATTTAGAAACAGGGTCCGTATCTCCTTTGATTTTTGCACAAGCACGTCCTTTGATACGGGGGAAGTCTACAAAAGCAATTGTTGTTGGATATATGGCAGACAAACTTGGAGGTCCGACTGGGGTAGTAGAAGGAAAGATGTTCAAATCAAGTAAATTCAAGGACTATCGACCAGAGGATCCTGTGCCTGATGAAGTAATTGTTGATGAAAAGATGGGGGTTCAGATTGGGGAGCAAATTACTATCGGTACAGACACTTTGAAAGTCGTTGGGAAAACAAAGAGTCTCATGTTTGTATTAGATACACCCCTACTTTTTATGGATGTTCGGGTCGCACAAAAAGTTCTTCTTGGGAACTATCCTCGTGTGAATATGATGATTGCGAAATCAAAACCAAGTACAATTCCTGGAAAGACCGATCAAGCTATTACAATTGCAGCAAATTTAGATGCCTCAGATGCTATTGAAGCACGGACTGTAAAACAGACTCTTGATGATATTATCGGATACTATGTTGACGAACCGATGAAAGCGGTACAATTCCTACGAGTTATGTTGTGGTTAGCTTCCGGTCTATTGATAGGTATGATTACCTATGTTACAATGCTTGAGAAGACACAAGAAATCGGTGTCTTAAAAGCTATAGGCGGTTCCAACCAATACGTAATGTCCCTACTGCTCAAACAGGTAGCTATTATATCAGTTATCGGAGTATCAATAGGATTCTGTCTATCCTATATATTTGCTGCCGCTGCTCCGATATTTGTTGCAATAAACTTCACTGAGTCGATCATTGTTGCTGCTATAAGTATAATTGTTTGCTGTGGAAGCGGCTATCTTGCTGCTCGTAAGGCAATTGCTGTTGATCCAATGATTGCATTTCGTGGCGAAATTGATATGGGGTATACCCCTCAAGGTGAGACATTCGCACATTCGGATGCATGATGCATACTATAAGGAATTAATTATGGCTACGATCATAGAAGGAATCGGATTAAATAAACAATTTGGTATAGGAGATGCCGCTGTAGCTGCTATTAATTCTGTAGACATCCAAATAGAAGAGGGTGAATTAGTAATGATTATGGGAGACAGTGGGTGTGGTAAGACGACACTGATTAGTCTTCTTGGATGTATATTGACACCAGATTCAGGAGAATTAAAGATTGATGAACAGGTGATTGACCCAGAAAATCAAGATTTGAGTGTAATCCGTCGCGAAAAAATTGGGTTTGTTTTTCAATTATTTCACCTATTACCTTACCTAACAGCCCTTGAAAATGTCATGGTTGCTATGGATATAACAAAAACTAACACTTCCGAATCCGAAAAGCGAGCAAAAGAATTACTTACAAGGGTTGGATTGAGTGAACGGTTAGATCATCGACCTGCCCAATTGTCCGGTGGAGAAAAGCAACGTGTCTCTTTTGCGCGAGCCCTTGCTAACAGACCGAAAATAATATTCGCTGATGAGCCAACAGCTAATTTAGATAGTCGACAAAGCGATAACATGATGAACTTAATACAGGAAATACGACAGGAACAAAATACCACCATAGCAATTGTAACACACCATGAAGGATTAAAAGAAAATGCGGATAGAGTTATACACATGAAAGATGGGAGGATTATCACATCTTAATTTTTTATAATAAATCTTCATTTTACTCTACAATAGTTGCCATTTCCATAATCTATACTATAGTTATGAACCAGTCAATTTCTGCCCAGGACCGATTAACGCCTTATGCTGAACAGAATTTCCTAACAAGTGGATACTATGGTGGTGGATTAACTTTTATTAATGGTGATGCTTATGTGCGACTCCAATTACAACCTGATCTGCCATTAGGAAAAATAGGAATAGGGTTTGACTTTGTGCTTCTATATAACCCGTATGCTCAGAGTGGTGATGACCAATTCCTTGCTGAAGATGGGGAGAAGTGGGATAGTCCGAGCACATGGTTACGATTGATACGGTATATCAGTTACGCTGCCCCATACGATCCATTCTATTTTCGTTTAGGAGAATTCGATTATTTGACCATAGGTCATGGATCAATTATGTCGGGTTATTCAAACCATGATCGTCGTGGATTACACCTAAACATAAGACAACATGATAGCAAATTTGGGATTGAGTCAATGGTCAATGATCTTGGAAGTCCGACAATCTTTGGGGCGAGAGGCTTTTTTCGACCATTACAACGGGATGAAAACAACAATCTGCTAACTCGGTTTGAAGTGGGGAGTACATACATAACTGATATTGACCCAGATTCTACTGTAGAAAATGGAGAACCCCTTAACACAGTCGGGGTTGATGTTGGATTCCCAATATATGAAACAAGTACATTTAGATTAGATCTATATAATGATATTGCTGTATTAAACCCTCCACCAAATCCCAATAATCTAAACATTGAACTTGCTGAAACCGAGTCGTCGGAAGTTGTCTCTGAAGACTCACCTATGGAAGAACGGGTGTCTACTTCAGATTTAGCATGGGGTAATGCAGTAGGTATCGGGTTTGCCCATACGAAAGCACTCTTTAAGTTTGAGTATCGTATTTTTAATGATGGATATATACCGAGTGTATTTGATTATACTTATGAATCTGGAATGCCTGTATTCTGGGGGTTGGGAACGGATATTGAAGCAAGACGAGGTTTTTTCACCCAACTCATTTGGCACCCACTAAAACAACTACATTTTTTAACTGCATTTGAGAATTATAATAATAATACCTCAAAGATATACTTAGGTATTTCAGAATCTGGATTGATTCCTCGTCTCGGCCTTCGTGCATATTACACTAAAAGGAATATCGGATACGATAACGACAACAATTTTTTACAAGATCTCTTTGATTTAGACGAGAAATCTGCCCTTAATCTTGAGATTCGCTATGCCATTTTCCCACCAGTTGAAACGATTGTTGTCAATGAATATCGGTTCAGACGTGTTGAAAATGATGATGGGGTTTCCGAGTTTGAACCTATCCATAAGACAACATTTATGGTTGGTGTCAGCACCGATTTTTAGGCCGATATCATACAGACCATAGAGATATAACACTGATTTAAAGAAACTACAAATTAAATAAATAGTATCTCACTCCAATCTGGGTAAATCTAAAAAAGTGTAAGGATCAATTCCAGCTTCATCATAAAGTTTACTGTAATATCCGTTGGGATATCCTCAGAAGTCATCGCACGTCTTTCACCGTGTCTTTCAATATTATTGGATACAATACGCTGACAGGCTGGTGGATAACCACCAAGACGTCTCATATACTTGTTCGGATTACCATTTTCATCAGTAGTTTCACCCCAACGGACATAGACGGTGTCTATGTAATTCGGGTATGCTAAACCATCCACCATTGTTATACCCCAGGTATCAATACCTTGATTCCAAAGCTTAATAGCGATGCGTGCCATGAGTTCATGGTTTGCGTTACTTCCCTTAAAATGCCACTCAACAGGAAAAGGAAAGTCGATCGGTATTTCTGGGTAGGGACCGAACCCATAAGGTGATACGGTATCTACTGTTTTTGTTGTATCGTCCTGTTTAACAGTATTTTCTTTTTCTGTCTGTAGGTATTTACCTGTCTTAGATTTCGGTTGTGGTGGTTCATCAGGATAGAATTCGACGGTGTTCTGCCCTTCTGCTTGTTTTCGAGCAATTTCCTCTGGGTCAGACATCTGATTTTCTTCGTCTATATCAGTATCTACTTTTCGCTCTATTTTATAAAGACGAGTGAGTTTGGAAGTATCGGCAGCCGCTTTTCTCTCCGCTGCTATATCATGTTGATACCATATATAACATGCAGATGAGATAATCAGCAGTAGGCTTATACCTCCGATTATCCATTTCTTTGAAATGATGTTACATCTCATCTTATACCACCTGTAATTGTTATTCGATACTTCAGACATTAAACATTATAACGGTTTAAAGAATCTACCTATACCATGCCACGGTCATAGGTATCTGTTGTAGAAGTCAAGATAACTTGATCATCTAAACCAAGTATTATCGCAATTGTCCCACAAAACAATTCATTATTAAGACATTATTACGATAATATTATAAATTGGTAATTTGCCTTAATGTGACTATTATACCAAGTTAAAAAAGCAAAGAAAAATGAAAATAAATTAAACTGATATTTCTTAGAATTGTGTTTAAGCTACATACAATAAGGACTAAGCCTTTATAGAGTCATGAAAATGCGTTTTTTAGATTATTCTTGACATTTATCGCATAGGATATCATCCTAAATAGTTAATCTCAACAAATACAACTTAGGAGTCTATCCCATGCGTCAACATCTTACCAAATCTGCTATGTATTTTCAAATGATTCTCTTTACACACTTTCGGAGAATAACAAACCAACAGACAGAAACATTGCTTTTACTTTCATTCGGTCATCTTTTTGGACTTTACAACCCGATTCAAATCGCAGAAGCATTGTCTATTCCCAAAGCGAACCTGTATCGCCATCTGAAAGGCTTCAGTGTTTATCAATGGAAATCTCTATTAGTTCGTATTGGGTGTTCTATCGCCATCCAAGAGATACAGGAGACAGAATCCAAAAGTGCTTCTACAAAATCTCGTCGTTGTATCACAATCAGTGTAGACGATACCAATGTATCCAGATATGGTAAACTGCTGTCCTACTGCTACAACTGGTGGTCAAAAAAACATAATAGCACTATCCGAGGTCAAAATGTGTTAGGTATAACAATCAAGATTGGAAATATGATAATCCCTCTCAATATCCGCATTGTTGGTAAACAAGGCAGAGGCAACACAGATAAACCGAGTCTTTTTAATGCCATGCTCAATGAAGTTTTGGATTTCTTTGATGCTCAAGGCATTGATCTAAGACAATATCCGATAACTTTTGATTCGTGGTATGGTAGTCAAAGACTTGTCCAAAACCTGTCTGAGATCGGATTTGATCGTATCCTCTTTCACGGAAAAAGCAACTATGTGATGGATATAAATAACGAGAACATAAAGCTCTCTCAACATAAAAAACAGATAGATCTAAACCCACCACAATGGGGATGTAATAAGCCTCACTATCGTAACCAAGCTACAAGTCCAACATTCGGCAAACTGGTGATACTGTTCTTTTTAGACGTGAGTAAGATCCAAACAATGTTGGTATTTGGTAAGTCCTTACGATCTTGTGAGATACTCAGGATTTGGTCTCAGCACCACAGTATTGAACAATTTTGGAGACACCTAAAGACACTTCTAAAGTTATCAAAAATGAGCTTACAACCCGTTTAGGAGCATATGCGACCTTAGGAGTCAAAGTATTAAGTTATCTCCTGTTGCAACATGTCAGTCAATCTGTAGGAAAAACATTACATCAAATACAGCTTGAATTATCAGAACAAAGATATATCCTATCTGATCTTACCCAGCATTTTCATGAACAAGTATAAGCTAAACACTGATAAACATTGAATGTTGAAGTATTTTGATCAATATCAGTTAGTTTAGATTTATCAGACACATCCTATAATTCAAAATTATGTGAGATATTTTCTATTACAGGTTTGATATAGAAATCTCTGTTGGTAAATAAAAAACGTTATCGTATAATATGTAAAATACATATTTTGAAACATAGATTTATAATTATTGTGATATTATCATTATTTAGGCTTTTGTTAGGTTATACATATTTTCAATATATTATCATCCAGAATAATTACTAAGTTATCCTGTAAATTTCTCAAAACTCCAATCAACATTGCCTCTATATGTGAAGCACATTGAATAATAGGTTTATCAATATATTATATATTACATTCCTGTTTACTTGAGGCTTCAAAGGATATAGAGAATGGTTAGGAGGAAAAAATAAAATCACTTTGATAATACACAGTCCATTCAAACTTTCATTGATTGAGAATTGGAATATGAATGAACTTTTACATCTCGGTGTATATAACTAACAATCTTATTATTATTCTTGTTTCAATACTATTATTATGTTAAAATATCTTTAGTATGGCAACAATTGATACTGAATATATATATAACAAGTTTAGATCTCTATTTGGAGAGCGATTTAATACCTCCGATTCCATACGTGAATCACATTCTAAGGATGCATCATATCACAAAGGTACCCTACCATTTGCAGTTGTGTTTCCAAAGACAAACACAGAGGTATCCCAACTTGTCAGATTATGTTCAGAACATAACATACCAATTATTCCCTATGGTACAGGAACAGGTGTAGAAGGAGCTGTTACTTCAAATGAAAACAGCCTTTGTATATCTTTAATGGAGATGAATAACATTCTCCATATAGGACAGGATGATGGGGATGCGACTGTACAGGCGGGTGTCACTCGATTACAGTTAAATAAACACCTGGCTGATGTTGGTACTCAAATTTATTTTCCAGTTGATCCTGGTGCAGATGCATCTATTGGTGGCATGGCTGCGACACGTGCTTCAGGAACATCTGCAGTTTCTTATGGTACTATGGTTGACAATGTACTTGGTTTGACTGTAATAACCCCAGATGGATCAATAGTTAAAACTGGAGGCAGAGCCCTTAAATCCTCTGCTGGTTATGATCTAACACGGCTTTTTATTGGTTCTGAGGGCACATTAGGAATTATTACTGAGATTACTGTTAAATTAGTTAGGCACCCTGAATCTATTGCTGCTGCAGTATGTACCTTCCCTTCCATTGAGAATGCAGTAAATTCTGTCATTCATATTAAAAATGCAGGTATCAATCTCGCACGAATTGAGTTATTAGATGAAAATCAGATGGACGCAGTAAATAATTATTCAGGATTAGATTATGATGTAGCACCTACACTGTTTTTTGAATTTCATGGATCTGTTAACTCTGTCGTTGAAAATTCAAAATCAGTTGGTAACATTACTACGTTACATGGTGGCGACAATTTTCGTTGGACAGATAATGATAAGGATCGAAACATACTCTGGCAAGCTCGATATGATTGTTATTATGCATCACTTAATTTACGGCCTGGATCAGTAGGGTATGTAACTGATGTATGTGTACCAATCTCAAATCTGGCAGACTGTATATTACAAACAAAACATGTCTTGAGTAAATCAAGCCTATTATATACTATATTAGGTCATGTTGGAGATGGTAATTTTCATGTGGTTTTTCCACTTGAACCAGCGAATTCAGATGAATTGTTAGAGGCAAGAACAATTAGTTCAGAAATTGTTGAAATTGCATTATTGATGGATGGAACTTGTACAGGTGAACATGGAATAGGATTAGGAAAACGTGATGCATTAGTTAAAGAGCATGAAGCTGGAGTTGGCCTTATGCGTATAATAAAACAAGCATTAGATCCATATAATCTTATGAATCCTGGGAAGGTGTTTATTTAATTTAGTTTTATTTCGATCAACCTGAGTTTGATTGTAGATGTAAAGTTTTCCCATTAATAAATAAGAGATCTGAATATCTTGAAAACACTTAAATTTTGTACAACAAAATCATTTAAACCTGATTACTTATAACTCACGTTAAAGTAAATTAAATAATGGAGGATATTATTGAATGAAAACATAAATATTGAGTAGATATGTATTTAATTCTACTCCGAATGTAGTTTTGATATATCTATTCGAAAATGTATTAAATAATCATCATAAAAAACTGCTACTGAACTATAAGAGAAACAAAAAAATGTCAAAAGATTGGAAAATACTGATTACTGACTATGCATGGTCATCAATTGAACCAGAGCGTGAAATCATATCTCAAATTGGAGGGGAAGTAATTGTTGCTGATTCTGGAACAGAAACAGAATTACTAAAGTTGGCACCGAGTGTTGATGCAATTCTTACCTGTTGGAAACCGGTACAGGAAAGGATTCTTAACGCTGCAGAGAAATGTCAGATTATTTCCAGATATGGAATAGGGGTTGATAATATAAACGTTGAGAGTGCCACTGAACATGGTATAATTGTAACCAATGTCCCAAAATACTGTGTTGATGAGGTATCCGAACATACTTTCGCACTGCTGCTTAGTTGTGTTAGACAGACTTCTCGACATAATAGATCTGTTAGATCCGGTAAATGGGATTGTACTATCGGTCAAAAAATGTATAGGTTAAGAGGGAAGACTTTAGGTGTCATTGGATTTGGTAATATTGCAAAATCTGTTATTCAGAAGGCTAAATCTTTTGGACTTGAAGTAATAGTTTACTCTCCCCGTACTTCACAAGAAGAAATTGAAGGTCATGATTCCTTAAAGGTATCATTTGAAACACTTCTTAGTGAATCTGATATTATCACGATCCATGCACCATTAACTCATGAAACCCATCATATGTTTAGATTTCAGGAATTTAGACAGATGAAAAAAACAGCATATTTGATAAATACTGCACGAGGTGCTATTGTAGATTCTGGGGCACTTGAGAAGGCGTTAAACTCTGAAGAAATTGCCGGTGCTGGTATAGATGTCTTGGAAGCAGAACCACCTTATGTTGATGAACCACTCCTCTATATGAATAATGTTGTGATAACACCCCATTCTGCCTTTGTTTCTGAGGAATCGATTCATGAATTACAGGTAAATGCTGCAAATAGTGTTGTTAAAGTGTTATCTGGACAACTCCCAGAGACAGTGATTAACCCAGCAGTGTTAGAACAAAATAACCTTAGGGCAAATATTACTTAAACTAATTATTGACAAACTCTGAAAGCAATACTGAATATAACAGAAACGAATAATTCCCATTTAGCAAACATCCAGTGTATCTTGAAGAATTAAAATGAATCCATTGTTATAGAAAATCAATCTTATCAACGATGGCTGTTTAAACTTCGAATACTATAGTAGAACTTATGATATAACTAAGTAATTTTTAAATGTAGGTTAATTTGGTTATATATAATCCTAATTTCTGATAATGGAGAAATTAATGACGCAACTTCCTGATACAACAGGTCATTTTGGACAATTTGGTGGTAGATATGTTCCAGAGACATTGATGCCTGCTCTATTAGAGTTGGAAGAGGCATATACTTCACTCAAAGATAATAATGAATTTCAAAAGGAATTACAATATTATCTAAGAGAATACGTTGGACGACCGAATCCATTATATTTTGCTGAACGTCTAACAGAACATCTTAATGGAGCAAAGATTTATCTAAAACGGGAAGATTTAAACCATACAGGTGCACATAAGATTAATAGTGCAATTGGACAAATCTTATTAGCACGATGGATGGGTAAAAAGCGTATTATAGCTGAGACAGGGGCAGGTCAACATGGTGTAGCCACAGCAACCGTTGCTGCGAAGTTTGATATGGAATGTGAAGTGTATATGGGTGAAGAAGATATTGAACGTCAATCACTCAATGTATTTCGTATGCAACTAATGGGGACAAAGGTTGTCCCCGTAGATTCTGGTTCAAGGACTTTGAAAGACGCTATCAATGCATGTTTCCGAGATTGGGTTACTAATGTTCGTACGACCTACATGTTACTTGGATCTGTAGTTGGAGCGCATCCTTACCCAATGATCGTGAGAGATTTTCAATCTGTCATAGGGGATGAAGCAAGAACACAGATATTACAACAGACAGGAGATCTACCTGATTGTGTTGTGGCATGTGTCGGCGGTGGTAGTAATTCTCTTGGTATGTTCTATCCTTTTTATAACGATGAAACTGTTGAACTGATAGGTGTTGAAGCTGCAGGTGAAAGTATAGCCAGTGGAAGGCATGCTGCACCTCTTTCAGTTGGAACTGTTGGTGTATTTCATGGAGCAAAGTGTTATCTTCTTCAGGAAGCTGACGGACAGATAACTCCTGCACATTCAATTTCTGCTGGTTTGGATTATCCTGGCGTTGGACCAGAACATAGTTATTATCGTGAAACCGGAAGAGCAGAATACGTGCCTATTACTGATAAACAGGCAGTTGAAGGTTTTAAATTACTTTCAGAAACTGAAGGAATTATTCCTGCTTTAGAATCTGCTCATGCTATTGCATACCTACGCGAACTGGCACCCAAACTTGGTAAAGAAAAGACCATTGTAGTATGTCTCTCAGGACGTGGAGATAAAGATGTATATACTATTGCAAATGAATTAGGAATTAACCTATAATGTCATACGACACAATACCCATTGTTTTGTATTTCTAATATAATTGTGAATCAAATTGAATTGATTTAATAATCATATACCCTACTCGACACCAGAAGACTGATTACTATTCAAAATTCTGTTTCAATCCTGTTATAATCTTTAATTGCAATTGCATTGTAAATTGTGAAGTGCTATAATTCTATATATTTTCAATACAGCAGGATGCCGTATGAAACCAGAAAATTCTCAATCGGTTTCAGATCAATCCTTCCTAAAAAAGGTCCGTAAGTTTATATACTTACTAACACATAGTGACGGACCAATTCGCAATTGGCGATTCTTTCCATGTCTAATTCTACTTCGTAAATTACGGTCCGATTCAGCTGAAATACGCGCATATGCAGCAGAAGGATTAGGACCAGTTGGTTATGCTTCGGCAGTTGAACCCCTAATTGCGGTATTAACAGATGAAAATCCATCTGTTCGTAAATTTGCCATTTCATCACTTGGAAAAATAGGTGATTCGCGTGCAGTTGATGTCATCATACCATTCTTACAGGATGAGGAAGTTGATATGAGGTGTACAACTGTTGTAGCTTTAGGTGAGTTAGGACTTCAGGATAAAAGAGATTTGTATTCATCACAAAATGTAATTGATGCTCTAATCAGTAGTGTTAGGGATATGGATAGATCGGTCTGTTCTGCTGCTGTCGTTGCTTTAGGTAGAATTGGTAACCCACAAGCCATTTCAGCACTCAATGAATTAGCTGAATCTACTGAGAGCGAATGGATTCGCCGGTATATCAGTGAGGCATTACATCAAATTGACGAACAGAATAATTGATAATGACAATACGAATTAAAAAAGGGAAAAACCGTTACAAACATAAACCTGATACACTTACATGTATTCGTGATGATGGCAGTGTGACATGGACACATATTTATCCTGCTTTTGTTCTACACGATTTGTCACATTATGTAGTAGAAAAAACTCTTGGGTTTAAAGATGCTTTTTTGGGTTTAGTTTCGAAAGGTTATAATATCCCTGAATTTAGTCTACCAAAATCCAATCGTTCTTTCGAAATTCCTGACGAAGCAATCTCAGTTGAACCAATTGTAGCACTCCTACAGATGGAACATTGGGATAGTTTTCCTGAGAAATTAATTAACATAGAGTCAGCTGAATTGCCACCCCACATAACCTTCGAACAGATAGATAATATGCGAAAAAAACTGAATGAGTTAGTTCAACAATGGGAAGACTTGTTGCCTGGGGAGACACTGGAATTGGAATATTAATTTGTGATAGAAATAATTCTTTATATAAAGATGAGTATAAATAGAGAATTAATCTTATATTATAAAAGTATAATGCTAATTCATAGTTCTTAGAATACTAATTAACTTAATTCATATATTATTAATAACGTTAAACGAAGTAAATTCCCTATAGAATATCATTTTCATTATCTTTATTTTCACTTAGTAATTCACATAATTCTCGTGCTTGTATCACAGATTCTTCATCACCATTTTTTACTTCTAATAACATAATACTCTGGGAAGGTAAATCTGAAAAAACATCATCCCATTCTAAGTCTCCTGTACCGGGAGGATGATACATCTCCAGATCTTGTAAATCATGTAAAGATATACCAATTAAATGCTCTTTATATGTCGTAACCCAATCCTCTGACCAAGTAAGTCCTAATTTCTCTTGATACGCAGCGTGTCCATGATTATGCCAATAACGCATTGGACTTCCATAGAATTCTTCAAAAAATAGACCTACTTCATCAAAATTTGGAATCTGGTAGTAGTTTGGAGGATTCTCAATTGCGATGTATAGTTCCATTTTTAATGCATTTTCATTTAATTCATCAAGGCTACGAAGTACAGCATCTCTATGTTTTGTCTCTTTTCTTTTTCTCCATTCTGTCGCTTCTGTTACTTTCTTACTAAATGCTTCAAATTCCCTTTCACCGTATTCATATAAGTCGGTCATGAGGTACGATCTATCATAAGTGTCTACTTCTCCAAGCCGAAGGACAACAATAGGAACTTCTAACTCAGTTGCAAGTTGCATCGTCAGAAGAGTTCTACGAATAGCTTCTTTTCGTTCATCATTGTTTAAACTTGATAAGGACACCTCATCCTTAACAGATCCATTCTGAAACGTTCCTGGGAAAATTGGACAGAAATTATGAATCGTTGACGGTAATGCTTGTCCAATCTCCTGAAACTTTGGTTTAATCTGTTCAATATGATCTTGAGTTAGATGTCGACTCAAGGCAATGCTTTGAAAGCCGAGATCTTTCAACTCATCGAACAATTTTGCACCATCCGATTGCTGAAATGCGTTCCACATTGTTGAGATTGATATCATAATAGTTCCAGTATTAGGAAAATTGAATTTAAATTTAAGAATTAGAAAGTATATTGGTGATATTGTAGTTTAGAGATCAGAGATTGAATCAGACAAACTTACCATACGACCTGAAACTTGAATCTTACCTTGGGCAAAAAGCTTAATTACTTTAGGGTATAGATTGTGCTCTTCTATTTGAATTCGATCGTGTAAGTCTTCTTCAGTGTCTGTATCATTAACTGGAACAACTCTTTGTGCAATGATTGGTCCTGTATCGACATTTTCGTCTACGAAATGTACTGTTACACCTGTAACCTTAACACCGTATGCTAACGAATCTGCGACAGGAGTAGCACCAGGAAATGCAGGTAATATACTTGGATGAATATTAATAATCCGATTTCTATATTTTTTAACAAATGGAGATTGGAATAGTTTCATAAAACCGGCAAGAACGATTAATTCAACTGCGAATTCGTCAATAAGGAGTGAGATTGCTTGATCAAATGCAACTCTATCTTCATAGTCTTGTGCTCGTACAACCTTAGTCGGTATTCCATTTTGTTTTGCCCGATTTAAGGCATAGACTTTTTTTCGATCGCTTATCACAACAGCTATTTCAATACCTGATGTTGTATCATTATGTAGTTTGTCGATTATGGTTTGTAGATTTGTACCGCTACCAGAAACAAGTACTGCAATTTTCACGCTTTTTCTCTTTCTTACGAATGTTATATAAATACCAAATTAAAACAACTGGAATTCACTTCTATGTAGAGATGAATTTACCAGAAATTGTTGTTCGTTGAATGTCCATTAGGCATGGGTACCCAAATACCACCAGTTTTTCTTGCCACTTCTTGCTGAAAATCATCATATACTCCAAGTACGTTTACAGTAACATGCGTCTCCTCAAGGTATTGGATGATACCAGCAGCCGATGTGTTTTTTCTAATTGGTTCATCAGTAATTAGTATGATTTGAACATTTGCCTCATCACGAAGTTTTATTCGTTGCATGCCTTCAGAGATAGCCTCTAATAGATTCTCATCTTGTTGACACGGCAATTCAATTATCTTCTTAATTTGTTCAAATGATTGTGATGGATTGTATACATTTACGATGTTTACAGCTCCACGAGCACGAAACCGGACTACACCAATTTGATAATCAATTAGGGAGTTATCCCAATCTCGGATCCAATTACCCAAATGCTTTGATAGCTCTGAGATCTTGTTCTCCATGCTTTCACTTCCATCAATAAACAGAACAATGTCTATAGGAGTATTCCCTGCTTTATTTATCAAAGCCTTCCCAATTTTCTGTACACCATTCCAATTTGCCCTTCCTAAAGATTGTGCAATCGCTCTTGGTGTTTGAGGTCTATATATTCGTTGTTGTCTATTATTCTGATTTTGATTGACAGGAATTGCATGCCATTTACCATTTGTTTCTGAAGCGATACGTTTATGATCATTATTTTGATTACCTAACACATTTACATAAATACCAAATTCTCTACAAAGGGCGATTGTATCTTCAGTTTTTGTACCCTTTAAACTGGTGAAAGGTTCATCCGTTACGATGATAAGATGCTTCTTAGAAGTAGGACGAAACCGAAGCTCACTAATTGTTTGTTCAACTGCATCCAGTGCGTTTTCATCGCCACGAGGAACAATCGCGTATAAATCTTGTTTATATTGGTTCAGATTGTTTGTCAATTGTAATATCTTAATTCTGTTGTTCTTTTGTGGGGCAGAGAATTCAGTTAAACCGAGTTGGTAGTCGATGTTTGATGATTTATAAACATCGATCATATCAGTTAAATGTTCTGCAACTGCAATAATATTATCCCCCATACTCCCACTTGCATCTACGACAAAAACAACATCAATCGGTCCACCATCGCTTGTTTCAGCGATATCGGTAGCCAGATTCTTCATTACTGAACTAAAAGGAATATAAGGTAAAGCAGGTTTATTACCGGTATCATCTCCAAAATCTGATACCACAGTATCATCTTCACCAACCATTGTACCAGGAACCTCAAGTGTGGATCGAAGAGATTTTCGAGGAGTTCCAATTTCACCAGATCTCTTTGTACCAAAAGTCTCACCAAAGGTAGGTTGTGCAGCTTCCGTTTTTGATAAACCATTTTCTACTTCACGAAGTTCTTTAACGGCTGTACTGACATCAATTGTTTCATCGGGTGTCGTATTGGTCTTTTCAAGTCTTGGTTTGACTGTTTCTATTGGGGCATTCTCAATTGCCATAGGTTGGAAACTCATTTCAGGCACAATTGCTGCAATTTTAACATTTGTATTACTTGTAGGTTTATATTCTGCATGTTTCCGTTGTTGAATTGGGTGTTTTTTAGGTAACTTTGTAGGTGGAGGTTTCGGTATAGTCGTAATTTCCGCATCAATCTTATCTTGGAATAGTGGTATTGGTTGATTGATTACTGCAAAATAGAACACCAAAATTGCGAGTGTTAAATGGAGTACAACTGAAAAAACCAATGCTTTTTGGGTGATTGATCTTCTAAGATGTTTGGAAATATTAATCATAGTTTCACCGAATTAACGTGTTCTTAGTGTACGTTTTGGTTCTTTTTCTGTGATTACCTCAAAAGATATAAGTTTTTCTTGTGAGTTTTCGATAGATTGGACATTAAAAATGGACAATAGATTTAATTTTTCAATCTGTGGGGAATAGAGTGTCGCCCCAATCATCATAAATAAGCCGAATATAAAACTGAACATAAATACAGGATTTGAAACACTTAGATGACTTCTAACCCAATTATGTATACCAGATGTAATTCTAACAATACGTTTTGACACCTGTTTTTCTTTATGATGGTAATTAACTGTATTAGTCTTAGACATGACAACATTAATAAAGTTTTCAGAAGCTTTAATAGGTTCAATAAGTCTTAGTGTATTGTCTATGTGTTCTATTGACTTAACCTGAGACTTACAACCAGAACAATGCTTCAAATGTCTCTGTATTCTGATTTTTTTCCAGTATGCTAATTCTTTATCTATGTAGGCAGAAAGACTTGCTTGAATGGATTTACATTCATTTCTATCAGATTTTAACATTTACATTTCCTCCAATCCCTACCTTTATTAATTGATTCTTCATGTTTTGTCTTGCCCGATGAATTAGCGACTTAACTGCCCCAACTGTACATTCAAGAATTTCTGCGACTTCATCGTATGATAGTTCTTGATATGTGACAAGTGTTAGCGCGATTCTTTGGTTATCAGGTAACTGACTTAGTGCCTTTTTAATTATCTGTTGTTGTTCTTTCTTTTCGAGTAATAAGTCAGGTTGATTCCGTACATCGGTCATAATAGGAGAGTGATAAATATCCTCTTCTGACTTGACCATATCCTCAATAAAGTAAGTATTACGTCGCACTCTATTCCGAATTTCGTTTCGAGACAAGTTTGTTGCTATAGTATAGAGCCAATTTTTAAATGCAGCAGTCGGTTTGTATCTGTGTGCGTTTTTCAATACCCGTAAAAACGTCTCTTGAGCCAAATCCTCTGCTCGATGGTAGTCATTAATTGTTATGTGGATATAGCTTACGATAGAGTCTTGGTATCTTCTTACCAAAAGCTCAAATGCACTCATATCACCTTTTCCACATTCTATCATTAAGTCTTCATCAGAAACAAACATGGCTATCTCCAAGCAACATCATCATAATGTAATCGATGATACTATTCCTCTTCATAGTTTCTTGATTCATCAGGCGTATCTGGTCTGGTGTTCTTAAATTTAATTAGCATTGCAGACTTAAACGCTGATATTGCTTCTCTACGTTTACCTTGAAGAGTATAAAGTGCCCCCAACTCAGAAAATAACTCAGGATTATCAGACTGGATTTTTGTGGCTTGAATATAGACCGAAACAGCATCATCATACCGTTTTAATAGTCGGTAAATATCCGCGAGATTTGTATACGATGTAATTTCAGTTGGTTCACAAGTTATTGCCATCTTGTAAGAATCTATAGCCTTATCATACTCATTCAACATAAAATAAGCTAATCCAAGGTGAAAATGTGCTTCAGCAGAATCATTATTGTATTGGATAACTTGAAGAAATTCTTGAACTGCCTTCTTATAGTCTCGTTTATTTAACGCCTCAGCCCCTTGTTTTAAATGATTAGAGACAGTTTTATGTACGTGTATATCTAACCTGCCACGTTGTACGAATCTCTTTTGTAGCAGTTCGTTCTTAATCTTTGCATTATCCTGTTTTAATGGAGATGCAACGCTCTCAGTATCATTTATTTCATTTTCTTCAACTATTGTCATATTATCATCATTCTTCTTTTCATTATCCATATTTATACTCTATTATTCTGGTAATTCCTATCATTATAACACCCAAACTCTGTTAAAGTGTCGAATAAATTTTAAATCAATTTAATTACTATCTTATTTATGCAGCGATACGAAAACCGAGAACAAATTCGGAATAATCTTTGCTGAAGAAATCGTAACTGATACATGTACTATAGTCGTGATTGTAATACCAAGATCCTCCACAAGCGACACGGAATCTCCCTTCTTCATCATAGTCGGTACCAGTCCATTCCCATGCATTTCCTATCATATCATAACACTGAAATGGACTGACTCCGTCGTTAAATAAACCGACAGGGGTTGTACTTTCTGCCCCAAGTTCAGCTGTATTACATCGTGGTTTATCTATTTCATTTCCCCATGGAAATAGTCTATCGTCATATCCTCGAGCACAATATTGCCATTCCTGAAATGTAGGTAGTCTACAATTGGCATATTTTGCATAGGCTTCAGCATCTTCACAACTTATCCATATAACTGGATGGTCTCCCATTAGTTTATAACATGAAAAATCCAGATCTTGATCATCATTTTGGACATTGATCAACCAATGTTCAGGAGGATTATGTTTAGTTTCTTTTATAAATTGGAAGTATTGAGCATTGGTAATTGGATATACACCAATTTCAAATTCATTAACTTCTATAGGTATACATTCTTCTCCAATTATTGCTGTTCCTTTAGGAATCTGTAATCTTGCATTTAAGATTTGTAAGGCTGCATTACGGATTTCTTCTTCAGGATGTGCCAGTGCGTGTCCAATAGGAGAAACTACATCACCCACTGGTGGAGTCAGAATTGTAGGTGAATTTTCCCATTCTAAATCTGTGTTCAATAATAGCTTGACTTCATCGAAGAATGAATCCTGATAATACCAGGTCCAATAATTGTTTAGTAATTTCTTAAATGCTTCAGGACTGCCATCTTCCAATAAGGATATTCTTGATGCTTTCGGCTTTGAAGGGTTTAGTAGCATACATCTCTTAATGAAGGGTTACTAAATGTTCAGGTATAGAGCAGTGATCGGATTGTAACCTAATTATATCATGATACATGATGTCAATCAAGTAAGGATATTTAAGGTAGTGTGGAAACTTTTTGATATGAATATCATAGATTATAGGATTCTATTTTTTATTGTATTCTATTGGATTAAAGGGTAATTCTTCAAAAATATTTACTGATATCGGGAGTATGATAAGTCAATATTTGTATTAGGTGCGGTTAGGAAATCGCACCTACCGGGTCTATAAGTAGCAATAATTGTTAAAATGGACCACAATAGTCTATTATCAAACTCACGTTACTGCTATTCATATTTTCACTTAGTAAATTCACATTATATGGACATTATCGGAGGTATAATTGGAATATGAGAAGTTGAATATTGTTTCATTCAGAGAGACAATAGAATATTAACATTGGGTCCTGAATCAGGAATCAGAATCAACGATATGAATGACTTTAAGACCATCTGCGGATTAGAAACAGAACTACCAATGTGTAGGAAAGATGGAAATCGATAGAAAACTTATAGAATTTATGGAAGAAGTTGAACTTTGATTGAATCTTTGCCGTTTTGGACCATATCAAACGCAGTTAGGTAATCTTCTAATGGTAACTGATGTGTTACTATATGACTTACATCGATAAGTCCTTTGTGTATATAATCAATAGCAAGTGGATATGTGTATGGACCTAAATGAGAGCCGTGAATATTCAACTCTTTTGTGTCTCCGATGATTGTCCAATCAACAGTTACAGGTTCACGCATGACGCTGAATTCGACAAATGTCCCTGCCTTGCGTATCATGAGTAAGCCTTGTTCGACAGCTTTGGGATGCCCTGTCGCTTCAATATACACATCACATCCATAACCTTCTGTAAGGTCTAATACTTCCTGAACAACGTCAGTGTCCGACGGATTGAAGGTCAGATCTGCGCCTAATTTCTTGGCTGCGTCTAACCGTTTTGATTGAAGGTCAATAGCGATGAGTATACCGGGATTCTTTAACTTTGCAGCACCAATCATACCAAGACCGAGTGTGCCAGCACCAGCAATAACTACTGTATCTCCAAACTCAATTTCACCGCGTTGGACTGCATGTATTGAACATGCCAAAGGTTCGATCATAGCAGCATATTCAATAGGAATATCAAAGGGAACTTTGTGGACAAGCGCAGCAGAAGGGAATTTCATGCATTCTGCCATACCGCCATTTACTATAGGTTGAAATCCGAAAATATTGTGAACTTGGCAAAGCCAATACTTACCGGTTCTACAATACCGGCACTCCCAACATGGCACTATTTGCTCTGCAATGACACGATCACCAATTTCCAGTCTATTCTTTTCTGCCGCACCTTCTCCAAGTTCTATAACCTCACCGATGAATTCATGTCCAGCAATTACTGGAGTTTCCACATAGGGTTGTCGGGTCTCATCACCCCAGAAAAGTGGAGCCCCAGTATAACATTTGATATCACTTGCACATACACCACATGCATTTACCTTAATCAATATTTCCCCAAGTTCAACATTGGGTGTAGGAACATCTTGATATCAATAGTCATGTGGAGCATGACATATTACCGCATTCATTAATTCAGACATTGGCTATTATGTTGATACCAATTATGCAGCCTTACGTTGTACAAGTCTTCTCCGAGCACTTGCACGTGCTATTCCAACATCCAGAGAGATATGTTGATAAGTAGTCATTCCAAGATTAATGGCGTGTGCAGTTTCAAGATTAAAACCCCACTCAATCCACTCAGGTTTATCCTCTTCAGGTATATCTCCAGCTGCGATTACCTTCATGATACTAATGCCTTTACCAAGATCATAGGCACGTTGAATGTACTCAAGGTGTTTATCCATTGTACCACCCTCTAACATTTTACCTTCCTTGTTAGCAGTAGCAAGGATAACATCAATTTCTGGATGGTCAATTACTGCATCCATGACCTCACCGGTATAGATATGTGTCGAACACCCTATAAATCGTATTTTTCCGGCGGATTTCGCTTCGCGGAATGCATCAAATGCACCTTCACGTTCACGTGTTGCAAGATCATCAGGAGATGATATAGCGTGTAACAACATAACATCTATATAATCAGTCTGTAATTCTGTAAGAGCTTTATCAATGCTCTGTGCTGCAGTCTGATCCTTCGCTGCCGTTTTAGTCTGAATTACAACCTCTTCACGATTAATCTGCCGAATAGCTTCACCGCAATGGGGTTGTGTTCCATAACCTTCCGCGGTATCCCAGAAAGTAATACCTTCATCAAAACCTTTCAGCATTAAAGTTGCACCAGATTGAATAGTCTTACAAGTATCCTGTATTCGTCCTGACCCGTAGCAAAGACGTGAGATTTCCAAACCAGTTTTTCCATAAGTTAAATATTCCATAATGCCTCCACTGATTTATGATTGAATGTCTATATCTAACAGAATTATCAAAGTATTACATACATTATCTGAAATACAGTAAAAATGCAACCCTTTTTTATTACATGAAATCCCTATTAGGATATTATCAGAATAATATAATTCAAATTTATCTGATATTATCAAAATACTTCAACATTCAATGTTTATCAGTGTTTAGTCTATACTTGTTCATGAAAATGCTGGCTAAGATCAGATAGGATATATCTTTGTCCTGATAATTCAAGTTGTATTTGATGGAATGTTTTTCCTACAAATTGACTAACATGTTGTAACAGGAGATAGCTTATTACCTTGACTCCTAAGGTCGCATATGCTCCTAATCGGGTTGTAAGCTCATTTTTGAAAACTTTAGAACTGTTTTAAGGTCATGCAGAATACCACATGCGTATTCTGGCAAAATTGTTCAATACTGTGGTGTTGGGACCAAATCCTGAGTATCTCACAAGACCGTAAGGACTTTCCAAATACAAACATTGTTTGGGGCTTACCCACATCTAAGAAGAACAGTATCACCAGTTTGCCGAATGTTGGACTTGTAGCTTGGGTACCGATAGTGAGGCTTATTACATACCCATCGTTTGGGCTTTAGATCTATCTGTTTTTTATGTTGAGAGAGTTTAATGTTCTCGTTATTTATTTTCATCACATAGTTACTTTTTCCGTGAAAGAGGATACGATCAAATCCTAACTCAGACAGGTTTTGGATAAGTCTTTTACTACCATACCACGAATCAAAAGTAATCGGATATTGTCTCAGATCAATGCCTTGTGCATCAAAGATATCCAAAACTTCTTTGAGCATGGTATGAAAAAGCCTAGGTTTATCTGTGTTTCCTCTGCCTTGTTTACCAACAATGCGGATAGTGAGAGGGATGATCATATTTCCAATCTTGATTGTAATACCTAAAACATTTTGACCTCGGATAGTGCTATTATGTTTTTTTGACCACCAGTTGTAGCAGTAGGACAGCAGTTTACCATATCTGGATACATTGGTATCATCTACACTGATTGTGATACAACGACGAGATTTTGTAGAAGCACTTTTGGACTCTGTCTCCCGTATCTCTTGGATGGCGATAGAACATCCAATACGAACTAATAGAGATTTCCATTGATAAACACTGAAGCCTTTCAGATGGCGATACAGGTTCGCTTTGGGAATAGACAATGCTTCTGCGATTTGATTCGGGTTGTAAACTCCAAAAAGATGACGGATGAAAGTAAAAGCAATGTTTCTGTCTGTTGGGTTGTTATTCTCTGCAAGTGTGTAAAGAGAATCATTTGAAAATACATAGTAGATTTGTTAAGATGTTGACGCATGGGATAGTCTCCTAAGTTGTATTTGTTGTGATTTACTATTTAGGATGATATCCTATGCGATCAATGTCAAGAATAATCTAAAAAACGCATTTTCATGACGCTATACAGACTTAGTCCTTATTGTATGTAACTTAACGTGAGTTTGATGAATGTATTAGAAGTCACATATCATTGAGTACTGAAAGTCTTCTTCCTGTAGCTGTCTATGTTTGAGTGAAGGTTTCTTCTTCAGACCGGTATAAACGATCAAGGCAGCA
>JAGFCA010000160.1 GCA_022394755.1 Candidatus Poribacteria bacterium
CTTCCATTATATTCATGATCAAAAAAGTAATATCCATAGAAGAAACGAAAATGTAAGGTACTTCCTTCTGGATTATTTACGCCTATTCTTATGACTTCTGTACCAATCGGTTGATTTTCACTTACTTCCGCCTGAATTATATGCGATGGTATACCTGTTGCAGGAGGAATTTCAAAAGTAGCTGCAAAACTCATTCCGACATAGTTTAGAGTAACGGCCATACATATTACCAAGAGTCTGAAAATTTGCTGATGTAACATTTTAATATCCTTATTTAATTTGTAATAATATATTCTATTTTATTTTATTATGTATTATTATTTCTCAATATTAACTATAAATCAATAAATATGTAATTGAGAATGTTAATCAAATAATAACTCTTTAAAGAATAACACATGCAAACCAGAAAATCAACAATGTTAACTGTTTTCCACAGTCTGTACTATGCACATTTTTTCTATTCACTTGTCGAAATCGCAGTGTAACACTCGCTACCACCATTCAGAATCGCACAGCATCTTGAAGATCGCTGTAACGGACTTCAATTTCGCTAAACTGAAGGGATTTTTGCCGATCAATACTGAACTCTTCAATGTTAAACGAGGCAATAACTGTGCCATACATCATGGCTTTGCGGATTGAACCTTCCGATATATCATCAACTGATGCGAGATAACCGATCAATCCCCCTGCGAAACAATCTCCCGCGCCTGTTGGATCAACAACATTTTCAAGCGGATATGCTGGGGCACTGAAGTATGACGAGTCCGTGATACTAATTGCACCGTGTTCATCCTTCTTGATAATGACACGTTGAGGTCCATAACTAAGGATTTCTCGCGCTGCTTTTAAAAGATTAGATTTACCTGTTAACAACTTCGCTTCACTATCGTTGAGGATAATGATGTCCACGCGTTCTATTGTCTTGTCTAATGCTGCTCGTTCCTCATTTATCCAGAAATCCATCGTGTCGCAGACAACAAGCTTGGGGTTTGCAATCTGCTCAATAATGCTCAGTTGTAATTGAGGTGGGTTATTTGCTAAAAAGAGATATGATGTGTCTTTGTATGGATCTGGTAAGACGGGATTAAAATCGGCAACAACATTTAATTCTGTAAAGAGGGTGTCGCGTACATTGAAGTCATCTGTGTATTTGCCACCCCACCGAAAGGATTTGCCGTCTTGGACTCTTGTCACACCTGCTATGTCTATGCCTCT
>JAGFCA010000026.1 GCA_022394755.1 Candidatus Poribacteria bacterium
TATGACTTTAAATTGTTTAGCAGCCATAATAGACTCCAAGGTAAATGAATAATTATCTTGAGTCTAAGTATACAATTATTTGAATAAACTATCAAAATTAAGTTGACTTTACACTAGAAGTTTCATATATAAAATGGGAAGAAGCTGGAGGACCCCATATAGAGGAAAATGGCTTAGCACTATGTTCCTTACATCACAAGTTATTTGACCGTGGTGTATTTACTCTATCATCTGAATTCAAAGTCCTTGTATCTGAATATGCAAATGGTACGATTGGACTTGATGAATGGTTAATGGATTTTCATGGGAAAGAGATTAATTTACCTCAAAGACAGTCGTATTATCCTAAAGAGAAATATATAGAATGGCACTTAAAAGAAGTATTTAAAGGGCCTTATCGCGAAATACTTGACACGACCTCTAGTATGTGTTAATGTCTAAAATCTTATAAGTTTCCTGCTTTAAAAAGGAGATTCATGACAGCAGAAGTAGCAATAATGAATAAAGAGGCCATTGCATTAGCCGCAGATAGTGCAGTTACATTTAAGGATGAAACAGGACAGAAGATTTTTACCTCGGCAAGCAAAATATTCACTCTGTCAAAACATCAACCAGTAGGCGCGATGGTATATGGTAATGCAAGTCTTATGGGAGTTCCATGGGAAACCGTTATCAAGGTTTACAGAAATCATTTAGGGCAAAAAACATACGCAACTTTAAGTGAGTATTCTCAAGATTTAATCTCTTTTGTCAGTAATAATAAACAGATTTTTTCAGAAGAAGAGCAAAGGCAGTATGTTGAAAATTCCATTAAAGGTTATTATCAATTAATAGAAGAGGATATTAATAAATATATTAACGAGACAATAAATAAAAAAGGTGAAATCAGTGATAAATCAATTATAGAAATTTCCTCACAAGTTATCAAGAGATACTTTGATAAATGGGAAAATACTGAAATGTTACCTTCCGTTCCAATGGAATTTAAGGATACCTTAAAGAAAAAATATGAGAAAACAATTGAATTAGCGACCAAAGAAATTTTTGGGAAAGTACCTCTAACATATGATTCTTTAAACCAATTAGCCGAGATTGTTGTTAATCTTCTTGTAAAACATCCTATCGGGTTGACTGGTTCAAATACATCGGGTTTGGTTATTACAGGTTTTGGATCGGAGGATATATGGCCTTCGTTGGAGTCCTTTTCGATTGAAGGAAAAATCGGTAATTATTTGAAATATACAAAGATTGAAGCGGATTGTATTAAAATGAATCTTCAAACCGCTGCTACAATTAAGTCATTTGCACAAAATGATATGGTCTCAACCTTCATGACAGGGACCGATCCTAATTATCAGAAGTTAATTGATAGGGTTATGAAAGAAATATATAGTTATTATCCTCAAATATTGCTTGATCACATTCATTTTCAAGATAAAGAAGAAAAGGAAGCACTGAAGAAGCTACTGGATAAGATTGGACAAGAAAGATATAATGAAAACAGAACAAAATTGGAAGTTTACCGTCATAATCAGTATATTAATCCTGTCATGAAAGTTGTTGAAGGACTTCCAAAAGACGAGTTAGCAGCAATGGCAGAGACCCTTGTTAGTTTAACATCATTTAAGAAAAAGGTTTCAATGGTACAAGAAACTGTAGCAGACCCAATTGATGTGGCAGTAATTTCTAAGGGAGACGGCTTTATTTGGATAAAACGTAAACACTATTTTGATCCTGAATTAAATCAACATTTTTTTGCCAACTATTATCAGGAGGTAGATACAAATGGTACTAAACCATCAGAAAAAACGAACTGAAAAAGTGTACCGTTCTATTGTAGAAGTCAAAAAGCATTTTTTCCCGAATTCCTATAAGAAAGAGTTAGAATATAAAAAAGGACAGGATCCCAACAGTTTTGGTACTGCTTTAGTAGAAGGTTTTTTCGAAGGTGTAAAACAGCAACTTCGTAAGTAATATTTAGACATCTGATGTGAAATTGTTGTTTTCTTTGCTTTGTACTATTATACATAATAAAATTAATTACGGATTACCACATTTTTTAAATCTATCTGATATTTATCAAAATACTTCAACATTCAATGTTTATCAGTGTTTAGCTTGTACTTGTTCATGAAAATGCTGGCTAAGATCAGACAGAATATGTCTTCGCCCTGATAATTCAAGTTGTGTTTGATGTAATGTTTTTCCTACAGATTGACTAACATGTTGCAACAGGAGATAACTTATTACCTTGACTCCTAAGGTCGCATATGCTCCTTTACGGGTTTCTAAGCTCATTTTTGATAACTTTAGAATTGTCTTAAGGTGTCTCCAAAATTGTTCAATACTGTGGTGCTGAGACCAAATCCTGAGTATTTCACAAGACCGTAAGGACTTACCAAATACCAACATTGTTTGAGTCTTACCCACATCTAAAAAGAACAGTATCACCAGTTTACCGAATGTTGGACTTGTAGCTTGGACACGATAGTGAGGTTTATTACACCCCATCGTTGCGGGTTTAGATCTATCTGTTTTTTATGTTTTAGAGAGCTTTATGTTCTCGTTATTTATTTCCATCACATAGTTGATTTTTCCGTGAAAGAGGATACGATCAAATCCGAACTCAGGCAGGTTTTGGACAAGTCTTTTACTCCCATACCACGAATCAAAAGTTATTGGATATTGTCTCAGATCAATGCCTTGAGCATCAAAGAAATCCAAAACTTCTTTGAGCATGGCATGAAAAAGACTCGGTTTATCTGTGTTGCCTCTGCCTTGTTTACCAACAATGCGGATATTGAGAGGGATGATCATATTTCCCATCTTGATTGTTCTCCCTAACACATTTTGACCTCGGATAGTGTAATTATGTTTTTTACCAGCAGTTGAGCAGTAGGAGAGCAGTTTACCATATTTTGAAACATTGGTATCATCTACACTGATTGTGATACAACGACGAGATTTTGTAGAAGTACTTTTGGATTCTGTTTCCCGTATCTCTTGGATGGCGATCGAACATCCAATACGCCCTAATAGAGATTTTGATTGATAAAGACTGAAGCCATTCAAGTGACGATACAGGTTCGCTATTGGAATAGACAATGCTTCTGCGATTTTATTCGGGTTGTAAAGTCCAAAAGATGACCGGATGAAAGTAGAAGCAATGTTTCTATCTGTTGGATTGTTACTCTTCGAAAGTGTGTAAAGAGAATCATTTGAAAATACATAGCAGTTTTGGTAAGATGTTGACGTATGGGATAGTCTCTTAGGTTGTATTTGTTGTTATTTACTATTTAGGATGATATCCTATGCTATAAATGTCAAGAATAATCTGAAAAACGCATTTTCCTGATGCTATAAATGCTTAGTCCTTATTGTATGTAGCTTAAACACAATTCTAAGAAATATCAGATTGATTTATCTTGGCATATTTTATATTCTGTTATGACTAATTATGAAATAATTGTGGGTTTAATTTATTAGTATTAGTATAATCAAGTTTAAACATAGTTGAATGGAGAATTTCATGCAGCAAAATGTTACCTTGGAAGATAAGTTAAAACAGGATCTAGATGGACAGCAATATACAATTGCTACGGATCCTCCAGAGAAAACGAGATTCCGTCGTGTAAGAGGTCCGGCAGGTTCTGGCAAGAGTATAGCTCTTGCAGGTCGCGCTGCACAACTTGCAAGCGAAGGCAAAGTAGTTCTGATATGTAATTTCAACATTACCCTTTTGGGTTATCTTAAGTCCCTTGTTAAAAATTTTATAGATCCTATTCCACCACATATAACGTTTTTTCATTTCCATCGATGGTGTCGCCATATCTGTGAAAGAACTGGTTTTATGAAGGAGTATAAACAACTTCAACAGGACTTGAGACATGGTTACTTTACTCATGATGAATACTTTGATTATAAGATGCCAGAATTACTTTGTAGTATTTATGACAACAATAGCAACAGATGTCCTACTTATGACGCGATACTTCTTGATGAAGGGCATGATTTCAAACCTCATTGGTGGTCGGACGTGCTGCGAAAAGCGATACGAACGGAAGGGGGTGAAGCTCTCTTTGTTTGTGATAAAACACAAAATATATATAGCACTGCCGAAGCGTGGACAGATCAAACTATGCAAGGTTTAGCTTGTGGTTTCAATGGACCATGGATGGAACTATCTAGTAGTTATCGCTTACCAGTTGGACTTATATCTATATTAGAACACTTTTCAGAAGAATATCTATCACTTTATGGAGGTGATATAAACATACCATCTAAAGAGTCAGATCAGCCAAACCTGTTAGATCGATTTCGATGGGTTCAAGTATCACCTGAAAAATCATCAGTGGATGTGTGTGTGTCAGAAATTGAATATCTACGCAATGAGATGAATATCAATGAGGTTCACTTTCTATCACCAACTGATAGAATTGGACAAGAAGTCGTTAGAGAAATTAGACAAAGAGGAGGAGAAATATTTTCTACATTTAATGACCAGGAGGCAAAGTTAAAATTTAGACCAGGATGTGCACCAATAGTCGCTACAACTGTACATAGTTTTAAAGGTTGGGAAGCATCCCATTTAATTGTATACATAGATAAAATAGAGAATCTTAAAGATTGTGCAGTATTCTATACCGCGTTGAGTCGTTTAAAGAAAAATGACAAAGGTGCAGTTCTTACTGTTGTTTCGTCATGTCCTGAGTTAAAACAATTTGGTAGCTCAAACTTTCCTGAATTTCTTTCAATAGAAAATGATAACCAGGACTTAATAATGTCTGATTATACATTTTGACACAGAGACGACACACATCTTAAAAGTATAAGAGTGGAACTCGTCAAACCGGTTATGTGTAGATTTGAAATCTCAATAACTTATACGTAAGCACACAATAAGGAAAGGAAGTACAACACAAATATGTTTTACAAGACATGTTGGGTTGTATGCTAAGGAAATCCAGTAACAAGATAGGTATTGAATTTGACGTTCATAAATAGACTATAAGCATTTGCACCGTGTACGGTATAATTCTCAGATTATTCATCGTGAATATCTATTAAGAACCTCGAAGTAGAGTTGCCTTATATTATCCTGAGAAAGCAATTATCTATATTGAGGTGAAAAGAGTTTGGAATATTAATGAATCTGGTGAAGAACGATTGATTCAATAAAGGATTAATAGAGGTGTTCCAATAAAATTTCTCACCAATGGAAGAGAATTGCGTTTTACAAGCCTTGTGGAGAAGGAGACATCAGAGAACGTCTTGTTTTTGATTTAGATCTAGTTGAAGACTATAGGTCTGTTTGTGTTACGCGTCTCAATAGATACCTTAATTATGAGAGAATTCATAATGGAAAAGCCGTCGAATCAATACAAGATGACTAGATGTACCAACAGATTATGAACGCATGAGACACTTTACTTATTGAAGCAGATCCATAATTGAAACAGATTATCGCTGACAACGTGGAGAAACTCAGTATACATAAACCAGACAGAGAACAAATGCTATTGTTTCTAAATAAATTAACCCCAGAAAATGATGCTTCTATCATCAGTGATACAAAATAAAGTAGATACTCTCGTTGGAACTGGAGATCAGTCTGGATGCAATTTTACGGTGACCTTTGCAGAAGATAACATAACTATTACGGATAAACTATAATAGTGTGTTACGCGAAGGCAATTGATAAACTCGTATGCGATTACGGTCTCATGTAAGTAATCTAGGTAGACGAGAATTTTGGAAACGAAAAAGAGAAGAAGACTTAGACATATATCCATAAATAAGAAGATGTTGACCATCCTCCCAATATCATGCACGACAGTCTGAATCAGGTAATTATTGCATTTCGACTTATAGCTACACAGATTAAAAAAAATCTCAAGGAGGTTGCAACCCTACTCGGTGTACGATTAGAAGTAGAGTATCGTAATGCTGCTCCTTGAACTGTTATCTATATTTTGTACTCTCTTATAAGACATTACATACTTTTTTCTGTTTTTCAGTGTTAACTTCAAGTATAGTTTGATCTGTAAAATTGGTTTTCTTTAAGAATGAATGATCTAATGCTCAGAACATTTGTTATCGTTTGCCAATTTTTATTTTAAACAGGTCTTAGGCAATTTGTTTCAAGAAAGAGATTTCCTATAAAAAACAGGAATATATAGATAAGCTATATGAAGAACTGAGTATGTATTGGGAATGTTTACTTGAAGAACTTCCTGTTCTATATAATGACCCAACAATAATGCGATTTCATGAGTTAACAGATATACCTGATGGACAAGGGGACGATCACCTGTTATTTTGGCCTATTGGACAACAAATGTTAGCAGAATTAGTCAGAAAATTATTAAACAGAAGAATTGAAGATCCAGAAAATCCGACCTATGAGAATGTGAAGACCGCATTAAAGGGACTTAATCAATTAGAATGGAGACTTCATCAAGTTCCATGGAAGTATTTTCTATTAGTTGGTACATTAATTGAAGGTACAAATCAACTTAAATGGACAATGAGGAATGAAGAACGAGAATGGGCAGTTCGGACTGGACGTCGGATGCAACTATGGTTGTTAGGTTTGGAGGAAGATGATGAAAAGTATGTTGAAAATCTAAAATCCTTATGGAAAAGTTTCCTAAGACCATCACAGCCAGATGAGAATGTAGAGAAGATGTGGGAACAGATTCTACAGATGAAAAAAGGCTTATCTGGATAGTTTCAGTAGAATAAACTTCATATCTTAGTTTCATCTTGATATAGATTAGTTTTATGCTCATTGCATCATAAGTTATTTGACTGTGGTGCATTCACATTATCAAGGCAATTACATGTCTTAGTCTCTGATGAGGCACACGGAACAGTTGGATTTCAAGAATGGTTGATGAATTTTCATGGACAGAGAATCAACATTCCTCAAGGACAAGCATATAACCCTGAACAAGAATACATTGAGTGGTATGTTAGAGAGGTGTTTCAAGGTGATTATCGGGAAATGTAATTGTTAACAAATGGATAGGTTTTATCAACAATAAATTTACATCTGAACACATAATGTATGTTCAACAGGACATACGTAATTTGTAAAAGAAAAGAGAGATTTTCTATAAAAACACGATATACCAGTATTTTTAACCTTTTAACCCCTAAAAGAATCAACGCTATGAATGACTTAAATATGTCCTATATACATTGCAATAATGATATATCTTATAGATTTAGTGAACATTACCGTGAATTATTAAAGGCACAGATTGTTGAACCGTTTAGAGATGCGAAACCAAATGTTGCAAGTTTATACGATCAACCTGATTTCAAGGGAATCAACTATTTACAAAAAAACATCTTAAAGAGAGGGAGTACTGATTTTGATGTACCGACTGATGATGAACAATTTGGTTTTTTTACTCCAAGGGATAAAGTTTTATTCTATTCTGCCGATTATCTTGCCATGCATCTTTGTAGTAGTTATCATATCTACAGAACTTGTCTAATACCACAAAGAGCCATTTTAGAATGCAGTCAAATAGTGTTTATAGATTATGGGTGTGGTCCTCTTACTTCAGGCATGGCATTTTGGAATGCATCAGGACAGCGAAATATAACCTATATAGGTGTTGATATATCAAATAACATGTTGAATAAGGCACGGGAAATAAATAGAAATAGCCCTGATGGTAATCCTTACTTTAAGGATATTTATTTTACACAGAATTATCAAGCAGTTCCAGAGTTTTTAAAAAATATTGAGAAGAGTAATCCCTTAGATATCTTATATGTATTTAATTTTTGTTATGTTCTTGCTAATATTACGTTTATAGGTTATGTGGGTAGTTTTATTAACGTACTTCAAGATGCTATTCAATCTTCTATTGACTCAAAAGTATGTATAATTAATCAGAATCCCGTAGGAATAAAATCATACTGGAATGAACTGAGAAATGAAGTAACAGACTACCCTTATTTCCCAAGTATGAGCTTTGCCGAAGAAAATGGTACGGAAAAGTATAAATATGAAGTATTAATGTTGAACAGAGAAAGTCAGCTGATAAATGTCCAGTATAATATGTTATATAATTGGTGATTTCAAAGGAGCTTTGAAATGGACGGAACACAATTATCATTCCCATTAGAAGAAAAGCGGATACTACAAAAGCAATCCTGTGAAAAAAAAATAATATTGATAAAGGACATTCCAGGATTGCAATATATAGAAAATTACCTCTCTGATGATGAACAATCGAAAATCTTAGCAAATGTGGACGAAGGAATATGGTTAAAAGACCTAAAACGTCGGGTTCAGCATTATGGGTTTAAGTATAATTACAAAGCACGTAAAGTTGATATGAGCATGCATGTTGGTGAGTTACCAGAATGGTTGAAAGAACTAAGTGTCAAATTACGAGAAGAAGGTTACATGGCAAAAGAACCAGATCAAGTTATCATCAATGAGTACGAACCTGGACAAGGAATTTCTGCACATATTGACTGTGAACCTTGTTTTCAGGATACAATTATATCTTTGAGTTTAGGTTCTAGTTGTGTTATGGATTTCACAAACAAATTCGAAAAAACACATAAGGTGCCGATTTGGTTAGATCCAGGGAGTCTGATCGTTCTAAGCGATGAAGCAAGATATGACTGGTTGCATGCTATTGCTCCGCGAAAGTATGATAAGAAAAATGGTGAAAAGCACGAACGACACCGACGGGTATCCCTAACATATAGAAAAGTAATCATAAAGTAATGTGTTTAAAGTCAGACATGTTATGAACTTCCAGTCTATTCGGTGGTTCTCTATTTAAGTGCAAACGCAGAACAAACGGGTCTATGTGGCTATAGTTATTGTAATGAACAGTTCGGTTTGCTACATAGGTGTCAGGTTATTCGGTTGGCAGATTTAGAAGTTGAGTCGTTTTGGATGCAGTATCGGTTGGTCTAATACCGTTCACACCCTTAATGAACCCACCTGTTGGCATGAACCCGGTAGCATGGTTGCAAAATGATCTGAGAAGACGGAAACCACACCCGTTGACACACAGACGCTTGGCAAACTTTTTACCTTATCAACGTCGGGTAGTTTAACCTACGATGTGAGTATATTTCAGAATGTCATCTCGAAGGAAATGATGCAAGATTCTCCATTTTCCGAACTCATAAATATTCCAGGTTTTTTCTGCTATCATTCTTGTTCTGGCAAAATGGTTTATCTAATGCTAAAACAGACAATTAATCAAAATAAACCCAATACACCTTTCACCCCGCTGGGGTTTCTACCCTTTGGGTATGGGGATTCTACAAACCTTTCGCCCTGCTGGGGCTGAGTAATATGTATGACCTGTTTTCTAATTACCTTCCTCCAAATCCATCTCCCATAAAATAGTGTAATTTGTGCGATCTATGGTTTAATCAACCTCTGACAAACCTTCCTCTAAACCGTAAAATCCACGTAAAATAAAAAATAGTGAAGAAAAATCTGCACAAATACATCTAAAGTAACGTATGTGAATAATATAGTTGCAATTGTAATTCACATACGTTATTATATTATTGCTTTATATCAGATATATTAACTATATAATGTGTTGTATTGTCATATGTTATTGAATAAGTTTGAAAATAAAAATAAGGAGAATAATCATGAATAGTATGGAATTGGCAGAACTAAGAGCAGAGGTTTTTGCAGGTGTTAACTATACCGAAGTTGGGAAACTACATAATGAAATTAATAGGAGATTCGATAACGACGCTCCATATAGAATAGTCGGGGATGTGATATTACTCATACAGGAGTATGCAATCAAAATTACAGGTGCAGATATACTCAAGAAATCTGAAAATGGGATTGACGAGGATACTATAGGTAGTATCAAGGAAATTGTTCGTGAAGAATTAAGGAAGTATATCTCCAAGTTCATTATGGACCATCATAGGGAATCTATGGTTCGTTACCATGCATGTGGACTTACAACATCACTAGCGGTTACAACATTGATGAATGAGGATAAAACTCTAAATCGTTTAGCACAAGACGATGCTATGGGAGAGCAACCACTTCGCACAATCTTAATACCGCTATTGTCATATCTTAAGAAGGGAAGTTATCGATTTCCAAAAAATAAATATGAATGGGCTTGGGATGAAGGGCGCGAATATAGAATTAATCAATTGACTGAACAGCCATTCTCCAATATTCCTGAACAGATGGATCTCTTAGCAGCTCATGTCCAACGAATCAAAACTCTATTGGAAGACAGTGAGACCTCATCAAAACAGATACCTGCACTCACAAACTCCCTAACAAAGACCCTTGATACTATCAATAGATTGTCGGTTACTCAAAATAGAAATCTATCTAAACCCAATATTCTATCGGTTTTAGAAAGAATGACCCAAGCTATCAATTCAGATGTAGAACTGTCTGAAAATCTGAACGGTCCAGAAATTGTAGAAGCGGTTGAGAAACTTCTTCTGACAATTAGACCATTAGAACAGAAGGCAATTACGGGATAGTCAATAATCAGAAATTTGTACATAGGAGCGGTTAGAAACCGCTCCTATCGGGCGGAGGTAATGGTTCTTGTACGATTGCTTATATCGAAAAGACTACCTATAAATTTAGAATGGGTTGTCCATTAGTTCAAGCCATTAATTGATATTGTCTAACTGATGATTATCAACAATTGTGAACATTTACTATAAAAACAGAATAGAGAAATAGAAAATAATGATTAATTTGGCAATTTTAATTATAAATTTTCTTGATGTAGAAAACCCAGTTCAGAACATATTTTACAAGGGTAATTGTGTTCGAATCAACATTGTGCGATGTGATCTAAAGGTGTTGCTTTTTCTCTGTTTACAATATGCTCTAAACCTATGAATAGACCCCCTTGAAAGGATGTTGAGACTGAAAATAAAACGTAAATATAGCATGTAATAATTCGTTTTTCGAATGCGTAACGAGTATAGAATTACTTCGTTGTTTATCTTATCTATTCTTGAGATATTAAAATACTTTCTGCATAACAATTATCTTAAATCTATGGATGAGTAAAATCAATATAAGTTGATTAGGTTTTAAATTATTTCAAACAATTGGTTACTATTGCTCAACTGATAGTTTGGAAACTTCATCTGGAAGATAAGAAGAAAACAGCATTAGGGGAGAATTATTCATGCGGTTGACTGTTCTTATTGGTAAATTACATGTGCTTTCGTTTATTCTCATTTTCGTCTGTTTACACGGGTGTGATACAACACATATACTATCACAAAAAGTGGAATCATCATCTGGTGACGGTATGCTAATTTGTAGTACTTATGAAGACACGACGATAATGTGTATGCCTGAAAAGAAGGCAGAGCTTCCAGTTGAAGAGGTTGTTGAAGAAATTATTGAGTCTGTTGTTGAAGAAGAAGCAATAGACGAGGTGCCTATTAAGGAGATCGTAGAAGAAATTGCCACAGAATTTGAAGATACAACAACTGTGGTTGAAGAGGTAGTTGAAGAGGTAATGGAGGAGATAGCAGAGGTCGTGGAAGAAGAGGATATGTTAGAAACCACAACCGAAGAGGCTGTGGAAGCCGTTGAGGAATTATTCGAGGAATCGTCTGAAGAAACAGTTGGTGAAGAAGAGAGTGGTACCGGCGAAGGTACAGACGAGGATGATAGCGAAAGTGAAGAAGATACAACTACTGAAGAAGATACAACTACTGAAAAAGATACTGATATTGAAGAAGATACATCAATACATTCTACTGAAACACAAGAATCTTCTGAGAACAATTCGGAAGAAGATACAGATACTGCCACACCTCCTCCACCGCCTCCGCCACCACCTCCAGAGAATTCTTTATATCGAATAACAGCACTTTATGGTAGATCAGTTTATGGTCGTTGGGGATGGGAAATGTCTTTCACCCATATTGATGGTGGGATAATAGCAGACAATATTAGTGTTAGTGCTAAACCTAACGGAACAGGTTGGAAAATTGAGGATTGGGAATCTGAGGATACTGATGAAGGACAAGAAATCTCATTTTTTATTGCTACAAAAGCAAATAGAGCATTCGTGGCAATTCCTGGTATGCCGCGGTCTATTTACCTAACTGGGAATGCAGGGGGTGTTGAATAGGAATGCCTTTGCCCGCGAATCAGAAATCAAACTCACGTTATCATAGAAAATAGACAGGACAATACCGACAACAATCATGTAAATTGTAACTTTTTTAAATTTGAGGAATTCTATATTAAATGTGCTATAAAGTCATATAGAAACTGGGTTTAAAGCCTATCAAATTACACAGAACAATCCTACACTTTGTAGGAAAAGTGTAACATTTTCTCACATATCTAATGGAAAAGAATGTACTAACTAAGTTGGAAAAACCAATAAAATCATCAGAAACATGCATTACCTCAGATTTAATACTACTGAAAACTATTAACTGTAATATGTAAACTTTAATATAACATACGTGATTCACGGAGAATTGGCACTGTTTAAATTATAAACCCTTATACAGTAAGGGCTTGTAAAATTGCTCCGTGCAGGTTTCCGTGAAAGTGCTATCATATCAAAAACGAATATATTAACAACTTTTTCTGATTGCCAATAGCTGATAACCAATAATTTACATTTTGCTTGCATACAACGATTTTATATGTTAAAATTGGACGCATTGTGAAAAAGAATAAGAAAAACACACAGCAGAACCCTACTATAACTGTCAATCGGAAAGCACGCTATGACTACGATTTGGGTGACCGGTATGAGGCAGGAATTGTTTTACAGGGAACTGAAGTGAAAGCAATACGGAACGGTCAGTTTAATCTGACGGATAGTTATGCACAAATAACAGATGGAGAGGTATTCCTCATTGAAGCGTTTATCGGATTATATGATCACGGGAATCGTGCGAATCACGAACCGAAACGTATTCGGAAACTGTTATTACATCGTAACGAAATAAGGAAACTTGAACGAACCGTACATTCAAAAGGGATGACCCTAATTCCAACAAAGGCATATTTCTTAGGAAGCAATGTCAAGGTAGAATTAGCAGTCGCACAAGGTAAAAAACTATACGACAAACGCGATAAAATTGATCGCGAACAGGCTACCCGAGAAATACGATCTTACACATAGATTTTCACAATTTATTTCGGGGGTGACTTGGTTTCGACGGAGGTAATTGCGGTACAGGTTGCATGTCGAGGTCTCCGCAGGCCTCGTAAAATAGGCGGAACATTTATAATTGCTGATCAAGAATTAGCATTAGCTGCTTAGTACCAGCTACGCTTGGTTGATCTGCCTCCCGTCAGAGAGGCTAAAGCGTCGCAATACGGGATAGTGGTCTGGTCGTTCTCAAGGGACATGCCACGAACCTAAACTTGAGATAGCCTACTTAGAATCTTGCACAGGGGAGTTTAAGTGGCAAAACATAAATCCTGTGATAAGCATGTAGTAGCCTTTATCAAAATGCTTTCGGACGCGGGTTCAATTCCCGCCACCTCCATCATGATCATATACGGATCATTATTGGATAGAACCTATTTTATAGGAAGGATTCCGATTTTCGACTTTTAATTTTTACGATAAACTGTTAGTTTAAGGTAATAGGACTAACAACTCATTGGATAATACCGTAGTTCCGCCGATCGACACAACCCCTAACCGTCTATCGGCGGATTTTATATTACAGATTTTACAATCGTAAGGTGTAAGCACAATGGTGGATTTCAACAGTCTACCAAGCCGTATACAACAGATTGCCAAAGCAGAGTTCCAAGCTGATGAACAGATCTGCTTATGTGTTTTGGGACGTTCATCGTTATTACAACCAGATTTTGTACTGATTACAAATCGACGTGTGCTAATATTAGACGAGAAATATATGGGAAGCCTTGCAGTTTCATACGCAAATGTACGATGTAATCTGCCTTTTAGTGAGATCAACACGGTAAATTTAGCCAGATACCTAAAACATAGGATTTTAGGTCAAGCAAGACTGGAAATAAACGTTAAACGTAACATGTATTGTATTGACAATATGAGCTACCGGGAGGCACGGCGCGCACATACATTAATCGCACAACAGATACAAAACTAAAATGGACACATTATGGAGATACCTGACTGTACCACAAAATATCTGTTACACTGTTCCTATAGCAGTTGTATTTCTGTATGCTATTATTTGGCGTATTATCACCCTTATTTGGCAAACGGATGTTGAAACGAAATCAATAACTCATCAATCCGTAATATTAAGATTTCTGAATGCTGCCGGGGTATCTTTCAAGATCGTGGTCATAACATTGATGATCACATGGGGATTTGCTGGATTAATAGCGAATAATCTTTTGAACGCCGAAACTGTTTCGAGTTGGAATTTTGGTTTATCAATCATCATAGCGTTTATAGCGAGTGTGATCGGAACACGTTTCCTTTTGCTAACGTTTACAAAATTATTTTCTGAGACGGATACAGTTGATATATCTGAACCCCAATTACTTGGATTAGAAGGAATCGTAACCAGCGATAACATCACACAGAACGAAGGCACTGCACAAGTCAAGATGCCAGATGGGCAGACAATTATAGTCCAATGTCGTGTTGGGGTAGGTGAACCCAATCCAACCCAAGGAGATAAAATTACTTTTATTGATTATGATCTTGTTGAACGGATTTTTGATATAAAACCGGTAGATAAGAAATCTGAAGGATCCGTGTAGAAATGAGTTGCGATTCACTGGGTAGAATGTGGTTTTCTACAGACCTTTCGCCCCTCTGGGGCTTGTTCCTTGGGAAGAATGTGGTTTTCTACAGACCTTTCGTCCCTCTGGGGTTTGTTCCTTGGGTAGAATGTGGTTTCTACAGACCTTTCGCCCCTCTGGGGCTTGTTCCTTGGGAAGAATGTGGTTTTCTACACAGTTTTCACTCTTCTGGGGCTTGGTTTATGATTTGTTTTTCTTCAAATTAAATTTGCACAGAAATATGGTAAAGAATCAGAAACACTTTGAAAATAGGTGAAGTAACCATCAGGAATTGCCCAAACTGTCATAATGTTAATAGGGAATATACTAAACAAACTCAATAACAACATTATTAAATATAGGATAATATTATGGTAGAATTGAAATTGGCATCTGTTTCTTTAGATAAAACTTCAAGAATTTCCGTCCTCGTCTTAGAAGAAGAAGAGAGTGAAGCAAAACGAATAATATTAATATATATAGCTGAACCCGAAGCACATGCGATTGATATTGCACTTAAGAATTTGCGTATGCCACGACCAATGACACATGATCTTATGTTAAACATTGTAGAGAGATTGACGGGGACTGTAACCGCTATTCATATCAATGATTATCATGGTAAGACTTTTTATGCCACCTTGAAACTCAAGTCAGACAGTGGAGAGTACGACATAGATTCTCGACCCAGTGACGCAATCGCTCTTGCATTAAGGTGTGATGTGCCAATCTATATTGAAGAGGCTTTGATTGAACAACACGGATTATTTGCATCGGAATTGAATGAAAATAAAAATATGGTTCTTGACCTTGACGTGGAACCGTTGTAAAGGAGTTATAACATGGTCGAAGTGAAGATTGAAGTTCTAACCATTGATAGCAATACGGGGGCACCGGTTGTGATCCTAAAAGAAAAAGAAGGGGATGCCAAACGTATATTGCTAATATGGATCGGTGAATCGGAAGCCTGGGCAATTGATAATCAACTTAAAAATGTTGATATGCCGCGACCTATGACCCACGATTTACTCAAAAACGTGATTGACACTATTTCTGGTAAGGTACAATCAATATGTGTTAATGCGTTTGAAAAAACGACTTTCTATGCAAAGGTAACCCTTGAGTTGAACGGAGAAGAATATGAAATTGATTCACGTCCCAGTGATGCCTTTGCTCTGGCACTCCGATGTGATGCACCTATCTTTGTTGACGAGGATGTAATCGAAGAAAACGGTTTCCTTGAAGAAGAGGTCAAAAGAGATAAAGACAAAGATGTTGATACGAAAGATATCTTAGAAAATCTTGATGAAGATGTCGTCAAAAACTATACCGTATGATAATTCTGATAAGGATCATTCTTTGAAGCAAAACAAGAAACCTTTTGTTCCGAATGTTTTAGGGTTGAAAGTCCAACGAACAAAAGTAGTTTTCTTGATTTTATTCTTAGGTATTCTCACACCCGCCTTTTCCCAAAACGAAGAGGGGCACGTGTCCAAAACTAGCCTTCAACTTCTCCATGCATCAGACATGGAGGGTGGGATTGAGGCACTTGAAAATGCGCCTCGCTTCTCATCCATCCTGAATGCTCTCAAAACCGAAGTTGAGAACACCGTTATTATTGGTGCCGGCGATAGTTATATTCCCGGTCCATTTTTTGCCGCTGCGAATAATGGGAGTCTTCGCGAAGTGTTAGGACGAGAAGGTTCAGGACGCGCCGATATTTTGATGCTCAATGCGATGGGTTTCATGGCGGGGGCACTTGGAAATCATGAATTTGACGCTGGCACAGACACACTTGCGAGTTTGATTGCAGCAGACAGAGATTACGTGGGTACTGCATTTCCATTCTTGAGTGCAAACTTAGATTTTAGTCTTGATAGTAATCTGGCTTCCCTGGTTGTTGATCCGGGACAAGAAGCCAGTACAATTCCGAATAGTATCACTAAAAGTGTGGTTATTACTACACCTTCCGGCGAGAAAATCGGCGTTGTTGGAATGACAACACCGCGTCTCAGGAGCCTTTCTATACCTGGGAATGTCAGAATTGCGCCAAAAGACCCGAACGATATAGCAGCATTGGCGGCTATCGTTCAAGAATCTGTTGACGGGTTAACTGCAACAGGGGTCAATAAGATTATTCTTACCGGACACCTTCAACAGATTCACCTTGATGAGGCACTTGCAGCATATATAAAGGATGTTGATATTATCATTGCGGGTGGTTCAAACACGCTTCTCGCTGATGAAAATGATCGTCTTCATTTTGGTGATATCGCAGACCAACCCTACCCGATATTGACACAATCAGCAACGAATGAACCAATTGCGATTGTTGGGACAGATGGGAATTATAAATACGTTGGACGGTTAGTCGTTGATTTTGACGCAGCAGGTGTTTTAATTCCTGAATCAATTGACACTACTGTTAGCGGTGCTTTTATCACGGATGAACAGGGTGTTGTGGATACTGGCAATGCAGAACCTGCAGCACGTGTTGTCGAAATCATAGAGGCGGTCCGGAATATTGTCGTTGTAAAGGACGGTAATATCTTTGGAAAAACGAATGTGTATCTGAACGGGAACCGCAGTTCGATCCGTACAGAGGAAACAAACATCGGTAACCTAATCACCGAGGCAAATCTTGATGCCGGGAAACGGGTTGACCCGAACGTAGTTGTGTCTTTGAAAAATAGTGGAGGTATCCGCGCCCCAATCGGTGTAACTGCTTATGGAGAACTGCTCCCACCACCTGCCAATGTATTGGTTGGTAAAGCGGTAGGTCAAATTTCACAGATTGATATTGAGAATACACTTCGATTCAACGACGGATTGACACTTTTGACCTTAAGTGCAGTGGAGCTGCTCGAAGTCATTGAACATGCAGTTGGTGTCTCTGGCGGTGGTGCAACCCCGGGACGTTTTCCGCAAATCGCTGGCATGGCGTTTAGTTTCGATACTTCACTTCCGACGGGTTCAAGGGTTCAGTCGCTTGTCATTACCGACGCAGATGGAAAGTGGTTGGACACAATTGTCCAGAATGGTGAAATCGTGGGAGATGCAGATCGCATGTTCCGTATGGTCACCATCACTTTTCTTGTAGACGGTGGCGATAGGTATCCGTTTGCTAATTTCCCGAATACAAATCGCGTTGACCTTGCTGAAGTGATGACAGAGGAGGATTCTGGAGGGCAAGCCTCTTTTGCGGATCCAGGCACAGAGCAAGACGCGTTTGCAGAATATCTCGCAGCGAACTTTTCTGAAATACCTTATGCAATTGAGGATGTTGGTCCCGAGAACGATGAACGTATTCAAAATCTCGCATTCCGTGCCGACACCTTGATGATGCCGGTGATAAGTGAAGACGTTTATGAGATATCACTCAGCTCGGGTTTGAATATGATTAGTCTACCGCTGATGCCAAACGAACCTTACACAGCGCGTTCTTTTATCGAAAATACAAGTGCGACTATGATTATTGAATTCGATGCCGTTGAGCAGAAGTTCAACGGATGGACAGCAAATTCTACCGGTAACGGATTTTCAATTGAAGGTGGAATGGGATACATTATTAACGTCCCTATACAGAAGACTGTCAGTTTCAGTGGTGGTGCATGGCAAAACACTACCTCAACAGCAGCATCTCCGAAGCATCCATCTATTCCGACCACGTGGGCATTTGTCCTACGCACTCACCTTGAAGGTATCAGTGGAGTGAAGTTTACTGTCTATAACGGACATACCAGAGTCGCTGAGACGGACGAGAGGAACAATTTTCATGCTGCTTGGGCGGATATGAACCGTCAAGCAGTTGTTTCTGTTGGTGATACATTGACGATTGAAGTACGTGACACAACCGGGGCACTTATTCGCGCTCTCCGACATGTAATCAGTGCATCAGATATCCAAAGGGCGTTCACCGAGCTTCGACTTACGCCTGCTGACTTAATCCCGAATCAGACTGTACTACTTGCCAATTATCCGAACCCGTTCAATCCAGAAACGTGGTTGCCTTATCAGGTAGCAAATGGTACGGAGGTCACAATTCGTATCTATTCATCAACGGGCGAACTTGTCAGAAATCTGGAACTCGGATTTCAACAGGCGGGGTATTATATCGGAAGGACTCGCGCAGCTTATTGGAATGGACGTAATGATTTAGGTGAACGGCTTGCTTCAGGTGTCTATTTTTTCAAAATGAGCACTCCTGCATCATCGGCGACTCGGAAAATGGTTATTAGGAAATAGGAAGGTATTAACTAAGTAATGGTATCTGTTTATGATTCTCACCGATATTTAAGATGTCAAACACATCACCATTAGTAGGAAAACGGGCAAACAAAGCAATCGTTAAATCAACCATCTCTTTACATTTTGATACAATAATAGACTTGCGTTTGAAACGACCCAACCAGTGCCGCATCAAACAATTATTGCGTTCTATACAGCAGTTGTAGAGACTTGAAAAAGTTTTGTAATAGCGTTCATTGAAAGTCCGTGGCAATATAACAAGACAATGAGTTTCTTGTGTTCGGGTGGATGTCCTCGGGGTGTTGTGCGTGTCCATTGGTGTAGACAGTTATTACATCAATAGCGTTGTACGTTATTAACCAAACCATAATTGATGTATTGGGTTGCTTGAAATCTCGGACAGTCCTTTGTCTTTCCTATAACAAATGATTATATTCATAATGAGTATAATAGAATTCTTGAAATAGTAAAGAAAAAGTTGGTTTTTTTTTTTTGCATGTTATACTTAACTGATTGATTTGTCTCATTGACAAATTTGATTTTGCTGATCCATGTGCCGTTATTTAGTTAACACTCTCGAGAGGATTACTACATTGAACAGAATACAAAACCACGCTTGGACACTTATACTTCTTATAACAATTACCCAAGTCCTGATTACCCAGAACGTTTTCTCAAAAGATATTGAATTTGACGAACTGCCTAAATCTATTCAAGAGATAGCACTTCGGGTCATAGGTGATGTTCCTGTTGACGATGTTGATAGAGAAAAGGATGATGGCGAGATTTATTATGATATAGAAGCTGAAGATGATAGAATTAGATTTGAGCTGCAGATCACACCAGATGGAACATTCATAGAAAAAGATATTACAGAGAATATATCCTTCTTAGAACTTCCAATACCTGTTCAAGATACAGTCTACAGACAAGTTGGAATGTTAAGTATTAAGGATGTGGATCGCAAAACTGAAATCGGAAAAAATCTGTATTATGAAGTCGAAGCAGATGAAATGGGAATTGATATTGACCTTGAAATTGCCCCGGATGGAACACTCTTGGACATAGATAAGGACGATCCAATTGAACTTAGAGTAGAACTAACAGGTAAATCGAAGCTGCCAACACTGAAGGATATATCACCTTATAGAGAAGCACTTGTTTTTTACGAATATAAACTTGTGAAACGACTTGATGGTAAATTCAAAGGTAAAAAACTAAGGGTAGCACATTGGGCAATCTATGACAATCAACCACAGTCTATCGGCAAGCTCAAAATTGGTGATAAACAGGAGCTCGAACTCTATCCATACAAACAGTTTAAAGAACTTGAAAGCGTATATACCAGTGATACACTGGAATTAGATCCGGATATACCGTTTTACCATGATGTTGGACAAAAGATACTTGAAGATGAATCTCTGGATGATCGATTTGATTACGACTCTATATTGTCCGAAAAGATGCCGATATTTTGGCAACTCAAGAACCAATTGAAGCTTGTTGCATTAGGCGATTCCCGTTGTGAAAGTGGTGTGAAAGCAGAGCTTTTTTACGGTGAAGAAAATCGACAAATACCTGTAGCCTACAACCTTGCAATTTCTGGTGGGTCATTAGATATACAGAAAATTATTGTTGAAGAATATTTGATGAAACTTCCTAATATAGAGTGGGTGGTTTATCAGATGTCACCGAGAGTTGTTAACAGACACTACAGAAATGCATCCGGGAAGGAATTGAGAAGAAGCGATGGCTTCCAATTCGATCAGAAACACGAGCAAAGTCTATGGGATCGTTCCGAAAAACAAAATGAGAAAAAGACGATTGAGGATGTCGCCTCAATTCCCTACGTGTCGGCATACTGGTCTGAACGACCCTGGGGATGGGTATATGAGAACGAGATTTGGCAAAACCCAAAAAAGGAAAGTTCTAACAGGCGTTGGGAAATCTCTGAAGAACGCTGGAAGAGTCTAACATCAATGATTTCGTCATTAAACGAACGTGGTGTGAAGGTATTAATTTGTTTCACACCGTTTCATCCAGTAATGCAAGGTGAACCTATCGTTGATGACGATGGAACAACACAAGAAGGGTATCGTGAACTCGTTGCCCGACTAAACCGACTTCAGAATACATTACCTAACTTTGTCTTTGTAGATCTGCTTCAGGGTGGGAATCACGATTTCACCGCTGAAATGTTCAAAGATCTTGATCACATGAATGCATCTGGCGCAACAAAATTGACACGGAAACTTGAAGATGTCAGAAAACGTCATTCAAAATGATAATGAGAAACCCAATTCCTGACTTTACGGTTCACCATAAATCCTAACCTCAATTTATTCCACATCTCGATTGTGTAAATCAGGAATTTGAATGGTTTTCAGTTCCCATATATTCGTCTACTATTTCCTACCCATTGCCTTACTCGTTTACTATCTGCTACCCCGAAAAGCCAAACATTTTGGATTAACGTTCCTGAGTTATCTGTTCTACGGGTGGTCACATCCACTATTTGTGCTCCTCATGTTTACCTCAACCCTGATTGATTATACATGCGGACGGATCATTTCAAGTAGCAGCAGTAGTCGTAATCGTAAACTTGCTCTAACGGTTTCTATCTGTTCAAATCTATCTCTCTTAGGATTCTTCAAATACTTCAACTTCGGTATCTCAAACTTCAATGTTCTCTTGGATTGGTTAGGTCTGCCAATATGGGAGAGTGTCCTGCAAGTTGCACTGCCTCTTGGTATAAGTTTCTACACCTTCCAATCAATGAGTTATACAATTGATGTATACCGCGGGGATGGAAAAGCAATAAGGAATTTTATAGATTTTGCTTGTTATGTATCCATGTTTCCCCAACTCGTTGCAGGACCAATCATACGGTTTTCAGAAGTAGATAATCAGCTAAGACATCGTACTCATACACTGCAGAAATTCGTTCGTGGAATAGCATTTTTCGCAGTAGGAATGGCAAAAAAGATTCTCCTTGCCAACCCCTGTGGTAAATGTGCAGATACGGTCTTTGACGCAGGAATTGTCAATACGCTTGATGCTTGGTACGGCACACTTGCTTATGCATTTCAAATCTACTTTGATTTTAGCGGTTATTCCGATATGGCTATAGGTTTAGGACTCATGCTCGGATTTACGTTTCCCAAGAACTTCAATGGACCTTACAAATCAGAATCAATAACGGATTTCTGGCGTACCTGGCATATATCTCTTTCGAGTTGGTTGCGTGACTACTTATACATTCCACTCGGTGGAAATCGTCGTGGTCAATCCCGTACATATTTCAATTTAGCACTCGTGATGGTGCTGGGTGGTTTATGGCACGGTGCGTCGTGGAACTTCGTGATTTGGGGAATAATACATGGCGGTATGCTGGCACTTGAACGAAGTTACGGAAAAACAACCTTCTATGCATCTTTACCGAAACCGGTACGTATTGTGTTAACGTTCCTGCTTATACTCATCACATGGGTTTTCTTCAGAGCGACCAATTTATCAGATGCTCTTATACATCTACGGTCTATGTTTAGTAGTGTGAACGTGCCAGAATCAACCGATCTAATAGCCGGAATACTATATCAACCCTACTATCTTTTGACTATGTGTATTGCAGGTATAATCGTTTGGAGTTGTCCGCAGACATGGGAGTGGACACAACGACTCACGCCAATTAGAATGGGGGTATGTTTTATATTATTCTTGATCTCACTTGCGGTTATGTCAACACAAACGTATAATCCATTTATCTATTTCATATTCTAATACCAATTCAAATTTATTAGTATACATTATTAGTGTTAGAAATAGTTAATTTAGATCAATGTTATTTCTATAAACATTCCGTCCCTCTGGGACTCAGTATTGTGGTTAACCTCGTTTTCTATAAACATTCCGTCCCTCTGGGACTCAATAATCTGATATATATGTTTTCTACAAATATTCCGTCCCTACCAAATCAGGAATCAGAATCAGAATCAACGGTATGAACCCCATTTAGGAGTTCCCCGGGTATGAATGCCGTTTAGCATTCCCCGGGACTACAGATTATACAGTAAATTAGTCCTACGTAGAGGGAATTGTAATGAAGATATTTCAATTGAAAATTGTATAAATATGCGAAATTTAGCCGAACATCGTCGAGAAACAGCCAAGATAGATCTTGAAAGTACACATATAAGACAAAATGTGTGTGTAGCAAGTCTTGTTATTTTCTGTATGATACTACTTTCTGTACCGATCTGTCAGTTTACAACTGAATTACTGGGACGTAAGTTTCCTCAGTTTTTCCAAGTTGGGGAATTGGTGTCGAACCCGCACCGGGAAGCATTTGAGAAATTTGAAGATACATTAGAAGAGGAATCTGTACTTGCTAATTGGGTGTTGCCTAATGTTCAATCGATTTTTACAGGTGTATTCAACATAGGGAATGAACAAGCTTATGTTGGCAAAGACGGTTGGTTATTTTATCGTGCTGATATAGACGCGGTAATTGGTTTCAAGGATAATTCCACTCCGAACAAGTATAGGGATGCTCTAAATGCCATTATTGATTTTAAACAGCAATTAGAAGCACGGAATATAACATTGATCGTTGTACCGATACCGGTAAAACCAACGATTTATCCCGAACAATTCTCAGGACGATATGAAAAGGCTAAAACCCCATTACACAACCCTTCCTATAGGGAGCTTATAGAAACGCTTGCGTCTGAAGAGGTAATGGTATATGATCCAACTTCACTACTTTTTGATGCTAAGAAACAGAGTACTCAGTATCTTAAAACAGATACACATTGGAAACCAGAAGCAATGGAATGGGTTGCTAAAGATCTCGCATTATTTATTAATGAACGTATAGAATTTGTCAATCACCCAATACCTCCCTATATCAAGGCGCAAGTTGAAATCGAAAACCTGGGGGATATAGGCAAAATGCTTATGTTACCAGAGAACCAAACTATGGTTCAACCAGAAGAGGTAACATCCCATATTATCAGGGATCATTCTGGAAAGTTGTGGGAACCGGAACGTGATGCAGAAATACTATTTCTTGGAGACAGTTTCAGCAATATCTACTCGCTTGTAGGAATGGGATGGGGAGAATCAGCAGGTTTTGTTGAACACCTTAGTGCAGAACTTTCACGACCAATTGATAAGATCGTCATTAATGATGGTGGTGCACTTGCAACCCGTCAAACGTTAGTAAAGCAACCTGAACGTTTAAAATCAAAACGTGTTCTTATCTATCAGTTTGCAGCCAGAGAGTTTTATTCTGGAGATTGGAAGATTCTACCAATACCAAAAGCTGAATCTATCCGTACTGATAAGAGTGAAAGTTCAGTTGAACCTAAAAAGGATATTACTCTGACAGCGACCATAAAAGGTAAGACTAACCCACCGATTCCAGGGAGTGTACCCTATACAGAATGTATTATAGCGTTTCATCTTGAAAATATTGAAGTATCTAATCTACCTCAAGAGATAGTAGTGTTTGTTTGGGGTATGCAGAAAAACAAATGGACGGAAGCCACGAAGTATAAGGTTGGACAGGATATAAAATTGATTTTAAAACCGTGGTCTTCAGTAGAAACAGATGTTGGCAGTTACAATCGTATAGAATTAGATAATGAGGAGACATGGTTATTAGATATCTATTGGGGAGAAATACAGTGATACACATTCGCAGAAGAAATATACGCTTATGTTTGTTATTCGGACTACTTATTATAGGTCTATTTTTATTTAATACGTTCACAGGGGCAGGTGAGGATCATTTCATACAATCCTTAGCAGATAAAGTTCAGGAAGCAGAGGCACAAAATACATCTGTCGTATTAGGAAAAGATGGTTGGATGTTCTTTGTTCCTGAACTACGCAGCATTAGCATAGGTGAATTTTGGGGTGAGGAAGCAAAGATGGGAAGCAGAGCATTAAATCCAGAGTATGCGGATCCACTTCCGGCAATTTTGGATTTCAAGAAGCAGTTGGATAAAGCAGGAATTGAATTAATTTTTGTTCCAATACCAGCGAAAGCAACTATCTATCCGGATAAGATTTCTGAACATACAACAAAACGTACTGATAAACAACACCAGAAATTCTATGAGATCCTACGAAAACAGGGTGTGAATGTTTTAGATCTCACCGATATTTTCTTAGAAAATCGTAGCACTAATTCGAATCCGTTATACTGTAAACAGGATACACATTGGTCTGGTGAGGCGTGTGTGTTGACAGCGAAGGTTATAGCTGAACATATCGGTACGCCTACATGGATGGATGAAATACCAAAGCGTAAGGCATTACTTAAGACGCGTAACGTTGAAATTACAGGAGACTTATGGAAAGGGCTTGGGAATAAGAATCTACCCAAAGAACAATTAGAACTTACTTATGTTATGGCTGATGGGGAAGCAAGCAAAACTGCCCAGTCATTTGGTAGGACGTGGCGCGAAAGTCCGATTGTGTTATTAGGGGATAGCCATAATCTTGTGTTCCATGCTGGTAAGGGGATGTTTGCTCAGGATGCAGGACTCCCTGACCATCTTGCGTATCAATTTGGATTCTCTGTGGATGTTGTTGCTGTCCGAGGTTCAGGAGCAACCCCATCGCGTTTGAATCTATTCCGTAGGCGCGATAACATGAAAGGAAAAAGGAATGTTATCTGGTGTCTTAGCGTAAGAGAATTTACTGAAGGACAGGGATGGCGAAAAGTACCTGTGATTAAATAAAAAAGGACATAGGGTCAATCCTATGTCCTTTCATTAAATTATGAATACTACTGTATTTCATAAACAATAGTGACATTCACAGTAATAGTTTGTTCTCCAGGTACAATCGGAGTAGAACTTCTCGCACTATCATCAGCTGCAGATTCAGCTACTGCTGCATACGGAATGGGTGGACTTTCGTAGTATGTGTTTTCAGAGATAGTTACCGGTTTCCCGAGAGTGACACCACTTGCTTCAGCCAAAGTTTGTGCTTTTGCTTCAGCATTCTTAACAGCTAATGTCCGTGCTTGATGTTGGTAATCTGTGGTATCTTCAATCATAAATTGGATAGAGTTAAGGACTATATAATCCCCACCAGCTTCAGTTGCATCATCAATTACATCGCTAAGAGAATCTAAATCCCGTACCTTTGCTCTAACCGTGTTGTTGACTCTATACCCTTTTAGTATACGTCCTTCTTCAGTCCAATCGTACTGTGGATAGATACTGAAATTCTCAGTACTAATATCTTTTTCGTCAATGTTATTAGCCATTAAAGTTTCAATCAAGGCAGTCATGGAGCTTGCAGCGTCTTCTCGTGCTTCAGCGACTGTTTCTTTTTGAACAGATACACCTAAATTGAGTGATGCGATATCCGGATCTCCAGTTACAGAACCGCTACCATTTACATTGATGGTTCGACCGCTTGTTGAGGGTGTTAGCAATTCGGTAGCTAAGCGCGAATCACAGGCGGTGAGTGTAGGAATTACTAATATTGCGATTAGTAATAACCAATAATCCTTCCTCATCATAATTCCTCCTATAGATTTCAATGATTTAATAATATTCTTACTCAGTAGGAGTGACATCTACCGCCTCTGATGGAGTTGTTTCCTCAGTCTCTGGAGGTGTAACCACTTCTTTAAGGGTTTCAGACTTTTTAATTAATCTATCAACATTTGATTTAAACAACATAAACACCGTTTGATTATCATTACTTTTTACGTAATGTTTGCCACCTTCTTCTTTCCCAACAATTAGGGTAGCAGTACTTCCATCGTTTAGGCTGGCAGAAATAGACGATATAGGAGCATCTAATCCATATTCAGATAGGTCTTTTTTCTCAGCAAAATCGTCTGTCTTCAACTCGCTTAAGGTAGTAAGTAGACTGTCTATTTCAGTTTGTTTAACATCAGAAGCTGTCGGTTTAAGCATCTGCCATTTGTTTTCTGAATCTAAGCGTAGCTCAACATTTTCCTCTGCAGATGTAATATTTACCTGTGTGACAATTCCTTTGTTAAAATTAAAAATTGATCTATCTTTCCAAGTTCTTGTTCCTTTGTCGAAAACAGATTGCAGGTTGCCTTGTCCAACATATACATTATTAGAATCAGCAGCCCTTACATAGCTGCTCAAAAAGCCTGGAGTATTTTTTCCAACAAATAGATGTGCTAATAATTTGTCGTCTGCTCCCATCAATTTTGCTTCCACACCAGCGCTATTAACTTCAAACTCTACCTGATTCTTTGGGTTATCGGAAACAAGGTTAGTGTTAGTGAATTCTTCCACTTTAGTAAACAAGTCATTAATACCTTCGCTGTCAGCTGGATAGTCATCCATAGTCGTGACAACCCAATTTTCTCCCTGCTTTGTAAGGATAGTTGTCTCACCATTAGCAGTGATTTCTACCTTTGAAACCATATCCCGATTGAAATCTGGAAATAGGACAGTAGCTTCTTCAACCTTTTTTTCGTATTGACTTTTACCAAAAGGATTCTCAAATATTAGAACAATTAGCGCTAATACAGCCAAAATGCCGCCTAAAATCAGTAGTTTTTTCTTTTGCATCGTTTCATCCAGATGTATATAATAAAATGTTTAGCTCAATATAGAAGTTTCAGAACCGTATGTTTCGACCATCCGTTTTACACGTCCCTTTAACATATAGCGGATTAACCCGATGAGAATGACAAGTAGAGGCATGCCGACTATACACAGATATTTAATAAAGCCTTTCTCAAAGCTTGATGTCTCTTTTAGTGGACGTTCAGTAATAGTATGGGATCGTATACCTATGAGTGTATCCCCTTGTGTTAGCCAATCAATGCTATTTAAGAAGAAGTCAACACTATTTCGACTTAACTGAGTGAGCACTTGTGCTGTCCCGATAACAATAATTTGCGTATCTGTGCCTTCAGTAATAGTTGTGCGTTCCTCTGTTTCTTCGTTAGGGGAATCTGTATTATTTTCTTCTTCCGCTTCATCATCAGTAGGTGTGCTTACAGCAGGAATTTCTTTACCGGCGTAAAAACTCTTGAACTTTCCTTCTAAGGAGGCAATAGTTGTAAAGACCTTATACTCTCCTTTAGGTATTTGAGTTCCTGGCATAACGTTATAAGATCCTTGGAAACTCTGTCCGAATTCGGTGGTTTTTGCCAAAGCAGTTGCCTTAATACCATCTTTTTCAAGTGTCTCTAACGAACTTGTCCAAGGCAAAGTAAGCGACTCTAATTGGCTTGTTACAGCATGTTCTTTTGAGAAGTTCTGACTTCTAATTTTGACGAAGTAAGGGTAGTCTTGAATGACAGTCATGAACCCGCGTTGTGTCTGTACATTATCGTGAGATCTGTGGTCAGCAATCAAATTGTTCCCGAGCTTAACACCGTAATGTTCAAGAAGATCATTCAAACCGGTAGGGAGAGGTGTGCCTTGAAGCGTTTGCATATTTATTGTTACAGGATCAATTAGAAAAATCGCTTTCCCACCACGCATGATGAATTGATCAATCTCGTATTTCTCACGTTCAGATAAAGGTTGTTTTGGTCCTCCAACGATTAATGTTGTTACAGAAGGGTCAACAGGATCTCCTGTTTGAAGGTCAACAGTGGTAATGTTATACTGTCCTTTTCCGGATTTATCCATTAATTGTCGAAACTGTTGTGTTCCTTCGTTTTGAGCATTGATATCATATTCGCCATGTCCAGTCAAAAACCCAATTGTTTTTGCTTCCTTAGTAGTTGCTTTTAAGATAGCTGAAGTAAGTTCATATTCTAAGTTTGCAGTGGATTGAACAACAGGAAGGACTTCCTCTTTTCCACTATATCCGATTGAGATTCCCATAAAGACATTTGCGATTTCAAGTTTGTCTTTCCCGCGAACATTGATTTGTACTTCATTGACACCTTTGAATCGGAGTTCCTGTTTTTCACCATCATCTAAAGCGGAAGGATCAATGTAATCAATCTGTAGTTTTTTCGAAAAAGCTTTATATTCGTCCAGTACATCTTTGACATCACGACGAATTTGAGCAACTTCTGCGGGTTCCGTTGAGAAGTATACAGTTATTGTAACAATATCGTCTAACGACTTAATTAAATTTTTGGTTGCTTTTGATACAGTGTAACGTTTATCCTCAGTTAGATCAGCACGAAAAAAACGACGCGAAGATAGGAAATTAACTAAGACAAGAATACCGATGATGATTGCTACAAAAGCCAGTGTATTAGTGCCGTATCTGATTCGTTTGTTTGCCATAATAGTTTACCTCCTTTTCTAACGCCATTTCCGACTTTCTATTGACAATGTACTTAAGTAGAGAAAGAATCCGATAATACTAAAATAATATATGATATCTCGTGTATCAATGACACCTCGTAATATACTACTATAATGCGTTCCAAGACCGAGATAACTAAATATGGGGAATAGCCAGCTTGGTGTCCTTGAAAGAACGAATCCTTCGCCAATGATCCAAAAGACAAAGCAGACAGATATTCCCAATATATAACCGATAATCTGATTCTTAGTTAAGGTTGATGTAAACAATCCTATTGCTAAATAAGCACCACCCATCAATAATAAACCTAAGTACCCACATACGATTGTTCCAACATCTGCATTTCCCAGATAGATGATTGAAAAAGGAATGCAGAGGGAAAATAGGGCGGTAATAGCCAGTAAGCCAACACTTGCAAGAAATTTACCAATAATTACCTCATGGTCGCGTATCGGAAGGGTCATCAGGATTTCTGCGGTTCCAAGTTGTTTCTCTTCTGCCCAAAGTTTCATGGTTACCGCGGGGACAAAAAAGAGGAACATCCAAGGCATTAAACCGAAGAAACTTCGCATTTCTGCTTGGTTTATTATGAAAAAGGATCCAAAGAAGAGCCATGAAGAGATGGCAAGGAAAAAGGTGATAAATATATAAGCAATAGGAGAATTGAAATAACTTCTAAATTCTTTTATTAAAATTGTGTTTATGTTCTTCATAATTGTCTATTCAATGAGCGTGATAGAATTTATAGAGTCAAATATATAATCCTGAGATTACTCCTCATCAACGGGTGTTACACTACTCTCTGATGCTTGAGGAGCTTCTGTGTTTTTACTTTGTTCTCCAGATGTAAAATGTAGGAATACGTCCTCAAGGTCAATAGATTCCTGCCGGAGTTCAGCCAAAGACCATCCATTTTGTACTACAGATTGAAAGATATATTCAGTGATATTATCGTTTTCATTATCTATAGTAATATTATAACTAACGACCCCGTTTTCGGTGTCAATATGTGTAATATCAGTTATACCTTCCAACTGTTTTAGTTGTGGTGTAATTGTCTCTTCAGAACCTCGGATTGCGACATACAATCTGTTATTGCTCCGTACTTGACTGCAGAGATGGTCTAATGTTCCATTAGCAACTATTTGTCCACGGCTAATCATTAGAATACGGTCACATGTTGCTTCAACTTCAGGCAATATGTGTGTACTAAAGAGTACCAATTTCTCTCTGCCGATATTCTTGATTAGGTTGCGTATTTCAATTGTTTGGCTTGGATCAAGACCTGAGGTAGGTTCATCTAATATGAGAATAGGAGGATCGTGTATTAAGCTTTGTGCTAAACCCACTCGCTGTCGGTAGCCTTTCGAGAGTTCGCCAATGTCTTTTTGGATAACTCCTTCAAGTCCACAGATTTCAATGACAGTTTTTAGACGTTCATTTCGCTTGCTTTTTGGAATGTTTCGAATATCAGCCATGAATTTTAGATATTCAACCACTCCCACGTCTGTATAGAGTGGTGCGCTTTCAGGCAAATATCCTACATTTTTCCTGACATCGATGGAATTTTCAATAACATCGTATCCAGCAACGGTCGCACTCCCAGAATCGGCTGTGAGATAGCATGTCAGAATCCGCATGGTAGTTGTTTTACCAGCACCATTTGGTCCGATGAAACCTACTACTTCTCCAACCTTAGCATCAAAAGATACTCGGTTTACGGCAAGAGTCGGACCGTAAGATTTTGTAAGTTCTTTTACTTCAATCATTACGTTTTATATGTTTTTAATAGATTATATGAGATGTAGTTGGCGAAAAGGGTTTCGAACCAACATCTAATAGGGCAAAATACCAAAGAAAATAATACCATGTAATTAGGGTAATGTCAAGAGAAAGTGGATATGTTGAGTTATTTAACAGCTTCAGGAAGGTTATAAACCAGAAAGGACAGGCATATAGCCTGTCCCTACCAATAATTAGATACAGGTAACAAATATAAAGATTATATAGCTGCGGGACCTCTTTCACCTGTACGGATTCTGATTGTTTCGTCAATAGGAATAACAAAGATTTTTCCATCACCGATCTTCCCAGTTGAAGCTGCCTGTTGAACAGCTTCAACGACTTCGTCAACATTCTCTTCGGCGACAACGATTTCAATTTTTAATTTTGGAACAAACTCAATGGTGTATTCGCTTCCGCGATATAGTTCGGTGTGGCCTCGACTGCGTCCAAATCCGCGAACTTCGCTAACAGTCATCCCGCGGACACCGACATTACTGAGAGCTTCTTTTACTTCCTCCAGTTTGAAGGGACGGATAATACACTCTAATTTTTTCATGGGATTTACTCCTAATACCTACACAAATTTGTTAGGGTTATCTCGGCGGATCGTGGGATTCGCCTTACGTTCATCAGGTTGCTGTGGACGAATAATGATTTATGCGTCCATACAAAATAGACTGAGGCACCAGATTATCGCTAATCTTGCGTGTCATCTAAGATATGCGTGATTGGGAAATGTATATTTATGAAGAATAAACATTCCAGAATCACGCTTACATTAAATCAACGCCTGCGGTTATGTGATGCCTCAGACACGGTGTTCTTGCCCCACCCCACAATAGATACAGTAGAAACTACTATTTCATATTCGAGGAAACACCTCTCAACTTACCTATTAAGGTATAGGATAGTTTCTATATATCGTGGTAGAGGAAGAATTCATACGGATGTGGCCGCATATTGACGGCATCTACTTCATTCTCGCGTTTATAATCAATCCAAACATCAAGGACGTCTTGTGTAAATACATCGCCTTTCAAAAGATATTCGTGGTCATCTTCAAGAGCATCCAGTGCATCTCCAAGAGAAACAGGTGTGGATTCAATATCAGCAAGTTCTTCCGGTTCAAGATCATAAAGGTCTTTATCGAGAGGATCACCTGGGTGTATACGGTTTTGTATTCCATCAAGTCCAGCCATCATTAAGGCACTAAATGCCAGATATGGATTACATGCCGGATCTGGAGTTCTGAATTCAACCCGTTTAGCCTTTTCACTCTTAGAATAGACAGGAATTCGAACACAAGCACTCCGGTTTCTTTGCGAATAAGCTATATTTACAGGAGCTTCATATCCGGGTACCAGTCGTTTATATGAGTTGGTGGTTGGTGCAATAATGGCACATAAAGAACGTGCATGTGCAAGTAATCCACCAATATAATAGAGAGCAGTTTCACTCAGTAAAGAATATCCTTGTGGATCAAAGAATATATTCTTTCCATCTTTCCAAAAGCTTTGGTGCACGTGCATACCAGAACCGTTATCTTGGAATAGTGGTTTTGGCATAAAAGTGGCTACCAAACCATGGGATCGAGCGATATTCTTGACGATATACTTGTATAAAGCGATTTTATCGGCAACGGCTGTAAGTGTATCAAAACGAATATCAATCTCACCTTGTCCTGCAGTACCAACTTCGTGGTGATGTACTTCAACATCAATTCCCGATTCAATAAGTTGTAAACAGATTTCAGAGCGGATGTCTTGGAGAGTGTCTGATGGTGGAACTGGGAAATATCCCTCTTTATAACGGGGTTTGTACCCGAGGTTAGGCTTCTCATCTTTACCAGAATTCCAACTACCTTCAACAGAATCCACAGCGTAGAAACCAGAATTTGGAGTTTGTTCATAACGGATATCATTCAATAGATAGAATTCCGCTTCTGGTCCCCAATAACTGATATCAGCCAGACCGGTAGACTGTAGATATGCTTCAGCTTTCTGTGCAATATGGCGTACATCACGCGTGTAATTCTCAAGAGTAATTGGATCTTTGATATTACATGTAATGCTTAACGTTGGTATTTCACAAACTGGGTCAATCACAGCGGTTGTTGGATCTGGGAAGAGTAGCATATCGCTCTCGTTAATAGCCTGGAAACCACGGATACTTGACCCATCAAAACCGACGCCTTCTTCAAAAAGGTCTTCGTCCAATTCTCCAGCCATAAGGGAGAAGTGTTGCCACATCCCGGGTAGGTCCGTGAATTTCAGGTCAACTATCTTAACATCATTATCTTTTGCAAGCTGAACCACCTCACTTGGTGTCATTCGCATTTCCTCCTAAGTGAATTAACAATATTTTGTAAATTATGATGGGTCGTCAATCCAATGCGTTATAATTATAATTTGACAATAATCCCGTAAGAGACTGTGCAAAGTCTATGCCAATTAAGCATTCTTGGCGCATAATAGATAATTCGACACCCCATATTGAAATACAAACAAATAGTGTTAATACAATCAAACAGTGCTAACAAGCATCTGTCATTAAGTATATAAATTAGGTATATTTGTTTATATACCTAAGAGAGTGTGTCTTAATTTGCTAAATAATTAGGCATAAATATGCCCAAAATTTCAGCAGAATTAGTTTTCTTTTAATTCGACATCTTCAGCAAATCTACTAATTTCAGGACCACCTTGTCCAGCATATTTATTTGCGGGTTTCCGGTGGTAAGGGACACTCGAAGGTGAAGAAAGCTGTTCAAAGGTAAAAGCACATATACGCATGCCCGGATATAGTTTTACAGGCATCCTTCCAAGATTACCGAGTTCCAAAGTAGCATTACCAACCCAACCGGGATCAAATAGTCCTGCAGTACTATGTACGATAATACCGAGTCTACCAAGGCTGCTTCTTCCTTCAAGCCTCGCCATGACATCGTCGGCTAATTCTAATTTTTCTTGAGTTGCTGCCAAGACAAATTCACCGGGTTGCATTGTAAACGCTCCACCCTCAGGTACATCGACTTTTCGCATGAGATCATCAACATCAACTTTTGATTTCAAATCAATAAAAGCATGTTTGCTGTGCTCAAATACTCGAAAAACATTACTCAATCTAAAATCAATTGAACAACTTCCTAATTGGGTATCTAAATCGGGTTCAGGGGTAATCTTTATCTTTTCTTCTTCTATATATTTTCGAATGTCTACATTTGATAAGACCATATTATTAATTTACCATACTTTTACTAAGTTGTCACGTTTTTTGTATTTGTAATGTTAAAAGGTTGTTATTCTTCCCATTCATCTTGCGGGATGGAACGATAGGAATAATCTAAAAGTGTAATTGGGTGCATGGCTTTCATATCTAAACCGTGTTTCTGGATTCCGAGTTGGATTTGGAGAAGGCATCCAGGATTACCAGTTGCAACAATATCAGCATCAGTATCACTGATATGTTCCATCTTACGTTCCAGAATCTCCTGAGATAGTTCAGGTTGGGTTATATTATATATCCCTGCACTTCCACAACACCATTCCGATTCTGTTAACTCAATCAGTTCAAGTTCTGGAATGGCTTGTAACACTTTTCGTGGTTGCAGTTTTACGCTCTGCCCGTGTAAGAGGTGACACGGTTCATCATACGTAACCCGTAATGGGATTTTTCCATTTGGTGGTATCATCTCAATATCAGCCAAAAACTCGCTGATATCACGCATTTTGTGGCTAAAACGTTCCGCTTTTTCTGCATAATCAGTATCTTCTAAGAGAGCTTCATATTCCTTGAGTGTTGCACCACACCCAGCGGAATTGATGATAATAGCATCCAAATCCTCATCCTCAAATGCATCTATATTCTGTTTAGCCAATGTTGATGCGACATCTCGTACTCCGTTATGTAAATGTAATGCCCCACAACAGGTTTGTTTTCTGGGTGTAACAACTTCGCATCCGTTCTGCGTTAACACGCGGATTGTTGCAATGTTCGTGTCGGTAAAAACCTGATTCATAATACAGCCTGGAATAAAGCCAACACGATATCGTTTTTCTCCTACTGCGGGGGTGATATCTTGCATCGTGTATTTGAGATTTGGCGAAGGTATTTTTGGAAGTAATGACTCCATCTGCCCCATCTGTCCCATTAACTTAAGAATCCCAGATTTTTGGACTAACCAACGGATACCGAGTTTTTGGTATAACCACATCAGTTCGAAAATAAGATCTAAACGTTCTTTGTTTGGAAGTATATGTTTGAAGACAAGGTTACTCCAGAAACGATAGCTTGTAGAACGTGAAGCGTTTTGTTCGTAAATGGCGCGTGCTTGTTCAAGAAGTTCACCAAAATGAACACCAGAAGGACAAGCTGTCTCACATGCCCGGCAGTCCAGACATCGATAAATATATTCTGCCCATTCTTCGTTAAGGGGTGTTGGATCTTGTGATTTGAATGCACTCCCCATTAGGTATAATCTACCTCTGGGTGAGTCTGTTTCAAGTCCTAATTCACGGTAAGTGGGACAGGTAGGTAAGCATAGACCGCAATGTGTACAAGCATCCCATTTTTTCCAACTGAAGGAATCTGTACCGATTAATGGCTGGGTTTGAGGGGTGGACATATAGTTTGTAACTTATTCTTTAAGTCAGTTTTTTACAATAGGTGATAGTTTCAATATTTTTGAAATTTCATCATAATCATGCCAACAATAAAAATCACAGTAAGTACGATTAAAACACCCGTGATAAAAACCATAAATTTGGTATCTTGCCCAATTGCGGCACTTTTCTTAATACCACTCATTCTATTTTCATTAATTTTATCTACAAGTTGTTGTTTTTCGCTCTGTGTTAAGTCTTGCTTTATTGCTGTGGATTCAGATGGGATTGGGGTATACTTCCGTTTTTTTCGATATTTTGGCCAGACAAGAGTAAGTAGTAGAATACACCCTAAAAAAGTCAATATATGTACTGGGTAGGCTGCGATAACTGTTAGCAGACCGTCTAAATCATACATCTTTTATTCCTCTGTTATGATACTTGTCTAACTTGTGTTTTCGTTACACCTTCATTTAGGCTTCCGGATCGGTATCCTTGTAGATCAAGTGTGACGTGTGTATATCCTAAAGTATAAAAATGTTCGTTTATTTGATCTCGTGTCTCTTTTTTATAGAATCGATTCATTTCATCTGCTTCCAGTTCAATTCTTGCGAGTTCACCGTGGTGGCGTACACGGAATTGACGGATACCCATATCATATAGAAATTGTTCTGCTGCATCAACTTGCCGTAGCAATTCTCGTGTAATACGCATACCGTATGGGAACCGTGAAGATAGACAAGCAAATGCAGGTTTATCCCATGTTGGTAGGTCCCATACTTTAGAAATTTCTCTGATTTCATCTTTTGTTAGATCAACATCAATTAGGGGAGCTTGTATACCCATCTGTTTTGCGGCATCCATTCCGGGGCGGTGGTCCCCTACGTCGTCAGGGATTGCCCCATAAACAATTGTACCGACATTGTATTTTTCAGCGATTGGACGGAGTTTATCAAACAATTCAGTTTTGCAAAAGAAGCATCGATTGGTTGGATTACTGGCATATCCCTCCAAATCCAATTCCTGAGTATTAACTGTTTCAAAGCGAATACCAATTTGTTTAGCAATTTCTTGTGCAGCTTTCATTTCTCTGATTGGATAGGAATCGGAGATAGCAGTAACAGCGAGGGCTTTTTCACCTAAAGCATGTTGTGATGCTTCTGCGAGAAATGTGCTATCTACACCGCCTGAGAAAGCGACAATAACCTTCTCATAGTTGCGTAGACATTCGTATAGATGGTCAATTTTTGTTTGTAAAGTGGTAGATTTTATAGGTTTCGGTACCATAATTAGCATCCTAATAGATTATGTAGGTCGATCAGCTTTCTGTAACTTTTTTAATTCATCGCTTAGTAATTGTCTCTTTATACCGCTTATTCTATCAATAAAAAGAGTTCCATTTAGATGGTCAATTTCGTGTTGGAGGACACGAGCAAGTAATCCGTCTGCTTCAAATTCCAGTGATTGGTTTTGAAGGTCAATTGCTCTAACGACTATTTTTTCTGGTCTTTTCACATCTTCTCGGAGATCTGGTATACTCAAACATCCTTCTTCTGCTATATCTTCACCATCAGAATTGAGGATTTCAGGATTAAACAACATAAAAAGTCCTGTTTCATCCTCTTCTTCCTCACGTATATCAACAATCAAGAATCTTTTTAGGACTCCAACCTGTGTTGCTGCTAAACCTATACCAACCTCAGTAAAGTAGAGAGTCTTGAGCATATCATCAGCAAGTTTTACCTCTTCATAGGTAACTTCTTGAACAGGTTCAGCTCTTTTTCTTAATACAGGATCCCCATAATATCGGAGTTGTAGCGGTTCTGTTTTCTCTAAACGGGGTGTTTCGTCCATACCGTCTTCTGAAGAATGTCTATTCTTTCGTTTTCTTTTCGGTTTTGACATACGTCAGACAGTTTCTCCATATCTCATTATCTTCATAAAAATTTGAAATTAGATTATCATTTCAATTGGATCGTGTCAAGTGAATTGCATAATGTAAAATCGGTGTAATTGTGTATATGATTAGGATATATCACTGTTGTAGCGTGTATAATTTATCTTAATATTAACACAAACCTGATGAGTTCTAATTTTATTGATCCCAGTCTATATCGTTAAGCGTATCTGCGGTAGCAATCTTTTCAAAAAGTTTATTAAGCCGCGAAATACTCCGAATAGCAGTAATTTTATTGTGGATTGTATCTGGAACTGTTTCAAATCGAATATGAATTAGTTTTATAATATCCTCTTTTTTTGTTCTTATCTCAGCTCTTTTTTCTCCTCTTTTTTCTCCTTCTTTTTCTCCCTGTTCAATTAGGAATTCAGCCATTGTCTGTGCCATTGCTTCCCCTTCCTCTTTATGTGTAGTATTTTGAGATTGTTGATGGACTAAAGATTTCAATTCATCGTGTTCTTCTACGGGACGTCGATGTAGGATTAATAGATACAGATAAAAAATTGCCCGTCGCCATTGCTGATTTTCTTCAGGGTCAAGTGTGTCTATATGTTGAATTGCTTTTATAAGTGCAGACCGTATTTCCTCTTTTGTTGCATTTTCCTTTTGTAAAACAGTTAGCAACCAACCAAACGAATGGTCAGTTTTTGTTAAAACTGCTGAGTTGGTATCTTTTACACTTAGAAACAGGATTTCAAAGTTAGGAACAAAATCTACGAGTAATTCAGGCAATTCCATCAAGGAATATAGTGAAATAGGTTTCTTCCATACTTGTTCACCTGTATAAAATACAATCGGAATAATGGGTCTTAATTGTCTTTGACTGTTAGGTATGTTGTTTGATTCCCATTCGCGTCGTTGAAAATCCCATATTTGTGTCATATAGAACAGAACTCTAAATCCCATTGTTGTGTCAATCGTTGATTGGTGTTCAATAAGGATGTAAATCAGAAGTTCTTCAATCTGTGTATCACTTTGGAATGGTACAGTATATACAAGATCGGACTCCTGCTCTCGTAGATTATCTGGAATGAAACTTCTATTGATATGGACAAGTTGCTCAAAATCGATATGTGGAACCAGATGTTCCCGGACAATTTCTAACAGTCCTCGAACATTTTCCTTGTCTTCAAGTAGCCAGCGTGTACTGCGGTCATGGAATTGTTCTATAGGATATTGTAAAAAAGAGAGTAACTCTGTATCTTTCATTTTCATTGGTAACTATTGCGACCCATTAGTTTATTATACTGAAGAGTGCTGTGAAATGTCAACTAAACTGGTTGTGTGTGCAGGGTTATTTAGTTTTAAGAATTATCTGTACATGTGTGTTACTCAGAGTTCATCTTGTAGGTTGTATTGGTGAGTGATGGGTTTTCTACACACCTTTCGCCCCTCCGAGGCTTAGGGTCTTAGTGAGTGATGGGTTTTCTACAC
>JAGFCA010000172.1 GCA_022394755.1 Candidatus Poribacteria bacterium
GTGTAGAAAACCCATCACTCACTAAGACCCTAAGCCTCGGAGGGGCGAAAGGTGTGTAGAAAACCCATCACTCACCAATACAACCTACAAGATGAACTCTGAGTAACACACATGTACAGGTAATTCTTAAAACTAAATAACCCTGCTGCCAAGGCATTCCGCAGATATGAATTCATGCGTTCCATGTGAATCGTTGTTAATCCAAAGAAACGATACCTACATACTGAATTCGCGTTGGCAATAGAATGCTTATTTTTTATAGAGCTTACTCTTTGTACCATCAATACAAATTGGATATGATATAACCACCTATTGGCGCGCCAACCAGACATCCACCGAGTGCCCAATTGAACTGTATCTTTCTTGTTTTTACCTTGTAGGCATCATAGTAAAAAGCAACATATTCGGGGGATTTACCGAGTACTCTGGCAGTTGGCGTAAAGGGTTGGTAACGTTGTGAAAGAATAGGACCAATTACAGGGAAAAAACATCCAGTACTAAACCAGAAGACTTTATTGAGATGTGCAACGGCATCTTTTTCACCATCCCTTATCGCTTGTTCAGCAACGGACCTAAGCTGTTCTATACTCTTGGGTGAATCCTCAACTTCAACAATTTTATACTGTTTCGTTTCTATAATATGGTACTTTTTCTTATCTCCATCCACATCCACATCCACTATGACCTGATCATTTCCATCACAAAAACTATACATAGGTATACTGAAAAATAGGATAGTTATTATGAATCCTAATAGTTTGAAATGATAGTTTAGTTTCATTATTTTCTCCATTTAGATACATATGTTGTTAATAGGCTCATATAAGATAACTCCAGATCATTGTCGTAGTATTTTAAATCATGTCTGGTTTCTGTTGACAGTTACCCCTCTTTTGGGTGTTTTCAAATTTGTATATGGTAGATCAATATTAGACATCCATTTTGGGAAGGTATTGAGACAAGGAGTACTTAATTTCTTTTCTGATAAACATGAGCTGTAGAAGTGTCTGACGAATAAATGACTAATAATTCTCCATCCCATGTATAAGTACTGACAACAGGTTCAGTTTTTTCTTCGTTGAACCAATAGATAGTGCCTTGTTTATCATCGTAGGGTTCAATCAATTCATATGTGCCGAATAGAAATTGAGTATCAGTCTGGAATTCTCTGGTAAATGATGTTGTTGTTAAGCGCATTGATCCAAATGCTTCGGTCGTCTCACCGTCTACTATTGTTCGGATAAGCTGATATGTACCACTTAATATGTTAGCGACTCGGTAAGATTTTGAGTAAACAGTAATGGAAGCAGATTTAGAGACTGTTTCTTCACCGTCATCTCGTATAGAGACATGAACGGTAACAATCTGATCAGGTGCACTTTCTGTTTTGGGTAACTCTGGAGCAGTCCACTCTACTTCATCCGTTTCTCCTACCAATGTCCCGGCAGAGACCTCCCAAGTGTAGGTCAAATCATCGTTTTCAGGATCGGAAACACCGACTTTAAATTTAACACTTTCACCGTAACGCACCTCTTTGGGTACTGTAAAAGTATTTATTTCAGGTGGATCGTTTGTCCAACTTTCATACTCATCACAACCAGAGACTATTAGTAATTGACAGCCTAAAATGATGAAGAGCACTAACCACCCAACCTGAGAGGCAAGATTTAGATTTTTCACAACATTCACCTTTTATATTCTATGTAATGTTAATAAATATAGCTGATTTTGGTATTGAGAATTTGTTTGCTAAATGAAATCATCTCACGATTTCCAAAAGAGTTATTGGGTGGAAATTATAACACTAATACGTGTATGTAGCAACTATTAATTAACAACTTCCCACTTACATAATAATACCATTTTCAATTGAAGTAATTTCATTACGATTATCATCGAAATAGGAATAATTTACTATAATTTTGGAGTCCAGTAGGGACGAAATGTTTATAGTAAACGAATGTATCCATAGTCTTGAGTCCCGGGGAACCCCCGGGGTCCGCCATAAGGTGTTCATACCGTTGATTCTTGGTTCCTGATTCTGATTCGAGGAGTTAAAATGTGTGAAATTCTATTCAGATTCGGTGGATCAAACAATAAATGTAGCAAGACCGCTTCTCCGCGTAATCGGTGTAATCCGAGATTCTATCATAAAGAGCTTTAGCAGTCGACTATCAGCGTTTCAGATGACAACATGCATAATACATAAAAATAAATTGAAGAAAATAAATGACAAAGCAACTAATATCATATAAATATACGTTGCAATAACATATAAATAAGTATTATAATACATAATAGTAAAATAAAGTATATTATAATCTAATCCAATAATCTGATTTTTCAGGAGTGAATCTGCCGATAAAAATTATGTTATGAGAATAATTAATAGTAAAAACAGAATCATCGCTCATGAAGGAAAACCACAAAATTGTAACTTTTTTCAAATTTTAGAATTAGAGGTTTAATTCGCTACAAACCCAGACAGGGACTAATAGGAAAGGCAGTGTAATAACAAGAAGGAATCCTACACTTTGTAGGAAAAGTGTAACATTTTCTCACACATCTAATATAATGTACTAAGTTGGAAAAACGATAAAATCATCTTAATAATCTAATAGTTAGATTTAATACTACTGTAAACTGTATACTGAAAACCAATAACTGTAATATAGAAAATATACACATGGAAAATGCGATATTAATGCCAAAAACTTTACATACCCAATGTAAGTTAAGGTTATTTTGAAATTAATTGTTTTTATCAGAGTATTAATTATATATGTTATATTAGTTAACATATAGTAATATTATTACATTCGACAAGTTCGTCTCGTTTGTGTTCAGTTTTGAACTATCTGAGTCCTGCTAACTTCGAAAGTATAAGGTAATTGGGATTCCTGACTACAAATAGGTTGCGATTATGAGATCGCTCTTACAGAATATGATCTGTTGCGAAAGAAATATAACTGTTTCGTCGCTAGTACAATTCGTAATAATGGGTAGTCATTGCTTAGAATGGTCTTTGTCGTAAAATCTATTAATTTCTTCGAATAAACTGAGCAATTGAATACATTGGCAGTCCGTATAATGTTCTGACATTAAACACCATATATAACGATCAAATCTTGTGTGTAATATATAAATTAACGTATGTGATTCACGAAGAATTAATGCCTTAAAATTCATAAACCTTTATAGAATAAGGGTTCGCAAAATTGCTTCGTGCAGGTTTGCGTGAAAGTAGCATCATTTCAAGTTGACAAATATTAACACTTTCCAGTGGGGTAATTGAATGTAAGAACAAAAATCCGACATTAAGCTTTGCTCCCTTAATTCCTTGATTCGAATCATTGAAGGGAGTATGCTATGCAATAAGACTATTATGAATATGTCAATAATCCGAAACCGCATGTACAACACCATCCTTATATATACCGTTCTACTTCTCCTGTGTATTGGAACACCATCTGCAATTTGTCAGTTACAAGAAACGGGTACAATCCACGGACAAATTACAGATAAACAAGACAATCCTCTCTCCAATTACACCGTATCAACAGTTTCCACATTAAGCAACATAACATACGCTGTCAAGACCAATTCTGGAGGACAGTTTACGCTAAGAGACCTTCATGCTGGCACTTGGGACGTAAAGGTGTATTACGATAGCACACTTATCACTCAACGCGAAGTTATCGTTACGGAAAATACTAAACACAGAACGGATTTCGTGATTGACGGGAATGGCAGTATTTCAGGTTTTCTACTGGATTCTACTGATAAACAACCGATACCTATGACAAACTCAATTAAGGTTGTCCTCCTCAATGCCGACGGTGAACCATCAGATCACATTTACAAGGGGGAGGTATCCAGCGGATATTTCCATATAGAGAATCTGTTACCTGGACGTTACAAAGTTATTGATGCATTTGATGGGTTCGTTTTCTCACAGTCAGATTCTCCTGTAGTGAGAGTTTATGCTGATAAACACGTAGGTGGTGTTGAAGTCTATTTGAAGTCGGGAGCGTCTATAAAAGGACAGTTCGTCGATTCTAAGAACGGACAACCAATCTCTAATGTTTTTGTGAGTGTAGCATCGGAAAAAAGTGATAGTGTCTATCCTGATGGAGAATTCCTAAATGATACTTTGACGGATATAAACGGTGCATTCCAGATTTCCACACCAAATGAATCCGATAACTACTATGCATTCACAGTAATAGCTTCACACCCTCGGTACCAAACACAACGTTGGCAGTGGGAGATGACACCAAACAAAAAGGAATACATGGTAGGTGAATTAACATTGAACCCTTTTCTCTCACTACAAGGCACTGTTTATCCAGCAAACTCAAAAGATAACGTGGAAGGACTGGTAGTCCGGTTAAAGATGCACAATAGACCAGCTGATTTCTTCCGTGGGGCAGCTCAACCTGAACATACCGTTTACACCGATGAATACGGGAGATTTCTTTTTTCTGAACTCCATCCAATTACTTACAGTTTGACTATTACTCAGAATGATGATATTATCGGTTTATTAGAGTCTGTTGACCCACAAAACAATAAATCCCTCAAAATCCGATTACCAAAATTGAAAACGGTGCGTGGTACTGTTGTTGATACTCAACAACAACCTATTGCAGGTGTAAATCTTTATGCTGCACATCGTGCTGTAAATTCTTATGTACAGGATGCTCTCCTTTCCAAGACACAAACGGATACTGACGGAAATTTTACAATGCAGTTATTTAATTCCAAGTTAGCACGTTTATCCCTTGAAGTGTCAAAAAAAAGGTATCTTGCCAGAGTGTATCCGAACATTAAGATTGAAAAAGATCCGTTGATTATTACCCTACATAAAGGGTATGCTATTAAGGGAAGGGTTATTCTTCCAAAAGAGGTTTCTTCAGATGGATTCTATGAGGTGAAGATATTTAGCCATAACACCAAAATGGAGCCAACATTAAACCCCTTATCTTTGAACAAACCACTGATGTCCAAACGATTTCCAATTACGGAACAGACATTTCTTATAGATGGGTTATTTGAAGAACAGTATACAGTTTATCTAATGGGTGATGGTATTTCCGCAACTTCAATAGATATACAAGCATCAGAGAATGGAGAGGAAGTATTTATTGTAGCAGATAAATTGACCGTTGGAATAAAGGGACAGTTGTTGTGGGCAGATACAGGCAAGCCAATACAAAATGTCGTAGTGTCACGGTCGTGGTATCCATGGGAATTGACTCGATACGATATGTCCTTAACATTAGATCGTTTTGAAACAGAGACAGATGCTGAAGGGATGTTTTCGTTTACGAATTTGACGCAAGCACGTTATGAATTAAATATTCGTGCAATCCAATCGAAATTCGATAAAACTTCCGAATCCTATCAACGTTCTTATATACTAAAACAAGTCACAATTCCTTATTGTAGTGATAATATTCAACGTGTCTATATTGGGAAATCGGATGGTACACAATTTATACAAGAACAATAATAAATAAGGTCTGAGTATAATCAATATTTAAAGATAATTATGCCTCGTAAACTAAGAGAACTCATAAAAGATCTTGAAGGTGCGGGATTTATAAACCGTTCACATTTTTTGAAAATTTCTATTTCAATCTATATTCTCTTCACATTCCCTTGCATAGTGTATGCCGTGACATACCAAACTGACTTTACAGAAGAAATAGAAGAGGATTGGAAATTGCATGGTAGCGACTCTATATGGCAGATTGAAGAGGGGTATCTACGGGCAGAAATTAAATCAGAGAAACAGTGGCAAACTGTATTTCAACTTTACCAATTTATTGGAATTTCAGGACCGTACCATAACCTTACTATTCGTGTTGAAGATATAGGTGCATCTGAACTCCGATTTGGTATCGCATTCGGGAAACATTTCCTAAATGACGATGGAGAAATAGAAGAAACGGGTTATTACCTGTTTTTTACGAACGATATGCAAACTGCAAGGGACACAAATGCGTTTCCAAGTCCGGGAAAACGGTGGGGAACAGACGCATTAACACTTATGGAATTGCACTTTGACACAGGAAGGTTTCAACTGTTCGGTGATGGTGAATCCCGATTGGACTTTAGGGACGAGAACTTGTGGTATCTTGATATAATTGGTTTCGTCCTACTCGAATATATTACGGATATGAAGAGTACAGGAGAAGGATGGGTGAATAAGATAACTATTTCTGGACTTCCTGTTACACCGAAAAGAAAACTGACAACTATATGGGGACACCTTAAAAAATAAGAATGCTACGGAAAAATTTAGATCTATTAATAAATGTATTATTACTCCTCACTGTCATAGGTGTTATATCTTGGACGAAGTTTGCTGGAGCAAAACTGAATCCTGGGGAACGCGCGAATCCTGCCGCATCCGGAACATATTATAGAACACCCGGAAAAGACAGAAAATGGTTCGGGCCGGAGGTGAGTTCTCTTACCTTATGTGAGGGAGTACATAACCTTTACAATAATAGAGGCTTTTTTGATATTGTAGAAACTATTGAGAATGCAATCGTTTCAAAATCCTCTATTCGTGGGGCATTACATTGGTATCGACGACAAAAATGGGTTTTTAGTTCTGACAAAACACCTTGGGGGACAAATGAATCGATCATTACGCTTAACGATGACCTTGGATGGAGTGAGATAAATCCAGGAAGTGGCACAACCGGGTATCCATGGAGTGGTATTGAACGACATTGGAGAGATGGAAACATTATACGAGCACAAGCATCTGTGATGGGATGGAGACGGTATGCACGAGGGAGTGAGCGATGGATTTGTCCCATGTATTATAAAATCGGCGGATGGCAAGGTGAAAGTCTTGAAGTGAACTGTAAAACATTACGCACATGGTTCCCGCCAGATTGGAACGTTTTGAAACAGAGAGATGGTGATTTCGGCAGACCTGTTGAACGGAAAATTGGTGTGTTGAGCCGAAAAGGAAAAAAGACTCAACGATGGTATGATTGCATAAGAATTGATGCTGATGTTCGTTAAAGTAAGTGTACTTATTGTAGAATACGGTTTATGTATGAAGAATAAATTTAGATCCCTCGTTTCAATACTAATCCTAACCCTTATTTCAATTGGAATTACTATACCTACCTTTTCAGAAACGTGGCGGGACGATTTTGATACACCAAACCCAGATGCATGGAACATCGTTGGCAATGATGATGTATGGACTGTTAAAGATGGGTTCTTGCGTATTCATGTTAATCGAGATTGGGAAATTAACTATGATCTATTTCAATTTATTGCTATTCCAGGTCCATATAGAGATTTTACCGTGAAAATAGAAGATTTTGGTGGTGATAAACTCCGTTTCGGATTATGCGTTGGTCGTCAGTTTCCTGATACTCCAGATGAAGAACTATTTTACTATGTTTTCTTTCCTAATGAAATCAGAGCGCGGCGTTTTGACGGAAAAGGAATAAGTTATCCGTTTCACTATCGATTATCGCGTGAACCTCGTATGCGATGGGATACCGATGTTTTAAATACTTTGGAGCTTCATTTTAATTCAGGTAATTTCCTGTTGTTCACTGATGGTGAATTCAGAACGAAATTTCGTGATAAGAACTTCAGTAGAATAGAGATTATCGGTTTTGTTGTGGAAGGAATAAACATTGCAAACCAATGGGAAGCTGATGGTTGGATTGATTCTTTTACACTTTCTGGTCTCCATGTTTCTCCAGAGGTTAAAACTACATCATTGTGGTCACAACTCAAGAGTAGATAAACCTTGTGTGCCATAACAATATGCATAGTAAAGAAAAAGACATCCATCATCAGAAAACACCACGAAAAACCTTTCATGAATTCGTAGTTGTTTGTGTCTGGATATGGGTGGGGGCATTAACCCTTTGGGGTGCGGATGGATTAGGTCTGCTTTCAGATACCACACAATATCCATCGAATTCAACCTACCAGATAGATTTTCCGTTAGTCCACGATATATGGAAGAAAGGCGATGCGGTTTTCGTGGATGCACGTTCGGCATCAAGCTTCAAACGCGGACATATACCAGGATCGGTAAATGTACCCATTAACCGTGTAGTATCTACTTTATCTGTGTTACCTACTGACAAAAGTGTATTGTTGATTACCTATTGTGGCAGTATTGAGTGTCCGAATGCGTATCAGTTAATGAATATTCTTTTGGGAAAAGGTTATCAAAACGTAAAGTTCTTCCCACGAGGGTTGAGAGGTTGGCAAGCATTGGGATACCCGCTGGAAACAGAATGAACATATCACAGTGCTGGATAACGATTCTAAGAGTTTTTGTAGGACTAATTCTATTTCTGGCTGGAATTGCAAAGTTGACGAGTTTCAATGCATTTGTTGCTGATGTATCAAGTTATCAAATCATTCCCATAGAAATGCTAAAACCTGTAAGTTATCTGTTGGTTTCTGCGGAATTTACCTTGGGATTAGGGTTGGTAATTGGATATTTTTCACGAGGTGCAAGTATAGTTGCATCAATTCTATTTCTTGTCTTTTCAGTAGCATTGGCATATATTCTATTACAAGATTTAGCTGTCACAGATTGTGGTTGTGGGAATATCCTTTTTAGTCTGTTAGAAATGTTAGGGGTATCGGTTTCAACACCAAATTGGAAGATGGTTTTTACGGATGTTATACTGACAGGTGTGTGTATAGGTATTGCGAGTTCATCTCAACGAGGATACGGTTTGGATTCATTCTTACGGCAGGAGTAGTATCGCGTTATCTTTACGAATCAGCACAGATTGCATCCGCACTGAGTATATCATAATACGGTTGACATTCGGATAGTATATCGTTTAATGATTCAGGAAACGGTTCAGTTTTCGGTCGATACGGTGCAAATCCCTCACTCTTATGTAGATTCTGATACCAATACGGTGCCCACACTCCATCCGAAGGGTTACCGCCTTGTTCCCATGATAACATGGCTTCCTCAAAAGGCAAATCCAACCGATCGCATAATTTGGATAAGACTTTTTTTGGTGCAAGGAGCAATTCTCGTGAATCTAAAATAGGTGGGGATTGTCCTTTTTTCTGTAAGTTTTCCAATAATTCCACCTGTATATTAAATCCTGTATCCTTCATTTTAGGAATCCCAATAACATTTGCCAAGGATGGTAGCATCTCTCTGGGATTACGGATAAGCAGTACGTTAACTGTCTTTTCCATGAACGATCTATCTATATCAACCAGATGGTGTGCCATCTGTTTCATAAAGAGAACTGGCTTTTCACAGGGACCGAGAATTACATCACGGATGACAGTATCTCCGTTTGTCTCCATAGATGTCAATACCTCATCACGTACCGGATGTATGGTATCCGTAACGTGTAAGTAATGTGCATACAACGGTTCATCAAGGATTTGTGTATCGCTTCGTTGTCCGAAGGCATACATTAAAGCTGTGGAGACATTTCGGGGTCCCGACCAGAGACAGATTCGTTTGGTTTGCATGTGATTCTTGACCTACATATAATATAACCGTATATATCGTACAAGTCAAGAGTTTGTGTGGTTTTCTTGCGTAGTAAAGAACTCCACCAATTACTCGTCTATTGGATAGACCTTCTCGTGGCAACCAAAGGATTGAAATTAAATACCTCTTTGTTTGAATGATAACTTTCATTGAAGTTTTTCGGCATTTTATGTTAAAATAGTTTATGTTCTTGATAATGGTGGGTATGTTTTCTTCTATGGATACAAGAATGTATACCAGATGTATTTGAATTAAGCAATCCCTAACATGACCATTTTCTGATCTCTCCTTATAATATGCGTGGACAATCTGAATGCAATTTGATTGGGATGAAAGCAAAGATGCTGCGAACCTATCAAAACATGGTGTGTCTTTTAATGAAGCAAAAACTGTTTTTGAAGATACGCTTTATGTAATTTTTTATGATCCAAATCATTCAGTATCTGAACAGCGATATATTATTATTGGAGAATCGGTTCAAAAACGTATTCTAATAGTAGCTTTTACTGAACGAGATAATGTAATTCGTTTGATTAGTGCGAGGAAAGCAACCCGTAGGGAAAGAGAAGATTATGAAGAAGGATAATACGATAATACAGGATGAACTTTTACCCGAATACGATCTAAAAAAGTTACGAGTACGACAGGTAGGTCCTAATCGCAAGACCTTTGGTGGGGAACCTATTATCCAATTAGAACCAGATGTTGCCAAGGTGTTCCCAGACGCTGCATCTGTAAACGAAGCACTCCGATTTCTAATCCGTATAACAAAAGAAAGCAACGTATTGGATTAATCTCCTGACCACGACTTTCTATCATCTTAGTAGATGTGATTTTCCGACTATATCGGATTCTATCATCGTACATACTACCTAATACCATTTTTAATAAAAAATATCTCATTCAAAGAGTCGGGATTCGGAGATCCCTCCTACCAAAGAACAGACCACGAAATAAAGTCATAATGTAAATAAAGCAATTGAAAATGGTATAACATATAACAAATCTTGCCAATCATCAAATCCTGCAAAGTAGGCACACACCGTGTATTATACACCAACTTGATTTCTATCTAATGGCACTTTGATCTTTTTGGTGCGGAAATCCACCTATGGGTAAAAAGCAACTATTACATTCTCATGCACAGAGATATTATCATTGTAGAGTATAGTGTAGCATACCTTGATTTTGCGTACCTACATAAAGATTCACTCCATCTACGGCAATAGAATTAATGTTATCAGGAATCTCAGAAACGACTTGTTCCCATATTCCATTTTTCAGACGATAGATACCAGATGTTAATGTAACACCATACAATGTATTTTCGTCAGCAGCCAAGTGTTCCATAACCAGATTTGTTCCTTCTGCATCCAGTAAAGCTTGCCAGTTTTTCCCATTCTCCGAGGTAGCCACACCAGCATCTGTTGCCACATACACAGTAGTTCCGGTAGCCAAAATCTGTTTATAGTCCTTAACAGGAAATGGCAATGCCGATGTGAAATCAATCCAATTAGTTCCTTTATCAAATGAACCCATTAGTTTTCCATCGCGTTTTCCTACATAGACGGTATTTCCTGAAACCGCAAGTTTGAGATCTCTCTGTAATAGATCCCATGTAAACATAACTGTTTCTTCTTGTCCTGTGTCATACCATTCAGTATCACCGGGTTCCCATCGGAAAAGCTTAAAGTTGTATTCCATGTAGAATATATTATCACTAACAGCAAACACACCTTGTAATCCGCGTCTCCGAATCATATCTAATTGTCCGTGATGTGCCGCCGCAAGTTGCTTAAAAAACTGTGTTGCCCCAACAGAACTTTTTTGCAATTGTTCAATGTATGATTTATCTGAACCTTTTACTAACATTTTAGCTGCAGTGAATATTATCGCATTAGGATGTATTTTTTCTTGTTTTTCCAAAAGCTCATATAATTTACGTGAATCAAAGACGGGCATACCTTGAATGGGGATTAACGTCTTCCGATTATCAGATATCCTATATAGGGTCAAAATCTTGGGTGAGAAAGTACTTTGACACTTTGCATAAAGCGTGCCACCAGATTCAACTATCCGAGAAATAGTCGGTCTGCCTATTCTTAATCCCTTTTCTGGATTTACCACATGCCATGATTTTCCCTCGTCCATGGATTTAAATGCCTCTTCTCTGGTCATCGCGTAAAAGGTTCCAGTTGTGTTGTGTTCTTTACCCCTGTTGACGTAAGTTAGGTTATATAAGCCACTATTCGGTTCTGTATTATACCTTGACCACGATATTCCGCCATCAGATGTGCGATATATACCAGAAATACCATATATATAAAATGTGTTATCGTTTATTGCTACTGCGTCGTGCACACTCCCAGGTATTGCGGAGATTCCGGTGGGATTTACAGATGTCCAAGTGTTGCCGGTATCAGTTGACCGAATAACGCCACCACTGTCCCTACCTATTATTAATACTGTATTTTTCTTGGCAACAAGTGATGCGAGTGGTTCATCTTCAAAAGGCGCATACCCAAAAATAGACTGTGCCTTCTTAGGTGTTATCTCTGTCCATGATTTACCTTTATCGGTTGAACGTAAGAGCCACCATATTTGCCCTCTATCATCCTTGTTAAATCCTACCTCGTTCAATACAGCCATTATATAGAGTATATTATCTGTACCGGTAAAAGATCTGATGTCTGTGATCTCAGCCATTGGGTATTGTATAGGTTGCCACCTATCAACTTCAAAGCGGTATAGTCTTGTGGTGTATATACCTACTTCTGTACTGAGAAATAATGTGTTTTGTATGAGATCTAAGGAAACTACCTTTTCTTTTAATCCTTTGTTAATTTCGATCCACGTTTTTCCAGAATCCTTAGAACTGAATACGGTATGTTCAAATGCAAGATAAAACGTGCCATCTATTATTGCTAAGTCTACGAAACGGCCTTTTGGACATTCACCAACTGAATTCCACGTTTTACCACCATCAGTTGATGCGAGTATTTCATTGGAATTAATCATATAGAGAGTGTCATTATGTTCAGTTAAAGAGATTTTATCTACCTGATGATCGTCATTTAGGAATGTAGTCAGTTCAGAAACTTGCTCCCATTCGGATCCATCAATTGTTGTTTTATAGAGATATCCGTCGTAATCAAGTAGATAGAATTTTCCATTAGTCGTCGCTAATGATATCATCATAGATGCTGATATTCCAGGGACCTTACCGGGAATCCATTGTTTAGGAAGAGGAGCATCATCTTCACCTTTTGTCTCTGTAGCAGCCAATAACATTTCATCAGGATTTTGTTTCGGAGTATTACTCTTACCACCGGCATTTATATTTCCAAACTGACGGCGTACATCTGGTTCTGGCTTAATTTCTTGTACTATAGGTGCTTCAAGGAGTTCAACTGACATCTCGGATTGTGCTTCTAAACTATAAGGAATCTGGAAACGTGCTAAGTGTTGGTTGCCGATTCCCAACATCAACGCAATCAAAACGGCAGTTGATGCCACAACTGCCCACGGGAGAAACGGTTTACTTCCAGAAGGTGTAGGTTTAAGGCGTGCTACTTCCAGCATAATATTATTGGTCAGGTTTGGTGATATTTGAAAATGTTCGAGTGCTTCTCTA
>JAGFCA010000124.1 GCA_022394755.1 Candidatus Poribacteria bacterium
TTACTTCCAGAAGGTGTAGGTTTAAGGCGTGCTACTTCCAGCATAATATTATTGGTCAGGTTTGGTGATATTTGAAAATGTTCGAGTGCTTCTCTAATCATCGTTTCCTCCTTTTGGAGCCGATTTCGCGCACGTTGTAGTCGGCTCTTAATTGTTCCCGCAGACACCCCAATAAACTTACTTATCTCCTCAACAGTCATTTCACCGAGATAGTGGAGTGTCATCACAGTCCGTTCACTTTCTTTCAACTTTTCGAGTAGTTTTTTCACAACTTCACGTTGTGTGTCAGCAGCTGTTTTTGTGTGTTCTTCTGCGACATGTTCCGAATAAACATCTACATCTGACATCGTATCTTCTATGTCCTCCAACGGTTGTGTTTGAATTCGTTTTTTACGAAGCCAAGAAGCACATAAATTTGCGGTTATGACATAGAGCCATCCAGAAAACAGATTTAGATCGTTCAACGTGTGAATTCTTTGATACACTCTTAGAAATGTATCCTGTGTAATCTCTTCTGCGATGTGAAAATCTCCGATTTTTCTCCACGCAAGAGCGTGAACCTGTTTCTGATATTTATTCACAAGTTCAGCAAATGCTGCTTCATCATCATCGAGAATTCGTTGAATAAGAACAATATCGTCGTTTTTCATGATGTCACCATATCCTGATAGCAAAATTATTCACATATCAATTATACTGACGCAAGTTAGAGAAAAAACGGTTGCATAAATTTGAAAATGAACGTGTTAAGAAAGGAGGGTAGGGATAATAAAGCCATACGATTTATTATCTGTTATTGAATTATATCATAATTCAATAACAGATAAACGATGTTTTTATAAGATCAAAGGAATGGGGAGATGGGATGGGCGGCACTGATGCACCGTTCGGTGAGTTACGACTAAATGTTATTCAAGAGTATAGTGCAGCATCCCTCGGTTATATGTGCCTATATATAAGACATTATCATCAACTGCCATGGAAGTAATATCTTCTGGTGTATCAGAGAAAACCTGATTCCAACTGCCATTTTCTAAGCGATAGATACCAGATTTTAATGTAACACCATACAAAGTATTTTCGTCAACAGCCAAGCGTTCCATAACCAGATTTGTTCCTTCTGCATCGACTAAAGCCTGCCAGTTTTTCCCATTTTCTGAGGTAGCTACACCAGCATCCGTTGCTACATATACCGTAGTTCCGGTAGCCAAAATCTGATTATAGTTTTTAACAGGAAATGGTAATGCGGATGTGAAATCAATCCAATTAGTTCCTTTATCAAATGAACCCATCAGTTTTCCATCGCGTTTTCCTACGTAGACGGTATTCATAAAGGCATCAAGTTTTAGTTTTTTCCGGGCATTACTCTCAGACAATTCAACAGTAGTTTCAAGTCCCGTATCATACCATTCAGTATCACCAATATTCCATCTGAATAGCTTATAATTATATTCCATGTAGAATGTATCACCACTGACATCAAAAGCACCTTCTAATCCACGTTGTATAAGCACTTTTTGTTGTTGTGCATTTCCAATAACCAACTGTTTGAAGAATTGTGAAGCTCCAAGAACTTGGGTTTGCAAATGATCCACAGAGAGATTCCGTTCTAATTCCCGTTCTAACCTATATGAGTCAAAAATAGGGATATCTTGTATTGGTAAAAATCTGCTGTCATTAGATGAGAGTTTATAGAGTTGTACTTTTTTTCCACTTAACCGATAATTTACGCTGGCATAAAGTATATCACCAGATTTGGCTATCTGGTTTATATTTGGGGAATCTTCCCTGAAGGGTTTTGACATCGAAATCTCAATGGGAACATCCTTCCAAGACTTTCCTTTATCAGTTGTTTTTATACCTTCTGCTCCGGCTATACCGTAAAGGGAAGGTGGAGTGTTATTATCTTTTTCATCGTCTGTAACCGCCATGAGACTATATAAACCATCATTTTCATTGTCTGACGTGATATTCACTATTTCCCATGATTTCCCGTAATCAGTTGATCTGTGCAGACCACGTCGACATCCACCGACATAAATTGTATCAGCGTTCACTACTGCAGAAGGGCTAAAACTTTCCATCTCAGGTGTGTTCCCTGATAATTGTGGTGGTGTCCAAGTTAATCCACGGTCATCAGACCGGACCATTCCTCTTTCCATTAGTAAAACGGTATCACCAGTTGCAATTAATTTCGCAGATGGAATAATGCCATTTACTGCCCATGCATTTATTGGAGTTATATCATGCCATCTATTACCAAGGTTACTTGAGCTAAATAATCCCCATCCCCGTTCGTGTCCACGTGAGACTTTAGCAGGATTAAGTGATGCTCTCTCAAGCCATGCCAAAACATAGATCATGTTTTCAGTTGTAGCAACTGAATATACATCATCTATAGGTTCTGGAAATTCCAAATGTTTCCAACCTTCTGTGTCTAAGCGATAAAGTCCGTTATCTGTTCCTGCAAAAAGTGTGTTTTGTACTTTAGCTAATGCTAAAATACTTCCATCAAATCCCTCATCACTTATAGGATTCCAAGTTTCACCGTGATCATTAGAACGGAAAATACCGTTATCAAAAGCGATATAAAATTCGTGGTCCATAAGAATCAATTTTTGCGGATTAGAGTATGTTTCTTCCCAAGAGTAAACTAAATTCCATGTTTTAGCATCGTCCATTGAAGCGAAAAGTTCACTTGATTGGGTATAGTACAATGTATTGTTCCATTCACCCAAAACTGGAATATTTAATCCGGTATGATTTAATGTCCAAAGTTCAAAGAGATGTTGCCAGTTTTTTCCATCAGCAGGCAATTTGTAGAGATGTCCTGCTTTATAAGAGTAGAGATCCCCATTGGATGTAGCAAGGAGTTCCGCTGTATAACTCCCGGTTATTGGTGCCGACTGAATCCACTGCTGCTTAGAAACAATAACATCTTTCCCTTCATTTGCGGAAGCAAGTAACACCTCATCTGTCTTTTGTCTCGGCGTATCGTTGTTACCAACAGCATTAATATTTCCAAACTGACGGCGTACATCTGGTTCCAATTCAAGTATTGGGATAATGGGTGCTTCAAGGAGTTCAACTGACATCTCGGATTGTGCTTCCAAACTATAAGGTTTCTGGAAGCGTGCTAAGTGTTGGTTGCCGATTCCCAACATCAACGCAATCAAAACGGCAGTTGATGCTGCAACTGCCCACGGGAGAAACGGTTTACTTCCAGAAGGTGTAGGTTTAAGGCGTGCTACTTCCAGCATAATATTATTGGTCAGGTTTGGTGATATTTGAAAATGTTCGAGTGCTTCTCTA
>JAGFCA010000207.1 GCA_022394755.1 Candidatus Poribacteria bacterium
TCTACAGGAGATTGACAGATGTCACAAAAAAATATATCAACTTTACTATTCTTTCTGTTTCTTTCTATAACTATTACTCTCTATGCACAAGATAATACACAAATGGGATTACCTGAAGGTGCTATTGCACGATTGGGTAAGGGTGGAATTAATGTAATGCAATTTTCACCTGATGGAAAACATCTTGTTGTGGGAACAGATGTTGGTGTATGGGTATATGATACAGGCACAGGTGATGAGAAAGGCTTATTTGCTGATAACCCAGGACAGATTAACGTACTTGCTTTTTCACCGGATGGTAAGACAATTGCAAGTGGTGGATTTGCAAACAAGATTATTCAATTATGGGATTTGGCGACAGGTAAAAAAATTAGGAATTTCCTATTATCCCGAGAAAGTGATTCAACCCATGGTTTAGCATTTTCTGAGGATGGTGGCATACTCATTATTATTCAGGAATCTGGAGTAATGAAACATTGGGATATTAATACGAATGAAATAAAGTTTAATGCGAATATGGGGAAAAGATATGAAGCCATTACATATTCTAAACAACTCAAAATGTTTGCTACCGGATTGGAAAATGGAAGAATCCACTTTTACGATGCTTCAACAGGAAAATCCAAAGGAATTGTAATAGGACATTCAAGTCTTTTTAATAAAGATGATAAAGATATTTGGTCATTGGGATTCTCTAAGGATGGAACTTTGTTGGCAAGTGGAAGTATGGATAAGACTGTCCGTTTATGGGATACAGTAAAACGAAAAAGTCTTGGAAAATTCACTGGACATGAAACACTTATAACTGCTGTGGCTTTATCTTACAATGGGAATATCTTGGCGAGTGGTGATGATGTAAAGAAAATAATCCTTTGGGATACGAGAACGAAGCAAAAACTCGGAGAATTGGTAGGACATACAAATGGAATCTGTGCATTTGCGTTTTCACCTGATGGAACAATCTTAGCAAGTGGAAGTAATGATGGAACAATCCGTTTTTGGAATCCAAAAACTGTTGAGGAGATATCAATTTTCACATCTGGTCATTCAAAATGGATCCAGACATTAGCATTTACAAAAAATGATACTTCACTTGCATCTACGGATTTTAATGGTACAGTCGTTCTATGGAATATGAAAACAAAACAAGGCCTATCATACCTGAATATTGGGCAAGGTAAATCAGTAGTTGCTGCAACTATATCACAGGATGCTGTTCTGTTTTCATCAAATAACATTACCTTCACAACTGCTTTTCACCCATTAAATATTAGTAGTATGGGCGGCGGTAGTATAAGGAGTGAAGGTCTTCATGTATGGAATATTTCGACAGGTGAAGAAATTCATGGACCTTGGGAAAATCAGAACGTTGATATTAATGCTATGACATTCTCTCCAGATAGGAAAATCTTGGTAGTAAACGATACAGATAAAGGCGTTTATTCCTGGAATATTGATACGGGTGAAAAAATAACAATATTTAACAATCAATCCAGATGGGAGAATGAATTAACCTTTTCACCAAATGGCAAATTTCTTGCGTTTACTGGTAGAAATTCCTCCACACATATATGTGAAAGTATAACATATGAAGAAATTACCCCTGAGGATATGGGAGAATATTCTGCTATTGCATTTTCACCTGACAATACACTACTTGCAGTGAGGCAGGGAGATGGTGGAGTTTTGTGGGATATCAAAGGTACAGAATTCACAAAACGAGGAAGTATGAAAGTAGGGAACAGTTGGGGTTTACTATTTTCCCATGATGGGAAAGCCATTCTATCTACTGTTATGAGAGGATTGAAATTTAATTTAGGAATTTATGATATTGCAACAGGAAATTACCTGTATTTACCTGGACACACAGAAGATATTACAGCAATGAGATTTTCTCATAATGGGCAAATTCTCGCCACTGGAAGTAAGGATGGAACAATCCTACTCTGGGATTGGGAAAAAATTAATAAGAAGATATCTACAGGAGATTGACAGATGTCACAAAAATATATATCAACTTTACTATTCTTTCTGTTTCTTTCTATAACTATTACTCTCTATGCACAAGATAATACACAAATGGGATTACCTGAAGGTGCTATTGCACGATTGGGTAAGGGTGGGATTAATACAATGCAGTTTTCACCTGATGGAAAATATCTTGCTGTTGGAACAGATATAGGTGTTTGGTTGTACAATGTGAAATCAGAAAGTGTAAAGGCATTGCTCCCAGATAAGTCTATAGAGGTGAACAATTATGAAACCACCACAGTCGTGAGCATGAATGAGGAATGGGATGTCCAAACCGTTTCACATGTAGACGCATTAGCTTTTTCACCTGACAGTCGATTACTTGCCAGTGGTGGATCCTCAAACTCAGTAATACGTATATGGGAACTGAAAACTGGTCAAGAACTATTACATTTACCATTAGTGACTATGAATGATGGTGTCCATGCCCTAACATTTTCTAAAGACAGTAAAACTTTGATTGCCCCTAATCAATTGAATATTATTTATCATTGGGATATTTCTAATGGAAAAGTACTCACAAGACACAAGGGTAGAAGTACTGATAATGAACCGTTAGAGAATGGTTTCTATGGAAATCATCATAGAGACCTTATAGCCTTTACGCAAGATAATAGAACATTCATTAGTGGTGATCCTGATAATGGAAAAATCCGTTTATGGGATGCTATCACAGGATACCAATTAGCTTTTTTTCAACCTGTGTCAATAGTCAAAGTATCACCAGGGATTAAACAGGTTAATCCGTTAGGAATTACTTATATCGTATTCGCACCTAATGGAAAAGTGTTTGCAAGCGGACATAAAGATAAGATTATTCGATTGTGGAAAACTACAGATAATTCTGTTCGTGCAATTCTCAAAGAACATACAGACATTGTTGAAGCAATGGCATTTTCATTTGATGGTAATATACTTGCAAGTAGTGGTACAGAGAATGATATTATATTATGGGATGTTGGGAGTAGACTTAAAAAGAGAGTGCTGCCAATCAATAAAGGTAGCATTAGAGCCTTAGCGTTTTCACCAGTTAAGAAAGAAATTCTTGCAAGTGGAAATTCAGACGGTACAATTCGCTTCTGGAATACGGATACAGGTGAAAGCAAAATATTTTCTACGGGACATGTAGAAGAAATAAAAGACCTCGCCTTCACACATGACAACTCTATCCTTACAAGTGTAGTGTCCCACAACTTAGTTCAGAAATGGAATCTGGATAAGATACAGGAACTACCATCCTCTTTGAAAGAATACAATACAACTGGAGTAGCAATATTATCTAAGGATGCTTCACTCTATGCAAACCATGGTGCTGAGATTATTGTTCGTAGGAACCGTGTGACTTTCAAGCCAGATAAAGAAACACATATCTGGAATTTAATATCAGGTAAGGAGATATTAAATCTACAACAGGAAGCTGAAATACTCACTATTTCACCAGATAACACCACTCTTGCTGCTGCGATTCCGAGTAATAAGATAATCAGTTTATATGACATTGAATCGGGGCGTGAACTTTCTCAAATTCCATCTTGGTGTAGATATACTGGTAAAATGACAATCTCTCTGAATGGGGTTTATCTTGGAATACTATATGGATCCAAACCTGAGATATGGGATATTACTTCAGAGATAATGATTGAGACACCAGATACTTCTTTTATTAAAACATTGGTATTTTCTCCTGACAATTCACTTCTTGCCCTTAAATCTAATAAAGGTATTGAATTGTGGCTTGTGAATCCTATAATTATTGAAGAACATCAAAAGATTCGATCTGATTACAAAGGTAGTTCTAATGAGATAATACTATTCTCGCCTGATGGAAATATACTTCTTGAACCGATATATGATTTTTATATAGACTATATCATTTTATGGGATGTAAATTCAGGTCGTAGGTTAGGAACATTATATGGACATAACGAAGTAGTTGATACATTGGTATTTTCTCATGACAGGAAAATCCTTGCTACTGGGGCAGCGGACGGTACAATCCTACTCTGGGATTGGGAGAAAATCAATAAGAAGATATCTACAGGAGATTGACAGATGTCACAAAAAAATATATCAACTTTACTATTCTTTCTGTTTCTTTCTATAACTATTACTCTCTATGCACAAGATAATACACAAATGGG
>JAGFCA010000040.1 GCA_022394755.1 Candidatus Poribacteria bacterium
TTCTATTCACCTTTAAACCGTACCGAATGGTACGGTTTTTCGGATTCCGGTACGGTTTCGGTACGGTTTCGGTACGGTGGTATGAACCCAGTCTGTATATGGGTTTATTCGCATTTTATATCTCCATTTCCTTGAATTTTAATTTTTCAAAAAGGTACGTTTTGGAATCTTGTATTCTGCTGTCCTGATATGAATTACTCAAAGGGTAGATAAGTTGTATTGTATCGCGATTTTGGATTGTCAATTTTGCCATTTTGCTACCTACATTGTCCTTGTCAAGTTTCAATACCTGTGGAAACACTTCAGGTTTATTTCTACCTATATGTTAATTGTATCATGTTTATTTGTGATTGACAAGCAAATGTTATACTTTTATGTTTTTAGTGTGAACAAGATTTTCAGTAAAGATGGTATTTATTAAATATACCCAAATACCTATTTAACATGAGTTTGATAATTCAGATTCTTATGTAATTCTTGACAGAATTCGTATGGTATACACTGAGTTAACATGCTGATGGCAGAGTATGGGATGGGAAACACTTCTTACTGGAGCATTGACCTTTAGTTGTAACTTAGGTTATAGTAACACAAGCTGCTACATATAATGTATTTCACAATTAACCTAAATTTCCAATAGAACTTATAGGATACTCACCGATTTTGTAATCTGATGGTATAAGTCTGGTAAGGAAACCATCCGCCAGGAGCATTGACCTATAGATGGTAACTTAGGTAATAGTAAGTAATAATTAAGGAGAATTACAATGTCAAACTTTACACCTGTTCGAACTGTTATTGTTGGTTGTGGGATGATAGCTGCAGGTGGTTATCAACCACGATGTCAGGCTTATCCATCCCATATAGAATTGGTTGGATTTTACGATCAAGATGAAGGACGTGCATCTGCACTTGCGGAAAGAGATGGTGGTAAAGTGTATCCATCACTTGAAGCAGTGTTTAACGACCCTAACGTTGAAGCAATTGTTAATCTCACACTCCATATCTCACACTACCCCGTATCCTTAGCAGCATTGAAAGCTGGCAAGCATGTGTATTCTGAAAAACCTATATCAATAACAACAGATGAAGCAAATGAACTTGTGGAAACAGCAGAATCAATGGGATTAAAACTTGCTTGTGCACCGTCAGCGAT
>JAGFCA010000126.1 GCA_022394755.1 Candidatus Poribacteria bacterium
TATGACTTTAAATTGTTTAGCAGCCATAATAGACTCCAAGGTAAATGAATAATTATCTTGAGTCTAAGTATACAATTATTTGAATAAACTATCAAAATTAAGTTGACTTTACACTAGAACATAATCTTGATAGTAGGTATATGAATATGACTCTTATCACCGGGAGACGGAGTTTATAACACCATTTCTAAAAACAATATCCTTTTTCGATTAAGAGAATGTGCATTTACTTTTATTTATCAGGACTTACACAGAATGACAATAAAGGAACATTTGTTGGACTTACACATGAGGTTTAATCTGTAGCCCCAGAGGGGCGAAATGTGTGTAGAAACCATCTTGGACCGAAAACTAAGCCTCAGCGGGGCGAAATGTGTTTTACTAAAAACTGGCAAAGCTATAGTGAAATTAATGCTAAATGGTGTTAGATACCACAAATATATTTATTTCTTGACCATATACATTAAATCTGTAGAATACAACACAGGTGAATAGTTATGAAGATAACAGCAATTCGTACATTTATGGCAAACTTTGGTAGCCGTCCTCGGGGTCTTATAAAGGTGGAAACCGATGAAGGTATCCATGGTTGGGGTGAAGCATATTCTACTGGACCAGATCTCTCTGTTGAACCGATAGCAAATTATATATTTGAGATGATTCAAGGCGAGGACCCACGTCGGATTGAATACATCATGCTAAAGTTGTTCCAACAGTTCAGATTTCCTCCCGGCGGTGCCGGTCTCGCTGTCATCTCAGCAGTTGACCATGCACTCTGGGATATCAGTGGTAAAGCTGCAGGTTTACCTGTGTATATGCTACTCGGAGGACATGCAAGAGACCGTATACGTATATATAGAGGTATCGGTGGAAGAGATGGAATAGAAGCTGCGGATCAAGCCAGAAAACTCAATGAGGAATGGGGATTCACAGCATTTAAAACAAGTCCATATCAACTTGATCCGGATGCTGACAGATGGGGTAGAGTGTGTGATGCTGCTGCAACATACTTCGAACAGATACGACTAAACACCCCTGACGATTGGGAAATTGCCTTTGACCCCCATGCCAAAATATTCGAACCCATACGTGCATTACAACTTGCAAATGCCCTTGCACCTTACGATCCATATTTCTATGAAGAACCGTTACGACCTGAGCATATACCTGCTTGGTCACGACTTCGTTCTCAAATGCAAGTTCCACTCGCTACAGGAGAATCCTTATACACTCGGTTCGAATTCCTCGACATTATAGCAGCACAAGGGGCGGACATAATACAACCAGATGTATGTGTATGTGGTGGTTTATTAGAAATGCGAAAAATTGCAGCTATTGCAGAAGCACACTATGTTTCCATTGCACCGCATAATCCTATGGGACCACTCGCAACTGCTGTAAACGTACATTTTGCTGCATCCACACCAAACTTCAAAATCCTTGAATATCTATTGCCAACAGATGCTGTGTGGAATACGTGGGTAGATGAACCGTATATGCCAAAAGATGGATACTTGGAATTACGCAACCGCCCTGGTCTTGGTGTCGAAATTAACGAGGAAGCCGTTACCAATAATGAGTATGTTCATTGGCAACGTACGTGTCCTACACGACCTGACGGATCTACCGGGTATATATAAAGAGATTAACCCTCTTCTGTAGGAGGGATTCCGAGATTCAGACAAATTAACCAAAACTGTAAACTAAAACTGTGAACTGTAAACTAATGGAGAATATATGGAACCAGTCAAAATAGGCGTTATAGGATGTGGTGTCATCGGAAGTAGACATCTCAGTGTAGCAACACAATCAGACCATATTGAATTGGTCGCTGCCGCAGATCTTGTTGACTCATACAGAGAAAGTGCGACAGAACGTTTTAATCCACCAAAAGTATATTCAAATGATATAGACCTCTTGGATGATGAAAACGTCGAAGCGGTCGTTCTTGCATTTCCAACACAATTCCGAACCGAAGTGGCACTACGGGCATTTGAAAGAGGAAAACATGTCCTCATTGAAAAACCAATTGCAATGAATGTTGGAGAAGTAAATCAACTCATTGAAGCAAGTGGGGATTTAGTATCGGGTTGTTGTTCATCCCGAAACCGTTTCAACAAAGCGGCACGTCTTGCTACACAACTTATTACTTCCGGTGGTTTAGGTGATCTCCGAACAGTCCATTGTCGCGCACTCAGAGGATGTGGAAAAGAGCCGGATTCACCACGTCCGGCATGGCGATTAAAGAAATCACTCAATGGTGGGGGTATCCTTGTTAATTGGGGTTGTTATGATATTGACTTCCTACTTGGAATTACAGGCTGGGAATTAAAACCGAAAACAGTGTTTGCACAGACATGGACAGTCCCACCGGTATTTGATTCACACATAGCTGATGGTTCAGATGCCGAAACACACTATAATGCCTTGGTACGATGTGAAGATGGCACAACAATCACACTGGAACGTAGTGAATTCATGGCAGCACAATCAAGCGCGAATTGGGAAATCATTGGTTCGGAAGGAGCATTAAGACTGAATATGGGGAATGGTGATCCTGAAAAAGTTATTCATACACAGTCAACGACTGCTGATGGTGTCAGTTCAGACCCACTTGAAAATTCTGAGGATCTCCCAGGTCCACATTACAATGATCCTCTTGAAGATTTTGCCGCTGCTATCCGTCAAGACAGACAACCTATAACTGGCTTAGAACAAGCACTTGTCGTACAGCAAATTACCGATGGTATATATGCCTCTGCTGAATCAGGTACATCTGTGGAAATAGCTGATCTATAGTTGTCAATCTTAATTCAGCCATCTGGGTTCATATATCTTCTTATCCATCATTGCTATGATAGGTGCGGTTTAGAAACCACACCTATCATAGGAGTAGGATTAACCTTATGGATGTGGTACACCTGATTTTGGTTTTGCCTTCGGAGCATTTGATTCCTCTCCAAAACGTATATGTACTGCTGCACCTGGAGCATGTTCATCCTTGAAAATTGCATACTTAATTCCCCAGAACAGTAATGTAGTTCCTACAAAGATTCCTATTCCCCATATTGGTAAATACATCAGCCAATCAGAAAAAGAAAACTCACTTCCTGTTTGTGATGAAATAAGATGCGGTCCAATAGAAACCAATACTGTACATATTATGGCATTAAAGGTTATCGTTCCTTCTGTGATCATTCTTCCAGCACTAAAATTAATTAATGCACGTTCAAAATTAAAGATGACCATACACCATAGGAATACCAGATAGAGTAATTGACCTTTACCGAGCCAACTCTCAGGAATAAAAGGAATTGGGTTCTTTAGATTGAAAGACAGAATAGCAACCAATGCAATACCAAGACCGATATAGAATAATTCAAACCAACCTATCCAACCCCGTGTATGACGAAACCAACCAACCCACGGTATTCCAAACATTTTGTCAGTTATTGAGTCTACGATATCCACCCACGTTTGTGCTGCTTTTCTATAGTTCAAATAGGTCAAGGCAATTACAACACAAAATACAGAAAACACCTCTACCCATCTTGGAAAGGTAGGTTCCATATTAAGAATTGGAGTTCTGTTTATCAAAAAGCCGAAAGTAATTGCAATTCCTATTCCGAACAAAAATCCTTGTGTCTGTTCCATAACACTGTGCCAGTTTGTACTACGTCCTGTACAAATACCAAGTATTTTAAGTAATTGTCCAAATGAAAAAGCAACACCACCCGTAATACCTGTCAAAATGGTAGCAAATGCCAAACCACTAAGATCATACTGCCAACAGAATACCAATAGGCCAGCAACCATACCAACACAGCCTGACCAGTTATCTCCACGCGGAGGTGTCATACGTAGTTTAAATACATTTACTAATAACAAGAATCCTACGAACCACCCAACTCCCATATATAGAATAAGTGCTGTTGCAATATCAATTCCACCCCGAAATAAAATGACTATCACTGTTGAGACAATCGCAACTAAGGCGGCAACCCAATCGGTGTCAAACCAATACAAAGGACTCTCGTGACGTTCCATACGTTTTGTAGCAAGTATACGATCAATTAACACCGCCTGCAACGACCAACCAACGAACACAACACAGACAGGGGTAAAAAATAGTGTTAATGCAGATGTAGATTGAGTATGTTCAATACTCGCAAGAAATGCTGGCAGTGCTGTACCCGCACCCCCAAGGGCTGCCCATAGGAAACCGATAACAAATAAATTGGCAAATCCATATAAGACTGTTTTGGGTTGCGGCGAATGAGAATAACCCACAACCATCATATACGACATGCTTCCACCAAATGACCAACCGACTGCACCAAATAAAGCAAAAAAGTGGACATATCTATACCAATCTTCTCGACCCGATAATAGTACTATTGCAATTGCTGTCAATGCCCCGGGCAATGCAGCCCCATATTCATGTCCAAAATTTCCTCTGATCCCCCACCCAACACAAAGTGATAATCCGCATAAAATTACAAATTCCCACGGAAGAGATACTATGTCCATACAAAACCCCTTTATTAAGTGTTATTACATTTCCACCAACATACATAAAGAAACCTAATCTGTTTCTATTATGAGGGTAATCAGGTTTGTTGTCAATAATTGATACATAAGATAGAGATATTTTAATTCCGTATTTAAGATTTTTCTCACTTGTAGAAATTAACTGTTTAGAATTATGCAGTTTGTATATATAAAGGTATATTTATAGGACTTACGCATTTCCTCTTTGAGTGTAGCCCAGCGGGGCAAAAGGTGTGTAGAAATGGCATGCCTCCCAAGGTCAAAGCCCCAGCGGGCGAAAGGTGAATATATATTGATTTTACCTTCACTTTTCTACTGGTAGCAGAATTGTAGTGTGTAATAAGAAAATAACAATCTATTACAAATCTGACTGATAATTCAGTATTTTGGAAATTCCTATTGTTTATGGATAGTCCAAACTAATTTTTCAGGAATAATTCTATTGTAGATGATATAAAACCATTTCAAGACACAATGTAAGCGGGTTTATGGGGTATGTCCATAGGTATCCATCCAGTTGATACTGTTCGTTTAGGATTTTCCTGATTAACCTCATAACATTGTTATCAGCGTAATTCGGATATTCGGTGTAATCCGTGTTTCAGATTAAAATCCTGTTTTCTCAGTATATATGTAAACATATTGGCATAATATTAAAAATCTTTTATATCTTCATCACCAATGTAAACTTGCAACTTTCATCTCCGTTATACTTTTTAAAATAACCGTCAATTATCGGAGTAAATACTTTTGTTGCCAAAGTACACACTTTGTATTATTCTATTCCTATTCTTCGGTATCCTCGTTACTATCACCCCTGCTTTCACAGCCAATAAAGAAGACAATAAAGAAACCAACCAACAAGAGTCAACACCTACAGAGACTCCTACCACTGAAGGGAATCCGTTTAGTCCACCACCCATAGACGATGAATGGAAACAAAAAGAAACCGATCCAGATAAATCTGATGATGAAAAAACACAAGATGTTGATTCGGTTATTTCTCCACGTAGGCAAAACTTAATACCCTATTTTGATACATTAAAAAGATGGAAGTATTCCCCTAATTATGGGGATTTATCGAAATTATACGACTGGAAACCACGCCGCGTAAAAGATACAAAGGGTATTGACCTTCCCATGGATTCTAACCTTACCATTACAGGTTTTCAATCCGTTACTATTGAAGCAAATAAAACACACTATTTTGGTGATGGTGATATAAATAGGTATGGCGGATATGGGTACGGTAGTTATGGTGGGGGTGGATACGGTTCAGGTTTAGATCTCGGCTTATCATCTTCATACGGGTATGAGGACTTTGGATATAGTAGTGGCGGAGGGTTCGGTGGAGGATTTGACAGTTTTGGATCAGGTTTTGGTGGTGGAAGTAGTTATGGTTCAGGCTATGGTGGAGGTTACAGCAGTTTTGGTAGAAGTGGTGTGCCACGTGCCAGTGGTATCAATATCCGTCAACAGCAAAAAATCGGATTACATGGAAGAGTCGGTGAACGAACCCATATAGCAGTTGATTATAGTGCCGGCGATGCTTATGGTGGTGGATATGGCGGGTACGGTGGTGGATATGGTGGTTACGGTGGTGGCGGTGCAAAAGATCAAAAAATAAAAATATGGTATGAAGGAAAAGAAAATGAAATCATCAAGACAATTTCATTTGGTGATATCACTCTAAGTCTACCAAATACGCGATTCCTAAATATTAACAGAAATTTGTTCGGTCTTGAAGGGGTATTTGAGTATAAGAATACACGACTAACAACCTTCGGATCCAGAAGTAAAGGTGTACGGGAAGTCCGTACCTTCAGAGGACAATCACGAAGAGCAAGTTTTGGATATGGTCCACGAGGTATTCAGGTTGCAGATGGCAATTATGTCAAAAACAGATATTATTTAGTACATCAGGGAGAAGATGGTCTATTACATGAGGCATATCTACCTATCAAATCTGGGAGTGTCGAGATATATATTGATGATAACGTAGTAGGGAATAACCAAGGTGGTAAAAGAACAAGTCAAGGATACTTCAATCCTCAGTTCGCTGGACAGGATTTTAACATTGACTATGAAACAGGTGAAATTGAATTCCTTACCTCAATCGCAGCAAGTTATACTATCGTTGTCGCTTACGAATACATAGGAGATGGGGGTGGAAGTGTTGGGAACCCAGGGAATGTCTTCGCAGATGAGAATGGCGACGGTTCGATTGATGAAGAAGGTGAAGAAATAGGATATGTGATACTAAAAGAGAAAGGTTTTCGTGGTACAACTGCTGATAATGTGTATTATCTTGGAAACCGTAACATTAACCCTCGAGATTTTCAATTATCTATTATCCGTCAAGGTGAAAGTGAAACCTTTCAAACAGAAAACGGACTTGTTCCATACATTGAAGTGTTTGGGTTAGACCAGAATAGGGATGGGATTGTTGATCCTGAGTTCATTGACTATGATAGAGGGTTACTCCGATTTCCGAACTTGCACCCATTTCAGATTAATGATCCAACAAACCCATTCTTCAAATATCGAGATTCCATAAATAATGACGCTATCTATCTTGAATCCCTTCGGAACACAGACCAAATCTATACTATTGTCGCTGACTATTCATACCAATCAGAAACCTATAATGTAGGCCTGTTTGTTATACCTAACAGTGAAACCGTCCGTTTGAATGGAAGGCTATTAACCCAAGACACAGATTACTTGATGGTATACGAAGTAGGTACAATACGGTTTTTTACTGAACTGGATGAATTTGATGAAATTGTAGTCGAATTTGAAAAGACGCCTTTTGGCGGTGGGACACAACAGTCGGTGGTTGGTGTATGGTTGGATTATACACATAAACCTAAACCAAAGTCAGAAAAAGAACAGAGCCTTGAAGATCGATTCGATCGGTTAGGCGGAATACAAAGTCGACAATTAGATATTAATGAAGGCAATAACATAAGAGATCCATATTCAAATAATTTCTCAAACACTGGTTCACGAAGGAATACCGGGTTTGGAAGATCAGGCTTTGGTGGTGGTAGTTTTGGTAGTGGTTTCGGTGGCGGTATTGGTGGTGGAGGATTTAGTAATTTTGGTAGTTTCGGTGGACGTTCTCGTGTCGGTCCAAGTTATTACGGTGGTCATGGTTCAGGAATGAACTATTTCAATCCTGTGTATCAAAAAGGCTTTAATGTATCCACTGGATACATTATCACAACTGGACAGAAACCCGCCGAAATTCCTAATGTGAATGAAGTTCCAAACAGACTACAAGCCTTCAATGTAAATACCAGCTTTGGTAGAGAATTCAACTTGGCATGGCTGGTTAATCCACTTCCCTTTGTACGCGTGAGTAATTTTCCTTTATCCATAGACTTCAGTGGGGAATCTGCATACTCACATAATAACCCAAACAGTATTGGTGTTGCTCTGATTGACAGTATGGAAGGTGTAAAACAAACAACCACGATACCAACCTTAAAATATAATTGGAAACCCAGTAGTATTCCTTATGTACCAGATGCATCTACATCTGATGAACCAATCCATAATTACAGTGTTGTCCCTACACTGGAGAATAGAACGCTTTTCAAGGTTGTTCTTAAAGATAGAGAAGAAGCTGAAGCCGTTGGCAATTATATGCGAAACCGTGATGTTCCTGCATCCTCTATTCAACCCCTCTCTCTTTCAACTGAAGAACGTTTGATTATGGAAATAGGCTATGAATTTACAGACGTTATTCAAGAGTGGGGTGGATTTTCAAATGGTCTTTCCAAATCTGGTGTTGATTATTCTGAACGAGGTTTTGTGGAAATGTGGTTACGGGTAGAAGGAGACGATGATGTTACCCTATACCTAAACCTTGGTGCTGTCAGTGAGGATACCGATGGAGATGGACGACTTGACAGTGAGGATCTACCTCAAGGATTAGAAGATACAAACGGAGATGGAATAATAGATGCATTGGATCTGGATCTTGAAAATCTACCTGACGAGTATCGTTATCGTGGAAACGGTGGGTTGGATACTGGTGAGGATGTCGGTTGGACCTATGATAGTCCTTTTGAATCTGTTTCGTTTGGTGAAGATAATCAGATTTTAGATAGTGAAGACCTTAATGGTGATGGTGTTTTGGATAGCGTAGACGCGTATTTTCAACTCGCTATACCCCTCAATGAAATACCTAACGAATGGATAAAAGGAGAAAATAAGAATGGATGGACCTTCCTGAGTATCCCCTTAACGGAATTTGTTCCTGAAGGTTCGCGGCTACCAAGTCTTGTTTTCGTTCAACATTTCCGTCTGTGGCTAATGAAAAATCGACCGGGTAATGTTAATGGAACATTTCAATGGGCATCTATTGAAATTGTTGGAAATAAATGGGAACAAGGTGTAATTACACAAACCGCATCTGCAGCTCAAGCAAGTCTATCTGAGCAACAGGTCATACAAGATACCGTGGAAAAATTCATTGTCGGTACAAAAGATAACTTTAGTTATGATGATTATCAGAGTGCATATTTGGAAATAGAAGATAATGAGCTATTCAAGAAACTACATCCTTTCACTGCAACATCTCTCGGATTTCAAACTCAATACCAAAGAGAACAAACTCTTAGCTTAGAGTATTTCCTATTCCCCGGTTCATACGGGATAACTTCAAAACAATTAAAAGGATTCACACAGAGTGAAGGACAAGATTTTAGTCAACACGATACACTAAGACTTTGGTTATATGGGGATAAAAGTCATACTACCTTTATTTTACATCTTGCACCTAATGTTCGTACTGGATACCGTAGTTCTTTCTATAGTTCTGATCCATTCTTGAATCAATCCCAACAAGAAGAAGATATCAATATATTTGAAAACCTTACAGATTACTATGAGTATACTATCCCAATTGATTTTGAAGGTTGGAAATTGGTTGAGATCAATCTAAAAGATGAAAAAGCAAATGAATATCCTGATAGAATACAGAATCAAGATACAACCACAGATGGAATACAAACCCAAACCCAAACAGCTGCCATTCCGGTTGGACCTGATGGACACCCAGATGGATTCATAGTGAGAGGAACTGGGACATCGACAAGTCGTTCCCAACTTTCAATTAAGAATATAGGTGGAATATTACTCGGTATACGCAACGAAACCGAGAGAGAGGTGAGCGGAGAGGTATGGGTGAATGAAATACATCTTGGTGATCCACTTGTCAGATCTGGACGGGCACGTAGGGGGAACATGTCTGTATCACTTGGTAGACTACTAAATCTACGTGGGGGTTTTGCGAGTCAGGATAAAGATTTTGAGAGTGGCGCTGGTGAAATCGGCAGACAAAGACTATCATCACGTGGATACAGCACAACCAATAACGATTACAACCTTGATGCTGATGTAACCATATTTAGATGGTTGCCTATACGGTATTCTATCAGAGAACAAGAATCTGAAACAGAAGCACTCAGAGGAAGTTATAGTTCTTATCAGAGCGGTAAAAGCCAAACACATAATCGGGATATGTCGGTACAATTTAACAAGAACCCTTTACCAAATCTTGGGTTCGCATATAACTTCCAAGATTTTTGGAACGAACGTCAAGGCACTCAAATTAGTCACTTGTATACGGGTTCATTTCGTTATGATTTAGGACAAAAACTGGGTTTCAATGTTCAGTATAGACATGAAGATATTATAGCAAAGCCTGAAGAAGCAACTGATACATCTGGTTCTTCTTCATATTTTAGTTACGGTTATGGAAGAAATCGGGATGAAAAGACTGATAGTGGATCCATTACACTGAACTTAAGTCCAATCAGTGCATTCAGTCTTAATCCAAGTTATGATGTTAGACGGACACTTGAAAAACGTGACCCAACCCAATCCCGTTCCTCATTTTCATCGTTTAGTTCTCAAACCCAAACCACCACATCAGATTCCAATACTGAAGAAGTTGAAGAAATACCTACTTTTAGCTTGGCAGAAAGAGAACACAGACTCTCTTTGACACCTCGATTGAATCGTGATCTTTTAGGTTTACGACCTACGGTAACAAGTCGTGTGAGTTTCCGAGAGAATTGGTTTACAACACAAAAGGACGCTTCACTTAATGGAAATGTAAGTCTTGGCTTAAATTTACGTATTCAGAAATGGTTTTCATGGTTATTACCAAAACCAACGACTGTATCTCAAACAGAAGATCAACATCCACCAGATGTTGTAGAACAAGGTACTGCTTCAGACGAATCTACACCCCCAACAACAATACCAGTTGAGGAGTTACGGAAAACTGGTATTAATGAATCTCAAGTTCAAGAACTGGTAGAAGAACAGAATGATTGGATTGGTAGAGATAAAGCTGATATATCTGTACAAGGTTCTGCTATTCCCCAGGTTAAGGAAGGACTATTTGGTAGAATCATTAATACATTCTCAATCAGTACAAATGCAAACTTTACTGCATCAGAATCTTTTAGACAACTGGAGAATGGACAAGATCTAATTGATATTTGGAATCTTGAGGATGATGCTGATGAACGGACGAATTCACGGAAAGGCAACCGATACAATCTACGTACTTCAGTTGACCCATGGACTTGGGTTTCTATCGGTACCAGTATCATTACTGCAGATTCTTTTAGAAAAAGCTATGCAAGTACATTTCTATCTGACGCTATAACATACGAAGGCAATTTACAACTAAAAGCACAGGAATCTTCTCGTTTTCAACTTCGGTATAGTTATACAATACGTAATAGTTCTAATTTGGTTGCTGTTCTCAGTGATAGTAAAGCACATACTCCTTCCCTTAGTTGGATACATAAATGGGCACCAGAAACAACAACATCATTAGGGATTCGGACAACCCTACGCGATCAACTTCGTAGCGGAGTTAATACAAATGCTTTTATCATTACACCAAATTTCAGTATTGACTATAATTATCTGACTGAAGGTGGAATTCGTGTGCCGTTTTTTGGACGTATCCCTCTTAAACACAATCTGGATCTTACTAATACATTGTCTTTAGCAATTCGTCGTGAAAACTATGGGGCAAACAGACAGGAGAAGTCCGAACGATATGAAACAACATTACGGGCAGGATATAAACTCAGCAATCATCTAACGGCGAATCTTCATTTAGGTCTTAGTTATAACCACGACAGGGTTGAGGAGGGAAGAGATTTCATCTCCATCGCAAGTGCCCTAACTGTTAGAGGAGAATTTCAGTAGGTAACTCCCTAAAATCACATTATTAATCCAATTTACCCTCCCTGAACAGCACGGATAATCTCTACATCACTGCCTTCTTCCAAAATAAATGATTTCCACTGGGACTTTGGTACCACATTACGATCAACTGCTACTGCAATACCAGATTGTTTCGGATCCAGTTCCATCAAGACGAGTAAATCATAGACATTTATATTTTCTTTTATATTTTTCTCTTCACTATTGATACTTATCTTCATTTCCATTCGAACTACTCCAAAAAACGATCTAACTGAAAAGATTTTAAAGCATCTGAGGTATTACCAGATAATACAAGCTTCGAAATCTCATAAGCGGTAATAGGTGTTAATAGAATTCCATTTCGATAATGTCCGGTTGCATATATCAGATTTTCAATGGGTGTTTTTCCAAGTATCGGGGCATTGTCTCTACTACCGGGTCGCAATCCTGTCCAAGTTTCCAAAATTGGAAGTTCATATACACCGGGTACAGCTTCCCATGCACCCCGAAGCAATTCAAACATACCTCCTACAGTAATTCGGGTATCATACCCCATCTCTTCACTTGTGGCACCGATAATTAATCTGCCATCTGTCCTTGGAACAAGGTATACTGAGGTTGGATATCTTGCACGTACGGTGCGGATGACACTATTAATAGAAATTCCATCCTCCATCTGTAGTGCCATCATCTGACCTTTAACCGGACGGACGGGTGGACAAAATTCGTCAGGAATTCCATTAACCTGTGAGGACCAGCATCCTGCAGATAGGATAACAATTTCCGCAGGTTGAAAACCATCCTGTGTTTCAATACCTTCCACATGACAATCTTTAGTATGAATTTTCTCAATTGGACTGTTTTCGTGTAACACCCCACCATTATTTAGATATGCAGTTTTGAGTGCAGTAACCATCAAACGGTTATCTACCTGGTAATCAGTTTCACACTGAATTGCCGCAGAAACTCGAGGCGAAAGGGCTGATTCTATTTCCCTAACTTCACCACCACTCAGCCAATTCACATTCAACCCTAATTGTTGTTGTGCTTGATAAAGATGTCTAAGTTGGTGGGTGTCATCTGACTCAAGTCCTACAATTAGTGTCCCTTCGACTCGAAATCCTACTGACATTTTTGCATCAGATTCTAATTCACTAACCCATTTAGGGTATAAAGCTAAACTCTCACACCCTAAGTTGAGGAGATCTGGTTCTTCAGTATGTGCTTCTGCCAGAGGTGCAAGCATCCCGGCTGCTGCCCAAGACGCTGCACGACCAGCTTCTGCACTATCATATATTGTTACGTCAGTACCAGACTTGGTTAGTTGCCAACCGATGCCAAGTCCAATTACTCCACCCCCGATGATAATAATTTTCTTATTCTTCATCTAATAAATTTACAAATAAATCCTCTGCTTTTACTTCCTTGGTAATCAGCTTATTTTTAAGGGCAAATTTAGTAAAGGCGTCCCATTTTTCTTTCGATTGTACCTGAGTGGTAGCAAATAGATCTATCGTATCACGAAATGCAAGTTCCTCTAACTCTTTTTTGGCATTTGGGTTTGCTTTAAAAAACATCTGAAGGGCATCATCGGGATTCTTTTTCGTAAATTCAATCGCCTCTTGTATTGCCATCATTAGTTTTTTTGCTGTGTCTGAATTCTGATTCAAATAATCATCATTTGAAATGAGAACTAACTCATAATAGTCTGGAATCCCATGTTCTTCAAGAGGAAAGAAATCTGCCTCGATGCCCTCAAGTTTTAATAGATTAATCTCATAATTACGAAACGGACCTATAACTGCATGAATCTGATCATGTACGAGTGGAGCTATTATGTTTGTACCTACATTTATCAAATCATAGTCATCTTCCGACAAACCAGCATTTGCTGCTATCGTATTAAATAATAACACATCTAATGGAGCTACAGTGTAACCTATTTTCTTACCTTTAAAATCTGCTGGTGTTTTTATACCCGATTTTTTTAGAAATGTAATAGTATTCAGTGGATGTTCTACAAGTAACCCTATTGATTTAACAGGGAGTTCCTCTTTACTGGCACGGGCAATTGTTACACTATGTTGATAACTCACAGCAAAAGGATATTTTCCTGCAGCAACCAGTTTTAGTGGTGCATCTGGATCTCCTCCCCATTGTAATTCAACCTCTAAACCATGTTTCTTAAAAGTTTGTTGTTTTGCTACGAAAAGTGGCACATGGTCGATATTCTCAACCCAATCTAAAAGTAGTGTAACTTCTTGCAATTTAGTTTCAAGATGATTATCTGCATTACTATCTATAAGTCCTACTATAATTGCCATAGAACAAATGAAAATTGTTAAGTAATATACTGTTTTCATTTTAGATTTATCTCCTTTCATGTTTTAAAATCACGATTACTGAAATTCAGGTGGTGTGTTTTGGTATTGTCTCCAAGACATCGTGAATCGTTCAATTAATGTCATTAGTGTAAAAAGACCCAACCCCAAAAAAGTTAAACAGAATATGGCAGCAAACACAAGTGACACTTCCAAACTTGCATTTGCATATAACATAAGATAACCTAATCCAGCCGTTGCCCCGACCCATTCACCAATTACTGCTCCAATCGTAGAAATTGATATTCCAATCTTGGCACCAGAGAATATAAAAGGTAATGCAGACGGTAAACGTAGTTTCCAAAGTAGTTGCCATCTATTGGCACGCATTATACGAAACAAATTCACTGTATCGGGATCTGTTGATTTCAAACCATCTAATGTATTCAATACAATAGCAAAAAAGACTATGAGTGCAGCCATTGCAACTTTAGAGGTAATACCATATCCAAACCACACTACAAGTAAAGGTGCTATCGCAAACACTGGCACAGTCTGAGATCCAATTACATACGGATAAAACGCCTTTTCAAGTATTGGAAATTCAAACATTAGCACTGCCAACGGAACTCCAATACTTAGTGCCAAGATAAAACCCAATAACATTTCCTTTAGTGTTACCCATGAATGACCCAGTAAGCGTACCCGTTCTTCAAAAAGTGTTATTGCTATTTTGGATGGTGGCGGAAGGATAAAGTGTTCTATTTGGATTATGAAAACTAATGATTCCCATATACCTAATAGTATCAAAAGAATACCAATAGGTATTACCACTTTGTAAAACATACATAGACTCCAACAAAAAAGCCGTCTTCCTAATAGGTGATTGGGATACACCTAAGGAAACGGCTCCAATTCCTCATTAGATGAGGTTGACAATACAATAATGCTATAGTATTCGCACTTATTGTCATCTGGTAAGAAATGCATTCATTTGCATTTCTATATATTTCCCTACGCTGGCATGACCCAGATCAGGTTCAAAGGGTGTTTTCTCAGCTCCTATATGAATAAGAGCACCCCATTATGTTTAGATTATTTTATCATATCCTCAAAAATTATGCAAACTAAAGATTTATAAAAATATATTCTTACAGCATCTAAATCAGAAAATACCCAACAAGGTGAAAGACTCAATTAAATAACGATCTTTAGGCATATTTGGATTCAATTCTTCATAGAATCTATTATATTGGTGATATGAAAGCACTATAATATAGACATCTAAAAGAAAAATCCCAAACCACTAATTGTTGATTTTAACCACTTCTCTTGAACACTCTTCTTATACGCAATAGTATAAAACTTGATATATTCAGGGGACCTCCCAAGGAATCGTTCAGGTGGTGGGTCTTGTACGTTAGTATATACATAGATGTATGGAAGTAAGAAACAAACAGATCCACCAATACAACAACCCCAGAATTCTTGATCAGAGGGACCATAGAAGTCACTCTGACCAGTCTGAGGTAAGGTCTGTCCTACCCTTAACCCAATATAAGCTCCTAACACTGATGTTACACAAGAACTAAAACCTAATGTTACTATTCTTAATTGTGACATATCATTGTTAGCATCTCGTTCAGCATCTTTTTTTGCTAATTCCTGCACCGAATTTTGCTGGGAATAGACTATAAAGGGTGAACTGCATAGAAGTCCTATCGTAAGCAGTATAAAAAATAGTCTTGGGTGTGTAAGATTTGTTTTCATAAGCTCCATTCTGTGAATATATTATATATTTGGCTTCTTTATGGTGATTAATAGAAAAGATTTATCAATACATCTAATTCTGAAATTAATTCATAACTGTCAAGTATATAATCTACAGAATCAAATGTATACTACATTTCAGTTTAATCCAAATGGGTTGTCCATTCTTTTAACACACGCGTCATCTCCACAAAAACATCCTCATCAGATTTTCGTGACCGCTTGAGTGTTTTAAATCCATGATCAGCAGTATCCAGTAAATGTAAAGTAGCTTTATCACCCAGTTTTTCACAGACAGGTTCGAGTAACTCAAGCTTTGCCAATTTATCTCTTGTACCGGAAAGGAATAACATAGGAATAGTTACATCACTTAGGTGTTCGGCACGTTCTGTGCCTTCTTTTCCTGATGGATGTAATGGAAATGCAAAGAACACCAGGCCTTTGACATGTTTTATTGGTGATTGTGCGGCTGACATAGATGACATACGTCCACTATAGGAGTGTCCACCAACAATAATTGATAAATCCGGAGCAGCCTCATGGGCAGCCGCTGCAGCAGATTTAACGGTTTGTAAGGCAACCGCTTCTGATTCTCTACCACCGCCTCCACGTTCCATATAAGGAAACTGATAACGAAAGGTAGCAACATCTATATCTGCTAATCGTTCAGCAATAGTTTGTAAAGTTGTGCTACGCATATTAGTGCTGGCACCATGACCAAGCACTAATAACCATTCTGCATTATCCGGTTTGATGAGTAGTGAGGAAACTTCACCTTTTTCTGGTGTTGCAATGAATTTTGATTCTATAGCTTCGTATGACATATTCAGTCCTTCTGATATTTAATTTCTCAAATTGATTTTAAGGATTTAAACACTGTTGTACTATATCACGGTAGGTTTCTAATTCTTGTGTCTCCATACCTTTTACTTTTGCAAGATCATCCCACCGTCGCAATGTAAGTGCATCTTTGTAATGAGGTATTGCCTCAAATGCTGTTTTTTCCTCATTCGACATTACCCCACCTTGAACTTTTAAACTCTTTTTAGAAGCTTCGGAGAGACCATCATGGTATGAATCATCTACTGTACATAAGTACCGTTTTGCAGGTACATGGAGACGTATAGGTGTTATAACAGCATCAGGAAAAAATGGACTCATGTATTCTGCACCTACCTCTTCATGGTTTAAATCAATATCAAGAAAAGCAATATCTGCATTGTGTTCATCCAAAACAAAGTGTCCAATATCATGTAATAATGCCCCTGTGATAACAGTAGCACTTGCGTTGTTTTTCTCAGCTAAAGCTGCACATTGTAAAGCATGTTCTAACTGTGTCACTACTTCATCATAAAAGGTCTGTCCTTTTTCTTCCATGTAGGTAAATAGAACGTCAACCTGTTTTTCTGATGCAACATCTGTCATATTTTCTGCGAGTGTGGGGTCAATGAGATTCTGCATTTTTTATAGATTTACCTCGAAAATGTGCGATTTTACTTATTTGTTCATCACGTTTTGTTCCGTCTTTTGCATACTCGGCGAAAGCCTGTCGTTTATCGTCATAATACTTCTCACGCCAATCACCTTGAGATTTGGGATTGTAAGTCAGGTAAATAATTCGTCTTGGGTGTTTAGAACTATTTGGTGGGCTCTTGTGAGGAATATATGAACCAAAAAGCAGTATATCACCAGGATCAGTAGGAACAGCGGTCCAATTCATTGTATCTGCTGTTTTGGGCTCTATGCACCCTTTCTCATCAAGTGCTATAAAACCTTCTTCGTGTCTTCCAGACGCAAAATAGAGACACCCACTATCTGGTGTTGATGCATCCACAGAAATTAGGCAGGTAATATGAAAATCAACGAATTCATAGGCAGGAGCATCCTGATGTGCAGCATATCCACCACCTCCAGGATATTTGTAGTTGATTTTCTCTTTATAGAGTATTGCTGGTTCCGACATCACTTCGGAAACAACATCAATTACTTTGCCTCTGGTTACAGTGTCCTTCAATTTTTGATGGTACGGCACAAAGTTCTCTGACCTTGAAAGTCGTGCACCATTTGGTGTGGATTCATAATGGTGCATCCATTTATCCACGGTTGTTTCCCAAGTAGAAATGTTAAAAACCCAACTCTGTATATCTTTCACTTCGTCAGAATTGAAAAAACCGGATAGCTTCAAATATCCATTGTTTTTCCACGCTTGATGTTGGGTTGAATTCAGGTGTGTCATTAAAAGATCCTTACGATTTCATTCTACTTAATACTATCCTGAATTATATATAATGTCAAATTATCAATTTATAATACAAACGTGAATTTGATAATAGACAATATGTTTCATTTTTATCCATAAATTCCAATTTATAGATATGGGAGGAACGGTTTCTCGGGGAATGTCCTGCGGCATTCATACCGTTGATTGACGGCTCCTAATGCAAAATTTAACTTATCAGCTCACAGTTAATACAAGGTTCTTTTTAAGTATCAATCTGACAATTAAGTTATTCACAAAAACTATATGTTTAAAACAAAATGGGGTAACTCCCAAAAGTTACCCCATCATCAATAGGCAAGCTTACTTTCGTATGATCATCTTACGTGTGGCAGTGAATTCATCTGCTGTTAAAGTATAAAAATATACACCACTTGCAACAGATTCGCCAATTTCATTCTTACCATCCCAATACACCGCGCTATTACGTTTTTGATATGTACCGGCTAATTGAAGTCCAATTGCTAATGTGCGAATTAATACTCCATCACTACTATAGATCTGTATTGAAACATCTGACGGTTGAGAGAGTTGATACGGTATCCACGTTTCAGGATTGAATGGATTTGGAAAATTGGGTAAGAGTGCAGTCTTGCTTGGTGTTAACTGAAGTAGAAACTGTTCCAAATAATGTATACCCCTCCGATTAATTGGATCAGTCAAGTTAAGCTGTTGAGCTTGAAGCAACCAATCTCGGATGTTTTCAACTGTAAGATTAAGATTCTGAATAGATTTCACAGGAGCACCATTACCTTCATCTAATACTCCTGCAACCATAATAAGATCAGCAATATCAACAATTCCATCACCATTCACATCTGCAGCATTATCACCTGTCTGACCAAAATTTGCAGCAACTGCAACTAAGTCTTTTATATCAATTACCCCATCATTATTTATATCTTCTTTAACGCGTGGCGGTGTGAATAATGTGGGATAATCCCAAAACAGTATTGTCCCATCTCCTCCTAATGTTGCGAGTGTATTTCCATCAGGACTAAACTTTAAATCTGAAATTCCATTCACCACTCCATTCAAGACAGTTCTAAGTTCTCCATTTAAAGTGTCCCATATACGTATTGTCCCATCCCTGTTATCTCCAGCTGTTATAATAGTTTTACTGTCTGGACTGAAAGCAACTTTGATATATTTAGTCGTATGTCCAGTGTCAATTATTGTCTGTACTTCCGTATAAATATCCCAGATATATACTTGCTGTAAACCACTAACTGAAGCAATCATTCTTCCATCAGGACTAAAGGCTATATTTGTTCCAATGGCTGATGGGTGTGATATTTCTGTAATTAGTTCTCTTCTTGAAAAATCCCATAATCTTATTACAGATGATTCCCCTGTAACAAGGATTCTCCCATTTGGACTAAAAACGACATGCTGTGTTTTATCATATTGAGATGGAATAGTCCATAATGGATGATAGGTTATTGTATCCCACAATACAACTGCCCCATCTCTTACAGATGCAGCAACGATTGGTTCGTAAGGATGGAATGCAACAGAACTCACATTGCTATGATGTCCATATAGTGTTGCTTTTGTTTTTCCTGTTGAGACATCCCATAACCTGACACTATTTTCATTTGCACTCCAAATAGATATAAATAGAGGATATGTGACAGAACCAGTTGCTATTGTTTCTCCATCCGGACTATAAGAAACTGAGGATAAAGGATCAAATTGACCATGACTCGTACTGATAAGTTTACCAGAGGAAGTATCCCAAACTCGTAACGTATTATCTCTGCCAATTGATGCAATTTCTTCACCATTAGGACTAAAGTCAAATTCTGTCCATAGAGGAAGGTGTTCACTAATGGTGTTTTTTTCAAGTGTTTGGGTATCCCAGATATGTATGTTTCCATCCTTGCTACCTGTAACTAATGTGGTACCATCTGTGTTATATGAAACGCTAACAACAGATGAAGTATGAGCAATAAGTGTATTCATGTGAGTTTTTGAATCCATATTCCATAGACTTAAAGTTCCATCTTCGCTACCACTTGCAAGGATACTACCATCCTTATTATAATCTAAACTATTTACACCTTGCATGTGTCCTAACAATGTTTTTTCTAATGATCCTGTTGCCACATCCCATAAATGTATGGATCCATTCCATCTGCCTTCACAACTTACCAGTGTTTTTCCATCAGGACTAAATGAAATATCTGGTACACCAATAGCACCATGCTGGCTATTAGTAGGGATAGTCTTATCAAGTTTCCCAGTTGCCACATCCCAAAGTTTAATTATATTCTTCTTACCATAACCACCTGTAGCAAGGATTTTCCCATCTGGACTGAATTCAAGACAGGTTACATCATCCTCATCTTCATCAAATGCTGTTATCATCCTTCCTGTAGCGACATCCCATAGTCTAACTGATGAATCTTCGTACCAACTACATGTTGCAAGGGTTTTACCATCTGGACTAAATTCCAAATCAGTTATCTCATCTGCGTGTGCAGAGAGTACTGATAATAGATTCCCTGTAGATACATCCCATAATAAGAATTCTCCTGAACTACTACTTGCAAGGGTATTACCATCTGGACTGAATGATACACTATTTATACGTCTTGAATGATTTGTGAATAGATCTTGTTCGATACCTGTATTCGCATCATATAACCAAACTCCAATTGAACTTGCAACAGCAATGAGAGAATTGTCAGGTGAAAAAATGATATTTCCTGTAATTTCACCTTTTCCAAGTCGCTTAAATGTTCCATTAGGGAGTTCCCATTCTGTGTAATCTTGTGCATACACGTTTAGTGGCAAAAAAAGTAACAACCCCAGTATGACTGAGAGTGATATTCGGATATTTCTCATGTTTTCTTCTCCTACTTCCTTATTATTATTTGTCGGGTAGCCGTAAAGTGCCCTGATGAAAGAGTTAAAAAATAGGAACCACTTGCTACATGTTCACCATATTCATTTTTCCCATCCCAATACGCTGCACGATTTCGAGAGTGATAGATTCCAGCAGGTTGTTGTCCAACTTCTATTGTCCGAATTAACTCGCCTTTAACAGTATATATACGAATTGTCACATTTGAAGGTGCTTTTAGTTGGTAAGGTATCCACGTTTCTGGGTTTGCAGGATTGGGATAATTAGGTAAAAGCACTGTATTCTCTGGAGTAAACAGTAATAAGAGCTTTTCAAGAACAGCAAGACCTTTTTGTTGTAGTGGAGTTATATTAGAGATCGTCTGTGATTGAGTAATCCATTGTTGAACTATATTTGGGTCTAAAATAACGTTTGTACCTGTGATTTTTTGTGGTGCACTATTTATATTTTCAAGTGCTGCAGCAACTAACAATAGATCCTCAATGTTCACTACACCATCTCCGTTAAGGTCAGCACTATTGTCGACACCCGTTTTGCCAAATTGTAGAACCACAAATATCAGATCTTGTAAATCAACCACCCCATCAGAATTAACATCTTCTGCCAATAGCTCGTGTTTATCTGCTGTATTCAATATTGAATTGTAATCCCATAATAATACCGAGCCATCCAAACTACCGCTTGCTAATGTTTGTCCATTAGGACTAAAAGCTATATCATGGACGCCGTAACTATGTCCAATGAGTGTAGTTACCAACTCTCCGGTATTTACATCCCAAACTTTAACATCGTTATCCTCCCAACCACCACAACTCACGAGATGTTTACCATCATTGCTGAATGCTATTTTCCTGACTTCTTCTCTATGGATGGATTGAATTACGGTTGAATCTCCATTTGACATATCCCATAAGATTATTGAATTATCCTTACTACAACTTGCAAGAATACTCCCATCCTCATTAAAATCAACACAATGTACCCTATCAAGATGTCCATTAAGGGTATTGATGTTAGATCCAGTTGAAACATCCCAAATCCGAACTGTTTTGTCATTGCTGGCACTGGCAAGAATTGTTCCATTAGGACTAAATTTAACTGAAGTAACTCCTGCAGTATGTCCAATGAAAGCATCTATATGTGTACGCCCTTTATACCATATATGTACGGCAGTATTGAATTCATTACCACCTGCAAGAAGTTCACCATCAGGACTAAATTCTAAACCAGCCAAGAATGCACTTGAATTCTTATTTATCCCTCCATTTACTGTAAGTACACCAAGGTGAGTATTTAGTGGTATATCCCAAAGATGTATATAACGTCCATTTTGACTAACGAGTATGTTTCCATCTTTACTGAAAGCAACAGTCTCAAAACGATCATAAAATTCATTTATGTAAAACATACCTTGTTGTGTACCTAAAGATAAGTTCCATAAATTGATTTGTTCATAGCTGCCTGTTGCTAAAATGTTCCCATCCGGACTGAAGGTTAATCCAATACAACCATTTGAATGTCCTGCAATAGCTAATTTTCGTTCACCGGTTAACGTGTCCCATAGAAATAATTCATCCTCACCACCACTGGCAAGTGTCTTTCCGTCTGGACTGAATGTAATTGATCGTATTCTATTCTCTTTATGTCCTGGATATTCAACTATTTTCTCGTTTAAGTTAATATCATATAGGAGAAATACACCTTTACTGTCTTCAATTGCTATATATTTTCCATCGGGACTTAAGGCAATTTCATTAATACCATAAGGATACGGTATAGTATGAGTCTTACCAGTAGTCATATCCATAACTTGAAACCGTGTTGGATTCTTACCAACACTCACGACTTTACTTCCATCCTGACTGAAAATCACTGTTTTTATACTATCACGATGTTGGTCCAACGACCATTTTTCTGTTGCAGTAGCAACATCCCACATACGTACAATATCATGCCAACTATCACTAATAAGTGTGTTCCCATCAGGACTAAAAGCAAGTTGACTCACACTACTTGTATGACCTATCAATGTAGATATTAGCTCACCCGTATTTAGATCCCATAATAAAATATCATCGTTTACAGCTGTAGCAAGTTTGCTTCCGTCTGGACTAAAAGCAACCCTCCATGTCTTGGATGTATCCCCTATAAGAGTTGTAATTATACTTTCATCATCTAATGAACGAATATTGACTCTATTTTCAGATTCAACGCTAACATACATTTTGGTGTTTGGACTAACAGCATAAAATTCTGATCCATTATTGGGTATAAAATCCATTTCCACCCCTGTATGAGAATCATAAATCCAAATACCATTTTTACATTCTACAATCAACCGTTTTCCATCAGGAGAATACGTTAGATTACTTATCCATCCTTTCCCAATTCTTTGTTTTGCCCCATCAGGTAAATCCCACTTCGTATATGCATTGACATAAAAAATTGGTAGGAGAAGCAGTATTATGTATAAAGCTAATGTTCTCTGTTGTTTTTTAGTTTTCATGTTAACTCCTATTTTAGTATTACCATTTGCTTTGTTGCACTAAAGTTTCCAGCAATAAATACATAGAAATAAATACCATTAGCCACATTTTCACCAAGTTCATTCTTACCATCCCAATATGCAGCACGGGATGGTGAATGGTATTCTCCTGGTTGTTGATGTCCAATTTGTAATCGCCGTATCAGTTGACCTTTTATAGTATAAATTCGGATTGTTACATCTGATGGTTCAGATAGTTCATACGGAATCCATGTTTCAGGATTGAATGGATTAGGGTAATTCGGTAAAACTGCTGTTTTTTCCGGGGTTATTTGTAAATAAAGTTTCTCAAGTACAGAAATACCACTTACTAAGGTTGGTGTCATACTCTTTACTGATTGTGCTTGTTTTAACCATTCTTGAATTATTGCTGGTGTAATTGATTGTTTTGAAGTAAAGTATGCTTGTGGTGCACTACTTTCATCATTTAATGCTGCAGCAACAAATAACAGATCCTCAATATTTACGATGCCATCTTCATTAATATCAGCACTGTTTTGACTCTTACCAAATTGTAATGCTATATAGATTAAATCTTGCAAATCTACAACTCCATCACGATTCACGTCTGCTGGTAAATTAGTAATTTCTTCTATCGGATCCATGATAGATACATAATCCCATAACATTACTGTTCCATCAGGACTACCAGTAGCAAGTGTATCACCATCAAGACTAAAAGCTACATCTAAAACAGTGTGTCCATGTCCAATAAGTGTTTTTATCATATCACCTGAATCCACATCCCATATTTTAACTATGGGATCACCCCATCCTCCACAACTCACAATTTGTTTACCATCCATACTGAAGGCGATTTTTCTAACTTCTTCTTTATGTGCTGAAGAAACTATTCTTGATTCTCCACTTGACATATCCCAAAAGATTATCGAATTGTCCTTACCACAACTTGCAAGAATACTCCCATCCTCATTAAAATCAACACAATGTACTCTATCAAGATGTCCATTTAGGGTAGTGATGTTGGAACCAGTCGAAACATCCCAAATCCGAACTGTTTTGTCATTACTGCTACTGGCAAGAATTGTTCCATCAGGACTAAATTTAACTGAAGTAACCCCAGCAGTATGTCCAATGAAAGCGTCTATATGGGTACGTCCCTTATACCATATTTGAACGGCAGTATTGAGTTCATTACCACCAGCAAGGAGTTGACCATTAGGACTATATTCTAATCCTGCTAAATAGGTTGTTGAAGTTAGATTCTTACCTCCGTTTCCTGTAAGTGTCCGAAGATGTGTCAGGAGGTTAACATCCCAAATTAGGGTTCTCCGTCCATCTTGACTCGCCAGTAAATTACCGTCTGGACTGAATACCAAACTAATAAAGTAATTATACCATTCATTGAAATAGATTTGTTCTATTCGTTCGGTAGAGGTAGTATTCCACAGATTAATTTGATAAGGACTTCCGGTTGCGAGTATTTTTCCATCAGGACTGAAGGCTAACGCACGAATTCCTGTCGTATGTCCTTTAATTGTTAAATTCCGTTTACCGGTACTAACATCCCAAATGAATAAACTATCTGAACTACCGCTTGCGAGTGTAGTACCATTAGGACTAAAGACTATGGCATACACACTCTCTTTTTTATGACCAGTAAATTCTGTTATGTGCTCCCAAGATTCAACATTCCATAAATATAATCTTCCAGATCTATCACCTATAGCAATAGTACTTCCATCAGGACTGAAGGCAATTCCATACGTTGATTCTTTCACTTGAATTGTATGATGTTTTTCGTTAACAACATCCCATATATTCACTCTTTTTTCATTAACACTAATACTCGCTACTTTACTACCATTAGGACTAAATATGACTTTCGTTATACTATTTCGATGATAAGTAAGTTTTTTCTTCTGTGTAGCAGTGGTAATATCCCACAATCGGACGGTATCACTCCAATTTCCACTCACAATCGATTTTCCATCAGGACTGAAAGCAAGAGAACTAACACTTCCTGTATGGCCAACAAGTGTAGAAATTCTTTCTCCTGATGGAATATCCCATAGAACTATCTCTTTGCCAATACCTGCAGCAAATGTATTTCCATCATGAGTAATTGCTACCGTGCGTCTGGGTGATGTGTCCGCTTCAATTTCTGCAATTAGACTTCCATCTAAAATGGATCGAATATGGAATCTATTCTCTGTTTCTACACATACAAACATCTTGGCATTTGGACTAACAGCAATAAGATCTTTTCCATAAGTTGAAATAAAATCTAATGCTAATCCGCTCTGGGCATCGTAAGTCCAAATACCATTATAACATCCTACGATTAACCGTTCACCATCAGGTGAAAATGTAAGATTACTTATACCTCCCTTCCCAATTCTTAGTTTTGCTCCTTCAGGTAAATCCCATTTCATATATGCATTGACATAAGAAACAAACATGAGAAGTAGTAATGTCAGAAAAAATAAAATTACATGTTGCTTTTTAGTATTCATGTTGACTCCTATTTTACTATTACCATTTGTCTTGTGGCACTGAAGTCTGTTGCAGTCAATTCATAATAATATATTCCACTTGAAACATTTTCACCAAGTTCATTCTTTCCATCCCAATATGCAGCGTGGGTAGGTGATCGGTATTGTCCTGGTTGTTGAAGTCCAATTTGTAATCGTCTTATCAATTGACCATTTGTAGTATAAATTCGGATTGTTACATCTGATGGTTTAGATAGTTCATACGGTATCCATGTTTCTGGATTGAATGGATTAGGGTAATTGGGTAGTAGGATCGTTGTTTTAGGAGTAAATGAATTCAAGAGTTGTTCAAGGAGGTATATACCACTTACTGACTCTGGGTCTGTAAGATTATATATCTGTGCTTGAGTCAACCAGTTTTTGATGGAACTTTCCGTTAAAGCATCGTGATACGGCAATTGTGTTGGAGATGAAGCATTCCTATTAATTGCTGCAGCAACCTTGATAAGATCAGTAATATCAACAATACCATCAGCATTTACATCCGCTATATTTTCACCTATTTGATTGAAGTTTGTAGCAACTACAATCAAATCCTTAATATCAACAATGCCATCCCGATTAACATCAGCTGTTATTAAATTGGGTTGTATTATATCTTCAAAATCCCAAATATATATCACACCACCCTCACCGGCAGATGCGACTGTTCTCCCATCACTACTTATCTCTAATTGACTAACACCATTCGGAATCCCAGTAAATTGATGCTTAATTTCTGCAGTTCCAGGATCCCAAAATAATATACCGCCACCATCATAATTGGTACTACTAATTATGAACTTGCCATTAGGACTATATACAATTCCACCGACACTACCATCAATCTGTTTAAGTTCTCTCTTAAGTGTTCCTGTTTCCACATCCCATAAATTCACAATACGTGATGAAAATACAGCTGCAAGAGTGTTTCCATTCGGACTGAACGCCAATGATCTAGCCCAAGAATAACGTACGTCAGGTCTTCTATTTTGTTTTCTCCTTGATAAATCCCATAGGAATATACCTTGCCCTCCAGATGCGAGTATTTGACCATCAGGACTAAATGCTAAGCTATATGGATTATGTGTATCTCTAAAAAAGGTTGTCAGGTGATATCCAGTCTGTGAATCCCATAGACAGACCTTATCATCTTTACCAGCGGTGGCAAGCATTTTTCCATCTGGACTGAATATAACAGTATATATATCTCCGTTATGTCCCAATATCTGAAGTTTAGTTTCTCCAGTTGCAGTATCCCATAACCGTACTGACCTGTCATAAAAACTCCCACTACTCGCTATAGTTTTACCATCTGGACTAAAGTCAATTGATTCAATATAATCTCTATGACCAATTAGTGTATTTATCTTTTTTCCGGTTGATGTTTCCCAAACGTGTATTTTATTATCCCAACTACTACCAACTAACATATCCCCATTAGGACTCATGGCAAAACTGTCGAAACCGGTAGTATGTCCTGAAATCTGAGTGATGATTTCTAAAGTTTCAGCATTTCGAATATGTATAGTTCCATCAAGACTACTACTTGCTAAAAGGGTGCCATCAGGACTATATAGTACATTTTCTATCCAGTATGTATGATCAAGGAGCGTAGTTTTATATGTACCATTGGACACATTCCACAAAACAACTGTACCGTCTTCTCCTGCACTTGCAAGCGTGTTTCCATCTGAACTAAAAGATACACTTTTGACTTTCTTTGTATGTCCAGAGAATGTGTTTATCAGTTCTCCAGTATCCGTATTCCATAAACGAATAGTGTTTTCTGACCAATCACTACCACCAGCAATTACTTTACCATCAGGACTAAATGCTATACTCTGGACACCATCTTTATGTCCGATGATTGATTTCATTATTTTATGTGATTCAACATCCCACAATATCACCTCATTTTCACCTTCTGTACAACTCGCAAGGAATTTTCCATTCGGACTAAAAATCACATCTGCAACACTGTCTGTATGTTCGGTAAAGATTTTCAATAGGACACCACTATTCACATCCCATAATATCACTGATTCATCTGACCAACCTCCACAACTTGCAAGAAAATTTCCATCAGGACTGAATGCAAGTCCGAGGATTTCATACTGATGTCCCATTAATCTTTTGATCACTTCTCCTGTAGTAACATCCCAGAGTAATAATTGTCCATTGCGACTCCCACTTGCAAGCATCTTACCATCCGGACTGTATGATACACTTGCAACACCCTCTTGATGACCATTTAAAAGGTCAAGTTCTATACCAGAAAACACATCATAAATCCATATTCCAATTGGAGTTGTAACTGCAAGTTTCTTGTTATCAGGAGAAAACGCAATTTCTCCATATAACATGCCCTTACCAATTCTTAATTTTGCACGTTCTGGTAAATTCCATCTCATATAATCTTGTGCAGATATAGTGAGGGGTAAAGCAATTATAAGGAGTAGTAGGAAGTTAAAGTATCGTGTTATCTTCATAATATGTTGAATAATAGTATTTGCTTGAACTTGTTTAGAATAGTGTCTTAACTACTTAATTATTAGCATACGTCGCGTTGCGGTGAATTCTCCCGCAGACATAGTATAGAAATATAAACCACTTGCAACAGGTTCGCCTTCATCATTCATTCCATTCCAATATACTGCTTTGTGACGGCTATGATAATTCCCAGCAGGTCTATACCCTAAATCTATATGTCTTACTAACTGACCATTGGATGCATTGATCTGTATGGTAACGTCAGAGGATTTAGCTAACTGGAATGGAATCCAAGTTTCTGGGTTGAACGGGTTAGGAAAATTTGGCAATAGGGCAATCTTTTTAGGTGTTAGTCCAATCAAGAGTTGTTCAAGAAAAGCGACACCTCTACGGTATTTGTCAGACGTGTGATTGGAAGATTGAGCATGATTTACACACATTTTAACTGTTTCAACAGTGAGTATATTGTTAGAAAATGCAGCTACAGGTGGTGCACTATTTAAATTCTCAATTTCTCCTGCCACCAATACAAAATCTGTAACATCAACTACACCGTCGTTGTTCACATCTGCGATATTCTCAGTTCCAGCCTTACCAAATTGAGAGACCACAAAGATCAGGTCTTGTATATCCACCACACCGTCTTTATTGACATCTTCTGGTATTATTGTAATCTTTTCGTCTTTACCAGTGATAGATTCCCAATCCCAGACCATAGCTGTTCCACCAGAATTCACACTCACTAAATGGCTTCCATCAGCACTGAATGATATTTTATAATATTGTCCTGATAGTGGAGGAAGTGATTCACCCGATTGGACATCCCATAAACGTATACGGTTATCTGTATAACCGACACTTGCAAGTATCTCTCCGTTAGGACTAAGTGCAACACTTGTAACCGAATTGGGATGTCCCTTTAGTTGTCTAATTTGTTTGCCAGCACTAACATCCCATAATATCACTGTATTATCCTTACCTCCACTGGCAACTATATTTCCTTTAGGACTGTATGCGACACACTGTACTTCTGCATCATGACCTATAAATGTTGTAATCAGTTCCTGATTATTTACATCCCAAAGTCGAACAGTACAATCCAAACTTCCACTTAAGAGATAACGACTATCAGGACTGAAAGCAATATCCCATAGACCCCCTTTATGTCCGTACAGTGTTCCTTTGTGTGTGCGACCCAGATGCCATAATTGCACGGTACCATCACTACTTCCGCTTGCAAGATATCTTCCATCAGGACTATAGGCAATAGATGCAATACCATAACCAGAGGCTTCATTTCCCAAATAACCCTTATTAGTTGCAAAGGGTACGCCTTGTTTTAAATTCCATAAACGGAATGACCATCCAATGTCACTTGCAAGAGTTTGACCATCTGGACTAAATGCTATTGCCCAATGTTTTTCTCCATGTTCATTTAGTCTTGTATTATACTCACCACTTGAAATATCCCATAAATGAATTCCATGCCGTCCACCAATAGCAACAGTGCGATTCTTTGGAGATATCGCTAATCCAAATAGTTGTGTAGCATGTCCTGGTATTGATAGTTTCTGCGCGCCTGTTTTCACATCCCAAAAAATTAATTCAGCTTGTGCTCCACTTACTAATGTTCGACCATCAGGACTGAAAGCAAGTGTTGAAATATCATAGGTGTGTGATGTCAGTTCAAATAGCATTTCCTTTGATTCGAAATCCCATAAGTAGAGATTATCGTTTTTAGCAATGGCAATTAATGACCCATCTGGACTGAAAACAGAATTAGGGGTTAGCGGTATAGCGGCTGCTCCAAGAAAACTCCCGGTTTCTATATCCCATTCATATACGCCACTTCTATTATAACCCACTGCTGCGAATTTGGTGCTATTCGGATAGAATATTATTTTTGCCACACCATCAGTATGTTTTTTATATGTGTATCGGTTTTCACCTGTTGTCGCATCCCATATACGTACAGACCTATCCCAACTACTGGTTACGAGGGTTTTTCCATCTGAACTAAACGCCATAGATGTAATAAGACTTGTATGACCTTCAAAAGTAGTTCTTGGTACTCCTCTGTTAACATCCCAAGAAGTCATTGAATAGTCTTTCTGATAATAGGATGAATTTGCACTTACAAGTGTATTTCTATCCGGACTAAATATAACAGATCTAATAGAGTTACCATATAGTGGTATGCTCTTCACAGTATTCCATGTTGATGTGTCGATAAATTGAACTGAATCAACCCCATCAAAATAAGAAATATTACTACCATCAAGACTGAACTCCATCTTTTCTATCTGTGAGTCTTGACCAGAATACAATCTCAATGGTTTACCAGTATATGCATCATAAACCCATATCCCAATAGAACAGTCTACCTCTATATACTCTCCCTTAGGAGAATATAAGACCTTGTGAATTTGCCCTTTTCCAAGACGATATTTTGCTCCATCAGGTAAATTCCATTGAGAATATTCTTCTCCGATAACACTTGTTACATTTAAGGTGGTTAACATGAGAAGAATAAGGCAGGTATGGATTCCAAATGATAATTTGGATATTTCTTTTTTTAGAGATACTTGAATTATTGTTTTCATATTTAGATCTTTTAAATGATATGTTGTGTAGAATTGATAGAGAGTATTGCCATAAAACTTTATGAGCAAATACAATGCCAAATGGTTAATGTCAATAAATATGTTTCAAAGTGAATAAAAAACTATCCACTTATATATTGGATATTTGTATAAAATTATAAATATTATCTGTAGGAACAAATCTGTAACCCAATCTACCAACAGACCTTAGAGGTTTTAAATAGATTATTTCTTAGGGATAGTTGAGGATTAGAATTGTTGTGTATTTGAAAAGGTATAAGAAAAGTGTGATGTTACAAGGAGGAGAGGTTTATGACAACACTTGCACAAGAATGTGCATAAGTGATAAAGAGTGTACGATATTGGGCATACAATAACTAATTACTTTTGTATTAGCATTTTTCGAGTTTTTATATATTTCGCTGCAGTAAATGTATAATAATATACACCGCTTGCAACGGGTTCACCCAGATCGTTCTTCCCATCCCAATAGGCAGCGCGAGTACGTTCTTGGTATATACCTGCTTGTTGAATTCCCAATCCTATAGTACGAATCAATTGACCATTTGACGCGTATATACGGATTGTAACATCTGTTGTTTCAGAAAGTCTAAACGGTATCCAAGTTTCAGGATTGAATGGATTGGGATAATTGGGTAGAAGAACTGTCGTTTTAGGAATAAATGAAGCTATGAGTATTTCAAGATTTGAAATCCCCATCTGTGTAACTGGATCGTTATTCTTAAGTTGTTGTATATCGGCAATCCATCTTTGAATGGATTCTGCATTTAGAGTCGGGGCAGCAATTCCATTATTAATTGCAGCAGCAACTACAATTAAATCAGTAATATCAACAATACCATCCTGATTTACATCTGCAACATTTTCTCCAACCTGACCGAAATTTGCTGCCACTAAAATCAGATCGTGAATATCAACAATACCATCCTGATTTATATCTTCTACAACTCCGTGTGATCCAATAAGGTTTGGATAATCCCACAACAATATTGAGCCACCTTGAGATAAAGTTGCAAGTGTAGTCCCATCAGGACTAAAAACCAAATCCTTCATCCCTGTCGGAATGTTTGTTAAATGTAATTTTAGCATACCCGTGGATGTATCCCAAAACCGCAGTGTGTCATCCCCGAGTAACGCATTGGTAATTATCGTCTCTCCATCAGGACTAAACCTAACTCCTAAATTCCTTCCCGAATGACCCGTCTCGATTGTTCTAATCATCTCTTCGGTATAAACATCCCAGACATATACTGTCATATCAGATCCGGCTTTAACAACCATTCTTCCATCAGGACTGAATGCTAAGTTGTAGATTTTCTGATAGGGGCCAGATAGTGAAGTCTGTATTTTTTTATTTAACACATTCCATAAATCTACTCCTCTGTATCTCCCAACCGCAATAGTACGGTTATCGGAACTGAATGCAATACTTGGATATTCATCTCTATCACGAGAGATTGTCAGAATTGAGTGTCCAGTATGAGAATTACGAATCGTTGCATTACCAAGACTACAAGCACCCAATATACTACCATCTTGACTGTAAATGAGATTATAGTTTCCAAATCTACCACCCTGAAAAACGGCAACAGACTCGGCAGTTGTATAATCCGATATTCGAATAGTGTGATCACCATAATGCCAAACATTATCTCTGCCACGTTCAGCACTACTGGCTATCGTCTTACCATCTGGACTAAAGGCAATCGAACGTATCTCACCAGTATGTCCTTTGATAGTTGTTGTATTTTTCCCAGTGGATGTATCCCAAATACGAACAGTTCTATCCCAACATCCTGTTGCTAAATGTCTTCCATCTGGGCTATAATCAATTTCTGTCGCCCAGGCAGTATGTCCAGTAATTTCAACCCTTGGTTGAAGGGAATCAATATCCCATAGTATTATAGTGCCATCCAGACTTCCACTTGCAAGTGTATTTCCATCAGGACTGAATGTAATACTCTGTATGACATATCTATGTTTTAGCAATGTTGTCTTATACGCGCCAGTGTCAGCATCCCACAAACAGATTGTGCTATCCGTTCCTGCACTTGCAAGCAGATTTCCATCGGGACTGAAGGCAACACTATTGATATCCTTTGTATGACCCTTTAATTTCTTAATCAGTTCTCCAGAACTTGTATCCCAAACTGATATATCAGCATTGTTTCCCCAATAACCTCCATTACAACTTGCAATTTTTCTTCCATCCGGACTAAATGCTATTTCTTTTATTCCATATACATTTATGTGTTCCCCAGTGGCAATTGGAATGATAAGTTTGTCATTAGATACATCCCATAACTTTATACCGTATAAATCATCATCACCAGCGGAAGCGAGAATCTTTCCATCCGGACTAAAACGAATATATTCCACTGCATCTTCATGTGCAAATATCGACCTTAAGAAACCGCCTGTATTAACATCCCAAAGGCTAATTGTTTTATCATGTCCACCTGCAGTAGCAAGGATATTTCCATCACGGTTAAATGCCACGTTTGGAATTTCTCGTGAGTGTCCTGTATTAGTTCTTTTTAAATTACCTGTTTCAACATCCCACAAGTAAAAATCTGTGTCTCTAACACTGGCAATTGTTTTCCCGTCTGGACTAAAAGCAATACTATTGACATTGCCATTCTTATCAGTAATTAGATTGACTTCTTTACCACTATAACTATCATAAATCCATATACCCTCAGCACTTGCAACCGCCAGCAGAGAACTATCTGGTGAAAAGGCGATGTTCCCAGAAATCAGACCTTTACCAATTCGCATCTTCACACCAGACGGAAGATTCCATTTTGTATAATCTTCAGAGTAAGTAATAGATTGGATTGAAAAGGCAATGAGAATGATAAGTACTGTTATCAATTGTCTATAATTCATTATACACCTTACTTCCTTATGACCATTCGTTTTGTGGTAGTGATTGTCCCTGCCTTCATCGTATAGAAATAAACACCACTTGCTACGGGTTCTCCAGTTTCGTTCATTCCATCCCAGTAGGCTGCCTTTCTAATGTCTTGATATATTCCGCTTGATTTATATCCTAATTTCAGGCTTCGTACCAAATTTCCATCAGTTGAATAGATATTTATTGAGACATCGGCAGGCTGATGTAACTGGAATGGTATCCATGTTTCTGGATTAAAGGGGTTTGGGTAATTTTTCAGCAACATAGTTTTACTTGGTATAAGAGTACTCAATAATGTTTCAAGTATGATTCTACCTTTCTGATAGACTGGCAGATTTGATGTAACATACTTTGAATTATCCAACCATTGTTCTACATCTAATGCCGATAGAATTGGATTAGGTTGTTGAAACTTGGCAGGTGCATCACCAACATCTTGAAGAGCAGCAGCAACAATCAGTAAATCCTCTATTGTTATTGTTTCATCTCCATTTACATCTGCAGGGTTATTATTGCTGGATTGACCAATATTTGAAGCGACGTAAATGAGATCTTGTATATTGACATGTCCATCCTTGTTCACATCTTCAACTAATTGTTCAGCGGAATTACCAAATTCATTAAAATCCCAGACCAACAGAGTTCCATCATAACTTGCACTTACGAGAGTTTCTCCATCTGGACTAAAGCCGATATCATTAATCTGTTCTACATGTCCTGTATATGTTTTTTTCAACTCACCCGTGTGGACATCCCAAAGTCTGACCGTTGGATCCTCACGTTTACTACAACTGGCGAGAGTGTTCCCGTCAGGACTAAATGCTACCCTGACTACCTCGTCTGTATGTCCAATGAAGGTTTGCAGGTAATTTCCTGTATCAATATCCCATAATATTATCGACTTATCTTCACTTCCACTTGCTAAGTATGTCCCATCAGGATTGAAAGCTACACAATTTACTATTTCAGTGTGTCCATTAAGAGTTAACAGATGAGATTCAGCATCAACATCCCAGAGTTTTATAGTTTTATCTCCACTTCCACTGGCAAGTATACGATTATTTGGATGAAAAGTAATGGATGTAATTCCTGCTGTATGTCCAGTAAGTATTCCTTTTCGTGTACGGCCTTCATACCACAATTGAATGGTATTATTGTAATTTCCACCAGCGAGTAAATTGCCATCTGAACTAAATTCAACACAAGAAAATCCAGAGAATCTTGTCCAATTTTCACTTTCAAGACTATGTAATATAGCTAATGGAGTACCACTTGATATCTCCCATAAAACAATACTTCCATGAACGGTTGTTACAAGAGTTGTTCCGTAAGGATTTATGTCTAAACCAAATTGATGTGCATACCGTTCTATATGAAATTCATTGTTTTCTGTCCATGTGTTGGTATTCCAGAAGTGTATTCTTCTTGAACTAATAGAAACCATGAGATTCCTATTTGGATGAAAATCGATTTCTTGCATTGAGATTAAATGTCCTTCAATTGTCAATTTAGGTTCCCAGAATTCAGTGTCCCATATTGTCAACCCATCTATACCTCCACAGGCAATAGTTTTGCCATCAGGACTAAATGAGATTGCATTGTTACCCCACTCATAGTTGCCAAGTTCGGTAATAAAGTTTCCAGTAGTTCCATCCCACAACTTCAATCCCGTTTGTCCAGAGGTTGATATTAGATTACCTTCAGGACTAAATGCTATTGAATTAACAGAACCTGCAAAGACATCAAAATTTCTATTTCCAGTTGAAACATCCCATGACAGAAGAGAACCTTGTGAACTCAAAAGTAGTGTATCACCATCAGGTGTAAAAGACAGACCATTAACTCTATAGATATAAGTTGACAATACAGATATCGGTATACCCATTCCAACATCCCATAACTGTAGGACATTTTCAGAATCTACAGAAGCGATTATCGAACCATTTGGGTTAAAAGTAATTTCTCTAATCCAACCTGTATGACCTATAAGCGTATTTATTTTAATTCCAGTAGTAAGATCCCATAGATTTATTACATTCTTGTTACCAACAGCAAGTATATTTCCATCCTGACTAAAAGCAACTTGCTGAATTTCTATTGTCGGTTCCTCAATAGTATAAATTGCAGTCCTATCACCTAAATTCCGTATTGTAAATATATCTTCACTGTCAAAAGTAATATACCTTTTGCCATCTGGACTGATACCTAAGCTGGAACCCAATCTGATACTATACCATCGGTCTTCAGGTATAAAATCTAATTCAATTCCGGTGTGAACATCATAGTCCCATAGACCGATTTTAGTGTCGACAATTAATCTATTTCCGTCAGATGTGAATTTTACCCCTGATATATTGCCTTTTCCTATACGATATAGTGCCCCTTCTGGTAAACCCCATTGCGTATAATCTTGTGCAAAACTGGGTAACAGAAAATGGAAAGCAACTAATTGAAATAGAATTGTTATGAATCGAGTCATCTTCATATTATATACCTATTTTTGTATTACCATTTGTCGTGTAAAACTGTATTGTCCAGCTGTCAATTCATAAAAGTATACACCGCTTGCAACGTGTTCACCCAGATCGTTCTTCCCATCCCAATAGGCAGCGTGAGTACGATCTTGATATATACCTGCTTGTTGAATTCCCAATCCTATAGTACGTATCAATTGACCATTTGAAGCGTATATACGGATTGTTACATCAGATTGTTCAGATAACTGATATGGAATCCAAGTTTCAGGATTGAATGGATTGGGATAATTGGGTAGAAGAGTTGTCGTTTTAGGTGTATACGACTTTAATAGTTGTTCAAGGAATAATATTCCCTTTTGTAGAACAGGATCATTTTTTTGTAAATGATGGGCATCTGTAATCCATTGTTGTATGGTTTCTGCATTTAGTGAAGGGGCAGCATTTGCATTATTAATTGCTGCAGCTACAGTAATTAAATCGGTAATATTTACAATTCCATCTCCGTTTACATCAGCCACATTTTCTCCTGTCTTCCCAAAATTTGCTGCTACCAAGACTAAGTCAGAGATATCTACAACACCATCAGAATTAATATCTGCTATTTGTGTGGGCTGTTCAATTGCAAATGGGTAATCCCATAAGTATATTACCCCTTCTTTACCTGTTGTTGCGATAGTCTTCCCATCCGGACTAAATTTTATATCATATACCTGATCAGGATTATTTGATATGGTATATTTTAGCTCATTATTCTCAAGATCCCAAAATCGAATGGTCTTATCTTTTGGAAAACTTCCTGTAACAAGTACTTTACCATCCAAGCTAAAAACAGGAATTGTGAACCTTCCATAATGTCCTGTTTGTATAGTTCTATAAACGCCATTTGAAATATTCAACAAATGAACATCCTGATTTACATCGGATACTGCCAGTGTGCGACCATCATGACTGTAATCTCCATAAGCAAATCCATCAGGTAAACCGATATATGATGGAATTGGTTGCTTGGTATGAAGATCCCAAAATTGGATTCCAGATCTACCCCAAGTGATAAAGGAATTACCATCCGGACTGAATGTAATTCTCCCCATAGGATTATCTCTATCACCGCCAAGTGTCCAAAGTGGGTTCCCAGTTTTTACATCCCAAAGTATGATATCACCATCACTGGAACTTGTGAGTATACTTCCGTCCTTACTAAATGAGAGATGGTAAATATCAGAATAATGTCCTATCAATGTTCTTATAGGTTCATCAGAATCAACATCCCATAGTTTTATTGAAAAGTCATCTGCAAACCAACCATTGATAGAATGTCCTAACCTACCTCCACTGGCGATAGTTTTTCCATCTGGACTAATTGCTACACTTATAACTGAACTATTATGTCCCAAAAAAGTTTTTATATTTCTACCTGTTTGGGTATCCCACAACCGAACTGTTCTATCTAAACTTCCACTGACAATTGTCCTTCCATCTGGAGTGAATGCAAATTCATTTATCCATTCATTATGTCCTGTAATTTTATATTTTTTCATATAGGTTTCAGTATCCCATAAAACCACCGATCCATCCCTACTACCTGTTGCAAGTGTGTTACCGTCAGGACTAAAGGCAACGCTAACTACATTTTCCGTATGTTCAAGTATCACAGTCAGAAAACTTCCACTATTTACATCCCATAAACAAATATTTCTATCATCACTTCCACTTGCCAGCGTCTTCCCATCAGAACTAAAAGAAATACTCTCTACACCACCAGTGTGACCTAAAAGCGTGCTTCGTAGTGAACTTGTCGTAACATCCCATAATTGAATTCTTTCATCAAAACTATGTATGGTATTTGCTAAGATTTTACCATCCGGACTAAATGTCGAAATCATACTACCAGCGTTAGTTCCGATGGTGAAGATTGACCTTAGTTTACTGTTACTAACATCCCACAATTTTATAATATTAATATCGTCATCTTCTACACATGACGCTAACACCCTACCATCTGGACTGAAAGAAATACTATAAATACGGTCTGTAAAGCCATCTATAGTAGTAATTAGACTACCAGTTGAACTATCCCATAATTTTATAGTCTCATCCGCAAAATTACCACATGTTGCAATTTGGGTGCCATCAGGACTAATCTTAATATCTGATATATTCCCAATATGTGCTGAAATTGTCATTTGAAGTTCACCTGAATCCACATCCCATATATAAAATTCGGAACCACTACTCACCACGAGTGTTTTATTATCTGGACTAAATGCAATTGACTTGATGAATCCGATATGATTTGTTAGTAGGTTTAATTCCTCACCAGTTTCTGCGTTATATATCCAGGTTCCAATAGAACTTGCTACTGCAAGACGTGAACTATCTGGTGAGTATACAATATTTCCTGTGATAAAACCTTTACCTATACGTCCTTTTGCCCCTTCGGGTAGTTCCATTTGTGTATAATTCTGTGAGAAGACACTTGATAAGAGAACAATAAAATTTATTAAGAGTATGGTAAATGAAAGTCGTAGTGTAATCATGGGATATACTCCTATTTTTGTATTACCATTCGTTTTGTTCCACTAAATTTTCCCGCTATTAGACTATAAAAATACACACCACTTGCCACGGGTTCACCATGTTGGTTTTTACCATCCCAATAGGCTGCCTGTTTTTGGTTTTGGTATACACCTGCCGGTTTAAACCCCAAATTCAAGGAGCGAATCAAGTTGCCATCCACTGAGTAAATATCAATCTTTGCATTTGTATCAGATGCCAACTGATAAGGAATCCAAGTTTCAGGATTGAATGGATTAGGATAGTTTGCCAATAATTTTGTCTGATTAGGCGTTAGGTGTGCCAATAGCTGCTCAAGATAAGTTAAACCTTGATGATAGTCTTGTTTTATAGGGTATAAACGCATCGCTTGATTAACCCATTCCTCTACTTCTTCTCGTGTCAAATGTGAATGTATTAGTGTCTGTTTTAAGGGTGCATTACTCTGATTGTTAATGGCAGCAGCGACTAATAAAATATCTTCTATATTCACAATTCCATCACTATTTATATCGGCACTATTATCTATTGCTGAAATTCCAAATTGAGATGCAACATATATTAAATCTTGCAAATCTACAACTCCATCCTTATTGGCATCTTCGGATAGGACAACAGGTTGACTGTCCGTTCCGATTATTGCGTTATAATCCCATATCAGTACTTCACCATCCCAATTGCAGGAAATAAATGTGTTCCCATCCGGACTAAAATTTAATTGCCGTGGACCTGTTCTGTGTCCTTTTAGGGTCTTCTGTTCACCAGTGTCAATATCCCAGAGTCGAATTGTCGGATCTTCTTCACCAGCACAACTGACAAGTGTTTTTCCATCATGACTGAACGCGAGACTTTGAACACCATGAGTATGACCAACCAACGTGGAAATTGGTAATCCCGTAATGACATCCCAAAGAATAATTGTTGTATCATCACTTCCACTTGCAATGATACTTCCATCATGTGTAATAGCAACAGAATTTACATTGTCAGTATGTCCCTTGCAGGTATGTATTTCAGTTGCAGTGTCAACATCCCAAATACGGACTGTTTTATCATGGCTACCACTTGCAAGTATCGTGTTATCCTGACTGAAGGCTATCGAATTCACTTCATCTGTATGTCCAATAAATGATGATTCATAGATACGACCATTTCTAAATAAATGTATATACTTATATCTATTTCCAGCTGCAAGATAATGTCCATCCTGACTATAGGCAAGGGATGTGTAACCTGATGTTCTGACAAATCCGTGTTGCGTTGGACTTCTACCGTAGATACTTGCTTGATATACATAATTGGATAAATCCCATAAGATAATAAATGAGTCATTACAAGCAAGAGTTGTACCATCAGGACTAAAAGCAATGTCCGTATACCATGAATGATGTCCTGCAAATATCAATGCTTCAATCTTACCACTATTGAGATCTCTAAAATATATTTTTTCTCGAATAGATGTCGCGATTGTATTTCCATCTGGACTTATAGCCATCCCCCATACACCTATATGGCCTTCAATTGATAGCAAACGTCTTCTACTTTTAGTATCCCAAACGAATAATTCTTCAGCACCACTACTTGCAATTATAGAACCATCTGGACTAAATGCAATTTTCGATACGCCTCTAATATGCCCTCCAAATTCAGCAATGTATGCACCAGTAATGGCATCAAATAGATGTAAACCATCGTATCCTCCTACAGCTAAGGTCTTACCATCTGGACTCAGAGCGATGCTCAACAGAGACATAGTGTCAATCTCTTGTATTCTTTCTCCAGATTCCGTATCCCACAACTCAACCGATTCATTACGATTAGCTGTAATCAATGTATTGCTATCTGGTGTAAAAGCAATGTTCTCACTTCCAAAAATATATCTTGATAATCTAACGGTTTCGATTCCAGTATTTACATCCAATAAACGTACTGTGCTATCAAAACCTATGGTAGCAATTGTATTACCATTAGGATTAAAAACAATCGTTCTAAACCGACCATTTGGCTTCTCAAGAAATGTTGACTGTTTTCCAGTGATTGTATCCCATAGATAGATCTTGTCAGTAAATATACCTGCAAGAATCTTTCTATCTGGACTGAAAACCACACCTCGAATTCCGTCTGAATCCCCTATCAATGGTACATTGAAATTTGGATTAACTAAGTCACGCAAACTGAGTGAATTAGATGAATCTAATGTGACATAAGCATCGGAATATGGACTCACACCAAGGATCTGAGAGGAATATTCTGCTATAAAATCGAGTTCTGTTCCAGTACTAACATCATAATTCCAAAGTCCAATACCTGTATCCACTATTAGCCGTTTACCATCATGCGAGAAAGTTAGTTTCTGAATTGTACCTTTACCAATTCGAGAAATAGCACCATCAGGTAAATCCCATTGATGATAATTCTGTGCATTGATGCTTATAGGGAGAAGAATTGAAATGAGTAATATAGATAGTATGTTTAATTGTAATTCTTTCATCTCATGACTCCTATTTTCGTATTATCATTCTTTTTGTTGCAGAATAATTACCTGCTGTAAATTCATAGAAATATATTCCACTGGCAACCGGTTCGCCTAATTCATTTTTTCCATCCCAATAGGCAGCCTGTGTACGATCTTGGTATAGACCTGCTTGTTGAATACCCAATGTAATAGTCCGAATCAATTTACCATTTGATGTGTAAATTCGGATTGTTACATCTGATGGTTGAGATAGTTGATAGGGTATCCATGTTTCAGGGTTGAATGGATTTGGATAATTAGGAAGTAGTGTAGTGTAAAGTCAACTTAATTTTGATAGTTTATTCAAATAATTGTATACTTAGACTCAAGATAATTATTCATTTACCTTGGAGTCTATTATGGCTGCTAAACAATTTAAAGTCATAC
>JAGFCA010000175.1 GCA_022394755.1 Candidatus Poribacteria bacterium
GTATGACTTTAAATTGTTTAGCAGCCATAATAGACTCCAAGGTAAATGAATAATTATCTTGAGTCTAAGTATACAATTATTTGAATAAACTATCAAAATTAAGTTGACTTTACAGTAGAACGGAATCGGATTGTTGAAAAATATAGGGTAAATGTAATTCCTGAGAGTAATGAATTCATGACCGAAAGTTATGCTATGGTCGATCCTGCAGGACGTTTCTTTGATAATTCCAAAGGTTCCCATACATATAGTGAACCGATTTTGAAAATTGGTATTAGAGAAGCAATTAAACAGGTTTCAATCAATTATGATATGTTCAATCAAAGAAAGGGGAATTATGATTGGTAAATTTATTGTCATTGAAGGTCTTGATGCAACAGGGAAATCGACTCTATCTGGATTACTTGTTGAAAAACTCAATGCGACTATACTTAAATGTCCTCCAGAACTGAAAGTACTCCAATAAACAGATTCAGATCTACGAGACTATTTTGATGGAAAGTCACCCCATAAGCGACGTTCTTATTATCGCACCGAAAATCTTATTGCTAATAGACTTGCAGAAAAAGCTCTACAGAATGGAGACGTTGTGATGGATCGTTATTGGACAAGTACAGTAGCTTTTCATCCTTAGATGATGACTCGGTTCTTTATAAGGAATGGTGTGGGAGATATCCTCCAGAACTTCGAATACCTGATGCTGTAATTCTTCTAACTGTAGATGAGAAAAATCGTATTCAACGACACCAAGCCGGAGGTGACCTTCTCACTACTGAAGAACAGATACTAGCAAAAAATGATACAGGACGCGAAGCTATACTTCAATCGTATCGAGAATACAGACCAATTGAGATTGACACCAGTCACCTTAATTCTCTTGGTGTGTTGAATATTATTCTAACAGAATTAGAGCAATTTGGTATATGTGTAGTTAAGAACTTATAGTATCAATTATATAAAATCCTGTCTTTGCTGCCTCAATAAAACTATTGAGGCAGTTTTTCTTACATAAGATTTAGCATAAAGAGATATGACTCAATCAAGGTTAGATTTAGATTTGTTTAATTAACATATCAGTTCTTATACCAAATTTACTTAATTAGGTTGCATTATTAATGGATAAGAAAATCCAATTTGGATTGAAGTATTTACTGTGGACATTCCGTCCCTATGGGACTCAAGATTATTGAAAAGGAAGTTTTCTATAAACATTCCGTCCCTATGGGACTCATAACATAAATGTTATATCCATGATACAAGTAGGACATAATGTAAATGTATAAGTTGATAATGGTATTAGATTATCCTTTGATTAACTATGTACAATCAGTATTGTTCGCCAAAAAACCGTATCTATAGTATTATTCCTTCCGTTTTTAAAGTGACGGAAGTTCATCATAACAACATAAAATTTGGAGAGATTTAATGCCCATACAAATCGCTATCATCGGTTGTGGTGGGATGGCAAACGGTCATCTCAACGCATATCTCACAATCCATAACACAGAACCCGGCAAAGTTGAACTCGTTGCAATGTGCGATGAAGTCGAAGATAGAGCAGACAACTTCGCTGAAAGAGTTAAAGAAGTTACAGGTAAAAAACCTGTTGTATATACCGACACTGACACAATGCTTGCAAAAGCAGATTTAGACGGGGTAGACATCTGTACATCACATGCACATCACCATATCAATGCCATTAAATGTCTCAACGCTGGTGTGAATGTAATGGTAGAAAAACCGATGGGAATTACCGTCAAAGCAACCCATGCAATTATGACTGCTGCTAAAGAAAACGGTAAAATCGCTGCCACAGCAGAGAATATACGACGGATGCCGAGTCGGCGTACTGCAGAATGGTTAATGAACGAAAAACAGATACTTGGCGATATGCGTATGTTTAATGCACAACACGCAAGCCATCGTGAACCAGATCCGGAAAGTGCATGGCACTGGAGATTAGATCTATCCCTCGGTGGTGGTGGTATGGTAATGGACTCCGGTGCACACTATTGTGATACCATTCGGTATCTCTTTGGTGATCCAACATCCATTTACGGACGCGTCTGTCAATTTGAGAACCTTGAAGTCACCAAAAACGGTGAGATCGTAAAAAACGAACAAGAAGATACTTGGGTAGCAACGATTAACTTCAATAAAGGTGTCATTGGACTGTGGACATGCACATGGGCTGCTGTTGGACACAGCTACAACCATGTAGTATATTATGGTAGTGAAGGATGTCTTCTTGATGATGGGGATATCTTCCACGGACCTTTTGATGGTGCGGAAGTTATTCTCAAAGATGGCACACACCTATCCATGGAAAAGCTTAAAGCTGAATATATGGCAAGCCTCTCTGACGAACAGAAAGATAAACTGTTCCCACATAATTTCACTGATGGTGTCGTCCTTGAATGTTATGATTATGTTGATGCGATTGAGAACAATAGACCACCAGAACTGGATGCAGAAGTAGGGTTACGTGCCAAATCTATTTGTGAAGCTATCTACGAATCAAACGCTTGTGGACAGGCAGTAAACTATGAAGATGTAGTATCAGGAGATATTGAAGTATACCAGAAACCGATCAACGAACGGTGGGGGTTATAGTTGTCTGATAAAGATCAGTCTACTGTTCAAGCATCTGAAAAACCGATTCAAGATAAAGGTGAACCTTCAAAAAAAGAAAAGCTTGTTGGTTACTTTGAAATTCTCCAAACAAATTCAAACTTTCGATGGTTGTGGGCAGGGCAGCTTGTCAGTCTATTAGGGGATTGGTTTAATCTCATTGCCTCCGCACTGCTCATTCGAAGTCTGACGGATTCAAAATTTGCATTAGGTCTTCTGTTCACAATTCGTATGCTTGCCCCTTTTCTCATAGCACCGATTGCCGGGGTATGTGCTGATCGTTATAATCGTAAAAACATTCTCATTATAAGTGATTTAATTCGAGGATTACTTATACTGGGATTTCTTTTCGTTAGAACTGCAGAAGATCTACCTCTTCTATATGTCCTCACCACTATCCTGTTTGGTGTCAGTGGATTTTTTAGTCCGGCGCGGAGTGCCATTCTACCAGATATTACTTCTACAAACGAGTTAGGTACAGCAAATGCCTTAAGTGCGACCACTTGGTCAATCATGCTTGCACTTGGTGCTGCCATAGGTGGGTTTACGGCTGGAGTTTTTGGTATCCGGACAGCATTTATCATTGATGGTTTAACTTTTTTTGTATCAGCTATTCTACTGTTGCAGATTAGACTTCCACAGAATATTGTTGCATCAAGAGGAGATCATACCGGTCGAAAGTTTACAACGCTTCGCTACCTTATTCAACACCCTGATCTATTCTTTATAACACTGCATAAAGCATCAATAGCACTTATACTATATTCAGGTTATCAAATCTCACAAGTTGAAATTGCCAAAAGTCATTTTGTGATTGGCGTAGAAGGTGCAATCAGTTTAGGAATTATGTTATGTTTTGGTGGCATTGGAAGCGGAGTTGGACCAATAATTGCGAGAATTTGGACAGGTGATAGTGACAAACCTCTTCGACAGAGTATTAGTCTCGGATATATAATAGGCGCAGCTGGATTGGCTACTACTGCACCACTTGCAAGTCTTACAACGGTGGTTATTGGAGGATTTATTCGAAGCGTAGGGGGTGGAATAGCATGGGTGTTTTCAACCCAACTACTACTACAACGTGCCCCAAACGAAATAAGGGGAAGAATCTTCGGCATTGAGTATGCACTCTTTACATTAATGGGTGGCATAGCATCAGCAGTCGCAGGTATCCTCCTTGATCTATACGGGGTTGAAAAAGTTCTATGGGGAATGAGCTTACTTCCCTTTATTCCGGCAATCTTGTGGTGGCTTTGGCAAGCACATTTTACCAAAGTATCTAAGAACTGACCTTAGCATTAGATAAATCATGTTATCCAATTGTATAGATACAAACCGGGCATACACACATGTGAATACCGATACTATTTACAATAATTTAAAACAGACTCCTAAATCAATTTTAAACCTAAAAAATACCAGTCTCTACGAGTAGACGCTTTAATTTAGTGTGTTGAAACTTGGTATCCTTTTTATTATTTTGCTTAATTTCCTTGTAGAATTTAGCCATAAACATGATCACTGGATGATATTTCATGACTGATCCAACAAAGTTGTCATCCAACTCCAGAATTCCATCCGTATAGATTTCATGAATATTCTCCATCAGTAGGACTAAAAATTGTTCATATTGCATGTCATTCTTTATCCCATATTTCTGTCTGATTTTCTTCTTTTTTGTTTTTGGAAGATTAAAAAAGAATTCCATTAAAAATTCTCCAAAATAGAAAAGTAATGCTCCATAGTCGTAGTAAGAATGTTTATTATAAAACTCACGTTCCGCATCACTCAAATCAAAACGTCTATCCAGAACCAATCCAAAATCGGTTAAATACGGCTTCCTTCTGTCTGTGAGTATATTATAGAAATGTATATCGAAATGGATAACACCATTTTTACGAAGAAATGTAATAGTCTTCAACATATCACGGATAGTGTGATTTAACTGTCCTATGTTATTCTTAAACCAGGAATATCCGTTTGTAAAATGCTCTAATAGAAGTGCTACTTCGTAATTCGCGTTTACCCTATCAACGATATATCTTTCAATATTATCGTTGCTATTCCAATATTCCATATATTGCTTATGCTGTTGTAAATCTATTCTTACTTTTTCGCTCTGACGTGGCAAAATTCGGTAATGATACATCAATGGAAAGTTATCAATTGAACCTTGAAGCACCCAGTTAGTTGTTTTTATGTGCATCAGGATTTCACGAAAAACACCGAACCCAGCAGAACGGATCCCATAGTTATAATAGGTCGGTAGTCCGTAAAGGTTTTTCGTTGAGTACATGTGTTTGTATTCAAGGTCTGTAATTGGAACCCTCTTAACAAATACCTTTGATCCACCTATCTTAAGCACCTGATTTTTACCCCAACCAAGTGTTTCTCCTTCATTAGCAAGGGTAGAGATCAATTGTGCGTCATCAATATAGGCAAAATGTGTATTGAGTTTCCAATAAGTGTCTATTCGACTATTTCTATCGTTTTTCATGATTGCTCTTTGGATACATCTTTCAAGTAGAGTTAAAAGTTATTTCTGTAAACGATCAACAACCAATTTACGTAACACATTACGCATGATATTATAAAGCCTTACTGTTTAAATTATCATATATTGACATAGACAGTTTGAACATCATAAGTATCCAATTCGAATCTATACAAGGTCAATTATAACCTCTTCTATACATATCAAAGATTGATACAGTTTTTATTATGCCGTTCTCTTAGCCAGATTCACTACATCTTCCATATACGGATTCTCACCAATTTTAGTATCAATATTATAATATACTCTTATAGTGATTCCAAAAGGGATGGATTGTATATTCATAGTAATTTTGAACAGGTACTAATTACTTTTTATATAAAATCTAAAAAAATGAAGAAATCTCCCACTTCTAACAACTAACATATATCAAGAAAATAGAGGAACATATAAATAATATCTGTCAAGAAAAATAAATCCATACAATATTATACCACAAGTTGATACTAACGGATTTTGATCGTTTCAACACAGTTTTCAAAGGCTTTCCTCACCCCAAAGGGGTGCTATGTCTATAGAAAGAGTTATATCAACGGTCTGAACTCAGGCAGAGTTTTATGTGCCAGTACACTTAGTGTAAAGTCAACTTAATTTTGATAGTTTATTCAAATAATTGTATACTTAGACTCAAGATAATTATTCATTTACCTTGGAGTCTATTATGGCTGCTAAACAATTTAAAGTCATA
>JAGFCA010000107.1 GCA_022394755.1 Candidatus Poribacteria bacterium
ACATACCACTTCAATCCCTGCGGTTTCTGTTAATTGCCGTAGTTCCTGAAGTGCTTCTTCTGTCTCGTGAAGCAACGCGTCACGTAAGGTTACACCAACAAGGATAGCTCTTGACGGTGGATTGGGTGCTTGTGTATCGTAGAGTTGTTGCATATTGCCTCTTTATCGGTTTAGAAAGTTTTTAATCCTATCAATAAGTTTATCAGATTCACTTTTGGATTTCAACCTTATCTTTAGGTGAGTAAAATTTTGGCATGGAAGCATTGAACAGGTCTGTAAAGATTTTGCCCTAAATGCATCTATTCATTAGATTATTATTGGACATGCTCCTGTAGAGGGGTTTCCTAAACCTGAGATTGCGTTTTATACGAACACAAGAACAATGTATCTTATCAAAAGTGCTTTGAAGCATCAGCCTCCAATCCTGGTCATCTGATAATCCTGTAAATCCTGGTTCAGACAATCAAGGTTTTAAACCGATTCCGACAGGACAAATCGGGGTTAGGAACCCTCTACAAGAGGATGTGCAGTAATAATCTCTCTGATATTTATCAGAATTGCTGTGAACCCACTAAATATCAATACGGAGAAGGTCTAACCCTGTGAAAATGCGTTTATTTTGAAGATTTGACTTGACTAAAGAGGCATGAGTCGCCATCTTAATAATAAAAGATAATATCATTTGATTATTTTTAGGAGGACATCTCATGCGGTTTCAGATTATCAAATCTGCTGTTTTATTTAATATTTTCTTTATTCACGTTTTCGCGGTATAAAATCAAACAAGATATGGTCTCAACACCACGGGATTAAACATTTTTGGCGACAGTCGAAATCGTGTTTACACCTATCTGCTATGAGTTTACAAACCACGCAAGGCGCGTATGTGAGGCTCTGTATAAAAGTGATGGGCTATCTCATATTGTTGCATCTAAGCATCTTAGAGCACCGCACATTCCATCAAATACAACTTGAACTCACTGGACAAAGACAGATGTTGTTTGAAATCAAGGAGCATTTTCATGCGCTAAAACCAAAAGAACCTTGATAACTATTGATTTCTGACAACTCTTGAGAATGTCAGTGGGACTAATTGAGCAATACATTGTAGGTAGCAACTTAGGTTCTGATAGGATCTATGTTCCTGTCGCCAAGCGATTAATACATTAAAATGTAAATGGATTGAGAACCGACCTACAGCGACTAATCAGATTTAGTGCCAAATATATTACACACATAATAATTTATGCTTGAAATTTTTCACGAATAAGTGTATATTTATTTGAAATAATCCGTTAAACTAATTACTTTTCAAAATTAGATAGAATATACCTAACCAAAGAATCTTACACAATTAGATGAGCATGAATATAGACAAAAAACGGGCAAATGGACGCTACTATACATGTGGCAATCCATTTCTATTAGAAGTTTTCAATAGATGGGCAATTGATTCAAAATTAGAAGAACAAGTCATATTAGAACCTTTTGCAGGAGCAAATAATATTCCACAACTGATAGATTCAACACATTTGAAGTGTAAAGATTGGGAATATTTTGACATTGAGCCAAGGGTTGAAGGGATCACGCGCCGGGATACGCTTGTTGATTTTCCCAAAGGCTATACTGTTTGTATTACTAATCCTCCATGGCTTGCTCGCAATTCTGCAACACGCCGTGGCTTGCCATTTCCAGAAGAGACAGACCACGACGATCTATACAAATATGCCCTAGAGAAATGCTTAACCTATTGCCAATGGGTTGCAGCAATTATACCTGAAGCATTCATTCGAAGTGGTTTGTTTTTAAATCGTCTACGCGATTTTATATCTTTAGTTCCACATAGACAACAGAAAACAAAAGAAAAAAATGATAAAAGAGAAACTTCAAGTATGTTTAAAGACACAGAACATCCTGTAGGTCTTGCTTTATTTGCCCCTGACATTACTTCGGATGTTCGCGTGTGGCGCAACAATCAATTCTTAGGGACACTTCGTGAGTTACAACAACATTTACCTATGCCTTCTAATAATCGTAGCATTGTATTCAATGATCCAGAAGGAAATTTAGGTCTTTTTGCAGTTGATAATACTGTTTCTGCATCCATCCGTTTCTGTCCTCCAGAAGAATTGGGTGAGTATAGAGTGCGTCATCAAGGACGTTCAATAACCAAAATCGGTGTGCCGTGGCAAGTAGAAATAGACCAACTAAACTCACAACTAACAGACATTCGAAAAAAAACACATGATGTTTTTTTAACTGCGTTTAAAGGTCTACGCCGAGATAGGTGCTATCGACGACGGTTGGATT
>JAGFCA010000189.1 GCA_022394755.1 Candidatus Poribacteria bacterium
TTTCCGATTAATGTTATACTTTTTAAACAATTGAAGGTGATACGCTAACGGTTAGAGGGACCCTGTCCGTATCATCATTTTAGGAAAAACCCTCCTTTATCTAATAGATATAATTATCATTGAGGAACTACCATGAAACAGAATCCACTTATACTCCCTTTAATAGGAGGCGGCACTGCCTTAATCTGTTTCTTTTTCCCGTGGATAAAAATCGATTTCTCATCTTTAGATCCAACTATTAGGAGTGTTGCAATTCACGGCATTCAGTCTGTGATTAATGGTGCAACGTTTACAGTTCTTCACTTCCTCTCTACATTGACTATTCTCGGTGTCTGTTTATATATGTACAAACAACAAACCCCATGGAAAGCCAGAATTCCAGTTATAATTTGTAGTGGTTTTGGAGTGCTTTATTATCTTATCAGTATAATCTGGTCTGTTATACTGGTTAATCCAATCTCTACAAAATTAATGGAGAATGCACAGATTGGAGTGAATGTAGGAAATATAGTGAGTATCCAAATCGGAATGTATGGAGTATTGATTGGATTTTTACTGGCATTTATCGGTGCGTGGAAAATACCAAAATCAGATATTTCTATTGACGAAAATGAACAATCGGAATAGTTTGTTGTATCTGTTTAAGTTGATGAATTTGATGGAGGCAATCAGGAATGAAGATGGCTCAGCGGTTCTTCCTACTGGGTACTAGTCTGTTTACATTTTTCTGCTTCTGTTTTCCTTGGATTGATGGCGAATCGGGTTTTCACCTTATTGTTGGTGAGGGTGCTTTCCTCATCCCTTCAGTTTTCTTGATTGCTTTACTGGTAATTGCATGCCTACTTTTCTGGCAATCAAGAATCCTAATATTTGTTTTCAGTCTGGTCGGTATTATTTTCCTTATGGTATTGTTGTTCAATAATCTACTATTTATTGAATACGGTTTGTCGCTGACCATAGTTGGTTTTTTTCTCCTAATGGCTGGAGTAAGGTTCTTTCCTATTCCAGATTAAAGCGGTAAATAGAAGAAAATAAACGGTTTGTTGAAGGAAAAGAATGAAGCACTATTCAAGGTTTATTACACTTGCCGGTGGAATATTAGCATTTTTCAGTTTGGCACTGCCTTGGGAAAGCAATTACTCAGGTCTACGACTTGCTATTAGGGATGGTGGGATCGTCACTTTAGTGTTCATAGTTTCAATATACATCATTGGTATAAGCATTTATCTGATTTCTACACGATCACACTTCAATCCTTTGTTTATCACTATTGCATTAATTATAGGGTTGATTGGAACTTATGGGAGTATAGTTGTTTTTTCAAGAAGTAGTCATGTGAATTTAAACTGTGTCACAATAGCATTTATCGCTTCTTGGGTGATTATTGGAACATCAATTTATATGTTAAACCGTCAATCTCATTGGAAATCTCTACCAACTCTATGTGTAACCATCAGTAGCATCGTCGGTATCTGTTGTTTTCTTGTTTTAATGTTTGGTGAAACCCTAAACATTGTCCTGAATGATGTGCATGTTGAAGATTTAAAATATGGTGCTTCTCTAACGGCGGTTGGGTTTATTCTGGCAATAGCTGGGGTCTTATGTTTTCCAAACACAAAGAATGATTCAGAAACGCACAGAGAAGAAGAATCTGAAGAAATTTCTGTAGGAGAAGAAGAATGAGAAACTACTCCCGCTATATCACACTATTAGGAGGTTTATTGGTACAGCGTGTCTCATAAACACGATTGTTAGACTGTCAATTATCGTTCTAAACGCAGGGACGAGGCACCCGGTCCGCCGAAGTCTCTTCGTACCACAATCTTCATGAAGATTAATTTATTAAATCGGTGATATTCGGACGGGGGAACCCGTCCCTACGAAGATGTCTATTGAAAGAATTACCGAAATATTTATCTAATCTTCATCCAGATTGTGTCTTTTCCCCTCAGACCAACCCAGTAGAATCCCAATAGATCATACCCTAAAATCCATTACCCGCAGCATCAAAAACCCCTTCACAACCCCCACACAACCAATTATAATAACATGAATAAAAAGGAGAAAAACACAATGAAAACAACAACACCAGACATTAGCTACGAAGGATATCTCAATAGAACCCTAAACTGTAGACAGCGCGAATCTTTGCAGATTACACATCATAAAAACCATCCAGAAAGATTAAAAGGAATAAGAA
>JAGFCA010000159.1 GCA_022394755.1 Candidatus Poribacteria bacterium
TATAGCGACCTTGACACCTTATACCGTTTTCAAACCTGTTCTTGCGGTTGTTATGATTACAATGCTCATACTGACACTATTTAATCCAACAGAATGGTTACAAAACAAAATAAATCCGAGTCGTATGCAATATCAAATTGTCACATTTATTGCTCTATTCTTTGTTGGTATATATGGTGGTTTCATTCAAGCCGGAGTTGGTCTGTTAGTCATTGCTACCTTGCGAATATTGGATGATAGCGATCTGGTTATAACCAACGCACATAAAGTTTTTATTATCTTCTTTTATACTATCATTGCTTTAGGTATTTTCATTAGCAAGGGGCATGTCAATTGGGTTTTGGGTTTTACTTTGGCTGCAGGTAATGCGACTGGTGCCTGGATTGGAAGCAATTTGGCAGTAAAAATGGGGGATAAATGGATAAAAGTTGTATTGGTGGTCACCGTAATAGCTTATGTGATAAAACTTCTATGGGATACAATTCATGATTTGTTGATTGCGTAGATTGATTGTATAATTGATATGTCGTTAACTGTTCTCTGTGCCTTGCACTCTTTCTAATCGTTTAGCAATTAATTCACTAATATTTGTTCTTGAATATTCATCCAATAAATCGGATATCTTCTTGGGGAGATTCCACGGTTTGCTAACAATATGAAGATTGTTCCCTTCCATTATCTGTTCTCTCAGAGCATCTTCCTCATCAGATAATACGATAATTGTACCATCTCCCCAACCTACTTTAACAATCTCATTGTCCAACCCGAATACATCGTCATAGACTGATATTATAGGTTGAGGCAATTTGAGTAATTGCAATTTTGTGGCCTTGATTGCTGTTCCCAATTCCAATGAAGTAAGATTTTCTAATGATTCATTTTGGGTGAGCAAAAGATTCCATAATAACACTGGTTTATGTAAACGTTTAGCAAGATGAAGCAACCGCAGAAAACGTCTCCAATCTGTCGGCTGTTCAAGACTGTGTAGGTTTCCAATTAACAAGACAAACTTCATAGTTTGAAGTTCTGCTAAACCTGCAAAGTCGAAATTGCCTTGTCCACCTGCTCTGTCCCCGTATAATTGTATTGTTTTTGAGAATTGGAACTTGGGTGCTATAGGATCTTGTGATAACATATTAGGTCTATTGGGTGATTGGTTGGGACCAGAAGAGAAACAATTTGTAACAATTTAACGTAATCCATCTCTTATATAAGATTTGTAAATAGTATACCATTTACAACCTCAATAGTCAACAAATTTATTGAGTGATATAGGGCTATTTATAGTAAAATCCAAAAACATAAGCACACTTCTGGTTCGCTAAACCTAAACCGCAGGACTATGCTGTAGCACAAACTTCCAGTTTGTGCAGTACTGTGTGCGCAAACTGGGAAGT
>JAGFCA010000154.1 GCA_022394755.1 Candidatus Poribacteria bacterium
AACGATATCTCAAAACAAGAAAGCAGCAATAGAACGACGCACAATTTGTGCAAAATTAGCACAGGAATTGCACAAATACTTGAAAGTGGAGAAATGAATTGCTATGATCGAAAAATGCCACTCTCATAGACCCGGTAGGGGCGGTTTCCTAACCGCACATGCATTGAACATATACTTGATTCAAACATAAGAATAAGAACTCTCATACACGATCAAAACCTACTTTGTCAAAACAGATATGCACTTTTCATTAAGAATAATCATCCAATTTATCTCAATATACGCCTACATCATGAAAGCTAAATCTTACAAAAGCAATACGCACAGACAATTTCAAAATACCAATTTCACTTGCTGTTTTCCGACGATAACACACTATATTTTTCTCATGAATAATACATATCAGGACATTAAAATTCAAAATCCAAAACCGTACCTTTTTGAAAAAACAAAAATTGACCAATTTACACACTTAACATGCCGACAAACACAGACACAGACTGGATTCACATCACCGTACCGAAACCGTACCGAAACCGAAAAAAACGTACCATTCGGTACGTTTTCGTTGATATCAGATTTACCCAAAAAGTTGAGAGATTATCGGAAAATAAAAGTTGAAAAGACATGCAACAATTCGTTTGGTAGTCGCGCGTTTTATTGTGCATCTTACATACATAATTGCAATAATGTCAAACAGAGATTATCAGCAATTTCAGAATATGTCGTACTAATCCATGATTCAAAACAACTGAATAACAACAATTAATTACCTTTAGCAGTATTCTACATAACCTTGACTTTTGAATGCTTTTGGTGTATAAATTACAAGACCAAAATGGGAGGACTACATTTGAAATTAGCAACTTTCAAAAATCCATCAAATCACAACAATAACATTATCGGAGCATATATTGACGATGACAAGATTGTTGATCTAAGACTTGATATAACGGACATGACACAATTCTTTGAACAGAATTGTATAGTTGATGCACAAAAACAGATGGATACATATCAGAAACAACTGAATGACGGCGATGATCTGTCTGCCACTCTATTTGACATTGAAAACATTGAACTGCTTGCACCATTTCCCAATCCAGCAAGTTTACGCGACTTTGGCGTATTCAAAACACACATGGATGCAGCTTCTCGAATCACTGGTAAGGAAATATCACCCGAATGGTACAAACTTCCAAATTACTATCGTGGTAGCACAAGTCCAGCTTCCATTGCTGGTCATAATGCCGTTGTCACTTGGCCAAACTACACTCAGAAACTTGATTTTGAACTGGAATGGGGTGTTTATATCGCTAAATCCGGGAAGAACATACCGATAGATGAAGCAGCTGACTACATTGCTGGATATACCATTTACAACGATATTAGTGCACGAGACATACAATTTCGGCACATGACATTATCGCTCGGACCTGCAAAAGG
>JAGFCA010000139.1 GCA_022394755.1 Candidatus Poribacteria bacterium
ACCATCTGTAGATAGATACAGACACGATCACCTTTTTCCACGCCTTGTGATTTCAAAACATTAGCAAACTTTTTCACCTCAGCAAGTAGATCATTAAAGCTAAATGTCCTATCCTCAGAAGGGTCGTTACCTTCCCAGATGATTGCCGTGTCATCTCCATGTCCAGCCTCAACATGTCTATCGAGACAGTTGTAACAGGCATTCAATTTGCCGCCTTCAAACCATTTGATCTGTGCTTTAACAAAATCATAGTCGCGAACCGTTTCCCATTGTTGATACCACGTCAACCGTTCGGCAATTGTTGACCAAAACGCTTCAGGGTCTTTAATTGATTCATCATATCGTTCCTGATATGTTTCTAAACTGCTGACGTGTGCATTACTGATAGGATATGTCGTCTCCTTAGGTGAAAAAACATTAGTTGCCATTGATATCTCCTATAAACTTAAACTTTACTCAAATTCGGTTAACTTCTTGAATAGATTTTATAGTATTACGATGAAAGTGTCAACATATATAGATAGTTAGGGTGTGTAAAGTATTGTCACGATACATCATTAGCATTCAATAAGAGATGCTGATATCTGTCCAGAACTTTACAGACTCATCTGATGGCAAACTCTTTGTATTTTCTGGTCAATTCATTGATTCTTTTGATTCTTGAAAACGTACCGGATGGTACGTTTTTTCCTTTTTCGGTACGGTTTCGGTACGGTTTCGGTACGGTGCCATGAACTCAGTTGGTATTTAGGTTTGTTCGTAATTTCAGTGCGAATTATGTGAAATTTTAATTTCTTAAAATGGTACGGTTTTTGATTTAGATCTTTTCGTGTCTTGATGTATGTTGTCATACTTCCAAAATGATGACAGCATGCGAAATCAACGGTATGAAAGCAATGAGAACAATTAGCCAAATCAACGGTATTATTTGTTTCTTGTGCATGGTTTTTTGATCTATAATCATGGTTTATTCCTACTATAGATTTTGACTTAAATTCATATAAGCAAGTAAATGGAGTAGAACTTTCTAAGTGTTGTTCATTTTTTTGTTTTCTATCCAATTGTGTGCCGTTCATGGGGGTCGTGTGCTGAACGTTTGGTTTCCTATTGTTGTGTTGCGTGTGGATTTTGCTGATTTCTCTTTGTGTCATTCTGATATTTCTTTAGTTGATTAGATTATCTGTAACCTATGTTGCTACCTATATAGCACAATATGTTAGATTGTGTTTATACGTGCGCAAACTAACAGTTTGCGCTACAAATATTGCGTAAACAGACTATTTTGTAT
>JAGFCA010000199.1 GCA_022394755.1 Candidatus Poribacteria bacterium
ATTACAGAAAGCTTCCACGGGGTCTATATTTTGAACACTTACATCTTCATAGTTTATATTTTGAATGATACTTTCTCCAAGTGCAATATGAACTAATTCGTGTAGAATCGTAAATATGCGTCCGTTTGGACTGTCTTGCGAATTTACAACGATAACAGGAAAAGGCTTTTGTGCTATACAAAATCCCCGGAAAGTATTTAATTCAACAGCAAGATGTGTGTTAGCAGAAGTTTGACAAACGAGAATACCTTTTGATTCAACGGTTCGTTTCCAAAACTTTAATACTTTATAGCGATCCTTGGTTCGTGGAAGCATTTCAGTATTGAAATTCAGAAATTTCCTTATTCTCTCTGCAGCGCGTATAGGCGTCTCATTAAGATTGACCTTAATCGTCACTTCAGGAAAAGGCATCTCTAACAATTCATAAAAGTCAATCAATGTTTCACGTCTATCAAAAATTTCAAGAATATTGGCCTTCAATCTATAGGTCTGTTCACTTTCGGGAGCGGTTGTCTGTGGCAATACACGATAATCTGTAAGTGGATGAAAATCAATAGGTGGTTTTGGCAAATAGAAAATTGATATATGTGTCTTATAGATCTTCGCAATTCTCTTTAATTGCGCGAAGGTGGGTTGAGCTGTCCCGCTTTCCCAGTCAGTAAGACGTTCTGGGACAATTTTTAGTTTTTCTGCAGCTAAATCAAGGTCTAATCTGATACGTTTTTCACGTACCCACTTGAGAACTTCGGGGTTTATGAGGGCTTTTACAGATTTAGCCATGTCATACATCCTACGGAACATAATGAAAACAATTCAGTAAAAACAAAATTAACACACAATTCCTGCGTGAAGATAGTATATCACAACAAATGCAGGTTGTCAAGATACGATTCACAACAAATTATGTCAGGGTTATTCAGTTTTCAATATTTTTGATGATTCCTCAATCTTATGATATTGTTGTGTTTCAGCTTATTGTTCGTATCTATAAATATATCGTCCCTACGGAACTGAAAACGATCCTCATACTCTCAATCGTTGCGTTGATACATGTGTGTTTCGCTATTCTACCTAACTGACGAGTACAAGCTTCGTAAAACGCAAAAACCAATAGTTATTAAAGCTAAATAACCCTGGTGAGAATTCCTTGAAAAAATACAAATATATGTCGTACAATATAATTGCCAGTGGACAAAACTCGGGTTCATCCGTGTGA
>JAGFCA010000101.1 GCA_022394755.1 Candidatus Poribacteria bacterium
GACTACAACCCGATTGAAAACGACTTTGCGAATATCAAACGCCTCAGAGAATACAATGCTGATATAACCATTGATGAAGTTATAAACATGTATCATTAATTCTAAAGTTTACTATAAATCGATTTTATAGAAAGAACGGACAGGGAGACCCCGTGCCTACGATGAGCACGATCAATGACAGTCTAACAACCGGATTTATGAGATACGGTGTAAATATGCTTGGGTCGGTTCGCTGGATTTTGGCATCATTCAATGTATCAATAACGTCTGGATCTGGGAACCCGTATCAACCATAAGACCCCTTAGTATTTTCGTTATATAGACATAATGTGAGATGAATTGCATAAGTATTCTCAGTGTAAATTTTTTTGAAGTTCTGACCGTAAAAAGTTACGAAACTGTAAGAAATGTCTTACATACTGTAAGATTGTAAAAATAGTTGTAACACCAGTGTTTGTATAGGTTTATAGGCACTTTTCTGTAAGATTCAAAAATTCAAATCGCAAAACTGTAAGATTCTGATTTTTCACAGTGTCAATGGTTTATCAGACTCTAAACAGTATGAATGTCTTTTGGCATTCCCTTAGTCTTGAATAAGTTTTCTGACCTGATAGGTTGTACTACCATTTCTAATTGATCAATTGTCATTATTGTCTTTTCGTAGAACATGTTGAATTTACGCAACCGACAGGGGAATCTTTATTTATCCCATAGGTGTCAACTTAAGGAAAATTCCCGTTTGTAGGAGGGTTTCCGAACCCCGATATGACAGGATTTGAGCTAAATCGGGGTTCGGAAACCCCTCCTACAAGGCATAGACTTCTTAAGTTGACACCTACGGGGAATCTTTATTTATCCATACGTGTCGGGTTTCGTTCCTCTACCCATAAGTGTCAACTTAGTGAAATTCCTTTTGTCTGAACCAGGATTTGCAGGATTATCAGATGACCAGAATTGGAGTTTGATGCCTCAAAGTGCATTTGATCATACTATTTCACTAAATGATTCTCCCAAGATTAGGAGATATTTATGCCTTGAAATACGGCACAAACTGGAAGTTTATGCTACATTAAAGAGACTTTAATTATCAGAAATGGTATAAGAT
>JAGFCA010000197.1 GCA_022394755.1 Candidatus Poribacteria bacterium
AACCTGTGTGCCGAGGGAAATCGCATGAACGATCGCCACGGATCAGGTGTTCAGTCTTGTCAATGTTAGCATGACGTATGTATTCAAGACCATCACCCTCTGTCCAGTGGTAATCCAAACCATCAGCAAAACGTTGGACACATGTAGGATTGAAATTGTGCAATTTTTGCCAGATCCACAAAGGCACTTTGCGAAGATGATCATGTATTGCTGTCCCACCATCCGGATTTCGTGAACATCCTACTCGTTGGTCAATCAGATGCCAAAACGAATGTTCGCCCCATGGGAATAGACCTGTCTTTGTCTGCGTGCAATTTAGGGCAAAGTATTCCAAATACGAGTCGACTGCATCGCTATACCTTGGTTTGGATTCGGTATCAGCGAGGACATTCATTGTTTCCAATAAAGGTTCATCATGTATGAGATTACACCCTAAATGTGCACGATCACCATTTCTTTGCCCCGGGATTTTGGTAGGTTTCTCCATTAGCATCTGACCATTTTTAGGATTTAGTATTGATGGGAATAACCGGTTGTAATCAATACTACTTTCTATTAATAGATCAATGGCATTACATATTTTAGTCAGGATGACCTTTGGCGTTATCACAAAATCCCTCCGTCAATGATGGATGAAAGTATGGTATCATGTATATATTTTATGGTCAAGAAGTGTGTATGTTTTGTGTGTTTTGCTTGTTAATTCATTGAGAATTTCTTATCTTGAAAACGTACCGTATGGTAAGATTTTTCGTACTATGGTACGTTTCTGATCGGTTTCGACATATTGCTGTGAATCCAGTCTGTGTATGGGTTCATTGACATTCATATTGCAGGTTTTTTGATTGTACCATTTTTCCAAAAAGGTACGGTTTTGAATTTTGCTTTTTAATGCATTTTTCTGATCTTTTCATTGTATTAAGACGGTTCCATGAAACCCAATAGGCGACTGTTATTTTTGCTATGGTCTGATACATGAATAATTTACATTCCGAAAATTTGAAGCTGATATACATAGACTTTTCCTTACATTGGTGACTATGATGTGAACCTATACACAACCTACAACAGTGTTTTAATTACTTGAAAAGATTGTCCTACAAGGAGCATCTAAGCTCTGCAAACAATTTAGTTTATATTCTGATTATGTGTTAATTATAACGTATGCTTTTGTGATTGTCAAGCAAATGTTACATAAGTTTTCTTTTTGTGTGAAATCCTGAGAATTATTGACAGAAACTTTACACATTCATTGGTTTTTAAACTATACTTTAAGGTGAGATGTGAGTTTGGCAAATCAGATTCTTATTTGAATCAAGGATTTGTGTAAATCCGGGACTATAAAAGTGATATACTTCGAAATTGCAGGTTATTTTTTCATTATCAAACTCACGATTACTAAACGAATTATTCTGATTTGATCATGGAGGTATATATGCACATAGGTCTTATGGAGGGAACGATTCGAAGGGATTCGGTTGCTGAAACTTTAGACGCAACTGTACATCAAAGGATATACCACTTACAATATCATGTGTCATCAGAGATTTCAGTTGTAGATGTAAAAAATGAGATGGATGCACGTGATATTCAGATTGTCGCACTCTCTGGCACTTACAATATGATTGATCCTGATATTGAGAAACGTAAATCTGGATTGCGTA
>JAGFCA010000106.1 GCA_022394755.1 Candidatus Poribacteria bacterium
AGAAAAACGAACAAGCACCTGAGCTGTGACACCCTATCCGCAAAAAACCGATTCAGATTATCAATCCATCCCCGAATCCTATTGCTATTCCATTGTCCTCAACACAGGAATCCCTTCACACCGCACCTACAATCCATTATAATATTACCATAACAAAACGCATAAAGAGGACACCCATGCAACCACCTAAAAACCATAAAAAAATGCCCAAAACACTGACAAAACTACAGAAAACAAAAAGTATACATAATATACATAAAAAAATAATTTTCAATTCGTCAATAACCGCTATGAACACTTATGTAGACTAACCTAATAACCAATTTGAAAAGTATACATAAAAACAAAAAAACGCACTTTTATGTATACTTTTCAAAGGAGAAAATCCCTATTATTGAGACAGCGGTACAAAGTATTTGCCATCAAGGTATTTGAAAAATTCATGACAGGGATGAGGGACCAAAAGCAACACTGATTAGTGAATTTTGGAAGGCACTTCAGACTTACAATGATAAATGAGATGAAGTAATAATATCTTTCTACACCTTCTATTAGTTTTAATTTGATTAAGTTTTGTTATATGTGGTATAATTAAGCAGAAGTATCATAACTTTCTCAAATTGTTCTATTCTATTTGAAATCTAAATTTACTTGACAACGTATTTATAATAATATACACTACTTTGTTAAGTATATAACCACGTTTGAGCGATTCGCCTTAATATTACATATATTGACAACAAATATTTTTTTAATGTGTCCATAGATTTCCGGTGAACCCTCTCCTCAAACAAGAAATTAGACCTATACCGAAAGGTAAGGAATACGTCACACTAAGTAAATGAATTAGTAAGGAGTGTTTTATGAATAATCAGCTTTTTAACAGGAAAGTCTTATTTTCCTTGATGGCTGTTATAATGTGTTTGGGATTCACAGCATTGAGTTACGGTGCAGCTACCGTCTCTGTTGATCCCGCTTCTGTTGAGTCGCCCGCAGTCGGTGAACAACTCACTATAAATATTAATATTGCTGGCGGCAAAGGTGTTGGAGGTTTCCAAGCACAAGTCAATTATGACAATACCGCGCTTTCGTATGTTTCCGCTGCCAAAGGAGATTATATTCCTGGTGATCCGCTTGCAGGTACATTTTTCCCAGTGTTACAACCGGGTGAATCTCACGTTGTAATTGGTGGAACGGCAATTGGTGGAGGAACCGGAGATGGAGATGGC
>JAGFCA010000155.1 GCA_022394755.1 Candidatus Poribacteria bacterium
GGTCCAGATTTCATCATTTGGACTAATCCAGATTCCATGAGGTTTTTTGAATATATCTTTACCCCATTCTGTGACAAAAGACCCATCAGCATCAAAAACAAGCATGGCATGTTGTGGGCTGCGATTGTAGACATAGACACGATCATTTGAGTCGCATGCTACACCTGAAACGAGTCCGAGCTGCGGAATCATACCCCAACCTTCAACGACCTTATATTGATAGTCACCTGTGCCAAATGTCGCCATCTATATCTCCCCACAATGAAGATTCATTCTAATGTAGAATCTCGGATTCTGCTGGTGTGAATACATCAAATTCATACCTATGGTAGTAACCTTATGTGGAATTCATGTGTTGCTGACTGACAGAGTTATATTGTGGTTAAGTATAATCATACGTTATTTTGAGTCAAAATGCAAGTTTTTTTATTTAGAAATTCAATGTACATGCAGGTTTTTTGTGTAATATTGTCAAAGCCTCCTATTTTATTGCAAGTTTTGTGTTAATTGTAGAAAATTTCATAAGAATTATAATCCAAATGATTCTTCTTGCACTCATATTTCCAATTGTGTATCATACGGGCAATAGAGAGACTGTAAACTCATTGAGCGTCTGCTCTGTTTATCAATACCAAATTCTGGATCTAATATTTGTAATTGAGATTAAAAGAATTTTCCTATTAAGGAGGAAGTGATGAAATACAGATATTTATTGGTAATAGTTCTCGCACTTAGTCTTTGTACTTTGAGCGTGTGTATAGCAAAACTATCTGATGGACTATACGGTTATTGGCCTCTTGACGGAAATGGTAAGGATGAATCAGGAAATGGACATGATGCTAAGTTAGAAGTAGGTGCGAAATTTGTCAACCAAGGATGGATGGGAGGCGCGATTGAAGTTGATGGTGCAGGTGGGCATGCTGTTGTAGATAGTGCATTTATAGTGGTCTCTAAAAATAATGAGACACACTTTGAAAGACGGGCGAGGGGACCTCGCCCCTACGAACAGTCTTCTGTTAAAGGAAAAGTGTCTGATTAATTGTTGATTTTACTAT
>JAGFCA010000030.1 GCA_022394755.1 Candidatus Poribacteria bacterium
TTTTCGATAATTTTAGACACAATGTTCACACTCGTGAATAATGTCTGTAGGTCGGGTAGAACGAAGTGAAACCCGACATCTTTTGTTCCTGTTGGATTTCGCAAATTCAACCTAATCTACAAGATAGACTCTAAGTAACACACATTAACGAGAGATTCTTAAAACTAAATAACCGTGGTTCGATGACAGTGGTGTAGTCCTATCACAGAAGCCATCAATTTTCACATTAGGTTCTTGGTTTGGTGGGATTGCAATTCCCGATCTTATAATCTGCAGGACTAAATTTCAATACCCGAGCTTTTTCACTGTAATGAAATATTTAGAATAAATAGTATCCTATTCTAATAGCCTTTAAATAGATTACAGGACGATACCGATGACAGGTATTTCAGCAAAAAGTTATGAAATTATGGAATTATTTTACTCAAAATATCTAACACAAACCTAACTGTAGAAAATAAATCTGAACACCTTAAGAGCAGGCATGATAATTATCATTCAGACAGGTTAAGTAAACCCGTCTATATATTGACATTATTCATTTAATTTTCAGGTAAATATCTTGATCTGACAGGATAAATCGGAGATAGGACTTGCCTTATGTATATCATAAACAGTATAAGATGCAAGTATTATGCAAGCTGTCGTTGACGGATATCCGCCCAAGGACCGGTGATTGCGAGAGTTATGCCGGGTGTCTGAATATTGACAAACATTGTAGTGCCATCAGGCGAGAAGACAGAACCTGCAAACTCAGAGGTGTTAGATACATTCTTGGCAAATTGATAGGTTTTCCCTTCTGGTGTCACACCTACAAGATACTGATCACCTGGTCCATCTTCACAGATTATGAGATCTCCCCATGGAGTAACTGTCATATTGTCTGCATTTTCAAGAAGGTTGCTGTCATTCGGTTCAATGAATAGCTCAAGTTTTCCAGGAGATTTATCTTCCCGACTCGTACCTTCGTAAGGACTTGGTATATATTTCCATACTTGTCCTTTGAGTTCTACACCACCATTTGTGCAAGTAAAATACAGTGCGTCCCCACTATACCATATACCTTCGCCTCGTGCAAAAACAGCAGCATCCTTCTCCTCAACACCTTGCTTACGGAGATCGTCATCTGGGGACTCTACATTTTCAACATCTACCCATTCGACAGAAAGTTCTTGTAAAACAGGATACGGGTCATAAGTCCATGGAGCATACTTATTCAGAGTAGTTTTCCAATTACGTGTATCTGCTGCCTTTTTATCTCGTATTTTCAAAGCTTGGAGTCGTCCACCCTTGAGGAGTTCACCGGGTTTTTCAGGTATATATCGATAGAATAATCCATCGTTTCTATCTTCGGTTTGATAGACAATACCCGTTTTTTCATCAACAGCCACTGCTTCATGATTAAAACGACCCATAGCTTTTAATGGAGTTGAATCAACTAATCCATGAGTTGTCGTAACAGGAACTTCAAAATTATATCCGTGGTCTTGCTCAAAGGTATTCTCTGTCTTTTGTACAGTCTCTTCACAAGATATCCATGTATTCCAGGGTGTTAGACCACCAGCACAATTTCGAATTGTACCTACTAAACTTAGAAAGTGGTTCTCTAATGTGCCTGTACGTGTATCATAAATGAGAGTTGTCGTTCCTCCCAAACAAGGAGCCTCTTTTGAACCCATATCGTATATCTTATTCGTATCAACAAGATTGAGTTTTTCGTTATTCCATCCAAATGGACCGACGATCTTGTCTTCAGCTTTTAATTCATGGTTCCGAATAAGTATTGTTTTTCCGTTTGGTCCAGGAAATGCTGCCATCCCGTCATGCTTACCTGGAACCCACAGTCCATCGTCCATCTTTTCTCCTGTTCTTGAAAAGGCATTAACGGAAAAGCCTTCTGGTAAATCAATGAGTTGATTAGGGTCTGGAACAAAAACATAAGGGGGTTCAGGTTTGAAACCAGGAACATGTTTTATTAATTTTCGACTTACACCTGTAAATCCAAAACCTACAGCAGCCGATGCAGTTGCTATGGATCCGTATCGTAGAAAATCTCTTCGAGATAATTTAGACTTCAAGGGTTCCTTCTCCAATTTCTATGGAAACAACAGGTATAGTATTAACCATCATTTAAGAATATAGTAATTGTTAATTTATACGAAAATTGTACTATGTTGTTTAGACATAATCCTTCTAATTCTCTATATATTAACAACATTTACATGAGACCGTTTCACAAATGATTAATTTTGACACTGACACCATGATGTGTTAGAATTTTACGACAAAAGAAAGTATACCATATATGTAAAAAATATGTTGATTAATTCTGCACCAAGCAGTTGAGATAGAGTTGTAGAAGTGTGGTGTAAATCCGTATATGAGGAGAAATAGTCCTATGGAGACACATAGTTATGCCCCTGAAAAAATAGAACCGTACTGGCAATCAGAATGGAAAGAAAAAGAAGCCTTTAAAATCCCAAACGATATAGAGACATTATCCCAAAAACCAAAATACTATGTACTCGGAATGTTTCCTTACACATCTGGTGCTGGTTTACACATGGGGCATACCAAGAATTATGTACCTACAGATGTTCTTGCCAATTTCAAGCGTATGCAAGGTTATAATGTCATGCACCCAATGGGATGGGATGCCTTTGGTCTCCCTACAGAACGAACAGCAGTGCGTGAAAATGAACATCCTGCTCATATAACTAAAAGGAATACAGAAACATTTCAACAGCAGATTCAACGTATCGGTCTCTCCTACGATTGGTCGCGGAAAATCGACACCTCCCTACCAGAATATTATAGATGGACACAATGGATTTTCCTCAAACTCTATGAAAAAGACTTGGCATATCTTGCCGAGGTGCCGGTTAACTGGTGTCCAGCATTAGGTACAGTTCTTTCCAATGAAGAGGTTAAAGATGGCAAGTATGTTGAAACAGGGGATCCTGTTGAAAAACGGTTAATGCATCAATGGATGTTGAAAATCACTGCATATGCTGAACGTTTGTTGGACGATTTGGATCTATTAGATTGGCCTGATGGTCTGAAAGAGATGCAGAAACATTGGATTGGAAAATCTGATGGGGCAGAAATAACTTTTAATATTAAAGATAGAAATGATTCATTCACTGTTTTCACGACACGACCAGATACACTCTTTGGGGCAACTTATTGTGTTTTAGCCCCCGAACATCCTCTTGTTTCTCAAATCACACATCCTGATGCTGTCTCATCTGTTTATGATTATGTACAAGAAGCTTCAAACAAATCAGACCTTCAACGGACAGATTTGGCAACAGACAAAACCGGTGTTTTCACAGGAGCTTATGCCATTAACCCATGCAATGACGAACCCATCCCTATCTGGGTAGCAGACTATGTCCTTATGACCTATGGAACTGGAGCCATCATGGCTGTTCCAGGACATGATGAACGAGACCATGAATTCGCTACCACATTTGATATTCCTATTATAGAGGTAATCAGTGGCGGTGAAAAACCAATTGAAGAACAACCATTTGAAGGTGATGGCATCTGTGTTAACTCCGATTTTCTCAACGGCTTGCGAGTTGATGAAGCCAAAGAAAAGATGATTTCTTGGCTTGAATCAGAAAATAGAGGTGAGCGACAGGTACAATATCGTCTGCGAGACTGGCTTTTTTCGCGCCAACGTTATTGGGGTGAACCATTCCCACTTGCACACCTTGAAGATGGAACAATTGTACCGCTACCAGACAGCCACCTTCCTATAGAGCTACCCCCGATTGATGCATATAAACCAACGGAAGATGGCAAACCACCCCTCGCTCGCGCAGATGAGTCGTGGTTGAAAGTAATACTTCCCGATGGTCAAACTGCAACAAGAGAAACAAACATAATGCCACAATGGGCAGGTTCCTGTTGGTATTATCTCCGTTTTTTAGATGCACACAACACAGAAGCTCCTTATGATACAGACCTTGAACAATATTGGATGCCGGTAGATCTTTATATGGGTGGGGCAGAACATGCAGTACTCCATCTACTATATGCACGTTTTTGGCATAAAGTACTATATGATTCAGGTATGGTGTCTACAAAAGAGCCGTTCCAAGGACTTCTTAACCAAGGAACAATACTGGCTGAATCGTTTCAAGACGATGCAGGTAAATACTATTATCCGCACGAGGTGGAACGAAACGGCAATGAAGCTGTAGTAAAATCATCAGAAACATCTCTCAACGTTCAATTAGAGAAGATGTCAAAGTCTCGGTTCAATGTAATTAATCCAAATGATGTTATTGATAAGTATGGTGCTGATGCCCTACGACTATACTTGCTGTTTATTGGTCCTGTTACAGCAAGTACACCATGGCAGGATGCTGGTGTAGAAGGTGTCTATAGATTCCTTCACCGAACATGGAGACTGGTTGTTGACGAACAGAATGGTGAGCTCAGTAAGAAGTTGGCGGACGATGTCGGTTCTGATGATTCTGAACTTTGGAGAGAACTTCATAAGACCATAAAACAGGTTACTGAAGATACAGAATCGGTAGATAAAATGAATACAGCCATTAGTCAAATGATGATATTCGTTAATGCTGCTACCCAAGTAAAATCACTTTCGACAGAAACAGTTAAAATATTCCTGCGTTTACTTGCACCCTATGCCCCACATATAACCCAAGAATTGTGGCACAGAATAGGCGAAACAGGGTTTATCGCACATACTACTTGGCCAGAATACGACGAGAGTATTCTTGAAACTGCTACAGTTACCATCGTTGTCCAAGTCAACGGAAAACTTCGGAACCGTTTGCAGCTTTCCGCAGATGCGACGGACGAAGAGAAAGAGGCAGCTGCACTTGCTGATGAAAAAGTCCAACGTTTTACTGAGGGTAAAACGATAAGAAAGGTGATTGTCGTTTCAAAAAATAATCTGGTCAATATAGTAGTATAGACAATTTTTAGAATACTGTATGAAAGCGTAACTAAAGAAATGAGGACTTATGTATTATAAGAGTGTAATTAGTGTGCTATTCTTACTTTTATTACTAAGCGGGATCGTGTTTGCAGAGGATGATGTAGGGAAATTAGTATTTTCCACCCGTGAACCATTCCTCAATGAAGACGGTTTTCGAGCAAGGACACGTACACTTGAGAAAGGTAAAAGCACAAGTAAATGGTGGGAATTTTATCAGTATAATATTGCTACAATGAATCCAGATGGATCGGATTATCGCCAACTCACCGATGACGGTCTTTCACGGAACCCAAGATTCTCACCGGATAGGAAGCGAATTGCTTACATTTCTGGCGTGGACGAGTCACAATCTCTACATATTATGTTCGCTGACGGATCAGAGAAAAAGAAACTCATCAGAAAGCAGTATGCTATCCATGATTTCTGGTGGTCCCCTTTAAGTAATGCTGTTCTTGTTGTTATTGAGATTGACCGCCCGAAAGACCGTTTGGAAAATTGGGAAGTATCTGTTGATGGAAAAATAAAACGATGGAGAACTCTACAGTGGGCACAAGGGTGGCTTCATTGGGATGCTAAAGGTGAAAAGGTAAAGGAACCAAATCGAAAATTGGTTGAAGTGTTACCTCAAGGAACAAGATGGCCTGAGTGGTCTCCTAACCGGAAATGGATAGCATTTAAAACAGAAGGTTACCTTGCAATAGCCGAACCGGATGTTGTCAGCATTGGTAGAACTTGGTTTCTCCAACAGAACGAAGTCCCGTGTGACCGCATTGTAGAATGGAGTCCACATGGTAAACAGATTCTATTCTATACTTCAGGGAATATTTGTGTTGCTAATGTAGAACAGGGTAAATTCACAGGTTATGTCAATTTGAGCCTGTACCAAGGACGTGATGCCACATGGTCTCCGGACGCAAACCAAATAGCGTTTATTGGGGCAGATTCAAACAGAAGGAATACCAGTGAAATCTTCATTTTAGATGTTGATACTGGAAAAATGGAACAAATTACCTCTACAACATACGACTATTACGATTTACATTGGCGATAGCTTACATTAGTAGAATAAAATTTTATATTATCCCAAAATTAATCCCGTAGCCGACCAACAAGATTTATTCCATTTTCTAATTACCCTCAGTTACAAATGTCCTCTATTTGTTTGTACTACTTCAATTGGTGTGCATTTAATCTTTAGATTGGACCTAACACATATTCTTCTTTTCCATTTTCGATTCAACATCCTTAAACAGATTTAATAAACGATTTTCTAATCTTCCTGTTTTTACTGGACGGTTTACACTGTATCTGCTATTATAGACCAATTCTGGTAACCGTAAGGATTGAGGAAATTCACTATTGACACAAACAACACGTGTGGACAATAGTAATAAATATGACAATAGACAATGACAATTTATCTAACGAGAATGTCTCCATTATTCCATTAGGAGGATTAGGAGAATTCGGGTTAAACATGATGGTCTATGAGACTGAAAATGACATAGTTGTCATTGATACAGGTTTCATGTTACCAAGTTCTGATATGCCGGGTGTTGATCTGATTTTTCCAGATATTCACTACCTTGTTGAAAGACAAGAGAAGGTCCGTGGAATACTTCTCACCCATGGTCATGAGGATCACATCGGTGCTTTAGCGTATGTACTTCAACAGGTTAATGCCCCGGTTTATGGTACTCAATTAACCTTGTCAATAGCCACTGGTCGTTTGAAAGAGTATGGTGTATTGGCAGAAGCACAATTGAATGTAATCGAACCGGGTGACCAGATAGAATTGGGAGATTTTTCAGCAGAATTTATATATGTTACACACAGTATACCGGATGCCGTAGCAATTGCACTTCACACTCCCGCTGGTATAATAGTTCATACTGGAGACTTCAAATTCGACGCAACACCTGTAGATGGGAAACTATCGGATATTCAAACGCTTGCACGTTTAGGAAGTGAAGGTGTGGTGCTTCTCCTTTCAGATAGTACAAATGCGAACTGGCCGGGTCAAACTCCTTCCGAACGAAGTATTTACGATGCTGTAGATAATATCTTTCAAAATACTGACCAGCAATTATTTCTTTGCACATTTTCTTCAAGTCTCCACAGAATTCAACAATTTATTGATTTGGCAGAGAAGCATCGCCGTCTTGTTGCTGTTACAGGTCGTTCTCTCACCAATAATATCCGCACAGCAATGGATCTTGGTTATCTTGATATTAATCCCGACTTTCTGATTGATGCACGCGAAGTGGCAATGTTCAAACCTGATGAAGTCGTAGTCTTTACGACAGGCAGCCAAGGTGAACCCAGATCAGCATTAGCATTATTAGCCCTTGACAATCATCCATTTTTGAGGATTGAACCACATGATACAGTAGTCCTATCAGCCCGATTAATTCCCGGTAATGAGAGATCTGTTGGAAATGTACTTAATCATTTGCTTAGACGTGGTGCAAATATTTACCATGAAAAGAATGCAAATGTTCATGTGTCTGGCCACGGGGCATGTGAAGATTTAAAACTGATGTTGAATCTTCTACAACCTAAGTTTTTCGTTCCAATTCACGGCGAATACCAAAATTTAATTCGTCATGCCGAACTCGCTGAATCTGTTGGAATACCAGCAGAGAATATAAGAGTTGCAGAAGATGGCGAACTTATACAGCTGACACCTAATTCATGTGAAGTGTTTGAACGAGAAGGACGATCAGGGAGAGTCCTGGTTGATGGAAAACCAGAGATTGGCCTTGAAGACATTGTACTACGGGATAGAATTCAACTTTCGCAAGATGGCATGGTAATCCCAATTATTGTTATGCATAGTGATGGGGGTAAGATAGCAACGGAACCTGAAATTATTTCACGTGGATTTGTTTATATGGATGAATCTGAAGAACTTATGGAAGAGGCGAAAGAAATTACACGTAGGGTGATAGAAAACCTTACTGATGAGCAGAAGCATGAAACAGAAACAATACAGGATGAAATTCGTACTGCTCTCCGTAGATTCTTTACCCAACAGATGCAACGCAGTCCTTTAGTTCTTCCTGTCGTTATGCGAGTTTAGACGAAATTGAGAATTAGATGATAGGGAGGTTTGAAGTAATTCGGAATGTCGGTTCAACTGGAACCTTTAAATTGTTTTCATCACTTTCATTTATAATTAGCGGTTTTGTGGATATCGTTAGGTCTTCATTAGTGTTTTTCACGAAGAAGCTTAATTTCTTCTAATGCCCTTTCTAATTTAGCTTCAGCGGTTTCTGCTCTAACTTCTGCGGTTTCTGCTCTTTCTGGTAGTGTCTGTAACCATTCCGATGTAGTTGGATTATATAATTTCAATATTCCTTCACGTTCTCCTAATTCCAAACCTAAGACAGTGGATGGTAAGCGTTCATTTTTAAAATTAATCTCTTCATATACACCATCATTCAAACGAAATCCAATAAAACTGGGAACGATTTCTCCAAGTGGGTCATAGATGAAATACTCCTCAACCTCAAGTACAGAAGCATAAAGTTGTTTCTTCTTTCTCATATCATCGTTAAAAGTACTTGGACTTGCTATCTCTAACACAAAATCTGGGGTCCGTCCTTCCTCCCAAGTCAAGTATGTCCTTCTTTGCTTTTTCGCGACACCAAAAGCGACGAAAACATCTGGTGCAACAGACTTCGTTGCGTTCCCTTCTTCATAGTACATAAACATATTGCCAGAAATACAGACATCTTCACGATCTCTGTAATAATGTTTAAGCATTTGTATAAAATCCATCATTAAGTCGCGATGTATTTCTGTTTCAGCCATAGGTTTCCCATCTGATTCAGGATAGAAAATTGACGGCACTGCCTGTATTGTCTTTTGCATAATGTGATCTCCCATCATCAATCAATACAGTTACACTCTCAGAATACTCTGTTAACTAAGATTCCACAACAAAACTGAATGGTCTTCGCTACCACTTGCCAAAGAACTACCATCAGGAGAAAAAGCAACACTTCTCACTGAACCTATGTGTCCCTTTAGTTCAGATTTTAACTCTCCTGTAGAAGGATCAATTAATCGAACAGCACCATCTCTCCCACCGACAGCAATTGTACTTCCATCAGGCGAATATGAAACACTCCATAAATAGAACTTATAGTCTGCTAATGTGCTTTTACGTTGTCCTGTGAAGGCATCCCACAAACGGACCGTACCATCAGAACTCCCAGTAACAATTGTTTCTCCCTCAGGGGAATATGCAACAGCATTGACAACGTGCGTATGCCCATTGAGTGTAACTTTAGATTTTCCCGTACCTGCTTGCCATAGAATAACAGATTCATCGGAACTCGCGGTTGCAATAGTACTTCCATCAGGAGAATAGGTAATACTTCGTACTGATCCTGCGTGTCCTTTTAATGTGGATTTAACCGATTCTGCTTCAACATCCCAAAGAATTATTAAATTGTCAGCCCCTCCGCTTGCTATGGTGCTACCATCAGGTGAATAAGCAAGTGATCGTATATGGTCAGTGTGTTCTTTTAATGTAGTTCTTGGTAATCCAGTAGAGCTATCCCATAACCACAATTCTTCATAAGTTCCAGTTGCAACAGTATCGCCATCAGGAGAATATGCTACACTCCATGCATACTCTCTATGTCCTGCCAGTAAACTTATCTCCTCTCCACTCTTTGCATCATATATCCAAGTGCCTATATCACCACAAACAGATAGTTGTGATCCATCTGGTGAAAAAACAACATTCCCTGTAATGCTACTTTTTCCAAGTCGATATTTAGCACCATCAGGCAAATCTGTTTGCTGTGTATCTTGACCATTATCCGTATTCATATATATTGATTCCTTTCTAAATTATGCAAAGAGTATATCATATCTATATATATTTATCAATCTACGGATGGCAGGAAAGCGTGTATAGTTACAGACATTAGATGGAATTGGAAAATCAACAAATTCTATTTCTATTTATTAATAAGTTAGAGGGATTTCCTCGTCGGATAACCAACGATCTAACAGTTGTGTTAGTCCTGGATCATACTCTTTAAATTCCTCTCTGGATTTGAATTTGTGCCCTTTACCCCAGGTATACCACCGACGAACACCTTCAGCCCAATACTCATCGACAGGGTCATGATTCGGTTTTCCTATTCTCTTAATAAAGTATTCCTCTTGCCATAATCCCAATTCCATTGCTTTATTGAATGCTTGTTGTAATACTATATCATACTGTGTATCAATCTTTGATATCACAAACCCAATTGCATGCCCGAATTCATGTATAAACACATGCATGCTTGGTTTTTTCTTCCATTCAATAGAGGCAGCTAATCTTCCTGGAAACCCAAGATCATTTCGCGGTCCTATTGCCAAACCTGCCGATGTATTGAAGGAACCCTCCTTCCATCTTACAGATGACTGGACAGATTCTTCAGGTGAAACAAGAACGCATTCATATCCTGATAAATAGTTAAGGAGATCTGGATGTTTAGAAGTTATCTTTAATATAATCTGCTTAGCAGCACGAAATGCAGCATCAGGTATATTCTCAGAACCTGTAATTGTGATTTCTTCTACTTGCATGTATTTTATGATGAGCTTTTCAGAATTGGATGTGTTTTCATCAGGCATTTTGCTATCCATAATAGTGACACGATTTTATGATTTTGTAATGACAATTTTGGAATTGTAACATAATTATTATACCATTTCTAAAAAATAGTGTTGCATTAGAAACTTTTTGTGGAATGTAAATCTAATACGCCACAAACTAACAGTTTGTGGTACATTAAAGAGACATTTTCAATTAGAAATGGTATTATAATATATACCACGCCGATCCACCGCACCCCAAGATAATAGCGAATGATATCTGGTAATGATGAGTGTAAAACAATATGATATTATCCCGGCAAAGCGTTGTGGTAATTCACTCCGGTAAATATTCCAAGAACCATCCATGCCCCAATGATTCCAAACTCGCCAATAATGAGTCCCATGAATACGGGTCGTAGTCTTCTATAGTATCCAATACCTCCTGCTTTGAGGATTAAATACTTTAATAGCCAACCAACAAACATACATGACCATAAGAAATATGATGAATAAACAGCACCCATGACATATCCAATTGGGTGTATTTGCCACCACATGAATTGGCGCTGCATTACCAATAAAAATGATGTAATCCCTGCCCCTACTAACATACTATATGCTTCACCCATTTTTGGATCTTTTGGATATTGGATTAGAGATACCATATGATTGAAGTATCTCGGAGCACCAACAAAGGGACCGTGCTGTAAATTCAAACCTCCTTTTTCATAAATCAATGGGAGTGATGCTACATAAGAAACCCCAATTGCAACAACTATAGACATTGCCATTGCAAAGAACAGACTTTTTCGTTTCAATCCTACTGGGTCTGCTGCTTTAAATCCATGCAATACACTCGGCATTAATATCCCACCCCAATCCCTCATCATGACTCTTTGAAAACCTAATAGTGCTAAACTATTGGCGTTTATAATTCTTGAACCCGTGATAATCTCAAAATATTCTACAGGATACATCGGTGCTTGTATGAGTAGCATCCCACCGTTTACTACCATCCAAGACAATGCTGTTGAAGCAATAAGAAAGAGTATGATGATACTACAAGCAACCCAAAAAGACATACCTGCATAAACACATAAGACAGTAAGCAATAGAAAACTAAGGATTCCTCCAAAGAATGCACTTCTATAGGAAATCACCTCATTAGAGTCATCAATTAATGAAGTAGAATTAGAAGATTGGAACGATTTGACTATAATATCTTTGATATGTGCGCGACTGTTTATGAGAAAAGCTATAACCATTATTACATACGCAGCCATGGTTTGACCTCTGGCACTTATCCAAGGACTGATGGGAATTGCAAAAGCGTTTATGATGATATATTGTAACTTAAAGAATAGAAAGAAAAACCAACAACTAAATGAAATTTCTGTTGCCAGAAAGTAGGTTATTCCTATCACAGAGAAGTATAAGAAGAATCTAAATTGTGGCCACCACCTCATCACAATCCATGGACGTTCAGTGAAGGGTTTGTATAAATCGTATCTATTTGGAATAGATGGAATAGCAGGAAAATATTCATGCAATCCATTTAGTAGATGAAATGCTGCTGCAATACCGAAACCTATCCAGATGAGTCGTTTCTTGAAGACACCATTTAGTTTTATATTACCAGATGTTTGTTGAACCATCTCTACAGGAATGGATACGAGAGGGAATACATACCTTTCACGTTCTACCCACTGTTTCCTTATGACAATGGAAACGCAGATTGTTAGGCAATATAATAAGAGTATGAAAACAGACCAGACAAGGATAGGCTTTATCCATAATACCCATGGGACGGTGGATTCACCTTCATAGAAATTTGTAACAGCTTGCTTATCCCAAACAATCAGCCATTCAGGAAAGTGGGAATGGAGCGTCTCTGCCCATTCATTTTCTGGAGTGGCGAAATATACTGGTGCGGCTAAATAGGGAAGAAGAAAACCTATCATTCCTTTTGATGGAATTGCTGAACTAACTACCATCATCACCCAGATTACAATCAGCTCTTTGGGATTTAACAATGCTCGTGGTAGAACATTCTTAATGATTGGATTGACAAGTAAGGCAAGGAATATTAGGGTGAATACAGCGCCTAAAGGGAAGTGATTTCCTGCGATATCTGTCCCTTGAAGGTAGTAATCATTGTAGGGTGTAATTGCAGTCTGTAAGATGACAAGAGCTAAACCGATGAGTATGCTTCTAACAGTCATCTATTCGCACCTTGCTATGAAATCTATTACCAATTTGTAAAGAAGTATAGATTCTAAAATATCAATAATATTGTAGAATCTATACTTCAGAATATTGGATTTATCCAAATCTGGACTTTCGTATTATACCATATTAGGATGGGTATACAATAGTTTTTATTCTAATGTTAATGGGAAGCGACGCGTGGTATCATTTGTGGGTGTGCATAAACAGTTGCGTCGAAACTTTTCTGCATCAGTTCCCATTTGATGTCCTGATATTCATTATCCTCAGAGAGATCATGATGTTCCCAAGGATCGTTTCGGAGATCATAGAGTTCACATATATCTTTTTGGTGATATACGACGAGTTTCCATCGACTATCTCTATACATTGTGGCATGGGTTTGGTCGGGTGTTGCTAACGCGCCGAAGAATTCTGACCGGACAGCTTCACGGTGTTCATTGTGGAAAACAGTACCACGCATAATTTGATTGAGCGGTTTACCTTGTACATAATAAGGAATATCAATTTCTAACAGTTCATACAGCGTGGGGACAATGTCTGTAAGCTCAACAAGGTCATGACTATATACACCAGCGAGAAAATGGGTTGGCATTGAAATGATGAGTGGAACCCTAACTAATCCTTCGTAAAAACGGCAGCCTTTGTATACAAGTCCGTGGTCACCGAGAGATTCACCATGATCGGAAGTAAATATTATGATAGTGTTATCCCTAAGATCTTCAGCATCGAGAAAATCCAAAATTCGTCCAAACTCATGGTCTACCTGTTCAATCATAGCATAATAAGAAGCCTGAATTTGTTTTCCATCAAACTCGGATGGATGTGTTGCCTTAGATTGAAAATCAATCCCAGCCTCAGTTAATTTATTCTGAAATGTTATATCGCTTTCTTGAAAGTAAGGACCGGGTAAAGATTCTGGTTCATAACGTCGGTAATATTCCCATGGAGCATCAAACCCTGGATGAGGATCGAATGGATTGATATTTAGCATCCATGGTTGATCCTTTTTTCTATTTTTCTTTATGAATTCAATTGCCTTTTCTGTACACCAGTAGGTCTGATGAAGATGGGGTGGAATGTTGTCAGAATCAGGTGTAGGTTCAGGAAATAGTCCGGTTTTCTTTTTTGGATTTTGGTTGACTACTCTCTGTTTCAATAGGTCAGCTAAGTCTGCTCCTTGTTCGCGTACCCACTCAGCATATTCGTGTCCAAAAGCATGGGGTTTGCCATGGTCGTGGCTATATTGAAAATACCTATACCCGTCGTTAACCCGGTTTTCTTGTGAATCAAAAGCACTTGCAAGATGTAGTTTTCCTATTAATCCACAATCGTATCCCTCTTGTGCGAGAACATGAGAAATCAGTCGGTCTTCATAATATTCCGGAAAATCGGGATTACCATTTCCAGTAACACTCAAAGCTGACGGATACATACCGGTCATGAAACTTGCGCGTGAAGGAGTACAGATTGGGGATTGACAATATGCATGCGTAAATGTGACTGATTTACGAACAAATTCATTTAGTCTGGGTGTACGAATATGTTTATTCCCTAATGCTCCAATGGTATCGAATCGTTGTTGATCTGTACAATACCATAAAATATTGGGTCGTTTATCCATATTTGGGTTCCATCTTGTTAGTGTCTTATTTACTTATACCATTAACATCAATTTAATATAAATATGTCGTATCCAAGTCGGTAGGTTAGGAAACCGAACCTACCAAACCTATATGTAGTATTTTATAATAATGAAGTTCATATCATTATTATAAAACTCACAGTAATTTTAGTCATTGAAAATAGTATAACAGTTTGTGTAGTATTTCAAGACATAAATGTCACTCAATCATGTGAGTATCAATTATAGAAATGGTAATATATTCAAAAGTATTCGAGAAGGATATGAAATAAAAATCGTTATTTCCGATGGGAATCGTTTGGTATGGAAAACGATTAACGGAGATTATCGATCAGTACTAAATGCGGGTTCTTTTGCTGGACGGACAACCCAATCCGCGAAGACGGATTTGAATGATTTTGCTTTTTCGCCAAAATGGATATATTGTATGTTTTGAAGTGGAATAGATATATCTCCATAAATAGCGGATGTGCCTACCAGTCTTTCACCCTTCACTTCATTAGGTTGAAAAATGACTATAGGATTATGAATCAGAGCGAATCGAATTTCTGATAAAGACTTATTCTCTTTATTAGGTATGAGGGAATCTTTTTTCACAGTTTCTTGTTGATTTTGAATTTTTACATTATCAGCCTTCTCGTCACTAATATCTACAATCCGTGCAATTCTGTTTATTGGAATAGTGGATATCTTTAATTTAGATTCAAACTGTATTGTTTGACCGTTTAAATTTAATAAAGTTCCACGTTTTATATCACCATTATTTGCTATGAGTAAATGTTTTGGCGGATTATCACGACTAAACCGAGGTACAATTAATGCTCGTAGTAATTTCTTGTCTAATTTATCAGCTTTTGTCTCAAGTGGATCAAATAATAATTGAACCCCGCGTTTTAGTATTTCAGCATCGTTTTCATTCGCATTTCCATCAAGAACGAATTTGGCATTCCCAGATATAACCTTGTTTTCATGTAGTATTATTCTTACTTCACCTTCAATTTCCCTCATTATATCTGCTTCAATAATTCTTCCATCTTCAAGAATAATCCGATGTTTATCTCCACCCGTAATAGTAATTGGGTTTCGATTTTCTTTTCTCCCATGTGTTTTGCCACGCGTAAACTCAAGTCCTTTGACAAAGTCTGCTTTTATGGTAGTGGTTTTTAAGAGAGGGGATTCCATTTCAATATTAGTCTTATCATAAGAAACAATTTTACATGGTATAACTTCACCATTTTTCAGATGTAAAAGATGTGGAAATCTCTTAATATCAAAAGATTGTAATCTTGAAACACTCTTGTTATTGCGTTGAATACGTAATGATCTTAAGTTAGCCAGTCTAAGTGGTGTCATCCCACCAACAGGTTTCCATTTAATTAGAGAAGGATCAGTGTTATCAAAGAAGACGTGTCCTTTTAAACTACCTGTTTGAAAGAACATTTTATCAAAATCTCCAGTATCCCGTTTTGTAATTGTCTTTGAATGAAAAAGGAGTCTTTCTACACCATCATACGAACAAGATATTGGTTCAGTAGTAAATGCTGTATTTAGAATAACGATATCTGAATTGAGTCTTTCAATCTTACCTGAAATATTTGTGCCGTCAATATATGTCAATGCAGCGTGTTTATCAATTGGAGTCCTTTTCATACCTGGATGTATAACTCTATCTACATCAAGCAGTTTAATATCCTTTTTAACTCCATCAACATTCTTGACATAGGAAATCCCATTTTCAACATACAGTTTTCCATAAAGTACTTCACCATTCATCATATGAACACGTTGTTTCGTAAAATCAACTTTTTCAATATTTGTAAACTCAGATTGACTATAAACCCGTAATCGTTGTATTGTTAGGTCGTTTCCACGATTATATACATAGACACCTGCTGATTCAACTGTCTGTTCGACATCATTTAATTCAAGTAGAAGGTTACCATTCTGATCAAATAGTTTTAGGAGTTGATTTGCTTGATCGTATGCCAACCTTAATCTGAAACTTCTTCGATCAGGTTCAATTTTCAAGATGGATTCAAAAAGTGTTCCTTGAACAACGACGAGTTCATTTACCCAAGTTTCAATGCGTAAAGCTTCATATAGATTCTTACCAAGAGAGAAAACAAAACCGGGTGGTCGGAGAGTCGATGATACTTCAAAATCGATTTCAAATCCTTCTGGCCATTCAATAGGATAGAATATGTTTGATTTTTGTTTGTTTGTTTGTGGATGTCCTGCACGACCACTATTCCAATCTTTATGTTGAAGTGAATTCGTCTGATTTTGTCTGTTGATATTTTTGTTTTTGGCATTTACACTCCAAGAAGATAAATGTGCCCCATCAAATAACAGTCTTGAATGTTCACGATTTTCCCATGAATAAATAGCAGAACGTTTTAAACGGAATTCTCCCATACGCTTACTTTTACACAGCAAAGTATCATCATCAGAATCAATTATATCTACAATAAATGAATCACCCATAACTGTACCTATACGGAAAGTTTCTGTTACCTCTACTGGTCTTTGAGGGAATACAATGGAATTTATAGCTTTAGTATCAATAACTAACTCATCAGAAAAGAATGGAGATGACCATCGAATGAAATCGTCTTCACCTTGAATTAACTCTCCAATTAGAGAATCACCATTATTCCAGTGTAAATGTGCTTCCTGTGCCAAAATAGTCGCAGGTAACCCCAGTCCAGACACCAATATAAAACTAATGACATATTGAATTAGGCACTTTCTCATTATTCCCTCCGAATTAGATAAGCATTTAGTATTATCTTTCATAAATAGGTAGCAGTCGATAATTTAATGCCAATGTAAGAACTGCCATACCAGTTCCAAAGGCTTTTCCATAGCTGCTATTAAAACTACCATCTGCTTGTTGCATCTGTTGTAGTTTTTCAATAGTGCGTTGATTCCAAGATTGCCAAGCTTTAAAATCACATTGAAATAATGCTTGAGCCATATAGTATAATGTATAAAACTGATAACTACCTTGTACTGAATAATCTTTTCTGCGTACAATAAATTCTGAAGTTGATTTGTATTCAGGTGTATCTTTCCTCTTTCCGATAGAATAGACCAATACAGCAATTGCTGCACGAGTGACACCCCCACCATGACTTCTACCTGGAGTATATGATACCGAACCATCTCGCATTGTACATGTCTGGAAGAAATTGAGTGCTTTGTTGACAGCTTCGTTTGGTATTTCAATCCCCGCGTTTCGTGCCCCGAGAACTCCCATAAGAACTGTTCCTGCGACGGTGGTATCTGCATCTCGTGCTGAAGGCGAATATCTCCATGCACCCCATAGGTTTTTCTCTTGTGCGGTTAAGACACAGCGTACAGCAAGCTCTAAAGATTCACCGATAGTTCTTCTTCGATTTTCAGGAATGTTGCTATCCTTCCATAGCAAATCATCACTTACAACACCATAGGCTTCAGAAAGAGCTAATGTTGCAAAGCCGTGGTGATACATAGACCCGTGTCCAGAGCCTTGCATATATCCTGTCTTTGAATTTTGTGTTGAGATGATATTTCGCAAAGATCTCCGTATGTTTTCTGCATAGGGACCGTAATCTGGATCTTCCCCACTTGCCATAAAAGCCATGACACATATTCCAATAATTCCTGCCCCAGCTTGCCCTGATTTCCAACTACCATCCTCTGATTGTGTTGTTGCTAAGTAACGCAGACATCTGTCATTGATACTTCTGACAGCCGGTGGCACACCCGTGCCAAATCGGAGTGTTGCATCTTGTGCTTTTGCGAATTCGATAGGTAACATACATATTATTAGAAAGCTGAGTATTCCAATGAAAAAAGTATTGAAATCAGTGAATCGGTATTTTTCTATATGTTTTATCATTTAAAGAAAACTCCTTGCATGAGTGCCTTCTGTTGCCATTTGCTCAAATCATCTGGATTGATGTTAAGATATAGTTCGAGAAACATAAATTGCAATCCTATTCTACTCAATTCGGGTATTGTTAGTTTTGATGCAATATCTTCTATTTTTTTTCTTTGGTTGGTATTAAGAAGTATGTGCATATCAAGTAATGCAACCACCAGATTTTGTGCAGCATGTTGCCTCATATTTTCTATTTCCGACTGTCGTTTACTATATTTTTCGTACTCAACTTGAGATATTGAATCTTTGATTGTCTGCTGATAGATTGGTTCTTTGACTACATTGAATATACTCGGTAATATTGCCTGATTGAGAATGACTTGGTTGATATCGGGATTTACAACTTGTGGATCATCATCTTTTACATTGTTAGCGTAGGAATCTTCCCAATATTCTTTCTTAATAGGTTTTATTTTTTGAAGAGCGATATTTCGAGAAATTTGCCCGGTGATCCCTTTAATCAGTATGTCTGCATAAGGACCCATTAATGAAGTTCTCTTAATTGCTTTTCTATGCAGTTTTTCAATGTATTGTTCAACAATTCCTTTATTCACCAAAGCAAAGCGTTCTTTTGCTGAATCGTTTAGTGTTTGAAACTGTTTTGTATGTAAGTTAAGAATGGCATCAGTCAATTTGTGTATATGAAATCTTCTTGTGAGCGCATGTTCTTTATTCTCCGATACTACTTCCTTCCCATCAAAATGTTTCAGGTCTACGTTAACATTCCTATTTAGACTTTTCGCAGCCTCCCCTATTTCTTGCCATATCTCATATTGTTCATCAGTCAAAATATCCTTTATAGATTTTTCTCCTCTCCGATGTATATAATCCGCAATAGTTCCTGGAAGAGATAATGTTAATATATCGCTCAATATACTATATAATTCCGATTCTGTCCATTTGTATAACATTTCAGTAAGGTCTTCACGTTGTTTTGATGTAAGTGAAAGTGTCTGGTCTAAATATACAGTGAGAAAATTAGCAAGAGTCTTTCCTACCTGTTGTCGACCTTGTTTTTTATTATCAATAAAACTTTGTAACTGGGTTTCAGTTATATAATTGGTAAAAGACGCTTTAATTTCCTTATCTCTCAGTAACAAGACTATTAAACTTAGATTTCCCTCTGCTGACGCATACGGATATGTCTGTTTTAGTAAACTTCCATTTTTGTTAATAGCAGTTTTTACAGTGTCCATAACAGTTTTTTGGAGGTTTTTTAAAGTTGTTTCATTCAAATCATATAATTGAGCGATTTCTATGCTAACATGTTGGATTAATTCCTCTAACTTCTTCATGTCAAGTTTGTTTTTATTTTGTTTAGCATCAACCAGTAATCTACGTTGTCCATGATTCCCTTTAAACATTAATATTCGGTGATAACTTTCACCACCTTCAGCTAATACTAACGGATTTTTAATCCTATCTCGGTATCCTGCTTTTGTAACTTTGAGAGAGTAACGACCTCCAGGAATACCTGTAAATTTGTATTTACCAGTGGCATCCGATTTCTTGACATACTCCTTACCGTCCTCACTTATGAGCTTAATTTCTGCTCCTTCAATAGGTTCCCGTTCTGGTGTTGCTTCAGATAGCTCACCTCTAACGGTTCCCCCTTTAGGTATGTTGTCTTGTGCATAGGAAACGAAATCAAAGGCGCATATTCCAGTTAACATTAGAAATATCAGGAAACTTCTATGAATCATGTTTTTCTCCTCATATAGGGACTGTTGCAAGTCCAGTCTGCCATTCTTGTCCTTTTTTACCTGCGTATAACATATAGTAAGTCTGATCAATTTTAATGATTTGTCCTGTTAGAACACCATCGCAATCAAAGTGCTCAGGGTTTTCAGATGGTGTAAACACTGGATTATATGGATTTGGTTCAAAGACTTTAAAATCCTGTGTCCGAACATGTCCTATACGCCAGACATCTCCATCAAATCCACCATAGAGAATATGATAATAGTTCGGACCTTTGTATAATTCTGTTTCCCTAACAGCCTTCGAATCCCATTCTTCCCCACTACCTGTAAAAACAGGATTATCAGGATTCTTGGTCACTGTCGACGGATCCTTTGTTGAAGCGGTTGCATGACACATTGTCAAACCTTCACCAAAAGACTTTGTTGCCTTTCCTGTATATATAATATGAATTATATCCTCATCAATGGCAACGGAAGGGTGTGTAGACCCAAATTGTTCGTGTTCTGTATCAGCTGGAATGACAGGCGTTGTTCTGACACGTTTCCATTTTCCAAGATCTCCATCACTTACAAGTAATCCCGTTTGTTCAGGGGTAATTTTTCCAGAACCTCTGTAATACATGTAATACTTTCCATCATCAGGATTTAAGAATGGGAAAGGATATTCAACAGATGCATTATCGAAATCGTTTATAGAAGGTTCAAGTATAGGATTTCGATCATCCTGTGTGATATTTGTAAGATCATCTGTTGGTGCAGTTGCGTGCATCATCACCCAACGGACTAACCTTTTTCCAGTATTATCTGTAAGAGGTATTTCACGTTTACACCAGATATAATGCACTGTATCATTAACAACGATGGCGTGTGTTGCTGCAGCCCATAATGGTGGTGGTAATGCAATAATAGGATTTCCTGTCTTAATTCTTTTGAAACTTGCAAACATCTCAAAAGGAATAGCATTCTTCTGTTTATCCATAGGTGTATCTTATGTTAACGACTTATGTCAGTTATCTAATTATCATAGTCGTTTTCACGATTTTTTAATTATGCACATTTCGTCCCTACAGGACTCAAGTATAGTGTATCATCCTTTTCTATAAACATTCCGTCCCTATAGGATTGATTATTTATAATGAGTAGTTTATTGACATTTCACAACTACAGACACAGTTTGTTAGATGATCTAATTCCCCTCTAATATATTAAAATATACATCTAAACCTTGTCGGTATTCTTCAGGTAATACCCGACCTGCTCTTCCTGTAGCTTGTTGTGGAGATCGTTTCTCAATGAATGCTTGTCCAGTATCATCACCTTCACCTGCCCCCATTAACATTAGGGCAGCTGCGGTAGCAGGGGGTGCATTACTAATAGGTGGTGTATTTGGTGTCCTTCTTGTTTCGAGTAATATCTCAATAACTTCAGTAATTGCAGCGATAGCTTTTGGACCCGTTTCGGGGGTAGAGAGTATGGATTCAGTCTCATCCATCACCTCAGCAGCGGTTGCCACTTTTTGATATTGCTCCTGTATAAATTGTGTATCAGCATCAGGTAGCAATAGAATCTCTTCAGCGATTTCGCGTGTTTCTTCAGCAAGATCGTATTGTGTATCACTTAATGGTTCACTTCTAAGGTAATAATCATCTTCTGTGAGCGCATTTCTTGCTTGTTCAACTTCGCGTGTTTCATCGCGCAATTGCATTTCTCGGTCAATAACCCGTAATACTCTAAGTATAATTTCTGGAGGTAAGTTTGGTAATTCCATTAATCCTCCTTCGCCAGGAGGCATTTCCGGCATTGGACCGACGAGTTGTTCAGCCCATCTGTCAAAAGTATCTCCCCAATACTCAGTTTCAATTGTAGATACACCGATCATATTTCTATTGATTGAAGTAATGATACCCTTAATTTCCTGAGCGATGGTAGCATCTTCCATTTCTTTGAGTACCCGCAAATAAGCTTCATTTGGTCGTCGATCAACATAGGCAGCCATATCTTGTATAATAGTATTCACAGTCTTAAGTTCTGCGTCTTCTATCTGTGCGATCCGTTTCCGTTCGATCAGATTATCTGATGCTCTGTTTGCAAGACCGAAAGCGTCCATATTGTTGAGGTCAACTGCGATGTCAATTTGTTTTCTGGATGCAGCTTTCAATCTTTTTACAAAAGTGCTATTTTCCAATCCAGCGAGCAGCCTTTTAATCTCATCAGATAATTCGGAAAAAGCATCCAATAGTTCTTTTTGTATCTCAACAGCTTGAGCAACAAAATCAGATGCAGAAGGATCTGTTTCATCTTGATCATCATCTTGTTCTTCTCTACCACTTCCTTTGAGAATGGTGTTAGCAAGTCCTAATCCCCCGACCATTTGTACTGGAGGTCCATCATCAGGTTTTTCAGGTTTATTGAACCCAGACTCAACATCTCCCACAGCAGGAGTAGGATTATTAGGGGGTGCGGTCCCTTGACTTTCTCCTTCAGCAGGTTTACTACGGTCTATACCTGCCATATCCCCAGATTTGTTAGGATCATCTTTCTTATCTGATTCTTGATTATCTTCAGGAGAGAATATATCATCTGGACCATACTTTTTGGTGTCAGCTAAATCATTCTCTGATTGTGAATCTGAACCGTCATTTCCTTTGGATGGTTTATCATTTTGAGATTGAGAGGGATTTTGAGATTGAGAAGGATTTTGTTGATTACTCTCTGATGGATTCTGATTGCTCTGTTGTCCGGGAGCTTGTGCAGCTTGTGCGAGTAGGTCAGCAACAGATGGCATTTTCTTATCTGCGATATCTTCTAATTTATTTAGCATATCAGCCCAAGAGTCATGTTGCTCCGGGTCAAATTCATCATTTTTTGTTGCTTCTTGAAGGAGTTCAACACCGGAGCCGATTAGACTATCAAGTTTAGCGGCATTTGTTCTTTCTTCGGCTGCCTGATTTTGTAACGCTTTACGTTGTGCGGGTGTATCCAGTTGTTCTGGTGTCAATTCGCGTAATTCAAGGTTTTTTTGATGTAGTTGTAATTCTCTATCATGGATATCTTTAGCTGCCCCTGCCCAGAGTTGCATTTGTCCGATGACCCATTTAAAATGTTCAGTTGGACCGAGAACGTGTAGAACAATCTGTGGTGAATATGTACGTTCTCTATCTGAATAGTCTTGAGCATAGGCTCTTAGACGAAAACTCTGAGGACGTATTTTCTCTCGTTCAATAGAGAATGTAGCCGGGACGATAAGAGATTCTGATGTTGGTGTCCCCGCAGAAATTGTTTTCTCCCCTTCATCAGGTTCAGGATTTTGTATTGGACTTTCAATACCTTTCCATTCCAAACCTATCTGTTTAACTCCATAGTCGTCATCAGCTTGAATTTCAAATGTGAGCACTTCAGTAGAAAGGACAACCTGATTGTTCTTAAGTTTACTTAGTGTGACAGTTGGTGCTTCATCGTCATTAACCTCAAATTGGAGTATTTGAGGTGCTGATGCTGTAAGTCCATATTTATCTTTCCAAGCAAGTTGTATTTCAGATGTAGAATCATCGGATATTGTTTCAGTGATTATACGTGCACCATCAACCTTTTGGGGACGATCATTGAGTGTTGCTTCGGAAAGTTCACGTGTAACAGTCGCTTCTAATGTTGTACTACTTCCCTTAACAATGTTAATTATACCCCCACGTACATCAACAGATTCGGGTTCAGGTCGTTGTAGATATTCAGGAAGTTGTACCTTTGCAATGAGTTCTTTTAAGGCAGGTCGTAATTTAGGTTGGATAGGTATGGCACGTCTTGCATCCCCAATGCGTAGATTTAATTCACCATCTTCTGTCTGTGGTGGTAATTCAAAATTATAATTTGACTCATCTCGCTCTACAACAACAGGACTTTGATCGGCATATTGTGCTTGACCTGATTCAGGTTTCCAAGGAGAGTTTTCATTTAACTGTGCATTTACATTGAATGGTTCCGCATAGGCGACAACACGTTTGTTTGACTCACCATCCAATTGTGCAAAAGTATAACGTTCGACTTTTCGCCAAGGTGTTAACCAACGCGCTAAAGCATTGCGACTTGGTGCTGGAATAATTAGAATACCGATAATAACAATTATTAAAGGAATACCAACAGCCACTGTCCATCGTCTGTGTCGTGGCATTGGCACAGCCTCATTAAGATTGTGTTTTGCGACTTCTTCGTCAACCTGTCGCATAGCAGCAGCAATTAATGCTGGACTGGAGTACTTATCAGATTTATCTGAAGCGAGTTCTATGATACCAAGAACGTGGTCGCCGAAACGTGGGAACTTCCGCTGCAATAATCGCGCGATACCTTCAAGATGACGGTTTTTCCAAACCCATTTGTAGTATTTTAGAGGTAAAAACACAACCATACCCACCATCCCGATAATAAGGATGAGTGCACGTAAGAGTGCATGTGTATCAAAGAGTCTATCTAAACCGAAAACAACGAGATAGGATATGATGAGTCCAAATAGAGCTGCTAAAGTTCCTTCAGCGAGTTTTATTATCCATACCCTTTTCTTGTATTGGTCAAGGGCAGATTTCATTCGTGGAGGTAGATTGATGTTGTTATCTTTTGATTGTGTTTGGTTCATAAACACCTCCGTTATTATCGGTGTTGTTGATTAGTAGTCAGTTATCAGTTTTTTGTAGATTATACCTTTAATTCGTTCTGGATTTCAATAAATAGTCTTTCTAACATTCTTAATTTATTCACTATTCTATAATTCACTGAAAGTGCAAAATGTTACACTTTTCCTACAAAGTGTAGGATTATATTTTCCGAATTGAGACTCTTTCACTACAGTGCCAGTATTACTTCATAGGACATTTAAGATGTTATTTCTAAAATTTAAAAAAAGTTACAATTTACATAATTCTTACTGGTGTTGTGTTGACTATTTTCTATGATAACAGTACTGTTGGAATATAAAATAGTACTCACAATTCCACATTATAAGCGTTAGGAAATAGTTGATTTTGGTTAATGTTATTTCTATAAACATTCCGTTTCTACACACATTTCGCCCTCTGAGGCTATTCTAAAGAGTCATGTATGGTTTGTTGAAATACAAAAGCGTTTATTATGACGAAGGTATTGACAAAAATTTATTTATTTTCACAATTTTTATTAAAATGTTTGTGTTTTTGTGATACATGTTGTTAGATGTTAGAAAAGTACATTTTCTTCATATTTTAATTTTATATTAATATTTTCGATCCGTATCATCTATTGTATATGTGATGGTACAATCAAAATCTATATCGCACCCACCATTTTACGGGCAACCCAGAAGATTCCGAGGAGTAATATTAGCAATCCTCCCCACAATGGATGTGCCCAGATGCGTGTCCGTTGCACTATTGGTTGCGGTTCTGGTAAGGCTGCAAGATGATCTAACAAACTTGATACTTCCGATATAGTGACCATTTTCCCATCGGTGATATTCGCTATTTCTTCAAGAACATCAAAACGTGCTAACTTGCCTTGTTGTTCACGATTTAAACCTTGTACGGATAGATCTGTCTCTACAGATGCTCCTGTCTCACTACTACTTGCAATGAGTTTGTAATTCCCTGCTTCCTCTGGTGAAAAAGTCCCAACAAATAATCCCCATGAATCATCTGTTCCTGGTTGTAACCGTATTGTCTCTGTTTTACCGGACGGTGATATTGCTTGTACAATTACTGTACCTCTGTCCAATGGACCTCCAACATTATCCATTACATTAGCATTTAAGGTTACTACATCATCCACACTTGGTCTATCAGGCGCGTAGAATAATCGTATTGATTCACCTTGAGCCATTTGCCGTCTGTATGCCATCCATCGTGCAACTTGACTCCAGAAGCGATAGTGGTATTTGTCTTCCACGCCGTGTCTCCACCGCCATGCGCTGTCAGTACCCATAAATAGTACTTTTCCTGTACCGTAAGTTTTTGTGACAATAAGAGGAACACGTCCTGATGCAGTAGCCACCTGATCATGTACCGCTAAGATTTCTGTACCCACTTTTGCCCGTTGGATACCTGCATACCAAAAGAACCCAGGTAATGCTTGCCATACCTCACTATTGGCAATATCTGTATCGCTTAGCCGTGTTAATAAACTCCGTTGTCCAGGTTCTGTTAGTGCAAAATAACCTTGTATATTTGAACCAATTCCCTTTGGTATAGCGGGATCTAACACAACAGGATATAGATCTGCAAGAGGACCAATCGTTAGAGATTCTTGTGCACCTGTTCGTCCGGGAATGAAAACTATACCTGCGGCTTGTGCAGTTACAAGTTGTCTTAAGTCTTGTGCTTGTTCAACCGTGAGTTGATCCGCATCAATACCGACATCTCCAAGAAAAACCACGTCATATTCGCTAAGTTCTCTGGCATCAGGAAAACGATCTATGTAACTTCGTCCTCCTCCCATTTGCGGTAATTTTGGATGGAAGAGCAGACAGGATACATCCACCCCTGCATCACGTTCTAATGCATTTCTTAGATATCTATACTCCCATCGGGGATAGGATTCAATAACAAGAATTTTCAACTGTTCTTCACGAATAGATATTGGTGCTGAGAGTTCGTTATTTTCAGGTATCAATTCTTGAGCATCTTTGGCAAGTGTAATTTTAATGTTATACTCACCAGTTTCTTGTGGCATCCAAGAAACATTATCCTGTGATTGTCCCATTGCTGGCACAGTGATTACCTTGGTCGCTGTACTCTTATCGTTTATTGATAGTGTTAAGGTAACCTCTCTATCCTGTCCCATGGTGTTACGAACTACATAAGGTATACGGAGTTCTTTTTTTGTAACACCGTATGTTGGGGCGTTCATGCTAACTAACTCAAGATCTGGTAGTGGAACTTTACTCCCGATGCCAACTGTAAAAACGGGTATACCCTTCATGTGAAACCGTGTTGCTGCGTCTACAGGTGAATTCCCGATATTTCTATCTCCATCGGAAAGTAAAACTACACCACGTAGATTGCTATGGGTTTCTAAAACGTGAGACATCCCAGCGTTTATGTCTGTCCCCTCTTCTGGTGGATCTAATTGTGAAGAGAAGGGTTCGAAAACGACATTTAGTTCAGAATCATCTGGTAGCTGCCATGCTTCTTCGGTTAACAAGGGTTCAATAGTTTCAGCTCGTGATTTTCGTTCGGATGTACCGTTCTCTTCATTAATTACATCCTTTGTTTGCATACTATTTGATTTGTCCCAGAGGACAGCAAGGGTTGACCGTTGTTCTGGTGGTTGTGATTCTAACCATTCGGGTTGATTTAGTGTTAAAACCACAAGTATGACCAGAACTAACCGAAGTAGTTCGAGTAGTCCTATTTTTTTACGGAATCCGCTCCGATACCATGCTAACACACACAACACAGCGGTAACCAAAATAATAATTACGCCTGTGATGATGACAGTGTTGTCGGTGAAGAATTGTAGGTAACCTTGTTGATCCTGCATTATTTATTTTACTCCAAATCAATTATCCACTTATGCAATTAGCGTGAGTGTGATAAATCAGAATTCCATTTTAAACCAATTCTTTTTGATTAGTATACATTACTCACGTTTGGAAATAGTTAATTTACTATAGTTTGAACAGTGTCTTTCGGACTCATTGTCGTGTATTCAAAGGGTTTTTCCTGATAGTTTGGGTGTTGGTATAACTCACTAAAAACGTAATTATATCTAAAGTGAGATTTTACATAGCACTCCGCTGGAGTGCTCCACTCACTACCTATTGTTTCTATAGACATATCACACCTCTGGTGTGAGGGAAACATCGAAATATCGGTATTATTAGTTCTGCATTAGTTAGGACTAATATACGTATAACTTGTAGTCCTTGCTCCAGCGGAGCAAAATGTCTGTAGCAGTGAAACATAGCAATCCCGCACTCCAACGGAGTGCTATGTGGAAAAACTCTCCAAACTATAGTTAATATAGGTCAATGTAATTTCTATCAACATTCCGTCCCTACCAAATCAGGAATCAACGGTATGAACACCTTATGGTGTTCTCCGTGGTTAGAAACCGGACCTACCGTAGTAAAAAGTGTGTGTTAATATTCAAATCCACCATAATTTATTTGAGAAACCTAACCATAGATGTCAATTTAGTCTTGAAATTACGTGCAACTAATTCTCTTTTTAAGGGCAATCTCTAATTGAGGATGTTAATCCGCATCAGCGGTGGCAAAGTCTAATTGTGGGTTAGTTTCAACCTTCTTACTGGGTAAACTCAGGAATGCTTCAAGTATGAGTGCGACAATCATAGCAATGAGAAATGTTCGCCAAAGCTCACTTGCTAAGGATGAAGTATCCCCTACTTCAACATCTATTCGTCTATATGATAGATCGTTGAATAGTGCATCCACTTTCTCGTTGGGTTCTGCTTTAGCGGTATCTTCATCTTCATCTCTATTGACCGCAACCCATTGATCTTCATTCTGATAGACTCCTGCATGCAAGCCGCGTTGTGATACCGATTCTACCTCCCCTTCAGAGGCAACATTCACCCATTGGTCATTATCAATAAAAAGGTCTGATGCGGCATGTCGTTGAGATGCCATTGCCAATGCACTACTCCCTTGTGCTAACACTCGATTCAGCATGATATAGAATGTTATTCCATCACGTTCAAGAGATGAGTATTGTGCGGTTGGTAAAGTACTACAAAAATACACTGCCCCCCGATCTGTTGGTATATGTGATAAAAGAGGTGCATCATTGCTGAATCTTGCTAAGGTTGTTCCCTGCGTTTGAAGTGTACGATAACGAAATGTACGTAGTTCGTTTAAGGGTAGTGGATCACCACTATCTACATGAGCTAATATATCAGTATCACCACGCCACCATGAAATCTCATACGAATTACCGCCATCGGCATTATTCCATTCATCCCATTGTGATTCATAAAATTGAAAACCTGCAGTCTTACTTGGAGGGAAGAAAACAGCCGCTTTTCCATCATTTATAAAGTTTTGTATCTGTTCAGCAACTAATCCATTAGGTAAAGCTGCCTGCCATATTAATAATGCAGTGTTTTCCCAATCAATCTCAGCAACACGTTCTACAGGGATAACATCCGCTTGGTGTTGCAGTCGAGAATCTGTTGGAATAGCCAAAGCACGACGGAAGGCTTCACCAGTGTTCGCATTATCACTAACAATTACGGTTTTCCTTATAGGTGGTTCAGAGAATACAAAGTAGAATCGATTATCCAACGGGTTTGAATCCCCGGGCAGTCCAACTGACCCCCAACCCGTTGTGAGTGTTCCTTCAATTGGTATTCGGTGTCCTTGTATAGATGCACCTCGTGCATCAAGTTCCACCTCCACGACTGAACGGACGTTATTGATATCAAATTCAATTGGGATCTTAGGTATGCCACTCTTATAGCCTTCTGTACGTACTCTTATATCAAGAATAAGTTCAGCATCGTTGCCACGTTGCCATCGTTGTATGTTATTAACCCTAATGGATAGGTTGTTTTCAGGTATTTCAGAATAAGCTAATAGGAAAAAATGTATACCTTCTAACTGTGTAAATTCGTTGTGTAATGCATCCCATTGACCACTATTAACTACCCAATCATTCTCTCTGAGGTCTGAACATATCCATACTTCTGCACGTCCGGAGTTATTTGCTTTTAAATAGGTTAATGCTGTTTCGAGCATTGTGGGAATATTAGCAGTAGTTGCACTTGCTTGTGTCATGGGAAGGCTTAGTAATGCATCTGGTGAATCAACATCTTGAAGTTTCCCAGTTGCACTATCAATAAGGACAAGGTTGTTACCGTAATCCCCCTGTTTGAGTAGATCTGCTAACTTTTTGAGTGCTGTAGTTCTTTTTGATTCATTCGCTTGTAGGTCTTGGGTCTCCATGCTTGCAGATCTATCAAGTATCACCATAGTGACATCAGGTTTTGTCATACCAATACTACCGAGCCATCCACCTGATAATGGTCGACTGATTGCAAAGATGAGTGCTGCAATAGCCAATGTGCGCATGAGTAAAATCAGGATATGACGTAGTCGCGCCATACCTTTACTCATCCGTTTTGCTGTAATAAGAAACATCATTGCTGCCCAAGGGACGGTTCGGTGTCTCCGTTGGTTGATTAGGTGTATAATTATTGGTAGCAGTATTAAAGGCAGTGCTAAAAGTGTGAGTGGTTGTAGGAAGTTCATAATTAGATTTTAGTTATTGGTTGTCAGTTTTCAGTAATTATCCTTCTGTTCGTATTTTCTTGATGTGAGATGCAAGCATTTTCTATATCATAATAGTTTGGCTGATTACTTCTTGTATTGTTTGTCATCGATATATTTTACAATAGTTTGGACAGTTTTATGCGATACACATTTCGCCCTCTGGGCTTGATTGGTAGGGTTCCACTATTTTCTACAGACATTTCGCCCCTCTGGGGCTTTAGTAGTAGCCGTATAAGGATGTTTTCTACACACCTTTCGCCTCTCCGAGGCTTTTGGAAATACAAGGAATCGGGATTCGGAGATCTGGAATCAAGAAATCAACGGTATGAATGACATTTGTCATTCCCCGGGTATGAATGCCATAAGGCATTCCCTGCCTACAGAAGATAGCTTCCAATAATATTCAATTCCATAGAAATTTTGTAATGACATATTATTAATTTGAAATGGTATTAGTTTGCGTTGTTAATGCAAACCTAAAGTAGAATACCGATGGCTGATAGCAATTCCACACTTATCGCTTTTTAGGAGTCCGTCCTAAAAGGAATCGTGCCAGTAAGTCTCCGTAATCATCATTTATATTTACCCTGTGGTAGTCTATCTCTGTATCACGTATGACTTCATCCATACTTTGTATATAAGTTTCGATTGCTCTTCGATATTGCGTTCCAATGATATGAGGATCTGCTAATACTGGTTCTCCACCCTCTAAATCAACAAAACGCATGGGACGGTCAAATTCAAAGTCAAGTTCGTTTTGTTCCATTAGATGAAAAACAGCGACATCATGTTTACGAAATCGGAGATGTTCAAAACAATTTCGAGCTTCCTCAGGATCAATGAATAGATCAGATAGAATAATAATCATAGCGCGTTGTGGTACACGTTCTGCCGTTTCGTGGAGTATATCGACTAACCCGGTTTCACCTGCAGGTTCCACAGAGCCAAGTTCATCAAGTACAGCCCCAAGATGTGTTGCACTCCGTTTTGGTGGAATTTCTTTATGAAATTGTTCACCAGCACAATAAAGTCCAACTGCATCACCTTGAAGTGCAGCAATATATGCTAATGTACCACCGATACGTCGAGCATAATCAAGTTTACTCATCCCATTATTCGCGAATCCCATTGACCCGCTGGTGTCAACAATAAGGCATAGACGTAAGTTTGTATCTGCTTCAAACTCTTTAATATAATACCGATCATTTCGTGCATAGGCACGCCAATCAAGTCTTCGTGTATCGTCGCCGGGTACATATTTTCGATATTCAGCAAATTCAAGACTTGAACCCCGAATGGGACTGCGATGTTTCCCTGCCACACTTCCGATCATAGGCAAACGGGCATGCAGTTCTAAAGATGAGAGGCGTTCAAGGACTGTCTGATCAAGGTATTCTCGTTTTAGCTGTATAGCCATAGTTGTCTGTTAGTTATTAGTTGTTAGTTATTAGTTGATAGTTGTCTCTTTAGACCGCTGAGCATATTTCTAATGGTGATGATTTAGTCATGTAATTCTATAGACTGAGAGAACTTATGTAATCAAAATCCTTTAAGAAAAGCCAATTTGGTTTGAAACGTATACTATTAACATTTCGTCCCAACGTGCCTCATAAGATCAATGTATTATCCTTTACAATCTTTCTCGCACTAAATAACGAAAACTACATTTTTCTCGTTTACTCTAAGTCGTGTTGGAAACGGAAATTTGCACAGGTTACATATCTTTCAGTGTTAAGACGCTTTTTCAGGTAGTAATGGTTGCATAATTCTCTATCCAATAGTATATAAAGTTACCGAAAATTGATAGTTACATCCATTAGACTTTAACTACTTACATAATTAATATCGTCGTCTTTGTACATATTGGGGTCTACCCGGTAACTTTTCGATGTTTATATCCATCCATACTAAACGTTTTTTGAGCCAATTCTTCATGTCATTTACCTGTCCTTGATAGGTTGGTGAACCTGGACCGCGATTTCCAAAAAGAGCATGTTGTAATACGGGCCATCTTTGATAGTTTCGTTCCTGAGGTTCTGATAAATATTTTGTGGTACGATCAATTTCGTCAAGTAATGCAGAATTCGATAGTTCATTCTTGCGTAATGTTTTCCATCTTTTCACAAGTTTGTTTTTAAAGTTATCATCCGTGAGGAGGCGATGCCACCAGAATGGTATAGGGTTTGTATATGTCAACCAAGAATCTGTTTCCCAACCTTGATGAAAAACGGTATTCCCCATAGATAGATTGAAATCCCAGACTGGTCCCATATTCAGTTTACCATTTCTATCTTTATACATATATGTGCTATAACGAAATCCATCTGTATTCTTGAATAATTCATTGATTATAAAATGATCTATAAAAGAATCAACATCAATGTATTTTGCATATCCAATATTAGAATCCTTATAATCGCTTCCTGTTAAAGCATATTCAAAATCGTTCATATATCTTTGAATCCATCGCTTTTGTTGCAGGGACATATTGCGTTCTTTGGGATATACATAAGCCAACCGTGTACCACGATTTGTTAAGAAGAAAGTCTCTTGCTGATCATGTTTATCAACCTTCAACATATAACCACCAGTTATTTCAGGAGGCATTTTATGTGTTTGTTTTAAAGATTGAATAGGTACTCGGTCTTTACCCCGCTTGATCTTCTCTATTAGCAGATATACACCGACATAATGTCGCGCATCTATTTCCTTATCACTATATGAATTGAGGAAAACTTCCACAAATCTGGTACGAGTTGCATATCTACCAATACGATTACTAAACTCATACGCCAAGTAATTTCGCATCAGACTCTTATCACTATATGGACCGTTTAGCACCCAATCCGAACCTTCCGGCATTCCAAGTATAGAGACATCTTTATCAATGCCGTTATCGTCCTGGATTTCAATCCCATACTGTTTCTTTGGAAACATTTGGGATGTTTGTCCTCTTGTTTCAATGCCAATTTTTCCATCAAAATGTATATGAGGACTATTCAAACCGTTCCTACTACCAGACTCATCAAATATAATTTTCATTTGGGCGGAAGTTTTTGGCTCATTCGGTACCCTCTTACCGTATGTATCAATTATCAAAAGAGGAAGATTTGAGGTGTGTTTCCAAGGACCACTTAAAGGTGAGGAAGGAGAATTATAACGACTTGGTCTTCGAGGAAAATATATACGACTTGAAGATCGATTCTTCTGATATGTTAGTTTCTCATTAAATGACTTTTTCCGTTGATAGGACTTGCTGAAGGTATCAGCAATGTATATAACAAATAGCGAGAAAACGATACCTGTAAGAAGAAATAGGAATATATTTTTTGAACGGGGCATAGTCGTTGTCGACCTTAATGTGATATTCTGAAGGTGCTATAAGAAAATGAGGTAGATTTGGTTTATTTTAAATCAATACCTTATCAGACTTAACTAAATATATCTTAGCAAAACTTCAACAAATAATAGTGTATTTTTTATTATGGGGTCTTTTGTAGTTCAGTGTGTTACAAGTATACCAGACTAAGAAGTGTAATATCAATGTAAAGTATGATAGTGGTGGTGTGTAAACATTTTTTTACTAAATCTTACATTGCTATTGTATCTGAATACCAATATTCTTCCCATGTATCATTTTTTATTATACATCTCAGCTCCAGCCTGGAATTAATGCCATCATCAATCCATCTCATAGAAGTTTCTCTGCATCTTTGATCAACAACATGTTTACAAATGCTTTCAATCACACTACTCGTTGTGCAATTCATCGCTTCTATCAATAGAGACAATTGGCGTTGGATGTTTACTATATTATCGGTCTCTTGTAATCTGTAGAAAGAAAATATTAAAAGTAAATGGATTCGGTACCTCTACATACTATTATCAGGAGTTGGTGTTTATATCGGAGGTGTCAGCTGGGAAGGTCTTGGTGTTTTTGTACTGGTGATTGTTTCGGTAGAACTCTTGATGTTTATCACAACAGATGCAGAAGAAATACTATCAGAGTATTTGCTATGAATACTTAGCTTTGTGCTAACACTCTGTGAATATCTGTTTTATAGGAACCACCAGGTAACACAGATACCCCACTTGCATTCAAAGGATTCAGCACAATTTCGCCTCTGAGAATGTCTTAACCGGTAAAAACACACTAATATCAAACGATTGCCAATGGATACGTAACATATTTCAGAGAATAAAGTAATCGCAGCACCAATGAGTTAAGGACACATACTCAACGTACTTGGAAAGGCGTAACAATCATTGATCTATCCCATTTCATATTGGATTGGATACACCATTATGAAGAACATGTGTCTACTGCTTCAACGGAACCAGAAGAATAAGAGATTTAACCTTCAGCGATATTCGTTAGAATAAAAAAGAACACAGAACGATCTTAATTCTCAGAGAGTTCTTCTATAAGACGTTCAACGATGTCTCCACTGGTAATGTTCTCCGATTCGGCAGCGAAGGAGGTGATAACTCTGTGCCCTAAAACAGGGTTTGCAACTGCGATGATATCTTCAAGTCGTGCCATATAACTTCCACTTAGTGCTGCACGTGCTTTTGCGCCAAGTATTAGATATTGAACAGCCCGTGGACCAGCTCCCCATGCCACAAGTGGTTTTAACCATTCTGGTGCGGCATCTCCTTTTGGACGTGTACTTCTTGCTAAATCCACAGCAAATTCAAAGATATGCTCCGGTACAGGAACACGACGTACAAGATTCTGAAATGCCAAGACTTGCTCACCGGTAATTACATTTTCCAATGTGGGTAAAGCCATACCGGTTGTTGTTCTTGCAATTTCGATTTCCTCCACACGATCAGGATAATCAACTTCAATACGAAACATGAACCTATCCAATTGTGCTTCTGGTAGTGGATATGTCCCTTCCTGTTCAATTGGATTTTGTGTTGCAAGTACAAAGAAAGGTGGATCCAGTTGGTATGTTCTACCGATAACAGTAATCTTATATTCCTGCATTGCTTCAAGCATAGCAGCCTGTGTCTTCGAAGGTGCTCTATTAATTTCATCAGCAAGAATCAGATTTGCGAATAGTGGTCCCTTGACGAACTCAAACTCCCGTCTTCCACCGGGGATTTCTTGTAAAATATCTGTTCCGGTAATATCCATAGGCATTAAATCGGGGGTAAATTGGATTCTGCTGAATGACAACGCCATGGTATCTGCAAAACAACTCACTAATAGAGTTTTTGCTAATCCTGGTACACCCATTAGTAGTGCATGTCCTTGAGAAAAAAGACAGATCGCTAAGTTCTCAATGACTTGCTCTTGACCAATGATGATCTTGTGGAGCGTACTTTTTAATTCACTATATACTTTGCCGAGTTCATCAATAGCAGCAACATCGTCGGCATCCATTTGGTCATTATGTTGAGGGGTTTGCATAGTTTATCCTTGAGGTGGTTGTTAGTTATTAGTTTTTCTTCAAAAATTCATAGAAACATCTACAATTATTTTCACACAAATTAACGAAAACTATAATTTCTCGTTTACTCTAAGCCGTGTTGGAAACGGCAATTCGTACAGGTTACATATCTTTTTGTTTTAAGACGCTATTTCAGGTAGTAACGGTTGCATAAATCTCTCTTCAATAGTATTGAAAGTTACTTGAAAGCTATAGTTACCTTCATTAGATTTTGATTACTTACATAATTAATATCGTCGTCTTTGTACATATTGGGGTCTACCCGGTAACTTTTCGATGTTTTCATCCATCCACTTTAAACGTGTTTTGAGCCACGTCTTCACGTCATCAACTTGTCCTTGATATGTTGGAGCACCTGGTCCAGGATTGGCGAACAGGGTGTGTGGAAGTATACGCCATTTTTCAAAGTTACGTACTTGGGCTTCTGATAAGTATTCTACAGTCCGATCAATTTCGTTAAGAATGGCTGAATTAGAAATTACATTTTTTCGTAAGGTTCTCCATCTCTTGACAAGCTTCATTTTGAAAGAAGGATCTGTTAATAATTTGTGCCACCAAAACGGTACAGGATTCGTATATATCAACCATGTATTTGTTCGCCACCCTTCATGTATGACAGTGTTTCCCATAGATAAATTAAAATCCCATACAGGTCCCATATTCAATTTACCGCCTCTATCTTTATACATATAGGCACTAATCCTGAATCCATCCGTGTTCTTAAACATTTCATTGATAATGAAATGGTCGATAAAAGAATCTATATCAATGTATTTCGCATATCCAGAGTGAGGATCTTTGAATTCAGGTCCTGATAAAGCACTTTCAAATTTATCCATATAATTCTTTATCCACATTCTTTGCATATATGGCATATTGTGTCCTTTCGGATATACATGCTTTATTTCTGTTCTTCGTCTTGTAAAAAAGTAAGTTTCCTGAGGATCCCTTTTATCAATCTTTATAATATAACCCCCTGATATTTCTGGAGATTTTGTGTGTGTTGGCTTTAATGATTGAATTGGAATTCTGTTTTTTCCTCGTTTTATTTTTTCTATGAGTAAATATACACCAACATAATGTTGTGTTTGTATCTCTTTTTGTTTATTTGTATTGAGGAATACTTCAACAAATCTGGTACGGGTTGCATATCTACCGATACGATTGCTGAACTCATAGGCTAAATAATTTCGCATGAGAGTCTTATCAGTATATGGTCCGTTTAAGACCCAGTCCGATCCGGCAGGCATTCCAAGAAGAGAAACATCTTTATCATTACCAGTATCATCTTGAATTTCAATCCCATACTGTTTCTTTGGAAACATTTGGGATGTTTGTCCCCTGATCTCTATTCCAATTTTTCCCTCAAAATGTATATGAGAACTATTCAAACCGTTGCGACTACCTGATTCATCATATATAATCTTCATCCATGCAGAAGTTTTAGGTTCATTTGGAATCCATTTACCATCTGTATCAATTATTACAAGCGGAAGATTAGAGGTATGTTTCCAAGGACTACTTAAAGTTGAGGATCGAGAATTATAACCACTCGGTCTTTGAGGATCATACCTAAGACTTGAGGGTTGGTTTTTCTGAGTAGTCTGCTTATCAGTAAATGACTTTTTCCGTTGATAGGACTGGCTAAAGGAATCTGCAATGTATGTGACAGACAGAAAGAAAACTATACCCGTAAGTAGAAATAGGAATATATTTTTTGTACGGGGCATAGTCGTTGTTGACCTTAAAGTGATAATCGGAAGGTGTTAAAGGAAATTATAGTGATAGAGATTGGGTTTTTATAAATTAATACCTAATCAAACTTAGCAAAATATTTCTTAGCAAAACGTCAACGAATAATAGTGAAATTTTTATTTCGGGGTCTTGTTGTTCAGTGTATAACAAGTATACCAGACAAAGAAAGTGAATATCAATGTAAAGTATGATAGCGTTATGAGATTTGATAATTCAACTTACTCATTGTGTAACAGACAGTATCCAGTCCTTTATGATTTTCAATACCTCTGGTGAAATGGTTTCCTCAATTACAGCATATTCATCTACCAAACCTGTTTTCGCTGTTTGGAAAAGATGATTTAGACCTTGTAGACGGTGGATTGTAACGTTCTGATTTCCAGATTGTTCAAGTGTTTTTGCAATAGCATTGATATTTTGTTCAGTATCCACTTGTACATCAAGTTCACCGTTAAGAGCTAATACAGGTATATTTATTTTCTGTAAATATGGTTTTGGATTGAAGGTTAAGAAATATCGCATCCATGGATTTAGTGCTTGTTTGACTGATGCCTGTATCATACTTTCATCTACTTTGTCAGGGTGTATACCGTTTAGCTCAAACTGTTTACGTGCAATTATACTCACCTGCGGATGCAGTTTTTCATCAGACTCATCAGATGATAAAATTGTAAATAGGTTATCAAGTAACGACAATGATGCTATCTTACGTTCGTCTTCAAACCCCATAGCATCGAATATCCGCTCGTTCTGTTTTCTGAGAAGTTCCGATCCGACTACTCCCGGTGCAGCCAGGAGTACTATAAACTTAACATCATCATTTCGACTTGCAACAATAGATGCAATTGCTCCACCTTCGCTGTGTCCTATCAACCCCACAGACGCAATTCTCTCATCTTTTTTCAGAAAGGCAACACCGGCTTCTACATCTGTCGCAAAATCAGCAGTAGTAGGTGATTTAGGATGTGGTGTTGATTTGCCGAAACCGGGATCATCAACTCTGAGTACTACGATACCCGCTCGGGTGAGGTAGTCGGCAATTACCCAGAATGGCTTATGACCAAATATCGTCTCATCTCTATCTTGCAAACCACTTCCAGTGATGAGTAGTACAGCAGGGAAAGGACCATCATCATTGGGTAAGGTTAGCGTACCAGCAAGATTAACAATCCCATTCTTATATTCAACTTCTTCTATATTATATGGGAAAGGTGGTTTCGGTTCTTGCGGTCTGGATGGTGGGGTAAATTTCTTTCGTGAAAGATGAAAATCGAAGGTAAAACTTGCTTGTGTGAATTTTCCTTTGATGGTTTGTTCTTGTAGCTGACCATCAAAGGTAGGATTCCCCGGCACACCATTAATAGAGAATTTTATAGTGGGCATTTCTTTAGTTTCATCTATATGAAAGTCGGTTAACGATAATCCTGTTGCCCCTTGAGCGGGGATGTCGATGGTGCCTGTCCAACTACCATCTTTCTTTGAAAGGCCTATCTTTATGTTCAAGGGTTGGTTAGGAATTTCAATTGTTCCTTCCCAGTGTCCGCCAACATGATTCTCAACTTGACTAAGAGAAATAGAAGGAAAAAAGACAAGGAGAATGAATATTATATGTATGTTGTATTTCATAATTATTATGTATGTATTGAACAGAAATTATCAGTGCTTATAGGTAGAATTTTATATGGTTAATGATAGAGACTTGCATTCCCACCATTATACAATTACTAAACAGTTTGATAATGTCATCGGTTTAAACCTTTTAATATTTTCTTTGGAACAATTCAAGTAGTTCATCAACGTTCATACTCTCGCCATTTCTGTTTTGAATTGAAATTTCTTTGTCAACTATCGCATTCCGTAGCTACTTCTCAATTTTAATTTCTTTGTATCCTACAGCTATTCCTACACAAAAACCAATTAGATATCCTTCCACGATATTATTTCCTTTTGATTTCTAGTTATTCAGTTTATTTCATGATAGATTTTAGATCCCATAGCAGAATGGTGTTACTAAGACCTTTAGTGGCGAGTGTGTTTCCATCCGGACTAAACTCTACCCTATCAATATATACAGAATCCCCAATAAGGGTTTTCATTAGTTTTCCCGATTCAACATTCCATAGATGTATATGATTATCCAGTCCTACGCTTGCAAGTAGACTTCCATCAGAACTGAAAGAAATATCAAAAACCGCTTTTTCTAAACTAATTGACATCTTATGATTACCAGTATTAACATCCCAGAATTCGATAGCACCGTTTTTTAATCCACCGCCAGTAACAAGAGTCTTACCATCCGGACTGAAGTTAAGACAACGAAATATAACACCAATCCCCTTCTTGGTTAGGATTTGTCGATGTCTATCATTAGAAATATTCCACAGACGGATTGTCCCGAGCTCATCCTTTTTTCTATCCAAACTGGCAAGAATACGTCCATCGGGACTAAAAACTACCTTAGTGGTATGTCCCATGTTTGCTTGTAGAATTTTCAGTTTTTTCCCAGTAGCTATATCCCAAAGCCGAATTGCAGTACCCGCACATGCAAGCGTTTTTCCATCTGGAGAATACGACATGCTACTGATAGACGATTCATGCGCTTGTAAGGTCTTCTTTTTCTTACCTGTTGCGGTATCCCATAATTGAACTTTTTTATCCATACTTACACTTGCAGCAGTTCTTCCATCTGGACTGTATGCAATACTCCTGACATTACTCTTATGTCTTTTATATGCTTGAACATAATCCCCTGTATCCGAATTCCATAAAATAATTCTACCATCTTCTGAGCCAGTGATTAATGATCTTCCATCCGGACTAAATGCCATAGATGAAGGAGTTATACTATGTTCTATAGTTGTTTTCTTTTTCTTACCGGTTGATACATCCCACATCTGGATACTATGTTCTAAAAAGTTGTTTCTACCTACGCCAGCAAGTGTTTTACCATCAGGACTAAATACCAAACTTGAAAGGTATAATTTACGAACTTTGATGCTTTGTATTAATTCACCTGTGTCTGTACCCCAGAAATTGATTGTTTTATCCTTATTGGCAATTGCCAGTATTTTACTATCTGGACTAAAAGATATACTGGATATAGACTTCTCCTTTCCGGTAATTGTGTTGATATGTTTACCAGTTGCAACATCCCATAGATATACAACATTTCCAAATTCCTGACTTGCAAGCGTTCTTCCATCCGGACTGAACAGTATTTTCCAAATTTTTTCTTTGTGGCCTTTAAAAGTTTGTTTTGTCTTACCTGTGCCAACATCCCATAATACAACAGAATTTTCTTTACCTACACCCGCATACATTGTTGCATCTGGATTAAATGAATTACCTCTGATTGAGGTACTAAATTGTCCTTCAAATGTCTGAATACTGACACCCATTGCTATATTCCATGAATTTAGTTCTAATAAACCAGCAGATATGAGTATCTTACCATCCATACTAAATGAAACACTATTATAACCAAAACTTCCCCCAATAAAAGTCCTTTTATGTTTACCTGTACTAACCTCCCATAGCCGGATACTTCCATCTTCACTGGTGCTCGCAAGGTCTTTGCCATCAGGACTGAATGTCACATCATTAATTTTGTCTGAGTGACCTGTTAATAAGGTTTGAGGTGTTCCTGTATAAACATCGTATAACCAAACACCTATGGAACTTATTCCCGCTAACAACTTACCATCTGGTGAATATACAATCTTCGTAATCTTACCATTACCAATACGTGCCTTCACGCCTTCAGGGAGATGCCATTGTGGATAGTTTACAACTATAGTATCTGGATGTTTCAATATTGAAACAAGACTAAGAAACACAAAGATTCCTATGATACCGAGAATTAGTAAAATCAGAGATAGTCTTGATTTCATGAATGGTGCTCCATTAACAAACGATTTTGGTGAAAACTAAAGTGTATTGATTACAATTTTACAATTTTTAACTTTATTGACACTATTTTTTGTCATCGACTATACTGACTAAAGGTGAGAGATCCCATAAAATCACTTCACTACTACTATTTCCACAAGCGAGTGTCATACCATCCGGACTAAATGCCAAACTATAGTTACCAGATCTTTCATTGGTAAAAGTTTGGATTCGCTCTCCTGTGGTAACATCCCAGATTCGAACCAGAAAGATATCACTATCACAAGCTAAAATTTTTCCATACGGTGTAAAGGTAACACCCCAGTTTGTATATTTACGTCCACTCAGCATATACTTTTGTATTCCTGTTGAGACTTCCCACACACGGACAGTTCCATCTACCCCCACACTTAATAGCATTGTACCATCTGCATTGAATAGTAAAGTATAGATTCCACCTATATGTCCTTTTAGGGGTTTTAGCTGTTTTATATCTCTTGTTGTGACATCCCATAAAAGTATTCTACTATCCCCACTTCCGCTTGCGAGTATTTTTCCATCCTGACTGTAAGCTAAACTGGAAATATAATCTTCATGTCCTGTAATAGTCATAACAGATTTTCCTGTGGCTGCCTGCCATAACCTGATAGTATTATCGGTGCTTCCACTTGCAATTATCTGTCCATCTGGACTGAATGTTACACTTGAGATATATCCTGTATGACCAATAAAATCTAATGGTTGTCCTTTAGCAGTATTCCACACATGGATAGTTTTATCTTTACTCCCATTTGCAAACTGCTCTCCTGTAGGACTGAACGTGATGTTAGAACCAAACGGTATTTCATGAAGTGGTATATGTGGGTGTGATAACCAATTACTTTCTTGTTCTACATTTATAACATCAGCAGTATACTTTGGAAGCGTATGTTTATACTTACCTGAAGACACATTCCAGAGGTGTATTGGTGCCCGATTACTTGTAGATGCAAGCGTTTCTCCATCCTGACTGTATATAACATTATGCACTGCATATGGAAATTTAATGTACATGTCTTTGTTTCTATCTGCGTCTATATCCCAGTCCAGAATAATACCTGTTCCGTTTGGATTGCTTTTATCCCTTTTTATACGAACTTTGGCATCTCTATTTATATTGATTACCAGCTTAGCTCCTATGGGAAGATTTTGATGTGTGTCCTGAGCAAAACCACAAATTGGATAGAATATTGTAGAAGAAAATAATAGTAGTATTTTGAGTATCAGTAATTTCATCATCTTATGTATTTCCTGTTAGCACCTCTTTAATCAGTATTACCAATTTTGTATGTGCTATACTGTAGATGTTAGTGCTAAGTTAATAACTCAAAAGGCAAGTTATACTCCATTAAAGAGACCTTACTTATCAGAAATAGCACTATTTACATCAAACTCTTGAACTATAGAAGAGAGATCCCACAGAAGCACTGTATCATCAAAACCTGTACTGACAAGCGTATTACCATCATCACTAAAAGATAAACCCGTAATATCTCCTGAATGTCCAGCGAGTGTTTTTATCCGTTCTCCAGTACGTAAATCCCATAGGTTAATAATCTCGCTATCGTAAAATGAATTCATCCCGGCGACTTCTGTTGCCAATGGTAAACCGTTAGGGTAAAACATAACATACCAGAACACATTTCTATGGCAAGAAATTGATTGTATTTGTTGTCCGGTATCTATATCCCATAAACGGACTGTTCCATCTTTACCTGTACTTGCTATTGAACGATCATCAGGACTAAAGTCTATACTGGTAATAGCGTTTGCATGCCCCTCTAATGTCTGATCTTCTTTCCATGTAGAAACATCCCATATACGGATAATTCCATTCTTATCACCGGTAGCAAGTTTACTACCATCTGAATTGAACATTAACACCATTTTCGAATTATAATGTGTATTACGCTTGGTATCTACCCCTTGATCCGTGAGAAATTTATGTTTTCCTGTGCTTACATCCCATATTAGGATCGTTCCGTAATGTCCTCCACTGATAAGTGTTTCTCCATCTGGACTAAATACCACACTACCTATTCGATCTTTATGACCTGAGAACGTTTGTGTGTGTTTGCCGGTAGCAACATCCCACAAACGGATCGACTTATCTTCATCAGAAAATCTGTAACTTGCGAGTAGACTGCCATCCCTACTAAATTCCACACTCCTAATCGGTCCGATATGGTCTTTTATTGTTCGCTTGTGTTCACCTGTGGTTGCATTCCAAAACCGAATTACCCCATCCTTACTTGCATTCCAACTTACTATTGTTTCTCCATCTGGACTCAGCATTACATTCTGGTGCCATGTGCGTTTAGAACCCTTCGTCTTCCGAATTAGTGTGTGCCACCGTTTCGTACCGGTATCCCACAGAGATAAAGTTCCGTTCGATTCTGAAATGATGGCTTTTTCTCCATTAGGTGTGAAAGCAATATCATAGGTATCATACTCCGTTTTATGAGAAGAATATCTGGGATTAAAATTTGAAATAGTCCTCTTAAGTTTCCCAGTCCTAATATCCCATATACGAATTCCACTTGGATATTCTACAGTTGCCAGCGTTTTTCCATCTGGACTATAAGTTGCGTTCGTAAGGTAATGGGTATCTCCTGTGAAAGTTATACGTTTCCCTGTTGCTATATCCCACATTCGAATTTGATAATCGTTAACCAAACTAAGAATGGATTTTCCATCTGGACTAAATAGAACATTTTCAATCTCTTTTTTATAACCTGTTTTCTTACTGTCATCTTGAAGATCAGAAAAAGTATGTTTCAGTTTACCTGTCGAAGTATCCCACAAATGTATCGTTCTGTTTTCACCTGCAGTGATGAGTAGATTTTTATCCGGACTGAAAAATGTTCTTTTTATCTTTTCTTTTTTAATACTCTGATTGGATATAACACCTTGAATTGCAAATGTTAGTTTTAGTTCCCTTGAGTCAATATCCCAAAAATTAATCGTCATGTCCGCGCTTACACTTATCAGCGTACTTCCATCCGGACTGAATGACAAGAAATTGATTTGATCTTTGTGTTCTGTGAGAGTTTGTATATGTTTCCCTGTTTTAACATCCCACAAACGTATTGTCTGATCCTTACTCCCACTTGCTATGATTTTGCTATCTGGACTATAAGACAAACAACCAATATAGCCTTCATGTCCTTTAAGTTTATGTTTGGAAGTTTTTGTCTTAGAATCCCATAAATGAATATCCTTGAAACTTAAAGTTGCATAAGTACTCCCGTCTGAACTATATAAGGCATTGAGAGGAAAATCATGCTTCATTTTTGACGATTTTTCTATTTCAGGTAAAGTAATATCCCAACGCGTGATTTTATTGCCGAACCTTTCCATACCTGTAAGAACTGTTCCATCAACGTTAAAATTCACTTTCTCCATTTCCTGATGACTTCGGGTAAACAGTTTCTGCTCCTGATATGTTTCAGTGTCATATATCCAAATACCAATCGTTGTAGCAACTGCCAGTATTGAACCATCAGGGGAATATTCCATATCATTGATACGGCCCTTACCAAGACGCGCGATGGCACCATCAGGTATCTCCCATTGTGAGTAGTCTTGAGCATATATATTGACTATTCCGAATTGAAGAATCAGAAGGAACAAACTAATTATTGGATGTACTGTTTTTATCATTTGTAATACCCCTTTACATAAACACGAATACGACAACCTTGGAGAGCACTATTACAATGCATTACTGATATAATTTGAGTTGCCATTTACAAGTTCTCAAGACTGTTTTTCAGAGATAACTCCGTCAAATCCCATAGCAGTGTTGTACCGTCACTACCAGAACTCACAAGCGTTTGTCCATCAGGACTGAATTTTAGATTAGTGACATGACCCACATGACCCATAAAAGTCTTAATTCGCTTTCCAGTCGTAATATCCCATAAATTGATTACACCATCAGCACGCCCACCTACAAGAATTGTGCTATCAGGACTGATTGCTATTTGAAGAATCTGTCGTTTAGTATCTTTACCATATCCATCTATTATGTATTGATTCTTAAGTTCATTTATTTTATCTCCAGTATCAACATTCCATAGCTTTATTATTCCATCAATATCTGTCTTTACCACCATTTTAGCTTCTGAATCTAAGGCTAACGAACTAAATAAGCTTGTTACTTCAGGAATTATCTTTTTCTCTTTGCTTGTAGTAACATCCCACACAACAATTTCTAAATCAGTACAATATGCAAGCATACTTCCATCAGAACTGACTGGTATATTAAAATAATATTGAATTGTGTATTTAATCTGTTTGGATAGTGTTTTATGTGATCCCGTGTCTAAATCCCACTGATAAAGGGAGTATGATTGATCTTTCCTATTCTTCGATAATGCGACTTTTCCATCTTTACTGAACCCGATATCCTGACTAAATACACCTACCTCAAAACTATTCTTTTGTCTTCCCTTAATAACATCCCATACGCGAACCTTCTTATCACCACCGTAACTGACAAGTGTTTCTGTATCCTTAAACACCACATGTGAAATTTGTTTAGAATGTCCTCTTAGTGTCTTTTTATGTTCTCCTGTAGCAACATCCCATAACCGGATTGTTTTATCCTGACTTCCACTTGCCAGCATTCTTCCATCTGAACTAAAGGATAGACAATTCACCCGTTTCTTATGTCCCGTGAGGACTACCTCTACCTCTTGTGTGTTTACATCATAGAGAATTATGTGATTATCTCCATAGGTTGTTGCAGCTGTAATGTTATCTTTACTAAACACTATATTCTTTGAAGCAAAACCACTACCATGTCCAACAATAGCATTCTTATGTTTCCCTTTCTTTAGATCCCATTGGTGGATAATTCCATCCAAACTTGAACTTGCTAATGTTTTACCGTTTGGACTGAAAACGACTCTATGCAGATGTTCAGAATTTGCATTGAAAGTGTGCTTCCGTCTTCCAGTATCTACATTCCAAACACGCACTGTTTTGTCCTCACTTATGCTTGCAATACTACTCCCATCATGACTGAAGGTTAAACTCACAATAGGCTTCCTATGTCCTTTTAGGGTCTTATGTAATATTGCTGATTCAGCATTCCACAGACGGACTCTCTTATCCCTGCTTCCAGATGCAATCATTTTCCCGTCAGGACTGAATGCTACACAATTCATACTCTCTTTATGTGCATCTTTTATTTCTTGTATATCATTTTTTTCCTTCTTCGTTTCAATACCAAAATCATAATATCGGATTGTCTTGTGACTTCCTTTAACCACTGATATCCTATCTGCGTGGAATCTAACATCAGATTGGCGTTCTAATTGCACATTCATATCCTGTTTAAATACACTTTTTTCTATATCCCAAATACGCATGCCGTAAGGACTCCAACCTGCCAATGTCTTCCCATCAGAACTAAAATGGACATCTGTTATACCTGTTATACCTCTTCTAAATCCAAAAAAAGTATTCATCAGTTTACGGGTTTTAACATTCCATACCCGAACCAAATTGTTTCCACATGCGGTGGCAAGCATTTTTCCGTCAGGACTGAATCCAACAGAATTCGTGCCTTCTCTGTTCTTTGTTAGGAGTGCAAGTTCATTTCCATTATTCGTATCATAGAGCCAAGTTCCTGTAGAACTGGCAACAGCGAGTATCGTGCTGTCTGGAGCATACGCCATGTCTTCTACAGTGCCCTTTCCGATACGTGCTTTCACGCCATCTGGTAAGTGCCATTGCAGAGTATTTAATTGTGCCGTATTCACATCAAGTAGATCTGGTACTGAAGGATAACGAAATAGCCAAATAGTGCCTACAATACATATAAACAAAATTATGACATTTAATGCTTTTTTCATCTCATATCGTCCTCAATAGAATCAGCATCATTTGGGATACCAAAACCAATAAACATAGAGGGGAGTTAACCAAACAATGATGCAAGAATCAGCAAAATACTCTCTGAATCTCGTCACATCACCTTATCTTCAGCATGAATAACATTTATTGCTAAAGTTGTCAATGTAAAATAATCCGATTTATAAATTGGTTGATCTCGCTAAAACCTTTATCCTCATTTTTTGAGTGATTTGCGTAAGTCCTGTCAGGAAGAGTATATTTTTGAGAGTAATCTATGTCAATAATACAATACACCAGCGGAGTATTATGTGTGTAGAAATAAAGTTATATAATATTTAACGTATGTGATTCACGAAGAATTAGGGTAAGTTTATTTATTAACCCTTATAGAATAAGGGTCGAAAAATTGCTTCGTGCAGGTTTTCGTGAAAGTGACATCATATCTGAGCAAAAAATATTAACACATTATGAATACAGTCTTATTCAACATCGAATTCTTGAATTATAGATGTTAGATCCCACAAAAGCACGGTACCATCAAAACTTACACTGGCAAGTATATTACCGTCACGACTAATAGATATACTCGGAATCCAGGATAAATGACCAGAAAGTGTCTTTATTTTTTCTCCATTTCGTAAATCCCAGAGATTCACAATTTCTTTATACCTACTTATATGGTTTTTATTAACCTCACATACTAACGGTAAACCATTGGGGTAGAAAAACACATACCAAGTTGTTCCTTCATATCCTGATAGAGTTTGTTTTTCCTTACAAGTGTCAACATTCCACAACCTGGTAGTTCCATCTTTGCTTGTACTTGCAAGTGAATGATCATCGGGACTAAATTTTATACTCGTAATAGCCTTAACATGACCTTTTAGTGTTTTCATTTTTGTCCATGAAGATACATCCCAGAGATGGATTATTCCGTTAATATCACCTGAAGCCAGAGTCTCACCATCTGAATTAAACTCTAATACCGTCGTCCAAACTGCCTGTGTACCAGACTTAATATTTAATCCATTATCAATCAAAGTCTTTTTGTGTTTACCTGTTTTAACATCCCATATTAGTATCGTACCATTCATACCATGACTGATAAGTGTGTTTCCATTTGGACTAAAAATCACACTCTCTATAAGATTCTTATGACCTTTCAATGTTTTTTTATGTCTTCCTGTAGCAACATTCCACAAGCGAATCGTTGTATCATCGTATGAACTCCAACTCGCCAGCATACTGCTATCCGTACTAAATACTACGCGTTTATTCCCTCGTTTATAACCTTTTAATGTCCGTTTGTGTTTCCCTGTAACGGCATTCCAAAGTTGAATTGTGTGATCTTCACTCTTACTCCATGTTGCGATAGTATCACCATCAGGACTCGTCAACACACTGTTAAGTGGTAGAACTTTCCTACCGTTTTGTTCTCTTAGCGTACTCAATTGTTTCTTAATGTTATCCCATAGATATATAGTTCCATCAAGTTCTGTAGTGATGAATTTCTCTCCGTTCTGGGCGAAAGCCATATTATAGGTATTATATTCTCTATAATTATGAAGTATCTGACTTATTCTGATATTTGGAATAGTCTTAATATTCTTACGGCTCTCAATATCCCAAATTTGGATAACACCTATATAATTCCCCGTGACCAATGTCTTTCCATCAGGACTAAATGCAGCATTTTTTAGATGTCCAATATTTCCGGTGAAAACTATACGTTTCCCTGACATAATATCCCATAGTCGAATTTCATGATCATTCACTAAACTAAGAACTAATTTTTCATCTGAACTAAATAACACATTTTTTACTATTTTTGCATGTTCAGTACTATCTTTATTTTGTATATTATCGGAGAAAGTGCATTTAAGTTTACCTGTCGTTGTATTCCACAAGTGAATCGTTCTGTTCTCATCTACGGTAGCCAATATATTCTTTTTAGGACTAAAAAATACCTTGGTTATTTTTGCTTTTGGTTCAATCTTATTTGTCATCACACCCTGAATAGCCAATTGTAGTTTTACTTCTCCTGAGGCAATATCCCAAAAATTAATCGTCATATCTTTGCAAACACTAATTAAAGTGCTTCCATCCGGATTGAATGAAAGATTGGTTATATGATTCTCATGTCCTGTGAGGGTACGTATGTGCTTCCCAGTTTTAACATCCCACAGTCGTATCGTCTGATCATCACTACCACTTGCTATCATTTTGCTATCTGGACTATAAGCCAAACAACCAATATAGTCTTGATGTCCTTTGAGTATATGCTTGGAAGTATTCGTCTTTGAATCCAATACATGTATATCATTCAGAGTCTTCGTTAGATAGGTGTTACCGTCTGAACTAAATGTCGAAATATGAGGAAAATAACTCTCTTTTCTTGATGTTTTCTTCATTTTCGGCAAAGTGACATCCCAATATGTAATTCTATCACCTGGTATTTCCTTAACAGCAAGAACAGACCCATCAAGATTAAAATGTAACTTCTGTGAATAAGGATCTTCCATTGGTAGCAACGTTTGTTCTTTAAATGTGTCAGTATCATATATCCAAATACCAACTGTAGTAGCAACAGCCAGAATTGATCCATCAGGTGAATACTCCATATCTAAGATTCTTCCCTTACCAAGACGTGCAGTGGCATCTTCTGGCAACTGCCACTGTGTGTAGTCTTGAGCATACAAATTGTTTATACTGATTTGAAAAGCAAGAAATAACATACTAATCATAGAAATAACTGTTCTTATCATTTGTAAACCTCTATTACATTATCAACATTACACCTATTCTTCAGAATAACTATTAGTCTATGTATTTTTCCAACTCTTTATTATGAATGATTGTGGAGATATCCCAGAGCAACACTGTCCCATCCCAACTTGCACTTGCGAGAGTTTGACCATCTGGACTAAACAAGACATCCCTGATGTAAGAGGTATGTCCTTTAAATGTTTTCATGAGTTCTCCAGTATTTATATCCCATAATCTAACTGTTTTATCAGAACTGCAACTTGAAAGGTATTTTCCACTCGGACTGAATGAAATGTTTGAAACATACTGGGAATGTCCTCTTAATGTCTTCTTCAGTTTTCCTGTTTCAATATCCCAAAATTGGATTTCATGTGTCATACTCGAACTCACCAATGTTTTCCCATCAGGGCTAAACATTTCTTGATATGTTTTGAAGATATCTCCCATATTCACTTCTTTAGATTTACCACTTGAAACATCCCATAAACGAACGTTTCTTTCATCTTCTTCACCAGTACTTGCAAGGATCTTCCCGGACGGACTTTCACCAGTACTTGCAAGAAACTTTCCGTCCGGACTGAATGTAATGTGTCTAATTTTCGTCTTATGTCCTGTAAGAGTTTTTAGGTGTTCTCCAGTACCAACATCCCATAGTCGGATAATAGTGTTCTCACTAATACTGGCAAGTATTTTCCCATTTGGACTAAAGGCAATAACTGTATTACTAATATCTGAATGTCCTGCGAGTGTATGTATAAGTGAACCCGTCTTTGTATCCCAGAGTCGTACAGTTTTATCTCTACTACCTGTAGCAATTGTCTTACCATCTGGATTATACGAAATCTGGTAAATTGACTCTGTATGTCCTTTTAATATTTTCTTAGTGTTACCTGAAATAGAATCCCATAAACGAATCGTTTTGTCCTCACTACCAGTTGCAAACGATTTTCCATCTGGATTAAATGAAAAACAAATGATATGTTTACTATGTCCTTTAAGTGTTCTTTTATGTTCACCTGTTTTGACATCCCACAAGTGCAATCCTCCGAAACTCTTACTTATAAGAGTTTTTCCATCAGGACTAAACCAGATATTATAAACATTCTGAATATGTCCTGTTCCTACATTCTTATGTGTACCAGTATTAACATCCCACAATCGAACTGTTCCATCTGTACTGCCACTGACAAGTGTAAGGTCATCTGGACCGAAAGACAAATGATAAACTGATGAATTGTGTCCGGACAACGTGTTTCTATGTCTTCCAGATTTTACATCCCAAATACGTATGGTATCGTCCCAACTCCCTGTGGCAAAGGTAGATCCATCCGGACTAAAAGCTAAACAATCTACAACATTTTTGTGTGCTTGAAGTGTTTTTCTATGTTGGTTTGAGTTAATGTCCCATAAGTACACAATTCCATCCATTTTTGCACCTGCAATTCTTTTACCATCTGGACTAATAGCAATTTGTCTAAAATCCTTTTGGAATTTCTTTGTAGACCATATCTGTTTCCCCGTAGAAAGATTAGAAACATTAATTATCTTTCTGTATCCTCCGTTTGGAAACTCGGCAAGAATTAGGTTATTATCATTGAATGATATCGATGATGAATCTCCGGTAAATTGCTCAATTGTTTTAATGTGTGCTCCTGATCCAACATCCCATAGATTAAAGTCCCCCATGTTTGTACTTACAAGTTTATTTCCATTGGAACTAAATACTACAGAAAAGATCTCTCCAGTATGTCCTATCAACGTCTTTAATTGTTTGCCTGTAGATACATCCCATAAGCGTACGAGATTGTCATTACTTCCTGTTGCTAATAACTTCCCATCAGAACTAAATGCTATACTTTCTACACTGCATTTATGAGGTAATAAGAATGATGATTTATTATTATTCTTTACATCGTATAACCAAAGTCCAATTTGCGTTGCTACTGCCACCTTAGTGCCATCAGGTGAATAGGCAATCTGATGAATTTTACCTTTTCCCAGTCTTATTTTCGCTCCATCAGGAAGATGGATTTGAGGAGAATCATGTACAATAGTCTCAAACAGGTTATTGTCAGATTTTCCACCATTGTCTTCCGATGTCTGATTTGTTTTCTCACCGGGATTATTCTCTTTACCAACAGCATCGGTTAAATCCCCCTGCTGATTTCGGAGATCTACTTTCGTATCAATATCTTGTACTATAGCCGTATCAACAATTTCCACTGACATTTCAGATTGGTTATCTAAACTAAACGGTTTTTGGAAACGGGTAAAATATTGAGTACCAGTTCCCAGCAATAGTAAAATTAATGCAGCTGTAGCGGTACCAAATACCCATGGGATAAACGGTTTACTACCAGAGGGTGGAGCAGGTTGAAGTTTGGATACTTCCCGTAAGACATTTTCTGTAATACTTGGTGAGATTTGAAAATGAGTCATAGCTTCACGTATCATCGCTTCTTCCTGTTTCAAACGATTTCTCGCACGACGGAGTCTACTCTTAATTGTATTAACAGAAACTCCTAAGAATTTACTTATTTCTTTCGCTGTCATTTCTCCAAGATAGTATAGACTCATTACAGTCCTTTCACTTTCCGGGAGTTTTTCAAGTAATTCCTTCACTATTTCACTATAATGTTTGATATTCTCAACTTTACGTTGTTCCAATTCGTAATTCGTATAATATGACTCCTCTAAATCCTCAACAGGTGTATCCTCAATTGATTGCATTGTAAGTCTCCGCTTATTTATCCAATTGATGCATAATCTATTGACAATCACATAAAGCCAACCATCAAACTGATTGTGGTTTTTTAGTGTAGAAAGGTTTTGATAAACTTGAATAAAGGTGTCCTGGGAAATATCCTCGGCAAGATGATAATCACCCAATTTTCGCCAAGCCAGGGCATGCACTCTTTTCTGATACTTTTGAATTAAAGTGCTAAATGCTTCTTCTTTCCCATCTAAGATCTGTTGAATTAATTGAATGTTGTTTTCTGACATCATTCATCTCCAAGCAAGACAAACTATATAGTTTAAGTAGAAAATTCTATTAGCTAATTGGTATGTTTCTTTATTATATATGACAAAAAACATAAGAAAAAGGGTGCATAATCTTAATTTTTCTATTGAGTTTAATATTAATATGAAACATATGTGTCAATTAAGAATCCTTGTCCAGTATGTAAGGAATCTAATCGAATCTAACATTCGTATTGTGAATAGTATGTTTTATCTGATAGAGAAAACCACTGATTTTCAAGAAATCCATAGTGTAGACAATTTACACCTATTTATACCATATTATTATTTCAAATTGTCATTTAATCCGTGTGATTAACGACAAGACAATATACACACGGATAGACAAAACCCTTGATATATCAAGAAAATAGTGGTAAACTAAACCGAAAAATGATATGTAGACTAAGGAGTTACGAATGGCTGTAGAATATACCAAAACAATTTCGGAAGTAATTGAACAATTAGAGGTAGGAAATCCATTGCCGAATCTTGTACCAGAGAACGCTTGGAATGATGAACTAACAAATTCATTGGCAGACCTATCGCTTGAAGATCTATTTCAAGGGCAAACAGTTAAAGATGATACATACGCTAAGGCAATCAAAAGTGGTTTGTTTCTATGGAATGATGCGTTGGACGAATCTCACGAAATTTCACAAACACTTGCAAATGATACAGGAAGTTATTGGCACGGGCTGATGCATCGACGTGAACCAGACTATAGTAATTCAAAATACTGGTTTGGAAGAGTTGGCGATCACCCCATATTCCCTTCACTACGAGATAGTGTACTGACGTTATCAAACGAAATACAAAACCCTTCCGACACATTATCACAGATTATAATGACAATTGAATCTCAAGATAATTGGGATAGTTTCCAGTTCGTTGATTTGTGTGAAACAGCAGAAAAAGATCCAACCTCTGACACTACAGAATTCTTGAGACAAGTACAAGCAGAAGAGATAAAACTATTACTTGGATATTCTTACCAGAATGCTATCTAATATCAACTAACAATAGGAATTTAAAGGAGACTAAGATGGTATCAAATAATAGATTAGTTGGAATCATAAGATGGTGTTTTCTATCTGCTACCATAGTATTAACAACGTTAACACTCTCATGTGTTCCTTCAAGCATAGAGTCTGCTGGCACTACACGTTTCAATGCGAGTGAAGGATTTCAGGAGATCATCAGCATCTCGAAACAACTCCAAACAACAAGCGATACAGCAACCGCTAATGTGTTAATTGATAAATCAAGATCTTTTATCAAAGCACATCCTAAATACGATAAAGTTGATCAAATATATTATATTTTAGGTTCTGTATTAGTCGAGTTTGATAGTCCTGAGGAAGGAATAAAAGTATTAGAAGAATTGATACGTTACTATCCACTTGCTCCATCAGTTGAACCTGGTCTGCTGAATTTAGGAATTGCTTATGACAAGATAGGAACACATGACAAAGCAGATGAAGCATATTACAAATTGCTCAATAACGCTAAATACAAGAATGGTCAATTTGCTAATACAGCCAAGACCTTGCTTGAAACTGATATATCCGATAGGAAAGGTTCCCTTGAAGCATTGTCTGAAGCATCAACACAAACTAACTTTCTAAATAACCCAGCAATAGATTTTGAGGTTGTGAATCTAAATGGAGAGGCATTATCTTTAGCACAATATCAAGGACAAATAGTACTTCTGGATTTTTGGGCAACATGGTGTCCACCCTGTATTGCGGAGATGCCGTTTGTAAAAAGCACATATCAAAAGTATAAGAATCAAAACTTTGAGATAATTGGTATTAGTTTAGATAGAGATTTGAACCAACTTACAACATATTTAGATAAAGAAGGTATCACATGGCCACAATATTATGATAATGGTGGTCAGATAGCAAATCTATATCGAGTACAAGCTATACCGACCACTTACCTGATTGATAATAAAGGGATTATCCGTTATGCAAACTTACGGGGAAATGCACTTGAGAATGCTGTAAGACAGCTTGTATCAGAAATGAACAGTTCTCATCTTGAATAAAATTCACTGAAATATAATCCTAATAGAAGAAATCATACAAACCAAAGCTTCGTCCCGGTGGGTGTGGTTTATAACCCCACCGAAATTTCATTTGTAAGAGTTTGTTTTATTACTCACTATATATTTGGATTGACAGTCCACTTGTTGGCTTTCTTTTAAATTTGGGAGGCTTAAATGCAATTCAAGAATCAAAAAAATTACATTGACAAAATTAACAGAAGATATACTTTCTGTAGTATTTGTGTCATTACTATGATGTTATTACTTAGTAATATCTACAACATCACCAATGCTGAATCAGTTGAAAAGGCAGTAGAACTCAGTCCTGCAAAGATAGGATACAAATATCAAGAAATAAAGAGCATCGCTAAAAAGAATTTAAATAAGAATGACACTGATGTATTAGAGAATATTGTTTCCAAATCACAGAATTTTATCCAAAACCACCCTAAATACAAACGTATTGATGAGATATATTATTATCTTGGAAATGCATTAATTCGGTTGGAAAAGGTAGAAGAAGGAATAGTAGTATTTGAAACACTTTTTAAGGAAGATTCAGATGCGCGATATGTACCAACCATACTATTGGAATTAGGTTTAGCGTATGATAAAGTTGGGAACCATGTAAAGGCAGATGAAGCCTATAATAGTTTGATTGAACATCCAAAATATAACAAACGATCACAGGCAAAGAAGGCTGAAGATATTCTTGAAATGGATTTAGAATTACGTACTGGGGAGTTACCAAAGCCTCAACTACCGGGATCTCAACCCAATCAATGGATTGGCAAAGCAGCACCTGCGTTTAAGGTGATGGATTTGAATAATGAAGAAATCACATTGGATAAATATCATGGTCAAGTTGTTCTAATTGATTTTTGGGCTACGTGGTGCGGTCCCTGTATTGGAGAACTTCCAAACGTTAAAGCTACCTATGATAAATACAAAGACAAAAAGTTTCAGATTATTGGGATAAGTTGGGATAAGTCACAAATAACTCTTGAAACATTCATTAAAGAACAAAACCTTGGATGGGTACACCACTATGATCCATTTGGACAGATAGCTAATCAATACGGGGTCACTGGGATTCCTTCAACCTTCCTACTTGATGGTGAAGGAATAATCCGAAAAACGGATTTACGTGGTCCGGCACTTGAAATTGCTGTAGGTGAATTGGTTGAAGAAAATTTAAAGAATCCTCATCACGGACCACATTCTAAGTCGATACCTGCGACAAAGTTAATTAAACCCAGTAATCCTACTTCTAATAACTCACCTGGTCCAATAAACAAACCAACAAATTGGATAGGTAAACCCGCACCAGAAATTACGATTACCAATTTGAAAGGTGAAGAACTTTCTTTGGAAGATTTCAAAGGACAGGTAGTGTTACTTGATTTCTGGGCAACTTGGTGTGGACCATGCATCACAGAAATACCGAAAGTCAAAAAGACATATGAGAAGTATAAGGATCAGAAGTTTCAGATTATTGGCATAAGTCTTGATAGGTCATTGACTCCTCTGACAGAATACATTCAACAAGAAGAGCTGAGTTGGCATCACTATTGGGATGAAGATCGCAAGATTAGAACTCTTTTTGAGGTTAAAGCAATTCCATCGGCATTTCTTATTGATGGAGATGGCATTATTCAGAAGGCGTATCTCGGTGGTTTTGACGTTGAAACTGCAGTCGCTGAACTGGTTGATAAGAATCTCAAGAAGGTTGATCAGACTCCTACAAACAGTGGGAAAAATAAAGATAATACTGATAATTAGACTTGCTTGATTTCTATACCGACCTAAGTAGATTTATAGAGTTAGTTGAATCCAAAAGTGGCACTAAAGAATAATAAATGATACGAACCAGTCTAATTCTAAGTTTTGTTGTCTGTCTGTGCTTTTCTCTGATTGTTCCTATTTCATTCGGTCAAGATGCTGGTCGTAGGATTGAAACAGGAGCAACATTACGAGGACATATTGTAGATATATCTCCACAACAGAATCCTATCGAAGGTGTTCGTGTTGAAATAGAAAACACAAATGGTGAGATTTTCACTGTTTATACTGATAAAGAGGGTTTTTATGAAAAGACAGGTTTAGCAAAGGGGCGTTACAGTATCAGCACATATAAGAAAGGATACGGTAGTAGAACAGGTAAAAGTAAGGTAGTTTCATCCGGTGGAGAAGGTTATGACCGAATTAAGATGAGAAAAACTGAGACTCTCATTACTTTCCTATTCAAGCAAGTATTTACTTGGCAACTAATTGTCGGTTTTGCAATGGGATTTTTAGCAGCATTGTTGTTAAATTCCCTACATACACGTTCAGAGGCAAGATAATGGCAGAAGTATATCTGAAAGATGTTACAAAGATATATGAAGGCGATGTGCTTGCCGTAGAAAAGGCTGATTTTCACATCCCCGATGAGTCATTCACTGTTCTGGTTGGACCATCGGGTTGTGGAAAGTCTACTCTCTTAAGAATGATAGCTGGTTTGGAACCGATTACAGAAGGTGAGATTTACATTGACGATGAAATTGTGAATAATGTCCCCCCTAAGGATAGGGACATAGCAATGGTATTCCAAAACTATGCTCTATACCCACACATGACTGTGTATAAGAACATGGCTTTTGGATTGAAACTTCGTAAGTACTCAAAGACTGAAATTGACCAACGTGTTACCGAAGCCGCAGATATTCTCAATATCTCCCATCTCTTGAACCGGAAACCGAAACATCTTTCTGGCGGAGAACGTCAACGCGTTGCTGTTGGTAGAGCAATTGTCCGTCAACCGAAAGTATTCCTATTCGATGAACCTTTAAGCAACCTTGACGCAAAATTACGAGTTCAGATGAGAATGGAAATCAGCCGACTCCATGATCGGTTGAATGCTACTATGATTTATGTCACCCATGACCAAGTTGAAGCTATGACAATGGGGGATCAAATAGTAGTCTTGAATGAAGGGAAAATACAGCAAATTGCTGATCCGGGGACGTTATACCGAAATCCTGAAAACCAATTTGTTGGTGGTTTCATCGGTACACCACCAATGAACTTTATACAAACGAAGATTACAGGAAATGATGGAACACAACAACTTAGTTTCGATGACTTCACGATTGAATTAAACCAGAAATTACAAACTACATTGAATACGCATTCTCAGGATACAGTCATGTTAGGTATACGTCCAGAAGATATCCAGATTGGTGAAAATGGGAAAAACCGTGTAATCACTCAAGTAGAACTGGTTGAACCACTTGGAAACCATGCTCTCTTATATCTTAAAACAGAGAAAAACAATTTTGTAGCACAATCTAATATCGGTAATTTACCACAACACAACACGCCTTTGACAGTGAGTTTTGATATTAACAAAGCACATCTATTCCATTCGGAAACAGGTGAATCTCTAACAGCTGAATAGTTTACCTATTTGATTCTACATTAACGCTTGGATTTGTTCCCAAGTCTCTTCATCAACAGGAATTCCCTCACGTTCTCTTATCTGTTTTTCATTCCAACCCCGTTCACCAGGCATATATATTGTGTCAACTCCTTCAGATGTTTTGGCAGATTTTAGATAATCTACAAAACGTTCAATTTCAGCACTAAACCCAGAAAACTTCCTAAAACTTGCAATATTAATAACGAGCACAAACAACCCATTACCCACACGTGCATCTTCACTCCTACTACATCCTGCTTCTGATAGTGCCCCTGCGAGTATATCAACAATCATACTCAGACCGAAACCCTTATGTGCTGCGATACCACCAAACGGTAATATTAATGCTGGTGGTTCTCTATAAAAATCTTCTACATCAGTTGTAGATTTACCATCGGAATTAATTAACCAACCTTCTGGGGCAGGTTCATTTAATCGTTGTTTGACGCGTATCTTTCCTGATGCTACGACACTCGTTGACATATCTAAAACAATATGTTTCTGTGATGCCATTGGTACGGCACAAGCTATTGGATTGGTAGAAAGCCTTCCTTCTGTACCACCGAATGGAGCAACACATGTCCCACCACCATGGTCGTTAACCATAAGTATCCCTATCATATCCGCTTCAGATGCGAGACACACATAACCCGCCAACCTTCCAATCTCATTACATTGGGATACAGTAACAGTGCTAATATCAGTTTGCCTTGCTTTCTGAATTGCTAATTCAACGGCATGTGTTGCTATAACAGGTCCAAAACCCCAGTTACCATCCAATACAGAGATTGAAGCAGACTCCTGAATTCTATCAATTGGAGCACCAGGGACAATAAGGCCCTCTTCTATCTCTTTTACATACTTTGGGAGATGGATTACACCGTGTGAATCGTGTCCAACAAGATTAGCATCCACCATAGAACGCGTAACAATTTCTGCTTCAGTTTCAGGGATATTTAGCTTATCAAATACGGAGAGACAAATTCTTGTGAGTTCGTTTGAAGTGACATGTGGCATAACGGGAATTAAGGTGGGAATTTAGTATTTCTATTTCTGATTAAGAATTTCTGCTATACGTTCAGCAAAACGATAAGCACTGTTATCTTCGGGTTCATAACCTATTACTTTTCTGGCATTTGTTATACTCCAAAACTTATGTGAATTATCACTAATTCCGTAGAATATCTGGAATGGAACACCGTTTTCATCTTCTATATTTTCTGTCTCAATACTCTTTACAAAAAGTTGTACTTGGTCACGTACACTTAAATATGCACCAAGTGCTCTATGCATCTTAGTATAGTTTTCGGCAGTGATATCGTTCAGATCAGTTTCTCGTGGAGCACCGATACGGAGCTGTACATTCTGTAGGATTCTGCCTCTGGTATCTCCATTTGCAAATACAAACCCAAGATGTTCATACGCCTCCTTTGCCCACCCGTAGAAGTTATCAGACAACGGACGCATTTCCGGTGTAACAAAATCCCATTTACCTGTCCAGATAAGGTTTTCATAATAATCTGCTGCATGGTTAGAACTACATACTACAACACGACGCACACTCATTTCAAGTGAGGTTTGATAGACATTGTATGCCATCTGAACATTGTTGAGTTCATCCTGAAACCCACCACCCTTGAATGCACAATGAACTACTGCATCAACACCTTCGAAATAGTGTTGATATAGATCTCGGTCGGGATCACCCACATCAACGATATGAATATCTGCAACCTCATTCCCTTGTCGATTAGTATTCCTTACATCGAGAAGTACAAGCTCATATCGTTCACGGAATGCTGGTAGCATCCGTCCTGCGATATACCCTCCAGCACCGGTGATGAGGACTTTTCTTTTTTGCTCCATAAATATACCTAACTGAAGTTAACCATAATTTCGATAGAATTTTAGGAAATTCATAATGAAATTACATTAGGAAATAGATAATTTTTCTTTACAGTGTTTAGCAATCAGCTTCATTTCTTCAATCACCTGATTCTCTGTTAGAATGAAATGATTATAAATAGACGGAACTTGTTCTTTACCAAATAATTTAGCAAAAAAACCACGTTTTTCTTCCTCATTGAAACTGAGAGATGATGCACCAGATGGATCTAAACCTAAGTATTCTATTGATAGAAAGTGTTCGGGGTTATCTTTTGTAACCTTACCTTCATAAGAATTTCCAATATTTTTTCTTCCATAACAAATGTAATATACTCTACGTGAAGTATTATGCAGTACAGTATATCCACCAGAGTCGATAGATTCGTTCCAACACTTCTCAAATCCGTTACTGGGGAGTCGTTCTCTAAGTTCTTGAGCTGACCGAACGACAAATCTATTCTGAGTCAACGACTTTGTAATTGAATATCCTTCATATTCTTCAGTAATAGGTGGATGCCCTGTCAAGAGATCTACGTTATCAAGTGTCCAGACAACGCCATCTCTAATCCCTTTTGCAAAGTTAAAATGCTGTTCCACAAACTCGCCATTAAGAGGATGTAACTGATACTCTCCATTACCGTTGAATATTGATCTAAGATTTCTTCTGTGATCTATCACAGAGAATCTTTTATCAGGAACTGGAATCTCCAATTTGAGTGTATATCCAATATCAAGGTCAGTCGTTAGATTGAGTTGTGATATACGAAGCTGAGCGAGTCGGGTCAATGCTGTTTGACTTTTCGATAGTACACGTCCGATTAGATATTTGCTCCGTAGGTGTGGTATCTCTGTTGAAAGTCGATCAAGGGTATCGGGATCAAGTTTCTCCAACATTACCTTATGTTCCCAACGTGTACCGCGTTCGTGTGAAAGAATCTGGAATTGTTGATTGTCACCACTTGGACGGATATAACCGAGTGCTGTCCATGGATCAAAAGTTGCACGATAATATCCACTGGTTTCTAGATCTCCACCCGCGAGAACACAGTCGCGACGTTCATATCGAGAATATATACCGAATTGGAATTCGTATGATTCGTAATCTTCTAATGCTTTTCGTAAATCTTTAGCGAATTCGCTTCCGCGAGTGAATTTACTAAAAATCTCCTCAGTACGTCTTGGTTGATTTAATGCATCTAAAAACGTACCGATTGGTATACCTGCCTCTTCTTCACCTTCGTCCTCACTTTTGCCAAATACCTTTGTTTTTGTTTTGAAGGGTGGATTTCGTAAGGATACATCACGTTGGGATACGAAGTGTAGAGCAGGATCATCCGTTAGGTTGTCGAGGGATGGAGCATCACCAAGAATCTCAGCTAATTTCTGATCATCTATTTTCTCCATTAATTCTGTACCGCGTTTCAGTTCGGCAAAATGTATGATGTCGTTTAGACTATATTGAAGGGGTGCACTTGATGAAAGACCATCATAGTTAGATCTGTGAAATCGAATGCGTGGTTTGATACGAAAAACAGGTGTCAGTCCATAATCTTTAAGGAGAACATATAATGTGACTGTATAGGAATCCTCATGCACCTTTTGTGCAAGGATGCCGCGTTCATTTATATTATTGTCAACGATGAGTTGTTCCTGAACAAGTCTACTATCGTTACCAAAAATCATCATTCGATGTTCTTCTCTGTTATCATCAACCAACATGGATTCTCTCCCTTGATATAGAGTCCATATCTGAAATTAGGTAATATTTTATTCTGATCCAGTCCTCTGTCTTGCTAATGCAGCAGCACCCAATACACCTGCATTATCACCAAGTTGTGCCTTCACAATTTGTACGCCATCTAAAGTCCCTGGCAATGCATATTTGTTGGCTTTCTTGCGAATATTATCAACGAAAGAATCTTCAAGTGCTTCAACAACACCGCCCCCGAGAATAATCATCTCAGGATTTAGGAAATTTACTATAGAACCAATACCTACACCAAGGTATTTCGTAGCTCTATTCAATATTTTCTTTGTCAATTTATCCTTAGCATCAACAGCCTTTGCTAATACACCACTTCTTATGGAATTCAGATCACCATCTGTAAGTTTGGCAACAACACTTTTCGTACCTTTTTTAATTTCTTTCTTAAAGAATTTTGCCATTGCTGTTCGACTTGCCAGTGCTTCTAAGCAACCGCGGTTACCACAACCACACCTCGGTCCACCTTCTTTCACGATTATATGTCCAACTTCGCCTGCGGTTTTACTTGCACCATGAAAAAGTTGACCATTCATTATTATTCCACCGCCAATGCCAGTTCCAACAAAAATGCCAACAATATTTTGAATACCTTGTCCTGCTCCGTATGTGTGTTCTCCAAGCGTTCCCACATTTACATCATTATCAACATAAGTTGGTATATCAATTCTCTGTTCAAGTTCAGTCTTAAGGGGTACATTCTCCCATCCCAGATTAGGAGCGACAATAACAATTCCTGTTTCTGGATCAAGAGGACCTGGTGCACCGATACCAATTGCTTGTATTGAGTCTCGAGGGACATTTGAGCCATGAATAGCCATTTGGATACAATCCGCAATTCGATCAATGACATTGGATGATCCATCTTTTGCATTCGTTCGAATTTTGGATGTACCTAAGATATTTCCTTCTTCATCAACGATTGCAGCAAGAATCTTAGTTCCACCCATATCAACACCGACTACATTATTATTCATCCGCTTTTCCTTTTTAAATGCATTTAACATAAAGTCTAATTAATCAATTATACATTCTTTTATGATACTATAATTGCAAGCAAATTTTCCTTGAAGTTTTTCTGCGATAATTTATCCCATTTCAATAAAAATTCATTATAGTCGGAATCCCTATTTGTTTTAACACGAGAAATGAGTGAATCAATTCCAGGTATCGTCAAATGCTGACGGTCAGATTTATAATTTGTTAGTACGTCTATGACAACATCGTTATCATGAATATCCCCGAGAATATCCTGTAGGTCAATGATAGTGTCAAGGTATTTTGTGAATTTTTCATTGTAGTTGATTGTAAAGAATTCCATAGAATATCGTAGTCTTTTAATTGAAATCCGCATGTTATGTAATTCTTCACTTCTTTCAGGGTCATGTATGAAGTTCTCCCACATGTATACTTCTTCTACCTTTTGCGGTAGTATTATACGTGCGTTAGTATGAAAATCTTCTTTCGGTTTTACTCCTGTTAATGTAAGTGGCTTCGCCATTTTTTAAACTACTTCAAAAAATCTAAGGAATTCATTTTCGAATTTACTATCATCAAGAGATTTAAAAAGGTCAAGCATAGGTTTTCGTTCATCTTTTCTTTTTTCTATCAGATGTTCAATTAGGAGTTCAATATCCTTTTGTTTGTCATTGGGTAGTGTCATCAGTTCTGTCTTAAAACGTCTAATCAGAACATCAAGATCACGAACAGATCCCATAGTCTGTGTAATGATTTTCACCTGTTTATATAAACTCTTAAACTTTTCTTGTTCAAAACAAACAGCGAAATTATCCATCGCAGCACGTAACCGTCGTGAAGCAACTCTCATGTCATGGACAAATTCGATAGTAGTATCATCACAAACGCCCTTCTTATATGACATCATCTCCTTGAAATAACCTACAATGATTCTTTGAGCACATTCATCCAACGGTTCTTCAGGTGAAATATCATCAATGGTAATCGGGTCAGACATTCTAATATCCCCATCATGATCTGCGGGTGATAAATTTACTATGATATACGTAATTTCAGGAACACCAGTGATTGATGACACAATACAATCGTAAAATAAAACCAAGATCACGGGGATGGCAAGAAGATTTTACATCAAGCATTCAACATTTCGCATTATGCCTGAGAAAATGGTCTGTGAGGACAAGTGCAGCCATAGCTTCAACAATAGCAGGTGCGCGTACTAATACACATGGATCATGACGACCACTTGCCTCTAAGGTCACCTCATTTCCATCCATATCCACGGTTTGTTGAGGTTTACCAATTGTTGCTGTTGGTTTAAAGGCTACTTGAAATACGATATCTTCTCCATTTGAAATCCCGCCTTGCGTACCACCTGAGTTGTTTGTCCGTGTACGAATACGTCCTGATTCGTTGTAAAATGCATCATTGTGTTCTGATCCGGTTTGTGTGATACCCGAAAATCCTGATCCAATTTGGAATCCCATTGTAGCGGGAAGTGACATCATTGCTTTTGCTAAATCAGCCTTGAGTTTATCGAATACCGGTTCACCAAGCCCCACAGGAACGTTTCTTGTGACAGACTCAATAATTCCACCGAGCGAATCTTGATCTCGTCTTGCTTGATCAACTCTTTCTGCCATTTTAGAACTGACTATAGGATCGGGACACCGTACAGGACTGTTCTCTATATCTTGAAGTGTAACGACCTCAGTATCAACCATTGCTTCAAGGGCATGAATTTGTTTTACATACGCCAATGTTTCTGTACCTGATCTTTCTCGTAGGATTTGCTTTGCAATAGCACCCGCAGCCACGCGTCCGATTGTTTCTCTTGCACTGGCTCTACCACCTCCCTGCCAATTCCGTATTCCGTATTTTTTCTGATATGTAAAATCGGCATGGGATGGACGGTATATGTCTTTTAGGTGATCATAGGCAGATGGTCGTGCGTCCTTATTCCATACCAACATAGAAATTGGTGTGCCAAGAGTCTTATTTTCAAATACACCTGAAAGGATTTCAACAGCATCCACTTCCTGTCGCGGTGTGGTTAGATGACTTTGCCCTGGTCTACGTCGATCAAGTTCATATTGTATTGCAGATATATCAATATCAATCTGAGGTGGACATCCGTCAACCACAACACCGACAGCACCACCATGAGATTCACCCCAAGTGGTAATCCGAAACAATTGTCCGAAAGTATTCATTGTTCACTTCAACAGAATTATAGATTCGTAAATTATACTATTTTTATTATGTAAATTTCATTATTCTTATGTTATACTATAGCAAATTGACAATCAACCTGCAACCATTTTATATTCTGATGAACACACTCCTCCCTACAGTAGCACAAGTAAATAACCATATCTTAAAATATTGTGCTTAAACCAAATTACATAAGGGTTTATCTTGGATCTATTTAAACGTTATTTTGCTCTATTCATAATATTTGTTGTTATCGCACTCTTATGGAATACAGTTGTGATGGTTCCGCTCAAGCTCTTTGTTGTTTTTATGCACGAAGTAAGCCATGGATTGGCAGCAAAAGCAACAGGTGGAGAGATAGTAACAATAGAGGTAAATCAAAATCAAGGTGGTATGGCAGTCACTCAAGGAGGATCACGCTTTTGGACGTTAACAGCGGGTTATCTTGGTAGTTTACTGTGGGGCGGTATTATCCTATTACTGGCAGCAAGAACACACTTAGATAAAGCAATCAGTATATTAATTGGTATTGGTATGATAGCAATCTCAATTGGATTCGGTTCAGATGTATTTACTTATCTCTTTGGAATCGGATTTGGTGTCGTGCTAATCCTATTCGGTACATTCCTTCCAGAGGTAGTAAATGATTGGATGTTACGTATCATAGGTGTGACCAGTTGTCTATATGCCATTCTTGATATTAAGAGCGATGTTTTGGATAGATCTCATTTACGATCAGATGCACGGATGTTATCGGAGGAAATAGGAATCTTCTCAACAGAAGTATGGGGTATTCTGTGGATTTTGATTGCTATTGTCTTAACTATTTGGTTTATATATATTTCTGGGAAACCCACGAGTACTTCACCAACTGAGATAAATGATTCTGATTCTATGGATATAACAGTTTAGATACAAACTTGCATGATATTGGATGATTATATAGTGGACAGGATGTATAACACTCTATATTCCAATTAATTATTTCATATTATTTACTTCATATACATACAACACCTACCTTCTCAATGGACTGAAATCTATATTATAATAACTTAACAACCAGACACAGATTCCTAATAAAAATAAAGGGATACAAACCAGAACGATTAGGATCAAGAATCCCCATACCCATGACCCTTTGGACTTCGCAACTGTCACCAATCGGGCAATTAATACCCCACCACCAATTATCACCACTACAACTAAACCGAATACAATCATTACCATAATTCTTTCCTTCTATGAAATCTCAGTTAAAAAGTCCCATAACATTACGTGCAACACTGGTAGGAATACTACTAATCCCATTTAATAGTTATTGGATCTTACATCTAAGTTATATATGGGATTCCAATCGTCCAACAAGTTTAGCGTTATTGTTTAATGTGCTTTTTACACTAATTGTCCTAATCACATTAAATACAATTCTTCGGCAAATACGTCCAACATTTGCATTCTCACAAACCGAACTGCTAACAATCTATGCTATGCTTTGTCAGGCATCTGTTTTTGCTGGACGGGATATGTTACAAGTCTTGGTTCCGATAATGGGAAATGGGTTTTGGTATGCAACACCAGAAAACGAATGGTCACAATTATTTCATCAACATCTACCTGAATGGCTTGTTGTTGGGGACAGGGATATCCTCAGTGGATTTTATGAGGGCGAATCAACTCTCTACCTACAACCTCATATACAAGCATGGTTAATGCCTACACTGTTCTGGGTTGGATTCTGTCTTGTTATCGGAACAACAATGCTCTGTCTAAATGTGCTTTTACGTAAACAGTGGCAGGAACATGAACGGCTAACCTATCCCATTGCTCAACTTCCCCTTGAAATTACACAGCCTCATAGTCGCTTTTTCAATCGTCGGACAATGACAGTTGGTATCTGTATTGCTGGTTTACTCAACCTTCTATATAGTTTACACCAGATAAATCCAGTTTTCCCAACAATTCCTTTATATCATAATTTTAGTTTAACAGAAAAACCGTGGAGTGCAATGAATAATCCTGGTTTTCGGATAAGTTTCTTTCCATTTGCTATCGGTGTAGGATTCTTGATCCCACTTGATCTTGGATTTTCATGCTGGTTCTTCCATCTATTTTGGCATTTTCAGAGAATCACTGGAGAAAGTTTTGGCTGGCGGAGTGCAATAGGTTTTCCACGGGAAATGGCACAAATTAGGGGTGTATGGATTGCACTATTTCTATGGACGATGTGGATGGGGAGAACACATTTGAAGAGTGTAATTCAGACAGTCTTTAAGTATCATATACATAAGGATTCAGATGAAGGTGAAGCATTACATTATAGAACTGCTATCATAGGTGTAGTTATTGGTCTTATTCTAATACCGATATTTTGTATTAAGGCAGGTATGTCTCTATGGTTTGCCTTTCTGTTTTTTGTAATCTATTTTTGTATGTCAATAACTATTACGAGAATACGTGCTGAGTTAGGTCCGCCTGCTCACGATCTTTATAATGCTGGACCAGATCTGCTACTGGTAGATGCCGTTGGCACACGTACAATTGGAAACCGAAATCTATCGGTAATGTCCCTTTTTTTCTGGTTAAATCATCTGTCATATCGAGCCCATCCCATGCCACATCAATTGGAAGCGTTAAAACTTGCGCATCAGACTCGGTTTAATCCGAAACAACTGCTTTGGGTGTTAGCAATTGCCATCTTTGTTGGTGCGCTTTCAGCTGCTTGGGGCCATTTACATCTGTCGTATCAAGTTGGATTAGAGAATGCACGTTCGTGGTATGCTCGTGCTGCTTTCAATCGATTAGCGGGATGGCTTTATAACCCGGGTGATACAAATTTGAGTGGAATGTTATATACCATGGGTGGTTTTACATTTGCCTTAAGTTTACTACTTCTGCGATGGCGTTTTATTCAGTTTCCTCTACATCCAGTAGGATATGTCGTTTCAAGTTGGTGGACATTTACAGGACTGTGGTTCCCATTGTTAATCAGTTGGACAGTAAAACGAATTTTACTTTCTACAGGGGGCGTAAAGTTATACCGGCGTGCCATTCCGTTTTTTATAGGCTTGGTGATTGGGGATGTCATTGTTGCTTCTGTGATAAGTATTTTAGGGTTATTTCTTAATTTTCAGGTTAGATATCTAAGTTGGTAAATGAGTAGAATCTGTAGCAGTTTTATATTTTTAATCGTAAAGTTTAAAAGGATTATTAGGCATTATGTACCGTATTAAATAGTTGATTTAGATATTATGAATATAGAAAACAACTCCCTTAGTGTGAATATTGGCGGGATTCAGATGCGGAATCCTGTGATGACTGCTTCAGGCACATTCGGATATGGCAGTGAATATGCGGATTTTGTAGATCTTAACCGTCTTGGGGCAGTAGTCGTTAAGGGGGTAACGAGTGTTCCATGGCCAGGTAATCCAATGAATCGGATTATGGAAACCCCGTCAGGTATGCTCAATGCGATTGGTCTGCAAAACGTTGGTGTTGATGGTTTTATTTCTCAGAAGTTACCTTATCTAAATGAATTTGATGTACCTGTAATTGTGAACGTCTGTGGTAAGACTGTTGAGGAATACCTTGTAGTCGTTGAAAAATTGAGCAGTGTTGATGGTGTAGCAGGAGTAGAGCTTAATATTTCTTGTCCAAACCTTGATTGTGGTGGGATGAGTTTCGGTGTTGATCCTACATTAGCACATCAACTTGTTTCAGAGGTACGAAAAATTACAAATCTACCATTGCTTGTTAAGTTATCTCCGAATGTCACAGATATTTCAGTGATAGCCTGTGCAGTTGAGGATGGTGGTGCAAATGCGTTATCAGCTATTAACACATTACTTGGTATGGCAATAAATGCCAAGACACGCGAACCTGAAATTGCAAATGTAACCGGTGGTCTCTCTGGTCCGGCTATAAAACCCGTTGCATTACGATTGGTATGGGAAGTCTATAAAAGCGTATCACTGCCAATCGTCGGTATGGGTGGCATAATGAATGGAACAGATGCTGTTGAATTTCTCATTGCTGGAGCATCAGCAGTTGCTGTAGGTACAGCCAACTTTGTAAATCCGCAAGCATCCATGGAAGTAGTAGATGGAATTGGTGAATATCTTAAACAGATGGAAATGACGTCAGTAAAAGAATTGGTTGGAAGTTTGAGTATTTCATCATAATAGTCAATATATCAGGATATAAAGGAAAAGACGTGTATATTAAACACGTCTATTGGAGGACAATGCGACATCTGGTAACACTTGACGATTTATCGAATTATGAAATTGAGCAGATATTCCGGTTGGCTGCAGGAATGCAATCCCAATTAGATACGTGGGCAGGGATATGTCGTAGTAAATTGTTGGCAACGTTATTCTATGAACCGAGTACCCGTACACGTCTTTCGTTTGAAAGTGCTATGGAACGTCTTAATGGTGGAACACTGGGTTTTGCTGATCCGGGGGCAACTTCGACAACAAAGGGTGAAACGCTTGCTGATACAGCACGAATGGTCACTAACTATGCTGATATCATTGTGGTTAGACACAATTTGGCAGGTTCAGCACGTGTCATGGCAAAATATGCCAATATCCCTGTGATTAATGGGGGTGACGGTAGTCATACACATCCGACACAAGCATTGACCGATCTGTACACAATAATACGCCGTAAAGAGAAGGTTGAAGGACTTAGTGTAGGTATTTGTGGGGATCTTCGGTATGGCAGGGCTGCACATTCGTTTGCATTATCGGTTGCCAGATTTGGTGGGAAACTTGTTCATATTGCGCCAGAAGGATTACAGATGCCACCATGGGTATTGACTCGATTAGACCAGATCCACGGACAAAAACCTATTGAGGTCGAAACCTTCCAAGAGGTAATAGACACACTTGATGTGATCTATGTTAATCGTCTTCAAGAGGAACGCCTTCCTCCAACAGTAGACATACAAGAGGTACGGGGTAGTTATCTTCTTAATTCAGCAGTCATGAAGAATGCTAAACCAGATTCAATGATCATGCACCCACTACCACGAGTAAATGAACTTTCCTACGAATTAGATGATGATCCACGGGCAGCATATTTCGAACAATCTGCTAACGCTGTACCTATCCGAATGGCACTGATTTCAAGCTTAATGGGTTTAGAACAATTGATTTTGACACAACCCCCTCAACGGGTAATCAGCAAATCAGTTGATCAATGCCAGAATACAAATTGTATCACGAATCACGAAACCTATCTCGATTTAGAGCGGGAAACCTTCAATGGCACTGCTAAAGTAAATGTATGTGCATACTGTGGAACACTTGACGAATAGAATCTTTCTATACTTTCATGCTGTTATACTTACATCTGAGATCATTGTCATTAAATTTATGTATGAATTGATTTTAATAAATCCTACAATTCGTCCTTTTCAATGATGGCATTTTTGGTATTACGGTAAAAAAGATCGTTTGGACCGATAGCGTGCCAGAGACCGTTAACGAAAGTCATCACAGCAGCATCTTGCTGTTCCGCGGTATGTGTACTACGTGGAAACCTACCCTTTTTTCCCCAATTGGTGTATGTGAGTGGTTCACCACTGTCCCAGATCCACTCACCTTCGTTTTTCTCATCACTGAGTCCGATCCAATAGATATGATTTCCGAAAACACCTGAAAGCCATTTCTGTTCATTTTCGTCATTTATAGCCACCAAGTATGCCCCATTAGCAGTTGCTTGTTTTTTCGCATCGTTAAGACTTCTACATTGAATCTTTCTGTATGCGTGCCCATTTTCTGGATTCACTACCCATTTTTCTAAATCCTTATTTGTTGGAGTTATTGTATTTTTTTCACCAGTCTTTGATGTAATTACAGATTTTTCCTTAATCTCATGCTCGTGAATTTGCTCTCTTTGAATAACAGGGCCCCTCTCAACAGGTTGAACTACTGTCTTGGGTTTTCTGGATAATTTTCCCAATAAACTGGGGAGAGACGGATTTTTTGCTTTTTCAGTATTTTGCTTTTTGACAGGTATAGGTTTTCTCACAGGTGTAGGTTGAGTTTCAGCTACCTCAGTATCTAAAGTCAAAACAAGATCATCATAACGTGTACCTTCTTCGATTAATATTTTCTTTGACTTAACTTTTAATCCATTGTGTGTCACAGAGACTGTATATTCTGCTGGGTACCGATCGTGCCGGATATAGTATACAAAATATCCTTCAGAATCTGTTGTATCACCTCCACTATTTCTGCTTGTTCCCCCATTTTCGACATTAACACTTTCTACAACCGTTGAAATAGAATAATTTGCAAGTGGCGTTCCATCCTTCAGCATTACCCGTGTACGGATCCGCATACGCGGTTGTATAATTACAACTACATTTTGAATGTGAGTACCTGGTTTTACACTATATTTGATACCTTGATTAAAGTGATCTTTAATTTGATGAATTGTGAATTCACCAATTTTGGTTTTTACAATTTCATAATCCGGTTTCAAATTTCTTGTTTCAATATTGAAATTTCCGTTCTCATCTTTATAGATACCCCATGGAACAGTAATCTGAATAGGTATATTCGGAATATTGTTGAAAGTAAATTCCCCTTTTTCATTAGTCTTTGAGCTTATGATACCGTTAGAAAGTGTAATTGTAAACCCTTGAACGGGTTTCTCATTCATATCTAAGACTGTTCCAGATAGTGTCCCCGTTTGTTCTTGTGCAAGACAAGGGATTGAGATAAATAGGTATAAGGATAAAATCCATAAGAGATATTTTGTATAGAAATTCCATTTATAGGTCATTTTATATTCCTCTACTTTCCGTTAAAGAATGATTTACTTTCTATCTTGCTTATTCTCTTTTGTCTTTTCTTTCTCAAGAATTACCATCAATGGGAATCCTGTATGTGGTGTTGTACCAAGGATATTCCACATTCCGTGATAATCCACAATCCCATAATCCAGCACATTATTGTTATCCTTTAATTGTTTCTCTTTACCCCAGTTAGTATAGGTGACGGGTTCACCACTATGCCATATCCAATTTCCCTCTTCATTCATTTCACTGAGTCCAATTAAATATTTTGACCTACCCGTAATATTCTTAATCCATTTTTCTTCAATTTCATCATTGATTGATACAAGATATGCCTCCTCTTCGTTTGATTGGGTAAGAGCATCCTCAATACTGTGGCAGTATATTTTCTTGTAAAGATGGCCATTTATTGGATTTTGTATCCAAACAGGTGTAAAACTTAGTAATCTATTGAATTCTGCGGAAACACGTTCAGGGGTATTTTCATCGAAAGGAATTGGCTTATCGTTCAGTTTCAATAACAGATGTACCATAGGTTGTCCTTTGTGAGGGATGAACGGGTCTGATACAGTAAAATAACCGTCATACTCAATAGCTATCCTATAGAATTGTGGTTCATCATCAATTCTAAGCTTTTCAGTAAAATACCCTTCGGCATCTGTATTTCGAGGTCGTCGTGATCTTCCAGATCCCGACCCATCTATATCATTTCGAATCATCGCTGTAATGACTTGTGAATCTGTGATGGGTGTGCCATCAGCAGCAACAACCCTTACTCGAATTTGTGGAATTATTTTAGTTTTTACTTTAATTAATGCATTCTCTATTTTTGCGTCGGGTTCTAATGAGAATAACATAATTTTGAAGGGTGGTCTTTCCTCAGGATATAAAGTTAGATTCTCTAATTCAATTGATAGTATTTCTGTTTGCGTATCATCATCACCAATAACGAATTTTATAGACTCAGGTGGTATGTTTCTTATCGAAAAACTGCCTTCTCTATCCGTGTGCTGTACCAAATGAGGCATGATTTTCCTTTCTCTAATTCCACCCGGTTTGATCTGAAAAGGCTGAATTTCTACCTTGACATTAATTACCGGTTCTCCACCTTCATCCACAACAGTTCCTGAAAACGATGCGTTTTCTTGAGCTTTTACAGATGAAGTTAAGATCATAAAGAATATCAGTAAGAACACGTATGACGACTTCGTATCAATATTACATCTATATTTCATGATTTTTCTCCTATTTACAAAACCTGAAGAATTCTGTATTCATCTCATTAGGATAAATTGTATGTATGTTAAAAGTATTAAATTCTCTCTAATCATTTACTTTATTATTTTTTTGCGGTATAGGAATTGAAACCAGACCGTCTTTTTCAATTATGGCATGACGTGTCATTTTTCTAAGATGACTGTCTGATCCTACCGGTTCCCATTCACCATAAAAATCACACACGGCATAGTCTTTCTCTTTTATAGAATCGTTGTCAGGATACATATTCCTGGTACTCCAGTTAAAATAAGTGGCTGGTTCACCACTATCCCATTGCCACTTCCCTTCCTCCTTAACATCGTTAAGACCAATCCAAAAGCGTTGGGGGAAAATAGTGGTAAGCCAGAACTGTTCTTCTTCAGAGTTTATAGACACGAGATGAGCACCTTCCTTAATAGCTGTTTTTTGTGCCTCCTGCCAACTATTACATGGAATTAATGCGTAAGCATGTCCATTGGTAGGATTAATTGTCCATACAATGTTCTTTTTCTGTTGTGCAATTGGTGCTTTCCTTTTATTTCCAAAGAGTCTAATGAGAGAAGGTTTAACATCAGTAGAAATTCCGTCAAGTTGTATTACAAGATTCTCTGGTTGAACATCATCATTTAGTAAAAATGGACCAATTCCGCCTTTTAGTGAATTATACTTAACTGAGAGAGTATAAAAACCTGGTTTATTAATAATTTTCGTAAAAACACCTTCTGCATTGGTAGTAAAACCTTCCGATCCACCTGTACCACTGTTTGGATTTTCTTCATACCGAAACTGTATATTGAGACTTCCCGCTGAGTTTTTCAATGGAGATCCATCAGAATAAACCACTTTCGCTGTCAACTTTAAATGCTGTTTTACGGTAATAACTACCTCTTTATAGTTATGTAGTGGTTTAAGTTTAAATGTGATGCCTTTCGCCATACGGCTAACTCCAACATTATTGAAATATGTAATATTACCTATTTTCGTCGAAACAACTGTTGCATCAGGTTCGGAAATACCATGTAAGATTAATTCTGCCGGTATCCCTTTACCGGGTGTCAGTTTGGAATTGAGCAATTTTTCTGACTCCATTACACTTTCTGGTGGCACATAAACTTGAACAAAACCTGTCGGAACATTTGAAACATCAAATGAACCATCCTTTCGTGTTATAACCTTAACAGTTGAAGGTTGTTTTCTATCTTTGTTCTTCTGTTCAATTGGTTGAATCTGTTTTGAACTTCTCCCTATAGGTACGGTTTGACTCTTTTCTTCTTTGATAGAATGAATAACAAAAATGAATGAAGACATAGGTTTTCCATTGGGATCAACTACTTTACCTGATATTTTACCTGATTCTTGGTTGTTCGCTAACTTTGGAATTCTATCATTTGCATAACAATATTCTGTTACCAATATTATAAAAGCGATGATAATTAGATAGATTACATGCTGTTTTTTCATACTACCTCATTCTATTTTACTGTTTGTATAGCTAATTACTTTCATTAGGTAAAGAAATACCGATAACAAGATGCTCTTTTTCTAAAATGGCACTTTGTACTAATCTTTCAATAGGAGAGTCTTGGCGTAATTGTAGCCATTTTCCAGTAAAACCAATTAGAGCTGTAAGCTTAGTATCTACTGTTTCCATTTTACTCTTATCAACATTAGTATGTTTCATAGTGTTCCAATTGGTATATGTTATAGGTTCACCATTATCCCATTTCTTATTCAGGTTCTTTTCACTTTTTGTTAAACCGATCCAGTAATTATATTTTCCAAAGACATCAACAATCCATTGTTGTTCTTCTTTATCATTGATAGTAAGTAGATGTGCTCCAAGCGTGTTTGCTTTATTAATAGCTTCTTCATAGTTTTGACAATAGATTTTTCTGTATGCATGTCTGTTGATTGGATTAATCACCCACACACCATTTCGTCTTCGTTCAAATGCCTCTACTCTGTTTACAGCCGGTCTGATCTTTGCAGCATTAATCTTCACAGGTTGTGTCTTTGGATTCTCTTTTAATTTAATTGTAATTCCGTCAATTCTCTGTCCTTCATCAATACGAATCTCTTCTGTTTTCACAGTCTGACCTTGGTAGTTAATCTCAATAGTATAAATGGCAGGTTCGTTTACATATCTTTTAAAGAATCCTTCAGCATCCAGAGTGTAGGTTCCACCACTACTTCCACTGCCTCCAGGTGTTCTTACCTTCACGCGTAGGTTCATGCTTTCATTTCTAAGAGGTGTTCCATCAGGTAAGACTACTTGTCCTCGGATATACATACGAGGCTTGATTACTATCTTTACATTCTCTACATCAATATTCTTATCAATAACAAATGGAAAGCCACGATTTCTGATAGATTGGTGAGGATCCATATAAATGCTAATACTATCAATTTCAATTTCTTTTATTTCATAATCAGATTCATGCTGAGTTGTAAGCTTAAATTGATATGGAATGTTGGTTTCTATTTCCTGTATTGAAAATTTACCGGTAGAGTCTGTTTTACTAAGAAGCGGTCCAGCTGCAATTCCTTGAACTAATTGGTTTTGACGAATAGGCAATTCTCTTTCAAAGACTTCAAGACCTATAGTGATCTCAGGAACGGCATTTCCTTCCTCATCAATGACCTTACCAGAAAGAGTTAGTGCGGAAACAGAAATAGAGACATTTAATAGAATAATACAAAACAAAAAAACAGAATTTGGAAATAGACGTTTCATTGTGAATTCATCCTTGTTTAAAATATAGGAATTTTAGCTGTTCTTAGTAATCTCTACCCTTAGTATATCCAAATTATAGTGTCAATACAACATAAACCCCATATATAGATTATGTAAAGTTTTTGTCACTAAACATAACATAGACAATTAATCCTAAATACTGAGGTAGTGAATCGTGTTAATGATGCAATTATCTATTTGTTGAAAAGGAAAAAAATGTTACACTTTTCCTACAAAGTGTAGGATTCAAATTAGTGTAAATTAACCCTATAAACCCTGTTATATATTGGCTTAACTCCACTTTGAATTAACTTTATAATAATTTTAAAAAAGTTTAATTCTGTTATTTTGTCCTTTCTGGTTTTGAGATTTCCAACGGATTAATAGGTATACATTTTAAACACAAATGTAACTTTGAATTTAGGATAGTTTTTATAGATATTCACGACTTGTACCAGTTTTTCTATAAACATTCCGTCCCTATGGGACTCAATAGAGTTATTTAGAGTTTTTCTATAAACATTTCGCCCCGCTGGGGCTACCTATAAAGACATGACAACTTATTTCTACAATTTAGACAGTTTTTAATGAATACACATTTCGCCCCGCTGGGGCTTGGTTTTTGGTGTAGAATTGAGTATCTACAAACATTTCACCCCGCTGGGACTATTTTACCTGAGTCATGTATGGTTAGTTAAATATACAAAAGCGTTTATTATGACGAAGGTATTGATTTTCACAACACAATTTTTAAAAGAGAGAATTTAAAGCACTCTAAGACAGTCCCTATAAGGTGTTCCAGATAATTCTGAAAAAACGGTTATTTTTTAAATTTTTAATATTTGAAACAATTTAATATATTTCATATGCTCTGAGCGGTGTTCTGGTATAGGTTTATATGTATATCAGATTATAATTTCATTTTCACAACTGTTGTGAAAATTTCACAACAACTTTTTTAGTCCTATATGTATGTGACTTACGTTATTTACTCTAAGTAATTGGTATTATACTTTATCTTTGGTTGCGTTATGTTCTGTTTTCTTCAATCTTTTTCATTTAATTATTGGTGCCGAATAGTAACAAGAAGTTTATACACCTTCATATACATTGAAAAATACAACATTACTTATTAACTTAGATCTTAATATCAGACTGAAAACGCGAAAAGGTACACTTTTTGTCACATTGTGTGACATAAAAATTGATGCAAATTATGGTTGTAATCCCAGTCATATACTGCCTTTATGGCAATTTTAAGTAAGAATTTAATATTCATTTAGATGCTTCTTGTTTTTTTCATTCTGGTTAAGACATCTTTATCGGAAAAAGCTGTGTATTCTTGAATACATTTGCAATTTTGTTATAGGTATCAAATCTTTGAATGTTCATCAATATTCTCCGAGTGAAAAATATTACCGATTTCACAACTTTCTGCGTAACATTAAAGTAAGGATAGTTAAGTTAAAATAATTGTTATTAAGAATGTATATCTATATTTATATATAAATTGAGAAATCTACTTAAAATAGAGCGAATCGGTATTCTGTCCATATTTATAATCTGTTTTTTATATGTATTTTAAATTCACTCTAATATTTATGTAACTATGTTGCATCTACACCAGTTTTTGTTCAATTAATATTTTAATGATGATATTTGAGGGTAGAATGTCTACCCGCAGATTAAAGGGAACAAATAGATTTAAACACATAATATAGATGCGATTGAATTATCCTAACATTGTCGATCATATCCAGTGCTAAATATTGAAGTGAATGTGTAACCCCACCTACCTAACAGAAATTATGTCAATTCGTATGATTCATATTTATGTGATACATTATGGAAATTGTCATAATCAATCACTACCAAACCAATTACAGGTTGTATACTTGCAGGTTAGTATTAATTTAATTGACGGATCCTGTCCATAATCCTTATAGAAAAAACTCAATAAAACACTCTATAATTTACAAAACTAAGGATAAATTCAAATGAAAATTTCAAATAAACACAAACGACATATTACATTAGTATTACTTACTATCACAACGTTTTGGATAATACCTGGAGATAGCCACTGTTTCTTTAATGAGATAATTGATGCAGTCGAAGATATTATTGAGGAAGCTGAGGAGATAGTTGAGGAAGTAGAAGAAACTATAGAGGATGTAGTGGATGATATCGAAGAAGGTGGTGAGAAGATAGTAGAAGAGAGTGAGGAGATAATAGAAGATATAGAAGACACTGGAGAGGAATTATCTGACCGTACGAATAATATTCTTCAGGAGATAGAAAATACAGGACATAAATTAATTGATAGTTCAGAAGATATAATAATGAATTTAAAAGATTCGGTGGATAAGACTATAGAAGGGACCGAAATGATCGTGGATGATATAGATGCTGCTGTAGAAGAAGTTGTAGAAGGTGCAAATAAAATAATTCAGGATTTAGAAAATACTGTAAATCATACAATAGTCAACAGAGAACAAGTCATAAAGTCTATAGAAGATTCAACTCAGGAGATTGTAGGTGGGTCAAATAAAATCATACAAAAATTCGAAATGTCTGTTGAGGAAATTGAAGATGGTACACAGATGGCAGTTGATGAAATGGCTAAAGCTATGATAGCGGTGCTTACAGATGCTGAAGATGTGATTGATGAGTTAGAAATCACGGCAGATAAAACCACCATGGATACAGTGAGAATCATCCAGGATTTAGTTGAAACCACTGAGGAGGTTAGAGAACGAAGTTCCGAAATCATCAACAGAATCGAAAATAGAACTGGGGAGACTGTGGATAAGATAGAACAAATCATAGAAAAAATTGAAGTTTCTGTTGAAAAAGTAATTGACGGTTCAGAAGAGACTATACAAGCAATTGAAAATATCCCTGATGAAAATGCAGAAGGAGTTAAGGTGATAGTTGATGAGATTAAAAGTTCTGTAGATATAATGGTAAATGAAACAGAAGGAATCGTTGAGAACACAAAAAAGACGATAGATGTAGTTGAGGAAGAAATAGTAGATATTACTAAGAAAATACAAAATTTATCTGAAGAAATCGTAGAGGAAACGGAAAGAGTTGTTCAGAACATAAGGAAGATTACGGAAGATGGAATAGATAAAATCAGCGATCTTGGTAAGGGAATTGTTCAAATTACCTCTGAAATTATTGATTTTTCAGTGGAACTTGATAATTCCATTAATTTGGAAACACGACCGCTGAGTAACATAGTGTCAGTTCCATCTGACAAAGACTTATTTGGAATGGTTATCTCGGATGATATACTTCTTTGGAGTACGGAATCAAAGAATTTTATTGGTAGACTACGTTTTACTGAAGCAATCAACACATTAGTTTACAGTAATGATGGAGTATTCCTTGCAGCTGGTAATATAGAAGGTATGATAGTATTGCGAAATACGAATACACAAAGACTTGTATCAAGATTCAAAGGACACTCAGATAAAATTCTAAGTATTGCAATTAGTCCTAATGCAAATACATTGGTTTCATCGGCTGAGGATAATTCAATCGTATTTTGGGATATCGCAAAACTTAAACTTGAGAAAGTCCTGGATGAAAATATGGGATTCATCACAGATATAACGTTCAATCCTAATGGAAGAACTGTCATGTACGCGGTAAATGATACTATCCGTTTCATTGATACCGAAACATACAAAATAGTAGATTCCATCACCGCCCATACAGATCTTGTAACTCAAATTGCATATAGTCCTAATGGTCAAACTTTTGTTACAGCGAGTATAGATGGTACAGTTGGTTTTTGGGATAATTCACCAAAGAGACTACTATCCACATTCAATCATTATTCACCGGTAAATACTATTGACATTAGTCCCAACGGATCAATGCTTGCGACTGGAACTGAAGATGGTGTGGCTCGTTTGTGGAATTTAATCACAGGTCAGGTAATTGCGACCCTTGGCCATCAATCCGCAGTTAATAGTGTTGCTTTTTCAGATGATGGCAAAACACTCATGACTGGAAGTGAAAATAATACATTATGGCAGTGGAATATTCCAAATGAACGCATTGAACAGGTTTATGTCAAAGAGGATGTAAATCGTGATGGTACAGTAAATATACTTGATTTAGTAGTGGTAGCTTCAAAATTCGGACACTCTGGTAAACATATTGCAGACATAAATGAGGATGGACTTGTCAACATATTAGACCTTGTTTTAGTATCAGGTGCGATTGGAAATACGCCATCAGCACCGGCAATCAAACAGCAAGCATTAAATATGCTTAACCCTACAGAAGTCAGCAAATGGGTAACCGAAACAGCAAAATTAGATCTTAATGATATGAAATTGAATCGAGGTATCCTATTTTTACAAGAACTACTTGCTATTATGCATTCTCCACAAGAAACTGTTCTTCTACAAAACTATCCGAATCCTTTTAATCCTGAAACATGGATGCCTTATCAGCTTGGAAATTCCGGATTTGTTCAAATCTTAATTTATGGATCGGATGGAGTTTTAGTACGAAATCTGGATATAGGTTTTAGACCTGCTGGCACTTATCATCATCGTTCCAGTGCGGCATATTGGGATGGAAAAAACGAATCCGGTGAATCGGTTTCCAGTGGTGTTTATTTTTATACTCTCTCAACTTCTGGTCTTAAAACCTCTGTCGTTCGGAAGATGTTAATTCTGAAGTGATACATCCTGAGTTTGATAAGAAACATTGTAATACCAATTTTACTTAGTTTGCATTAATATGAACCAAGAAAATCCAGTTTGGGTTGTACCTGTATATAAACATTCCGTCCCTATGGGACTCAAAAATGGGGATCAGTATGTTTTCTATAAACATTTCGTCCCTACGGGACTCATAATATAAATGTTATATCATTGTTTAAAGTAAGACATTATCTATATCTATCAATTGAATATGGTATAACCTTAAGTTGACACCAGAGGATTTACACAAATTTGGTGCGGTTGGGAAACCGCACCTACCAGTTTGGGATATAACAATTTTCTCCTAAACTGATGCTAATTATTCCACAATAAATTGAATATATATCTCTGTCAACTTAGGTAAGAGATCCAATAGGTTATAGTATCCATTTTCAACTGACAATAGACAGACCTTTCTGTTATAATAGATGCTGATGTTGTCATATTTTTTGTATAGCATGCACCTGTTATATATCTCATTGGTTGGTATGCTCATTAGTCCCGAAAGTTCACAATGTTTATAGTCTTAATGGCTATAGTTGTGAAATCACAACTACATTTAGTTTTTAACAGAAGTCGTTACTGACCACATAATTAGTTAGTATAATCTTAGTATCTTCAGAAATTAACAAAAAATTTAATGAGTAAGGCATTTAAAACCACATTAGCCGTTTTCATCATATTCCTTGTATTATTCTTAGCTATTTTATTGTATGTAATTCAACGATATACACAATACGGTTCAATACCCGATACGATGGAAATGGTAGACTTTCAGGGAATTCTTTTAGCAGTATTATCAACAACGCTGTTGAGTCTAATTACGATTGTCTTGTCTTTTCTATTAGCACGGGCATGGATAAGAGAACAACCTGAATATGCTGAAGGTATCTTGAAGTTCACCCTCATAATCACATTGTGTTTTATAATAGTACTTGGTGGTTTATCTGGTGGGGTAATTATATTACGCACCCTATGGACGATAGGATACTTTTAGTTTGCATTAAGTATGTTTTTGTATTATAATAAGTTCATTCATTTTTTGACGTAGCATTATATCTACTGAGATGGCAATCATCTAATGTAAGTATTTTTTTCAAGTCATACTTTAGATAACGTCTAAATGCGAGATGTAGTCAGTTGTGTAGCTTAAATAGTGATATTTTTTGAATACAACATAACTGAAATTCTAAACCAACCACTCATGGGGGTGTCGAAAATACATTATAGAGGCAAACGTAATCAGAAAACGCAGGAAAGGCAAACTCGTTCGAATTACCAGATTCGTGCAAAAGAGATTTTGGTAATTGATCATGAAAACAATCAACTTGGTGTAATGTCGCCAAGTGAAGCGATGGAACGTGCTGAAGAAGTCGGATTAGATTTGGTTGAAGTATCACCAAATGCTAAACCTCCCGTTTGTAAGATAATGGATTATGGCAAATATCAGTACGAGAAAAATAAACGAGCAAGGGAAGCCCGTAAGAAACAGACAAAGATAGTACTCAAAGAGATGCAATTCCGCCCTGATACTGCAGAACACGATTATCAGTTCAAAAAAAGACATGTAGAGGATTTTTTGAAGAATGGGTGGAAGGTTAGAGCAACTGTCCGTTTTCGAGGCAGGGAAATGTTACATACTGAATTAGGTAGAAACATGCTTGCTCGATTGGAAAAAGATGTATCTGAAATCGCTGAGGTAGAACAACCTCCTCGTATGGAAACGCGCGTGATGTTCATGTTATTAACTCCTAAATCCTCGTAGTTTTTGTCCATAATGTCAGATGTTAGTCAAATAGTGTAAACTTTCTCAACGGCTGTTTATGTAAAGTGAACACTATTGTAAGGAGACTTTTTTGTCTTTTTAATTCTTTGTGATTTGCTACATCTCTGATACAGAATATTCTATTTATACTTGATTATTTAGATATGCCGTCAACATAAGGAAGTCGTCATGCCAAAAATTAAAACGCATAAAGGCGCAGCCAAACGATTTAAATTTACAGCAAAAGGTAAAATCAGACGCAATCGCGCTTATGCAGGACATCTATTCATCTCTAAATCCTCAAAACGGAAACGCCGATTAAGACAAGCAACGCTTGTTGATCCAAGCAATGAAAAGCGTTTGAAACGGTTAATTCATTAGGAGTTCAGAATGCCAAGAGTAAAAACTGGGAGTGTCCGTCGTAAGAGGCGGAAACGTATACTTAAGCATTCCAAAGGGTATCGCGGAGGTCGTAATAACCTACGTCGTACTGCTAAGGAAGCAGTAGAAAAAGGATGGAATCACGCATACGCGCATAGACGTGCTCGTAAACGAGATTTCAGACGTCTTTGGATAATGCGTATTAATGCTGCTGCCAGGTTACATGGACTTACGTATAGTCGGTTCATGTACGGAATAAAGACAGCAGGAATTGACCTTGATAGGAAAGTTCTCGCCGATATTGCTGTACATGATGCAGCAGGTTTTGAACAACTTGCCACCTTAGCAAAAGGTTAAAGTTTTTTAAAATTATAAAAGGAAAAAGTATACTATTGACAATGATGGGTTATAGTAAGTAGTTGAGTCCTCTCAAACAGAGAATTCGTGCCATCGGCTGGAAGCACGTTTATGGGAGCAACTAATGAATTTCATCCTGGAGTCGAAACATCAATAAAGTGGGCAATTTGTAAAAGTTGCTAAGCGGGGTGGTACCGCGGAAGTAGATGCCTATCGCTTTCGTCCCCATAAAGAATTATCCTTTATGGAGCGAAGTGATGGGTATTTTTATTTTAAGCAATAAGATATGGAACATTAATAGACCTTAGAGGAAATTATGAAAGAAGAACTACAGAAGATACAGCAGGAGGGACTTGAAGCACTACAACAGGTTTCTACATTAAAAGATCTTGAGTCGCTTAGGATTGATTTCTTTGGACGTAAAGGTAAGTTGACTGATGTAATGAAAGGGATGGGAAATTTATCGCAGGATGAACGTCCAATTATTGGAAAGCTTGCAAATGATGTGCGAACTGTATTAACAGATGCATTCGATACCACAAAGCATACCCTGGAGCAGAAACAGCAGGAACAACAACTCATGGCAGAAGCAATTGATGTTACACTTCCTGGAAGAAAACCTGCTTATGGGAAGGCGCATCCGGTAATGCAAACTTTAGACCGTATAGAATCCATTTTTAATCAAATGGGGTTCCAAGCAGTTACTGGTCCAGAAATTGAAACGGACCATTACAATTTCGATGCCTTGAATACACCTTCAGATCACCCAGCGAGGGATTTACACGATACTTTTTACCTTACAGATGGAAATCTACTCCGTACCCACACATCCCCCGTTCAAATTCGTGTGATGGAAAAACAAACACCTCCTATACGAATTATCGTACCCGGCAAAGCATATCGTGTGGATTATGACGTGTCCCATACTCCAATGTTTCATCAGGTGGAAGGATTACTTGTGGACAAACATGTCACCTTTAGTGAATTAAAAGGGGTTTTAGTCTCTTTTGCTAAGCAGATGTTTGGAGATCAAACACAAATGAGATTCCGTCCACATTTCTTTCCATTTACTGAACCGAGTGCTGAAGCTGATATATCGTGTACAGTCTGTCAAGGTAAAGGATGTCGAAGTTGTGGTCATACTGGTTGGATAGAGATATTGGGTGCTGGTGCTGTTGATCCAGAAGTGTTTCGAGCAGTAAACTATGATCCAGAGGAAGTTACAGGTTTTGCATTCGGGATGGGTGTTGAGAGAATAGCCAATCTACAGTTTCGAATACCAGATATACGCACATTCTATGAAAATGACCTTAGATTTTTACGACAGTTTTAACTGTTCTATAGAGATTTATGCCAAATAGTCAACACTACCGAGTGATGGAATAAGGATTTATATATGAATGTTAGTTTAAATTGGTTGAAGAGCTATATTGATTTTGATTTATCATCAACAGAGCTTGCTGATAAATTAACGATGTTAGGAATTGAAGTTGAATCCATTAAAGAATTAGGTGCAGGTTTGAACGGTGTAGTGGTAGGAAGAGTGAATTCAATTCGCCCCCATCCTAATGCAGATAAACTTGTTCTCTGTAAGGTTGATATTGGTAATTCGGATGAGTTACAGATTGTATGTGGAGCGCCGAATGTCTCTGAAGGGATGTGTGCTCCGGTAGCTACAATCAACACTGAATTACCGACAGGAATCACCATTAAACGTGCGAAATTACGGGGTGAAGAATCACATGGCATGTTATGTTCAGAAAAGGAATTGGGGATTTCTGATGAAGCATCAGGCTTAATGGAGTTATCAAACGATCTTCCGCTTGGTAAACCTATCACTGAGGTATTGAGTTTAAATGATGTAATCTTTGAATTGGAAATAACACCGAACCGTTCAGATTGTTTAAGTATGATTGGTGTTGCGCGCGAAATTCGAGCTGAAACAGGGAATAAATTAACATTACCAGAGAATCTCATTGAAGAAAATGACATAGATGTTAATAGTAAAACATCTGTAAGGATTGATGCTCCTGACTTATGCCCTCGGTATGCCGCTCGTATAATTCAAGGTGTAAAAATTGGGGAATCCCCTGATTGGTTGAAAAATAGACTTGAATCAATTGGGATTGGCGTAATAAACAATATCGTAGATGCAACAAATTTTGTTATGATGGAATATGGACAGCCTCTTCATGCCTTTGATTACAACAAACTTGATGAAAACAGGATTGTCGTACGACGTGCGTCTGAAGGAGAGAAATTAACTACACTTGATGAGGAAGAGCGTGAACTCACCTCGGATATGTTGGTTATCGCCGATGCTAATAAACCAGTAGCACTTGCAGGTGTAATGGGTGGATATGACTCAGAAATAACTGAATCAACATGTGACGTACTATTGGAGAGTGCGAATTTCTCAGCATCAAGTATCCGCTTAACATCAAAGAAACTGGGGATGAATACAGAAGCATCTTATAGATTTGAAAGGGAAGCAGATCCTGAAGGAGTAATCCCAGCACTTGATCGTGCAACACAACTGATCGTTGAAATAGCAGGTGGGTCAACTTGTAAAGGTGTTGTGGATGTATATCCTGGAAAACGAAGTCTCTTAGAGTTACAACTCCGTAAGGATCGAGTGAACTTCGTTCTCGGAACTCAGCTTGATATACATGAAATCGAAAAAATATTAAAGAATTTAGGATTCGAAGTAAACCTACAAGATAATATCTTTCAGGTAACAGTACCTTCATTTCGGCCAGATATTAGCCGTGAAATAGACCTTATTGAAGAGATTGCGCGTGTCTATGGATATGATAATATTCCAACATCATTACCTAAGGGAGATATTCCTGTACCTGTTCCAGACAATGCAACAGTGATGTGTAAACGTATAAAACACTTTTTACTTGGTGCGGGTATGATGGAATCCGTGAACTATAGTTTTTCTCATCCAAACTGTTTTGATAAGATACGAGTTTCAGAAGACAATCCTCTACGAAAAGCTTTTGAACTCCAAAATCCGTTGAGTCCAGAAATGTCTATACTTCGTACAACATTAATACCAAGTTTACTTGAAAATGCACAGCATAACCGTAACCATCAAATAGACAGTATTGCACTTTTTGAGATTTCAACAGTTTTTTCTCAAGATTCCGAACCCTTACGGGCAGCGGGAATCATAACTGGTGAGATTGGCGGTGGTGTATATGGGAATCCTTACAAGTCTCCTGATTTTTATGATGTAAAAGGTATTGTAGAGGGTATTTTGGAAATGTGTAATATTCCAGATTACACATTATTAAAAACTAATGATCCGACATTTCATCCGGGACGTAACGTGGCAGTAATTTTAGATGAAAAGCAAATTGGAATATTTGGAGAGGCACATCCAACTGTTCAAGAGAATTATGAACTTCCCTATAAAGCATACCTATTTAAATTGGATTTAGATTCGTTAGCAAATGCTGTTGATTTCAAAATACGTTTTGAACCGATTCCAATCTATCCGAGTGTCCAGCGTGATCTTGCAATAGTGGTTGATCAACAATTACCTTCCGATACACCGATAGATCTAATCTATTCAACTGGAGGAGAATTGGTAGAGTCAGTTCGATTGTTTGATGTGTATGAAGGTGATCAGGTACCAGAAGACAAGAAAAGTTTGGCATACACAATCACATACAATTCTGATACAGAGACCCTAACCGATATTGCAGTTAACAACTTACACGATAAGATTGTAAAGCGGTTAAATCAAGAAATCGGTGCAGAATTGCGTATGTAAGGGGATAAATTATAGGGTATATTTAAATATGCAGGCACATCAAATCAGAAAATTATTTTCAGCAGTTGCGCGTCGCTATGATTTTCTCAATTCACTTTTAAGTCTTCGCTTAGACAAATCTTGGCGACGTGAAACAGTGAAAGTGAGTCAAGTTTCTTCTGCAAGTAGAGTATTAGATGTCTGTACAGGCACTGGTGAACTTGCTTTAGCGTATGCTGACAATGTTGGAACAGAAGGATATGTCTTTGGTTCAGATTTCTGCTTTGAAATGTTGGCTGTTGGGAAGCAGAAGGTCGAACGAAAAAGACGGTACGAGGATTTTATACCTATTGAGGCGGATACACTCACACTCCCGTTTCCAGATAATTCTTTTGACATCGTATCTGTGGGTTTCGGGATACGTAATGTGTCAGATCTTGAATTAGGTATCAGAGAAATGACCCGTGTTGCTGTTCAAGGTGGAAAGATTGTAATACTTGAGTTTACCCAACCCAATAATGCGATTTTTCGGGGACTCTACTATTTTTATTTTACCAAGATATTACCATTTATTGGCAATGTAATCTCACGTAATGAAGATGATGCCTACGGATATCTGCCAAGGTCTGTGTTACAATTCCCCGATTGTGATGCCTTGAAATCAGTAATGGAGCAGTGTGGTTTAACAGATGTGCAATTCTATCGCAAGACCTTTGGGATTGTAGCGATTCATGTCGGTATAAAAGTATAGATCAAATGATTGTAGTATAGGAGAAATAATGAAAGTCTTAATGAGAATGTGGGCATTTGTAATTATTTGTATTTCCATGTGTGTTATTGGTTGTGGAGAACGTTCAGAAGATGATATTGATGAAATTACGAAGTTGCTCCGTGCCGAACCAAGTCCGGGAAATGATATCCTACCGAATGCTAAGATTTCCATTACATTTGATAAAGATCCTGGAACAGTTGAAGTAAATGTAGGAACAGTTGAATCTTCTGGTATTAATACTATAATTTCAGGACCATTTCCTGTTGGAGAGTTAGAATTAAAACTGACATGGACAGAAGGTGAACGTAGTTTAAAATATACAGTCGTTACATCTGATACAGAAATAATTGAACCTGAACCAATTCCAGAACCTGACCCTGATCCTATTGCTCCAGAAGGTATGGTTCTCATTCCTGAAGGGGATTTTGAGATGGGTAGTGATGATGTGGATGCTGATGCAGACGAACAACCCGTCCACACTGTTTTCCTTGATGCATATTTTATAGATGAGAATGAGGTTACGAACGCACAATTTAGAGAGTTCATCCTTGCGAATCCTGAATGGCAGAAAGACAAAATTGAAGAGAAATTTGGGAATGCAAATTATCTACATGATTGGAATGGAAATAACTACCCTGATGAAGAAGATGACCATCCAGTAAGATATGTTAGTTGGTATGCTGCAATGGCGTATGCTGTTTGGGTAGATAAGCGTTTGCCAACAGAAGCTGAATGGGAAAAAGCATCTCGTGGTGGGTTAAAAGGCAAGAAATATCCGTGGGGTAACCAGATAAATGGAACGCGAGCTAACTATGGTAAGAATATCGGTCATACCACCCCTGTAGGAAAATATCCTCCAAACGATTATGGAGTCTACGACACATCTGGTAATGTTTGGGAATGGTGTCTTGATGCGTTTGAAGCTAACTTCTATGCAAACTCACCCCGTAAAAACCCGGTTGCTGGAGGAGATAGTATTGAGGATATTGTGAATAACTTCGAGAATATTCAAACAAATCGCGGTATTAGAGGTAGTGGTTGGAATGGAAATGCTGAATGGGGTCGAAACGCTAATCGTTTTGGAAATACACCTGATTTTGCAGGTATCGGTGCACTCGGTTTTCGATGTGTTCAGGAAGTTGAATAGTAGTTAGTTGTTAGTTGATAGATATCAACTAAGAGAAGTATATTCTGTAATTATTTTGCATTTATGACATGAGTTGTTGTATATGTGCAACTATAGACTCAGATAGACCTTCTAAACTATAGCCACCTTCTAAGGCAGATATGATTCTACCTGAAGCGGTTTCATCGGCTATCTCTATAATCATATCTGTCAATCTTGCAAATCCTTGTGCAGTTATGTCAATATTACCCAATGGGTCAAGGTAGTGTGCATCAAATCCTGCTGATATAAGGATAACCTCAGGTGCATAATCACGTAATGCAGGTATCAGCACATCCTGAAATATGATAATATAATCGTCATCCCCACTCCCTGGTGGTACAGGAACGTTTAACGTTGTGCCGTATGCTTTACCTCCCCCTTTATCGCTTTTCGCACCAGTTCCCGGGTAAATCGGGGATTGGTGGATAGAGAAAAAGAAAACCGTTTCGTCCTCATAAAATATATCCTGTGTTCCGTTTCCGTGATGCACATCCCAATCCACAATTGCCACCCTTCCAATACCATGTTCACGTTGGAGATACCGTGCAGTAATTGCGATATTGTTAAACAAACAAAACCCCATACTCTGTCCCGGCGTAGCATGGTGTCCCGGTGGACGTACCATTGCAAACCCGTTTTTCACTTTGTTGGTAACAACTGCTTCCGCGATTGCTAAAACCCCACCTGCTGATAGTAAAGCGATGTCATAGGAATCGTGGACTACTGTTGTATCGTAGGTAAGTGGAATCTCTTCTTCGCAATGTTGTTTTATGTAATCGCTATATCCTGGTTTATGTGCGTATGCAATTTGGTCTATGGTGGCGGGGGTTGGTTCAATTTGTAGAAGTTTTTCCCATACATCACTTTCTTGAATTGCTGCCAGTCCTGCCCGAAGTCTATCTGGACGTTCAGGATGTCCTGGACCTGTGTCGTGGTTTAGGTAGTCGGGGTGATAGGTAAACGCGGTATTTTGTGACATAATTGTATTTAGAATTTCGATTATTCAATTTCTGATTGGATTAACTTTGTGATTGGTATAATAATAATAGTTACGCACATGCATCTTGCGATACTCAACAAAATAACATGGCTATTACGAAAAGTCAAGTCATAGACTGTTAGATGTTTGTGGGTGTGTAAAGAATTTGTCACTATAAGTGTTTCTTGTATCAGAATCGCGGATTGGAATAGTTTTCAGTTTGAATTTTCGTGAATGAGTTATTTTTCTGAACCGTGGCTTAGTGTTTTGTGTAAACGTTTTTTCTACACACCTTTCGCTCCTCTGGAGCTTCCATATTGCTTAGTCTGGTGTTTCTCACACATTTCGTTCCTAAAATCAAAATCACAATCAGAATCAACGGTATGAACCCCATTTAGGGTTCCCCGGGTATGATCCCCATTTAGGGTTCCTCGGGACTAATTTCTTTTCTTACCTCTATTCTACACCTTCGCTCCTCTGGAGCTTGCGGAAATACAAGGAGTCAGGATTCGGAAATCCCTCCTACAATGAGCAGTATTCATAAATTGAAGGGTATAAATCAAGACAGTGTTGTAGATATATTCTGATACACTGTTGTAAGGTGACAAAATGTTTACACACCCGATGTTTGTATAGTAATTGTAATACAATCTTGTTTCTGATATACTCTACAAGTCTCTATAGCTGGATAATCACTGTCTTAATCACAATCCACGTACTGTTTAACATTTTAAGGTAGTGAAGAAATCCCACATTAGTTAAGGTATTTACTCTACTGAATGAATAAACAAATTGGACAGGTTTTTACACCTCTTTGTTGGGCAAAATGGCTTATTAACAGATGGAATATTATAGATGCATGGGTTGATGGTGCACATATATGTGATCCTACAGCAGGGCAAGGGATATTTGCCTTGGCTCTGTTACAAATTGCCAAAGAAAAAGGAATACCCATAACCACAGAACGGTTGTCTCGAATAACACTCATTGAGATGGTTCCATCCTTACTTATCCATTTTAAAAGGAATGTCCAATCAGAATTCTCAATAGACTTTCCTACCTCCCAAATTTACACTCAGGATGTTATAACTCAACAACATCACGGTCAATACGACCTGCTTATTGGTAATCCTCCGTGGGCAAATTTTGGAGACCTACCAGAATCATATAAAACTTTATTAAAACCCAACTTTATACAAGAAGGACTTGTCGATAATACCCAACGGATGTTGTTGGGCTCTTCTCGTATAGATATTTCTGCATTGGTGTTAAAGGTTGCTTTGGGAAGATTATTAAAAGAAAACGGTACAGCCTATTTCTATCTACCTACATCATTATTCTTTGGTGAAGGTGCACATAGAGGATTTAGGAATTATTCTTCAAAGAGTTCAGATGAACACTCTCACTCCCTCAGGGATTTTGCTGTGGATACAGTTTATGAATTCTCTACGACTAAGGTATTTGAAGGGGTAAATACTGGCTACTGTTGTGCAAGATTCATTGGTGATAAACAACAGGAGTTTCCAGTAACATATTACATGGAGACAAATGATGATTGGGTTGAACATAAAGCAATACCTCTGAAAGATTCAACTGATCCTTGGCGAATAGTACAGAATGTTGATGAATTAAGTTCTGTAGATTCATTTGAAATTACTATATCACCTGAACAGAAACCTCGGCAAGGTGTGAATACATGTGGTGCCAACAGTGTCTTCATTTTTGAAGAGAAACCGAAAAACCTTCCAGATGATTTTATCTTTCCTCTGACTACTAAGGAAATATGGAACAGTGTGAATTCAGTTCCTAATAAATGGATTCTCTTACCTTATAACCGAGATACAGGAAAACCTTTGTCTTGGTGTCAAATCGAAAAGCATGAAACACTGATGAAGTATTTACTTAGTAATAAGGAGAGATTAATAGAACGAAAAGGAACTCTCTTACGGGCGTCTATGAGTAGAGGTAATTGGTGGGCGATGTTGGGTGTTGGTCCTTATTCATTTGCCCCCTACAAAGTGATTTGGCAAGCTTATGGTAAAAACCATTTTACACCTATTATCTTAGATAATGTAAATGGACAGATGTGGCAGGGAAATCAAGCGATGCATGCGTTTATACCGTGCTGGTCTAAAGACGATGCCCAAAGAATAAAAACTTGCCTTGAAAACCCAGAAATTCCTGAATTACTTCGCCAACTTAATGGTGGTGGCAAGTGTAATTGGGCACAACCGGGAAAGATAAAAAAGTTATTATCAATTGATAATACTGATCAGCAAGTGTCATTTGATTTTAAATAATTAATGGTGTATTTCTTATGATTGTAATATGTTTATAGTTAAAATAGACGTGCGGGAAAAATAGGAATAATCCCGCACATCTATTAGTTTATCGAGTCGATTTTATGCGAGACCATGTCGTTGCCAGTTTGTCTTGTGGTTCTACATCAAAAGCTTCATCCCAACCATTCAGGAGTTGTTTAATTTCATCAGCTTCAAGGGCACGGCTGAGTATAACGATTTCGTCAATTCCACCGGTGAAAGATTCTGGACCGAATTTGAGTTGTAAGACCTGTCCTGCTTGTACCTTACCACCCCATTCCGGTTCCCAATCTCCTTTATTATCAGCAAGTGCTCCATTTTCACTATCAGGTTCACCGTCAATATACATTTCGACCTTTGAACCGTCATAAGTTCCAGCGACATGATGCCACTTTTTTTGTTCTAACTCAGTTTTTCCATAGAAACCTGGCGTAATACCTTGGTCAGTCCATATTCTGAAGGAAAAACTATCTGGTACCGGTTCCCCTGCAGACTGGTCTTCAAGAAGGAAAGCGCCGTTCTTTCTAATACCCGTGTCAGAGTCAGCATCCACACGGAACCAAGCAGCTACGGTTAATTCTTCGCTGATGGATTTTATACTGTTTGAATCTTGTACATCAATACTACCACCACCAGCTGCAACAACTGCTTTTCCAAATTTACCGTCGCCAAATTTGAAATCACCATTTATCTTACCATCATTCTTGTTTCCTGATGAATCATCAGCATTATCTTCAAACAGCCAGACCCCAACGATAGCTTCATCATTTGGTTCTAATGCGAATACTGTAATAACACCCAGGGAGAAAAATAACAGAATTAAAAAACTTATATATCTCATTAATGTCCTCCAAACAATTTGTTAGAAATTACAACTAAATAATTTTTGAATGTTAAAGTAATCTTGAGGTTATATGGGTATGTACTTCTTGCTATGAGGGTTCAATTCTATATACTACCCATCACCATGAATAAAAAATAATAGCGTAAATTTTGGTATTTCGCAAGTGGAATTAGTATATCTTGATCGACGAGTTTATAATTTTGACGCATTGATTCGGTAGATATGAATTAGAATTATGGGTTTAGCTATCCCACTTTTTACTTGTTGGTTCCGGTGTATTATGCTATATTAACACAAGCAAAATAGGAGGTGATCGAATGGTACAAGCTAAAGCACCACGCGCTTTTCATGTAATGACAAAACCGATTGGACCGATATGTAATTTGGATTGCGAATATTGCTTTTATCTAGAAAAAGAAGACCTTTATCCAGAGACTAAATCCTTTCGGATGGGTGATGAAACTTTAGAGGAATATGTTAAGCAATACATAGAAGCTCAACAGATTAATGAAGTCACATTTGCTTGGCAAGGTGGCGAACCGACTTTGATGGGTGTAGACTTTTTCCGACAAGCAGTCCGATATCAACAGAAATATAAACGCGGTGGTATGAGGATACAAAATACCTTCCAAACCAACGCAACACTACTGGATGATGAATGGGGAGAATTCCTCAAACGTAATAGGTTTTTAGTTGGAATTAGCATTGACGGGCCACCAGAAATTCATGATAAATATCGGTATGACAAGCGTGGTCGTCCCACATCCGAACAGGTAATTCGAGGATTACGTTTATTACAGGAACATAAGGTTGACTATAATGTGTTATGCGTGGTGAATGGTCACAATGCGGAATATCCAAAAGAAGTATACTCCTATTTTAAAGAACTCAGTGTAGAGTTTATGCAGTTCATTCCAGCTGTTGAACATTTTGATGGAAAGAATGTATCTCCACGTTCAGTTACAGGGAAACAGTATGGTATATTCCTATCGACTATATTTGATGAATGGGTAGTTAATGACATCGGCAAGATTTTTATACAGATATTTGATGTTGCGTTAGAAGCGTGGTTAGGATATAACCCCAGTTTGTGTGTTTTTAATGAAACTTGTGGGGATGCGATGGCCATAGAACATAACGGTGATTTATACTCCTGTGACCACTATGTAACACCCGATTATTTCATTGGCAATATAGAAGAAACTACCATCGCAGAGATGGTTGATTCTCCGTTTCAGCGTAAGTTCGGCACTGATAAACGTGATACATTACCAGAATACTGCCTAAATTGTGATGTAAAGTTCGTTTGTAATGGGGGTTGTCCGAAGAATCGTATAATTCAAACTCCTTCAGGAGAAGACGGTTTGAACTATCTATGTGAAGGTTATAAACATTTCTTCACACATATAGATGAACCGATGAAGCTCATGGCATCTGCTATTCAGAGAGGACAACTTGCGAACAGTATCATGCCAATGATGCGTGAACAAAAACTCGGTAAGAAAACAGGGAATAAAGTGAAACCCACGACAACTTCAGCAACATCTGGAAAAATTGGACGAAACTCCCCTTGTCCATGTGGTAGTGGCAAGAAGTATAAGCAGTGTTGTTTAGGAAAGGATACATAAAATTCCCCTTAAGTATTTGAATAAATAGAAGAAACCCAAGGAACTCTATTTAGACATTTTCATCGGACATTCAAGGAGATATATGGATACAACCAGACCAAATATTCTGCTTATTACAAGTGATCAACAGCATTGGAATACCTTAGGCTGTTTAAACCCGGAAATCCAGACCCCTCATTTAGATGCCTTGGCAAACGATGGTACACTGTTTCATCGAGCCTATTGTCCAAACCCCACCTGTACACCCACCCGTGCGTCAATTATTACAGGAAAATATCCCAGTCAACACGGGGCTTGGTCGCTTGGAACAAAGTTATCTGAAGATGAACATACTGTTGGTGAGGATTTTACAGAGGCAGGATACAAGACTGCCCTTGTCGGTAAAGCGCATTTCCAACCCCTACATGGTACAGACGAATACCCATCTCTGGAATCATATCCTATATTACAGGATTTGGATTTCTGGCGTAATTTTAATGAACCTTTTTACGGTTTTGAACATGTAGAGTTGGCACGGAATCATGCAGACGAGGCACATGTTGGGCAACACTATGCCATTTGGATGGAAGAGAACGGTTTAACAAACTGGCGTGATTACTACTCCCCTCCTACTGGTAATGCCAAAGGACAGTACAGGAAGTGGCCGATACCTGAAGAGTTTCATTACGATACATGGATTGCTGAAAGAACGAATGCTCTCATGGAAAATTATCAGGAGAATGATGAGAACTTTTTTCTGTGGGCAAGTTTCTTTGATCCACATCCAAAATATCTTGTTCCTGAACCTTGGGATACGATGTATGATCCAGAAACCTTAACTGTTCCATCCGTGACAGAAGGTGAACATGACAAAAATCCGATCCATTTCCAAATGACACAAGAGCAAAAACCTGATTTTTCGGAATGGCGTGAGACTGGTAAAGGTGTCCATGGATTCCGTTCACATCTTAGAGACAGAGATGAACTTGCTAAAGATATTGCAGTGTATTACGGTATGGTGAGTCTAATGGATAAGTACATTGGACAGATATTAGGTAAACTTGATGAACTTGGACTGGCTGATAATACGTTGGTTCTGTTTACATCAGATCATGGACATTTTTATGGACAACATGGATTAATAGCTAAAGGAGCATTCCATTATGAGGATGTGATCCGTGTTCCTTATATCGTAAGATATCCTGGTGTTGTTCCTGCTGGTAAAGAGTCTAATGCTCTACAGACATTGGTTGATTTAGCACCTTCATTTTTGAGTGCTGCAGGAATTGATATTCCGCATCCGATGACAGGAGTTGACCAGACACCTGTTTGGTATGGTCAGCAGGAAGAGGCTCGGGACCATATTATTGTAGAAAACCATCATGAACCTACGACTGTCCATGTAAAAACCTATGTTGATGACAGGTATAAACTCACAGTGTATTATAACCGTGATTATGGTGAGTTATTTGATATGCATGAGGATCCGGGTGAGATAAACAATCTGTGGGATTCCGAGGATCATACTGAGTTAAAGTCCGAACTTGTAATGAAATTTCTTTTTGCCGAGATGGGTAAAGAGTCTCTGTGGATGCCGAGAACATCTGGAGCATAAAGGTAGCCCAGGATTAACTTCATCTACTGAGTATTGATTTAATATCTTCGCTTCCAGTGCCAACTATCGCTACCGGAAATGAGGGGACGAATTTCTTCTGGGAGTGTCTCAATAAACTCTGGATTCACTTCGTTTCCTGGCCATTCCCGTACCATAGGTGGCGTATACCCTGCAACGAGAATAACCCGTTCTTTTTCACTTCGGATGGCAGTCGTGCTATGTATAAGTGATTCTCCGAACAACAATACCGATCCTGCTGATGCTTCAACCTGATGGATTAGTTTATCATCAGACAATGCAGCTTCAATCATTTCGTGTTGATTCCAAGTTAATCTGTGGCTTCCGGGAATAAGGCAAGTTCCGCCATCGTCTGGTCCCACATCAGTTAGATATGCAAGTGTTTTAACAAAGATGCAGTGGAACTTATTTTGTTCGATGTAAGTTCCCCATCCGTGTTGTGTTCCTCGATGAAATCCAGTAGGATTGTATTTCCTCTCAAAAAGCTGATCTAATTCAACATCTTGGTTTCGACTGTTAATGATGGCTTCTGTTTCCTCAAGGCGTACTGTTCCCCCTACGACTTCCTCCACGAGTGGCACGAGTTTTGGATGTGCAGCATAATTTAATAGAGCAGGATCATACTCAACAAGATTACCGAACAATACATGGTGTTCTCCATTAGGACGTACATATACTCGTTGCCCTTCAAGTTGTTCATCCGCCTTTATTCTGTAGAGAGCGTTTTTCATTCGTTCAATTTCATCTGTGCTTAATACGTTTTCTAATAGGACGAACCCGTATATGTCAAAGTGTAATCTCTGTGCTGGTGTTAGGTTAACTGAATCGCTATTCACTATTGTTTTCCTCCTCACCGATTTCTATTTCGTTCATCTCTTTCCCGTTTTCCTCAGAATATTCTCTTATAAATTCTCTAAGTCTTGCCTTAAGTTCTTTAGAGATTGGGTATCTCTCTATTTCTTGAATTATTTCCTCAATAGTCTTGCCTTTATCCAACAGTTTAATGAATACAGCTTGAAAGAACTCTCTTAATCCAAATTTGGTAAAAGCTCTTGTAATGAAGACTAATATACCCAATGTCGCAATGCCTCCCACCATCCCAAATGGACCGATTGCAGCAAGAGAAGCGGTGATCGCAGGTGCACCAACCCACGGAGAAGCTGCTATCATGGACATAAGTATAAGTCCAGGTACACCTAAACCGGCAATAACCTCTGCTGCACGGTCTAAATTAATATCTCGTATGTTAAGTGATGTTATGGTCTCCTTTAGGCTATTTATCCGTAGTTCCCCAATCTTCTGAATAGTACGGAACAAATCCCACCACCATTCAACGACTGAATTGAAATAATTGTTCGTACCAGGTATATTTTCTCTAAGGTTGTTTGTAATGGAAGTTAAGGATTCTCTGAGACTTTTTATTTCTTCCTTCAATCTATAAAATTCGTCTTTTCCACCAGTTACTATTTTTCGAACAGATTCTCTAATCTTTCCTTTAATCTCTGTTAGATCGGTTATTCGCGTATTGTCAATATCCTTTAGCGATTTTTTTAGTTCTTTTAACGCTCTTAATATATCCCGTGGTCCTAAGCCAAAGGAGATTAGCTTGCCTTTAAGATATCCTAATATAGTAAAAACCATAATGACTTGTATACTATGATAGAAGCAGATTCCATACCGTACTGGTTTTGTGCTAAAACTTCGATTGAAAGGCTCTTCATATAATCCGCTTCAAGGAATCAAGGGTATGTATGTCATTAGACATTCACGGGGGAACCGAGGCTACCGTTCCTGGAGCAATACTAAATTGACAACTATGGTATGGTTTACTAACCGGAACGTATCATAAAAAATGCTTCTATCAAGTTAATGTAAAACCAATCCTGTCTAATTCATTTTGTTCGGGTGGATTAATTTGTCTGTTGGAATGTTAACGTTTTTTAATATACCCCCAAGCAGTTGTGAGTTTTTCATTGGGTACAACGGCAAGGTTTATTGGTTCGTCCCCTTCGTAGATTAACAGATCATCTACATATCCAGGGGCAGTAATGGAATAGACATGAAAGGAGACCCACAATGGAACTGGACCTATAGCAGCATTTCGAAATGGTAGGTTTTTCTTTCCTTTATCTTTCAAAGCATGGGGTCTATCATTACCACTGTAGAATATAAACTCGCTTTTACTTACATCCGTTACAATCCTGACGTATCTCCATTCATCAGTTTTGAATTCATCAATAGGCTGCCATGCACCACCATCAAAGAGACGTACACCATTAGCATCCCAATTGACATAAGGCCCACCAGCGTTTTGTGCATGGTTGTCTGAAGTGATAACTTTAAAATTGAAAGATCTACCACCGCCTTCAATATACACCCAAAATTCGACAGTAATTATTGGGTTTTCAGTCTCTATTGGAAAATTAATTCTTTCGTCATTTGCTCCAAGCAATATGGCAAGTGCGTTCTTATCAGTTTTGACAGGATCTCTTGTGATTTCAAATCCTTTTCCTACGACTTCCCAATCATTGGGTGGCTTACCAATTGTATCTTTTTCAAAACCAGTATTGAGGAATAACTCCTGTGCTATGACAACTGGAGAGAAATAGAAACAAAGGACCAGTGAAACAACTAAGACTATTCGAACTACCTTTATAGTTTGAATTCCTACCTGAATAGGATCAAATTTTTGCATAATTTCTCTCCTTTGTCTAATGCGTTGGGTTTATTCAGATGGATATGTATTTTCATACATTCATCAATATCTATTGTGTTGAAGAATGTTGTTTAACCTTACCCCAGTATGTTGTAAGTTTCCCTTTTGATTCGACAGGGGTTGAGACGGGAGGATCAGCACCTTCATAAATGAGTAAATCATCTACAAACCCTTGTGCTACAGATGAATAGACGTGAAAAGCGACCCATTGTACAGTTGGTTTAGTAGCAGGTTTCCTAAAAGCGAGACCAGAAACAGGTTCAGCTAACAGAGTTTCGTCTCTATCTTTTCCAACATAATAATCAAATTCACTCTTACTAACATCTGCTACGACCCGTACATATCTCCAACTGCCAAATGGGAATTCAGCAATTGCAACCCATGCCGATCCGTTGTATAAGCGGACTGCATTTTCATTCCAATTCATATATACTCCGCCATCATTCGTTCCGATGTCATCATCAGAGATAACCTTAAGATTGAAGGATCTTCCAGCACCAGTAATCATGACCCAAAACTCGACAGAAATGATAGGATTTTCTGTTTCTATAGCAACCCCGCATCTGTCGTCGTTTGCTCCACCAAGAATTCCGAGGGCTTTATTGCCGGTCTTAACGGTATCGCCAGTTACATTGATCTGTTCCCCTCTTACCGACCAATCTGTTGGGGGTGCCCCGACTGTGAAGTCCTCAAATCCTGTTTGTAGTAAGATGTCTTGTGCAACAACAGATTGTGTAACAACAAAACAACAGATTACCATTGAAAATGACAGAATTAGTGTAGAAAATACTGTTGTTTTTCTATTCAACGATAATGACCTTATCTGATCAAATTTATGCTTCATATTTTTCCTTCTTTGATTTCAATATAAATGGATTTGCATCCAAATGATTAGTTATAATTTTAATAGAAAATAAGTAATTAACTGAATGTCTTATTAAGGCATCCAGATGTTCCATTCACCTTTTTTCTGCCAAGGACGGCACTCAAAACACAGACACATAAAACGAATAGCAAACCTTGGTGATTGGGTCGCGTTAATTGTACTTGTATGTGGTAATAGATGATGGAATAGGAGCACATCACCTTGTTTGGCGATAACTTCCATAGGTTTACCAAGGTCTATTTCTAAGAAAATCTTGCGTATATCTTGTACATGATTTGAAAGATCAGGATTCTTTTTTCTAAATGCGCGTATACGTTCCGGTCCTTCAGGCCAAATCACGGTATTTCCCTGTTGTGGATTAGCGTTGGTAAGATAAGTGAGACTACTTGCTCGGAATGTACCCGGATCCAACCGTAAATCTCTGGCATATCCATCGAGATGGGGTGTAGTGATTCTCCATTCAGATGTATCAGGGAATTGGTTCATCGCCCAAACACTATCAGGTTCACTGCACTTACAATGTGGTATATCAGGATATTTTTCAGCAAGTTGCATGAGAACGTTTCGGTATTCAGAAGTACAACATGCAAGAATATCTGGATGTGTAAGACCAAAGAGTTCAATTCGGTTTTCATTGGACATCTTCTGTATATAAAAACCGGTTAGAAATGGACGTTTTACCTGCTCCCATGTCTCAGAATCATCTGGATCCATTCCCAACGAATGCCACATGGCTTGCTCAGCATTTTTTATAATCTTCTTAGGAATTAACCCTGATAGTAATAGATACCCTTTTGATTCAAATTGTTCTAACTGTTCAGTAGAGAGCATTTAATATTCCTTAAGATTCAATGTAGAAGCGTGGTATATATGGTAGAGTTAGATTAATATAACGTTGTATATATCCATACCAATATACCTATCCAGAATATGGACAATAGCATGAAAGAAATATTACCTATGAACTGTGATGGTCGAACCCCTGTTTCCTCTGCCTTAATGATATTGTGGGAGAATAAACACCAAAAAGTGATGATTAATCCTGCACCTAATAGACATATTGAAAAAATCTTCCAGGTAGTTAGAATTGGCAGTAACACTCCAAGAGATAACAATAGTGAACCAATCATCATTACAAAACTAACAAGTTTTTTATTATTACTTAGGAGGTTCATTTTCATGGATTACTCCGGATACTTTATTCAACAATAAGTTTGGAAACATCAGAATCTGGTTCTGGAAATTTCATGTTCAAATCTTCAAGTGTATTTACGACCCTTTCGGTGATAACCAGATTACGATACCATTTTTTGTTTGCAGGAATAACATACCACGGTGCCCAATCTGTACTACAGTTATTGAGTACATCTTCGTATGCTTCCATGTAGTCATCCCAATATGCGCGTTCTCGTATATCGGCATCGGTAATTTTCCAATGTTTGGTAGGATCGTTTATTCGTGATTCTAACCGTTCTTTTTGTTCATCTTTTGATATGTTTAAAAAGAATTTTAATACAATTGTACCGTTTTCTACCAGCATTTTTTCAAAGTCATTAATCTGTTGATAGCGTTGTTTCCAAACGGATTTTTGGACAAGGTCATGTACCCTAACAACCAGAACATCTTCATAATGTGAACGATTAAAGATACCTATTTTTCCTCTCTGTGGTACAGCTTTATGTGCTCGCCATAGGTAATCCCGAGAACTCTCATCAATGGTCGGAACTTTGAAATTTACAACATTACATCCTTGTACATTAATACCTGCCATAACCTTACGGATAGTTCCATCTTTCCCACAGGTATCCATACCTTGAAGGATAATCAATACAGCGTGTTCTCCGCCAGCATATAATAATTCCTGTAGCCTTAACATCTGTTTATGTAGCTTTTTCAGGTATTTCTTTGTATCACCTTTTTTTCGATAAGACCCGGTATATTCTGGTGAATGTTCAGGATTGAAATCCTCTCCACTTCCGTTTAGACTAATCTTTCCACCAGGCTTAACAATAAAAGGTTGTGCCATAGTAATTCTCCCTTATATTTGATATTTCAGTAGACCATTTAGAGATAAGAATAATTTTTCAATCAGATGAGTTTCGTGGGTAAATTTATTAATACCAGATGTAAGAAAGGGACAACAGGGTTATCCCGTATTGTCCCATAAACCTTATTGTAGATTTCTTCTATCTACTTAGCTAAAGATTCGTAATAGTTGTCAACAAGTCTTCTATATTTTGGGGGTACATCTTCTTTAGCGACTTGTGTTAGTTGTTTCATTTCTTGAAGTAGTGTAAGCCGTTCTTCAAGAGCAGTCTCAAGTTTTTGCAGATTGCGTATTGCGAGTTCATAATTTGGAAATGGATTCTTGCGATTTCCTGCCCGATACTGCATACTATCAATTAGATCTAACCAGAGTTCTTTAATCTCACGATCAGATTCTGGACCACTTCTTGCTAAGTCATTCTCCCGAGGTTCCTGTCCCTGTTGACCTTGTTGTCCCTGTTGTCCGGGTTGTTGGCCTTCTTGTCCGGGTTGTTGACCTTGTTGTGCATTTTGCATGGCTTGTTGTGCTTGTTGCATACGTTCTTCAAGTTGCTGTTGTTGTTCAGCAAGTTGTTGCTCTCTTTGTTGTTGCTCGTTAGTCTGTTCCTGTCCTTCCATCGCTTCTTGCTCGCGTTGGATATCTTGCATCTGTTCTTCAAAACTTTGGAGTTGGTCAAGAGTAGCTTCTAACTGTTCTTCTTCGGTACGCGCCATATTGGCTCTTGCCTGTTGTAGATCGTTTTGAGATTCTCGCAGTGTATCAAGCGCTTCTTGTTGATTTAGCTCTGCCGATTGAAGACTCCGCCATTGTAATGCGCGTTGTGCTGTACCCATATCTTCTGAAGTTTGTTCTTCAGAGAGTCTTCTTGAAGCTTGTTGAACATTCTGTGCAGCCTCAGGATTTTCTTGTGAAAGTTGTTCCTGAAGATTATTTAGATTTTCTTCAACCGACTCTAAGTCTCGTTGCAATTGGCGTTGTTCATTTGCGAGTTCAGAAGCCTGCCTGTAATCCTCAGGACGCATCCCAGTTTCCTGGGATCTTTCTCGTAATTCTTGCGTTCTCTGTTGGACATCAGATTGTTCTGATGTTAACTGTTGAAGTTGTTCAGTAGTTCTTTCTAATGCATTATCTGTAAATTCAGCTGCAGCCCTTTCAAGTTGATCAATGGCTTGTTCAAGTCTCTCTTCAGCTTTTTCACCTTTAGCAGCACTCAACTGTGGTTGTTGTTGTTCCATCCCTTGTGATGCTTGTTGCATCTGTTCCCCTGCTTGTTGCATGGCTTGTCCTGCTTGTTCTAAGCGTTCTCCCTGTGTTCCCTGTGCATTGCCTTGCATTTCGCCGAGTTGTTCAGACATCTGTTGTGCTTGTTGTGCTAATTGTCCTTGTTGTTGACCGTTTTGCTGCATATCACTTGGAGAAGGTTGATTTTCTCTGCCCATTTGCTGGCTTTGTTGATTTAGATTCTGCTGTTGTGCTAACATTTCTCTTGCTTGGTCTAACATTTCCTGAGTTTGTTCCTGCATCTCTCGTTCAAGTTCTTCCTGATCTTGTTCAAGTTCATTCTGCAGTTCTTCCATTTCAAGTTCAAAGTTCTCAGCAAGTTGGGGTTCACTATTCCTTGCTTGTGTTAATATCTTTGGAAATGCCAGATTGACTTTTGTAAGGAGTTCAAGAGCACCTTGCTCTGGAGGAATTGCTTCAGTGGGTTGAGTCTCATTTAGATAATCTCTTGCCTCCCCCATCAAATCAATAGCTTCTTCAAGGTTCATCATGATTTCAGGATCAATTTGTACCTCTTGCATTTGCATGCTCAATTCATCTGTAATCTTCTGAGTATTGTCTTTTACTTCTGATTGTTTCGTTCCAGTCTTTTTGACAGCGGTTTTGTATTCTTCTGTTATGGTGGGTGGTTGTGAGTTAATGTGGTTCCAAGTTTCACGTATAATTTGCTTCTGCGATGCAATTAACTCAAGAAATGGATTTGGCATCCCACCTTCTTCTGATGGTTCACCTTCAGAAAGTCGTTGATTAAAGGGTTTAATCTCAATGAAATAAATGTCGCTCTTCCCTTCACTTGGTCCTGTTAGGGTATTGTTGTCAATAGCCTGTCCAAAGTATGTTATTATTTCACCTGGTTCCACATCAAATTCTTCCAAATAGAATGTATATGTACCAGATTTAAAGTGTTTGGCAGGTCCAGTATTTGTTTCTTCAGATAGTTGTAGATCAGAAGATTCCATTTTAAGTTCTTGTAATTCGCCTGCCCCTATTCGGTACATCAGATTTAACTGCTCAACTCCAAAGTCATCTGTTGCTTCAGCAACGATTTTAACCTCTTCAAGAATTGAGGCTTTGACATCGCGTCCGGGTTCTTTTATTACCACTTCAGGAGGATTATCTGGATTTGCTTTTATATTATATTCAATTGGAATTTCATTGTTAAAGTTATCAATACAGAGAAGTTCTACACTATATTTTCCATCGTCTGTAACTTGTAGTGTCTTTGTAAGTATGTTTCCATCAACAATAGACATTTCAGGAGAAGCTGGGATAACTTCTTCTCCATCATTCTCATCAATGATAGGTTCAGTATTTGAAGATTGATGTGTAAATGTAGCCTTTTGAATTGCTTTATTAGTAGTAATCCTTATTTCTGCTGTTGAACCGACTACAGCTTGTACATCACCACTTCCTTGTTGTACTACTGGTTTTAGACCAGTATATTGAGGGTATGTATACGCGACAGAGATATTTTCTACGCGTGGCATTTCAAATACCTCAATAGTAAATCTTTCAGAAGTAGTCTCATTGACAGAAACATAGTATTCCATCTCTGCTTCGATATTGAAGAGTTCATATGCAAATCCGCGTTTATCATCGGGATTTTGTAGCATATTTATCTCTTTTTTACTTCCATCGGTATCAGCAGTTGGTGGGTTATCTTTGCTATAATAAGTTAGGGTAGCTTTATCAGCAGATTTTCCAGTTACAATCACATTAATTGGCAAACTCTTTCCTATAAGAATTCGTGCATTTCCAGGAGAAACAGCGACTTTAGTAGATAAGATGGGTTTTGTTTTTTCCCATGGAACTAATACACGCATCAAACTGGTCTGTATTTCAGTGGGAAAAATAAGGGTGAGTAAACTACACACAGCAATTACTAATACAGCTATACCTACATATTTTCGAGTCCGGCTATGGTCGATAGTAGCCTTAAAATCGATACCTTTAATCCGTTCGGTTGTATCTTCAAGTAGACGTTGTAGCATATGTGCTTCAATCGGATCATCAGATTCGCGGGAACCAAATTGTACTGCACTAACAAGTCTATCTTCAAGATTAGGATGTTTCTCTTCAATGTTTAGTGCTACATCTCTTAAAGTCAATGTAGCTTTCAACGGTAGTATTATGTGTCTATATAGCAAGTAAATTATTGTGAGAACACTACCAACAAGCATGGCAACGCGAACATTACTTGGGAGTGGCATTAACCAATCTACAATTGATTCTCCAACAAGAATAGCCAGCAATCCAATAAGAACGATAGCAGCTCCTGTCCAGAAGAGGCTTCGTTTCCATACCCGTCGTGCATCTAATATCTTAGATTGTAGTTCGGTATAACCATCCTTTGTATTCATGACATTCTCCTGTAATCATTTGATGCTTATGACTTATTTAATGATTCACCAATTGTAAGTGTTCTATTTTATATATCTATAATCTTATATATAGACGTAAATCTCTAAAAAAAGTTCTATATTTATGGTTTTATTATCTTGATTTTCCGGTTTCTATATCTGTTAATATAACAGATACCCCTTATTAATAGCAAGACATTTCAAGATATGGGTGTGGAAATAATTTGTCCTAATTTGTGGTATGTTATGAAATTATAACTTTTTCCATTTATGTTTAGTTTTGTAAGTATTCGTTACTTATATATAATATTACTATTCTTGAACTCAGGTTATTTTACTTTTATAACAACGAGTGTGATATCGTCAGTTTGTTGTTCTCCATCAGCCCAAGAGATACAAGCATCATATAGATGATTGATAATTGCTTTTGGTGATTTATCGGCAATATCTGAAAATAGCTCTTTTGTTCTTGTATAATCCAGCATTTCATTTTTTGGATTTAACATCTCTGGCAGTCCATCACTCATCATAAGAATAGTGTCCCCTGAGTCTAATTCAAATATAGCTTCTTCTCTGTCCCCACCAATAAATCCTCCTAAAGGACCACCTTCAAGGAATATCTCTTCGACAGTGTCCTCCTCAGCATTATAGATGAGTGTGGGTGGCATACCTGCTGCAGTAATTGTTAAAATGTTATCTTTAAATGTAGCGAGTGTCATTGCCATGTAGAGTCTTTTAAGGTTCATACTTTTTACACCTTGTGACATTCGCTCCAACGTTTTTATGTTCCCATCCTCAGGATCAGATGTTTTGAAAAGACTTTTCACAGCAGATACCACTAAGCCAGAATTCATCCCGTGTCCAGTTGCATCTCCAATAGCAATTGTAAGCTTCCCATCTTCTGTTATGTTATAGTCATAATAATCCCCACATACTTCAGTAGCGGGATGCATTTGAAATCCCACTTCAAGGTTAGGTAGATCGGGTGCTTTCTCTGGTAACATTGATAATTGTAGTTTCCGTGCTTCCTCTAACTCCTCTGTTTTGCGTGTATTTTCTACCTCTAAATGCTGTCGTTCAACAGTTTCTCTTTCAAGGTTTCTACTTGTACGTGCAATGTTTCGTGCTAAGTAAACTGACATAGAAAAGATTGGTGCGAGCAGGATTAGAAGTGATGTCAGTGTTTGATTCAACTCCCATCCTGTTCGAGCGATGATTAAACCGTATATAAAGGGTAGTATAAAGGGAGAGAGTGAACCGAGTCCAAATATCCATGCACCATCTTTTCTTTTAAAGATAGCTACTATCATGACTCTTACCAGTTCTAAAATTGTCAACCCAGAAATTACTGAAATTATGGGTAGAACTATCCCTTGTGAAAATGATACAAGAGTATTGTCAATAGTTAAACTTAAAGAAGTATGATCAAATGAGAACATACCTAAAATAAAAGTTCCTATCCAACCTATGAGAAAGAACCAAAATAGTTTTGGTAGTTTTGTATAAAAAAGGGTATAGAGAAATAGTAGGCATGACAGGGACATCACCCCAGAAACAATGAAGAAAAATCGTCCAAGTGTAAGGATCTCTGGTATGCTGGTCGCTATAAGAATGAATTGAAAAGAAATAAAGACAATAGCAGCACTGCTGCCTGTAAGTAAAGAGAAGTATAAGTTTTCTTTAGATTTTGGATAAAAGATAAATAGCAACAGATGTTGAAGCATTAAGAATCCTAAAACCGCGGATATCACCATCTGTATTGTCGTAAGTTCGCGAAGGATAGAGGTGCGATATTTTATAGCGGGATTCAACTCTGAAAGCCTTAGTCTAAACCCAAGTGTGGGATTAAACTTGTCAAACGAGTAATTTGAATATCGAACAGCGATAACGTGGTCATTCTTTGCTGAGAAGCTAAACCCTTGTGGGTCGCGTTCCCAATAGGGTTCTTCTTCTTCTTTATTTCCAACTTTACCGAATGAATAAATGCGTTCACCGTCAAGATATATCTCAGAGGCTCCTGCTTGATAGGTTACAAGTAGTGCTAAGGGTTTGTTCCAGAGTTCTTCGTCTGGAACTGAGATGTGAAGTCTGAACCAACCAATACCTTCCCATTTTTTATTTATAGTTTTATCTATAGTTATTATTGGGGAAAGGTATTCCCATGTGGTATCGTCAAAATCGGGTTTTGCCCAATCTGGGTTGTCACCAGGATGGTATTTCCATGGGGCATTGTGCAGATTATCAAATTTATTTCTTACGTTGTCTAAGGTTATTGTATGTATACCAGTAACGGGAACAGGTTCGGTTTCTTGAGAGGTTGCATTCGGAAGTAATACAATGTGTAGAATTAGAATTGGAATTATGTTTGAAATTAGTTGTTTCATATTATGAGATGTTTTTTGTCAGTTTGTATTTATTTTTAACAATAACAATATAACAAATACAGGTATAGGATAGCAAGGAATTATAGATTTCCTGATTGAAGCATAGGTTCGTAATCAGTTTTTAGTGATTAGTGGGTGGGTATATAAATTGTCATCTTAGGTGCCAATAAGTTTGTATTAAAAAAGATGTGTTTCTGGATCAATTTGTCAATTTTTTGGAATAAACTGTTAGCTTGTGCTATTCCGATACTCGCAATCTGGAAGATTAGGATACAATATCGGACGGGGAGACTTCGTACCAACAGAGAGGAAGAGGAGAATTGGGAATTGGAGTTTCCTCCTACAGTTGAGGTATTATATTTGGAGGAACAATGCTTATACCATTTTCATTTAAATAGTTCACATTACCACGACTCTTAGTAGTCCCCTGATTAGGGGTTTTAGTAGGTATCAATTGCTAATGAATCATCATCATTTAAAAATGGTATTAGATGAATGGAGAATGTGAATTGAAAAAGTGTTAATATTTATCGTACTAAAATGATTGCACTTTCACGCAAACCTGCACGAAGCAATTTTGCGAACCCTTACTGTATAAAGGTTTATAATTTTAATTGTACCAATTCTTCGTGAATCACATACGTTATATTTTTTATTACTAATTCGTGTGTAAGTTCATCTCTGGTTCTAATTTAGCAATATATTAAATGAGTGATGCTTTTTTCACATTGTATGACATTTTCTATTGAACTAAAAGTTTTTCTTCTAATTAGTTCTATTAAGATGATAATGGTAATGTGAATATATCAATTGAAAATGGTATTATCAATAAGATACATTGTTGTAAAGAACCAAAAACTTTATACACCTGTTATCAGTTGATTGTCTATAAGTATGATATGTGATAATATACTCTTATTATGGCTTCAAAAAATAACATTATTCCTATCTATACGGTCGGTTACGGAAGTCGTTCGATTACAGAGTTTATCGAAGTTCTAAAACAGTACCATATTGCGTTCCTCATTGATGTACGTTCTATTCCGTATTCCCGCTATAAACCAGAATTCTCGAAGAAACCGCTTGAGAATGAGGTAGAGAAACATGGAATTCGTTATGTGTTTATGGGAGAATTGCTTGGTGGGAAACCGGATGATGAATCGTGTTATGTGGAGGGTTTGGTTGATTATGAAAAAGTTAAGAAGATGGATTTCTTTCAGCAAGGGATTGAACGTATTCAGACGGCTTTTTCACAACAGCAACGTGTTGCCCTTATGTGTAGTGAGGGAAAACCGGAACAGTGCCACCGTTTTAAGTTAGTTGCTACCACGCTTTCTACCCTTGATTTACCTGTTGTTCATATAGATGAGAACAATGAACAGAAAACACAGGAAGAGATAATTGAGCGTATTACAGGTGGACAATTGTCTATGTTTGATTAGAGCATATATTACAAATTCTCTATTACCCACCTACAGAAGAGAAGAGTCGTGGATTTATATCCTGGAGATTTCGCCATATTGTAATTTCCATTTAGTTCTAATTATCAACAAGAATGGACTGTATTATTTATATTATGGTAGAGTATTGAATTAATTACACATTTGGTTATGTAGGAGGTAACACCGATTCTTGATTACTACTGAGATAAGTCGAGATTCGAAAATCGCTCTTATAGCGGCGTGCATAATTATCTTCATACTTCATTTTAGCGACGTCACTGTTTTTGAAATTATCTAACGGGGTATTACAAACCATCTTGTAGGGAATAGATAATGGAAAAAGCACTCCCTGGGAATGCCTTAAGGCATTCCCAGGGAGTGCTTTTTATTTCGATACGATTTTCTATAGACATATCACGCCTCTGGCGTGAGGAGATGTAATCTACGCGTAGGTTTAAACATGGATGCATAAGGGAGCAAAGTGACTCTAAAAATCCTTCTTCTTACTCCAGCGGAGCAATATTTCTATAGCAAATTGCGTATTCAACCTCCTGTACTCCAGCGGAGTGCTATGTGTAAATAAATCCAAACTTTAGTATAATAGAATTAGTTCGCAAATACATACCTTTTCTACAGAAGAGAAGAGTCGGGAATTGGAATTCCATCCTACAGAACTGAAGAGTCGGGAATTATATCCTGAAGATTTCACCTAATTTACTACCGAGTACACGTCCTGCACCTAACAGACATCCTATCAGAATAAACATTCCAACAACACCTAAGGCACTGGCGATATAGGGTCCATCACCAAGACGTTGTGACAGTGACCAGATTGCTTTTGTAATTGGATAGTACTGGTTCTCTTGTGCTAATATCAGACTATCACTAACTTCAAGCATAGAGAATGAGAAGACAAGAATCGCACCAGCAAGGATATTGGCGAATACTAAGGGTAATGTAATTTTGTATAATGTACGTACGGGGGTTGCTCCCATGTTCTGGGATGCTTCTTCGTAGGCAATACTGGTCTGTTGAAAACCGGCGTATATGGAACGTAACATATAGGGTAATCGACGGACGGCATAGCTGATGATCAACAATACGGTAGGGTTTTTTCTGGGATCTATAATGGCTATCAGACCTTCGGGTAGATTACGCAATAGAAATGATGTATCTGAAAAACTTCCCATATAACCAAATGCAATTGCAACACCGGGTAATGCTAACGGTAACATTGCTATAGCATCTAACATGTTATGGAAAGGTAATTTCTTACGAGTCAGTAGATAAGCAATCACTACACCTACTATTAATGCGACAACAGTACTGGAAATACTGTATTTTAAACTGTTAAGTATACTGGGTAATGTATCGGCATGTGTGAATGTTTCGCTGTAGTGATGAAAAGTATAAGTCTTCGGTAATATGGTAAAGTTCCAGTCCCCTTCACTTCGTGTTAAAGAGGCTAAAATAACACTGAGATGGGGAAGCAAAGCCATAAATGTTATGCCACCGATGAAGATGTATATAATAGTTCGCATACTCCATTTAACATCAACTTCCCTTGAGGTTACATGTCCACGACCGAGCATTTCGTAGTGTTTGGTACCCGTCCATTTCTTAGAAGCATAGAATGCGAAAGCGGATAGCACAATAATCAAGACAACAAGTGCATATCCCATTGGATTTTGGTTTGCATCTTGTACTTGTCTGAATATTCTGACAGCAATGACATCGTTATAGTTGAATATTAGGGGAGTTCCAAGATCTGTAAATGACCAGATAAAGACCAATATTGCTCCAGCGAAGTATCCTGGCATCATTAAGGGTAATGTAATATTACGGAAGATTTGAAACCGTGAGGATCCAAGGTTTTCTGCTGCTTCCTCCAAGCTTGGGTCTACATTGGATAATGCTGCAACGATGTTTAGATACATAATTGGATATAGATGGAGCGTGGATAGTAGTACTACACCCCAAAACCCACTCCCAAACCAGTTAATCGGATCAGCATCTGGACTGAGTATATGTAGTTTTTGAAGGATTAAATTGACACTACCGTAATTCCCGAAGAATTTCAACATCCCCAATGCACCTACAAATGGTGGCATAATCATAGGGATTAGGATGACAGAACGGAATATATTTCGTCCTGGGAATCTGTAGCGTGTAAGGAAATAAGCAAGTGGTAGACTTAGGATACTGGTCATTATTGTAACCATGACACCTAAATAGAAACTGTTGACAACCAATTTCCGTATGTTGGGATCGGTTACCATTAACTTGAAATAGTGTAGATTGAATGTGTTGTCTATCCAGAATGCTTCTTTGAAAACATAGAGTAGGGGATAGATGAGAAATACGAGAAAGAATAGAATTGTAAGACTAAGGATTATAATAATTGGAGGGGTTAGATCGTATTTTTGTCTTATCTTCTCCAAGAATGAATTATTCATATAGGTCTGCTCAATTTCCTATTACACTTAACAATTTTGCTTTTATAGAAGGTATATAGTATGTAATTATACCTTGTATTGTTCAAAAATGCATCTGTTTAATGAATACTATAGTTTGGACAGATTTTAGGTAATACACCTTTCGCCCCTCTGGGGCTTGACCATTTGGTTTGGATGGTGTTTCTACACACCTTTCGCCCCGCTGGGGCTATGTAATATTCCATCTTTATTTACTTTTCTCAGAGTTGGATTTACGAAATAACGTGGTAAAAAACCACAAACACTTTGAAGATGGGTGAAGGAACACTCAGAAATTGTCCAAACTATAGTAATGAATACTATAATATGGAGAGTTTTAATCAATACACATTTCACCTTTCTGGAACTTAGTTGTTTTTTAAAGTTAATTATCTTGCACATCGTTAATTTTCAGATCTTCAACGGGTATTCCATCAGTATCCGTAACCCGCAAGTAGAATCCCCAACTCATTCGCTCATTGCACACCTTAACGAGGATAGAATTCTTACCTGCTTTAAGTGTAGCGGGAATAGTGTGTTTATCAAGCATAGATGTTTGAGCGTTTGAATCTGCAAATATCTCTGTACCATTTAGCCATATTTTTGCTTGGTCATCACTACTGAATCGGAATAGCACATCCCGTTCATCAGGAGAGGTTACGTTTACAAATGCATAGGAAACACGCCAATTGATATCTTCACCAATATCAATGAATCCGTCAAAAGTATCATCGGTGAATTTCTTCCAACTTATTTGTTCATCTATACCTTCATATTTTTTCGTTAGCTCAATGTGCGTTATATCTTCAAGAATGTATTTTGTATTGTATCCGATTCCAACCGTGTTATCAAATGGTCCAAGTATCCACCATGCAGTTTCATCAATCATGCCGGTTTGACTCATTAATTCCATAGCCTTATCGTGCATGTTGTTCTTACTATAGTATTCTGCTAAACCGAGGTTTACATTTACGTGGAAGGTCGGTTTGGGAGGTGGTGCGTTCAACAAATCATCATTATTAGTGAATTTCAAATCATTGTATGGATTACCATCCGCGTCCGTAAGCCGCATATAAAAATAGGTATATATTGTTGCATTGCATACCTTGATAAGGATAGTGTTTTCTCCCTGCTGCAGGGTAGCAGGAAAGTTGTAGCGGTCAACTTGTGCGCCACTCATTCTATCGTGCCTAAAAACCTCTTTTCCGTTTAACCAGACTGTACCTTGGTCATCACTATCAAAACGGATTGTAATATCACGTTCATCAGGTGAAGAGACAATTGTTGATACGTATGTTGCAGTCCAATCCATGTCCTCACCGAGCCATATCATTCCATTTACATTGTTGTCCTCAAGTTTTGCCAACGAATGAGTTTATCTTTTCCATAAAATTTAGCAGTAGTGTCAATTTGTGTGGATTCTTCTGGTATGTAAGAGATATAGGGACCGACATTATCCTTATTATCAAATGGACCTAAGGTAATCCATGCAGTTTCTGGGACAAAGCCGGTTTTTAGAAGATATTTTTCCGCCTCCTCAGGCATACCATTTTCTGCATAAGATTCAGCGATGATGCGATGAGTATTTGCACTCACATTAAAACTGTCTAAAGTAATGGATTTTAACAACTCATTTAGTAATTGAATGAAACGTTCTTTGTCGTTTGCATTTTTGTTTGCTTCCACTACTTCCTGCCAAAACCTATCTAAATAATGCTCATTGGATATGAGGGTTAACGCATGTTTGAAGTGAGTAAGAGCCTCATCATAAAGTCCATTGGCAATACATGCACGTCCAAGGGTTGTGTGATATATATAGCTTGATCTTGGATAATTGAATAATGAACGTTTCGCGAAAAGTAGAGCTGTTTCTGGATAAAGTCCTTTGTCAAGAAGTGTATTCGAAAAACTACGCAAATCATTTACATTCTGTGAACTGTTAACTTCATTTTTTCGTATTTTCAACCACTTGGCGTAATTGAGTTCAGCTTTTTCGGAATTACCCGTTTTATTGTAGAGATCCCCTAAGAGTTCGTGCAGGACAGCACTATTATCCATCTTTTGGAATTTTTGACGTATCTCTTCAAGGAGAGCAATGTGTTTGTCTTCTTGTCCTTCGTTAGGGTAAAGTCTGATGATAGAATTAATTGCAGAATCATATTCATTTTGTATTAGAGTAGCATCTAATGCACGCCGATATGTCTCCTCTGCTTGTAATGGCTGCGCGTTTTTTATATAAGATTTTGCCAATAGGTCGTAAAGTTTGTAGGAAGACTTATCAAGTTCAATTGCTTTTTCATAGGCATCTATGGACTTTGGCAGTTGTTGCGGTAGCTTTTGATAAAGATCACCAATTTTTTTGTACCACTGAGTAATTTCTGGTTCAAGAGTGGTGAGTCTTTCGTATTGCGTAACTGCTTCTTTAATTTTATCGGTGGCTTCATAACATTCAGCAAGTTTCAAGATGTGTTTTGTATCGTTGGGTGTCTCTTCCCCTAATTTTAGGTGTTGGATTATCCATTTTTCATAAAGATTTCCGGCTTTCGCTGCCTTGTTCATTTCACTTTCTGCCCTTTCTCGTGCGTATCTGTCGTCAGCATTTTTTGCCATCTTTTGATATATATTAAAAGCGTCTTCATAGCGTTTTGAGGTGATGTAGTTTTTCGCAAGAATTTCATACAAGTACTTTAATTCCCAATTATTATCTGCATTCTCTGCTTGAGTGACAGCATTCTCAGCGAGTATTATAGCCCGATCATACATTTCATTATTAAGACATATAGTGGCAAGTGCCCCAAGGAATGAGGGGTCTTGTGTTTGTTTGACGGATGCCAAAGCGATGTCGACTTGGTTCAGGACTGTTTTCACCATATCAGGCTGGTTATTTCTATGAAAGGCAGCAGCAGCCAGATAAAAGCTGCGAATATTCCTGCGATCCATCGGTTCAGTTTTGCTAAGTAGGTGGTATGCTTGGGCAGTTTTCTGATAATCATTGGTATCCCAATAGATTTCAGCGAGTAGTTCGATGACGGCAGGATTGGCAGCATTATTTTCAAATTTACTTTCAAAATGGGTTCTCAATACATCAAGCTGACCTTGATTCTTATAGGCATTTATCAAATCTTTACGTATGCTATCACCGTCAAATCGAACTGTAATACCTTTTGAACTATAAATCGTTGATCTCAGTATTGATTCTATCTCCTTTGATGTTTCGGTTTCGAAGTATTCCAATACCAAGTCTAACCTATCTTGTTTTGAGTAAACATTAAATAGGTTGCTGATGATCTCATTCTTCTGATATAAATTTCCCATTTCGAGTGCTTTCTTATACACCTTAACAGCTTTTTGTAATTCACCGATATTACGAAAGTGTTGGGCACGTTGTTTTTGCATCTCAAATGTAAGTGCACCTTCATCTTCAGTTTTCTGGAACATTTCTTCTAAATTTCCTTGATAACGATAAAGGTTGACCAATTGCCGTTCAATCCTTTCTCGATCCCATTCTGATGTGGTGGCTGAGATGGCATTCTTCAATGCTATTTCAGCAGCATCCATATCCTCATTAACAAAATAGTGTTCTGCGAGTCTGAGAAAGGTATTCTTGTCATTATATCCAAATGTAATTGCTTTTTTATATGTGTCTATAGCTGCAGCTTCGTCACCTTCTGCATCATAAAGCTTTGCGAGTCGTACGTAGTGCATACCCACTTCCGGATAGGTTTGAATATATGATTGAGCGATTTCAAGTGCCTCGTCGACTTTGCCAACAGCTTGTAAACTCTTAACATATTCATCTTGATACTCAATGTTATTAGGATCAGTTTCAAGTAGTTCGCTGTAGGTTTGTGCAGCTTTTTCGTGTTGATTTGTACGCGTGTAAAGTTTGGTAAGCTGTGTACGGGATTCAGTGTCTTCAGGTGTTGCGATTACAATCCGTTCGTAGATTTCTATTGCTTCGACAATTTTATCTTGTTTCACGAGTTCTTGTGCCATATCGACGAATTCTTGTAAAGGTGTTTTATTTTCCTCAGAGTCTTGTGCTACAAGTTTTGTTATGAAATTAGCCATTATGATTGAGATGAAAATGGCTAAGAAGAATATCATTTTTGTATTTGCCATTGAGATATTACTCCTGATGTATTTTGCGACGATAAATGCCGTAATTCCTATTCGTGTTTATTTTTTATCTGTTTTACGATAATTATCTGAGGGTGTTAATTATGTAATAGTAGATGGGATTCTAAGGCTAAGAGGGGTATTTGATAAACTTCACACATGATCTCCACCTTATACAGTACGGTTAGGAAACCGCACCTACCAACTATATGGAATGAATATTATTGGAAGAATGCAACTAACAGGCTTGTTTTCAAACTCACGTTAGAATTATGTATGAGTATATCATACAGTTAAATGCAATCTCAAGAATTATCCTTGATATGGGTGTGTAAAGAATTTGTCACTATTAGTGTTTCTTATGTCTGAATCGCGGATTACGTGGAAAAAAGGGTTTTTGGTATGGGGGTTTTCTTTTCTGAATAAAGGATTATACAGAGTTACGTAGAGAAGGGGACCTGCTACATTTATACTTTGATCCACGTATCTGAATAGGACTTTACACATTTCGCCCGTGAATCAGAATCAACGGTATGAACGCCATTTAGGCGTTCCCCGGGTATGAATGACATTTACATCGTATCTCATAAATACGAATCGTGCGTTTTTAATAAATTCCTTTTTCGTATGGGCGGGGTTTCCCCGCCGGTGTATCAATATATAATGCATGGAAAGATCCAAGATTCTTCCAAATATTTAATTTATGAGATAGGCTCTATAAACATTCCGTCCCTACGGGACTCAAGAATATTTGTTTAGAGTTTTTCTATAAACATTTCGTCCCTACGGGACTCAAGAGTATCTACATCGTATCTCATAAATACGAATCGTGCGTTTTTAGTAAATTCCTTTTTCGTATGGACAGGGTTTTCCGCAGTTGTATTAATATATAATGCA
>JAGFCA010000108.1 GCA_022394755.1 Candidatus Poribacteria bacterium
TTACGAAGAAACTTCAATACGACGATATTTGTCAATCCTGCAATATGGCTATTTGCAACAATCATTGGTGGTGTATTAGTTGCAGCAGTTTATTGGCTTATACATCATTCAACGTTGAATCCTTCAAGAAGAATAACTTCAAAAGAGAGAAATCAAGATGAAATGTTGTAACAATAAACGCCAGTTAAATTAAAAAACCTGTAACAGCATAATGTTACAGGTTTTCAACAAGAAATAAAGTAGGATTATCTCTTTCCGGACTTAATATTGCTCCAAGTTGTAGTGAGTTTTCCGTTAGGGTCAACAGCAAAGAATGCAGAATTCTCACCAAGATAATTAAGGACGTTAGCAGTGAGTTTTCTCAGATTATCGCTCTCTGGAGACTTCGTATCGGTATAAACGCCATTATGATGTCCAAGCGTAATGATATTACCAGACTCGACCTCATATTCAACAAGTGGACGTTCACCGCCACCAGCACCACCGCCACGGGTCTTGGTCCCGAGGATCTTACCTGCAGGCGGTTTTGCCTTGAAATTAATGAAATCCGCAGTGAAACCTGCTTGATCCATACTTGTAAGGAATATCGGTTTGGCGGTATCAAATCCTTTAAAGACTGGATGATTTTTTGCTTCTTCAGTTGCCTTTACACCAATCTCAGGAGGACCTTTACCAAGGGGTTGAAAAACGCGAACATTGCCGCCATCATCAACACCCATATCCATAACATAGCGAAGTCCAAGGGCTGATAGAAATAAACCGCCTCCTGACTCTACATAATCAAGTATCGCATTTTTGGTTGCGTCTGCTTGAAGTGGACCAGGCAGTTGATTCGTCTCTGTATAGAAGAGCCATAGTACAGCATAATTGTCCAATTTCACCGCTGCACCATTCTTCTTGAATACACCACTCTCGTTTGCTACGAGGATTGCAGCAGGATAATTATCTGCTGCCCAATTATAGGCAGCCTCCTCAACTTCACCAAGGTCATTACTACCAGCCAACATACCAACGGTCACATCCACCGAGTATGATGGCATTATAGCGATAACCAAAAAAAACAAAACAAACAACAAAACATAAATGTATTTCTCATAATTATCACCTCCTTAATGAGTTTTTATATAATACCATAACATAAGGTTATATGTCCAATGAACGATATAAGATTATCACCACAAGAATTTGATTATAGGATATAATCAATTGTGAATTAAAATGGAATTCGTAAAAACAATATATACAAAATTCATAAATTCATAAATTCAATTTGACACACGAAAACTTAGAGTTAACGCTACAAATATCCATAAATCAAAGCCACGTCAATTTATTTTAAAGGGCATAATACCACATTTCAAATCAGCCCTATATATTTGAGGGATGTGCAAAAATAAGACAACATATGAAGAGCCGTATCATCTGTACAGATTCCCAAATATCAATGCTCGCTGCTCCTATATTTCACTACAATCCAGAGAGGAGAAACTGTAATGTATAACGCCGTAGAACATTTTGAAAACCTATACGCTACTGTACCAAGAAAATACGAATTCGATGCAGCTACTAATGAAGGTCTAAAATCTTGGCAAGCTAATTTTCGCCCAGAATTACGACATATTCTCGGATTAGATAACATGGAATCTGACCTCGCAGGTTATATGCCGAAAGCAGAGCAACTTGAGGTATTGGATCTGGATGATCACATTCGAGAAAGTTGGTATCT
>JAGFCA010000121.1 GCA_022394755.1 Candidatus Poribacteria bacterium
GACATTTTTCAAACAATTCTATAAAACCTTTCAGCAACTGGTTTTAGAGCACTTTTTCTTCTCTGTATTAAAAATTGTGTTGTGAAAATAAAATAGTGTTAGATTCCAGACCAAAAAAATAAATACTTATGAAAATCTTAAAAAGCAAGCCTAATCACAATGATTCATTTATGTTAAAAAAACATTCCTATTTAACAAATGGAAATCTCAAAACCAGAAAGGACAAAATCACAGAATTTAACTTTTTTAAAATTATGATAAAGTTAATTTAAAGTGGCGTTAGACCAGTCTATAACAGGATTTATAGGGATAATCTACACTAATTTGATTCCTACACTTTGTAGGAAAAGTGTAACATTTTTTTGCTTTTCAACAAATAGATGATTGCATCATTTACACGATTCACTACCACAGTATATTGGATAAAATATCTATTTTGTGCTTATTTTTCTCTGCATATTAGGATTAAATGTCTGTTTGTATTCTTATCGGCAATCATAAATATCAGTGCTTCAAGTACAATCTCAGAACAAAGATACAAAACCAAACAATGAGATGATGTTACAATCTGACTACCTAATATATGCAATATATGTACTCAACACAAGATACTGGAATTCAGACAACTAACAACTAATAAATAATAACTACAGCGTATCTCATAAGTACGAATCGTGCGTTTTTAGTAAATTCCTTTTTCATAGGCGTAAGGTTTCGCCGCTTATGTATCAATATATAATGCATGGTAAGATACAAGAATCTTACATATATTATTTATGAGATAAACTCTAGATTAAATCACGAAAGTCACATAACATACATGGCAAGAAAAGTTGTTGTGAATAAGAAACGAAGCAATATATGATTAGAATATAAACTTACAACAAATTACTAAAAACTAATGAATATCTATTAAAACGATCCTAAATACTAAGTTTCATTCTTGTTAAAAATACATCGCTTTTTACCTATTGAAAATCCCGAAATGAGAAAGGACAACAATAACACAAAATCACACAATTTAGAAATTCTTATAAATTCAATTCAAAGTGGTGTAAAGCAAGTCTATTACAGGGGTTACAGGGGAAATTTACACCAATTTCAATGTCACATCATGTGACGAAAAGTGTAACTTTTTCTGTTTTTCCGGGGCAGAGATGAATACAACGACATCACAATCTACTTACCGAGATTTAGGTTAAAATATCAGTTTTTATACCTTATTTTCTGTTTGCATATTAGGATTAACTGTCGTTTTTAATCTCTTTTGACTGATTGAATATTGCAAAAATCTGAAAAAATATGTTATTTTATAATAGTTTGAGTTGAGTAGATGGTCGCGTTCCATTAGGAATGAGGAAAGTCCGGACTCCGCAGGGCAGGATGCTGGGTAATCCCCAGGAGCGGTAACGCTATGGAAAGTGCAACAGAAAGTAGACTACAACGGTAATCCGTTGTACAGGTGAAACGGTGCGGTAAAAGCGCACCAGACCATAAGGTGACTTGTGGTGCTGGTAAACCCCATCTGGAGCAAGGTAAAACGGAGATATTTAAAGGTGTGCCCGTTTCGTCTCCGGGTAACCGCTTGAGGTTAATGGTAACATTGATCCCAGATGAATGATCATCATATACAGAATCCGGCTTATTCTCAACTCAAGCTTCCTATTCATATAAATATTCAAAGAATTGAGTAACTATCATTATATAAATTTATGAAAGAGTATAATCAAATCCGTAAATCAATCTTCTTTTTCAAATATGTTTTTTCATTTCTATGTCTTGTTCTATTATTCACAGGAATAAGTTTAAGACATAGTATAGGTGAAAAGGATAATTCCGATTTTGCTAAAGACGGTATAAAATTTGTAGAAAAATATTGTTATGGTTGTCATGCGGGAGATGCCCCTGAAGCAGGTCTATCACTTGATATTTACCAAGATAATCAATCTATAATTCAGAATTTCGATGTGTGGGAAAGAGTTATAGATATGGTTCATATACAACAGATGCCACCCCAAGGTAGTGATCAACCCAAAATAGAAGAGGCGGAATCATTTATACAACATATACAATCAGTTTTTGATAATACCCTCCTTAATTCAGAACCTGATCCTGGTAAAATAACCGTTCGTCGTCTTAATAAACTCGAATATACAAATAGTGTACGTGATTTATTAGGTGTAGATTTCGATCCAACACAGAATTTTCCAGATGATGATATCGGACACGGATTTGATAATATAGGTGATGTATTATCTATGTCGCCTCTCCTAATGGAACGTTATCTTGAAGCAGCAGAAGCAATAGTAACCCGGGTAATTTTAGTTAATCCCCCAAATCCATCAAAACAGTACAAAGGGATTAAACAACTCCATCCACAGCATGATGAAGTACCAGATAGTAAGTATCGTTTACTTGATCCATCTGCACCTGAACCATGGAAATCAGGTCCATTTAAAACAGATGCACAATCCCTAAAACTCTTACCTAATGAAGAAACATATCTTAAGGCAACTTTCTATGCTGAAAAGGCAAATGAATCAACAGGTAAGGTAGCATTATATATACAAGGTGATCTTGAGGATGTTACCACTGAAGAAGAATTGAGTCAATTAGTTGGATTAGATACAACATTAAACCCTAATGTCAAGATACTGAAAATGTTTGATATTGTTCAAAGTGATAAAGACAATAACCAAACTGTGGAATTCCTTGTCAGTCGAATTCCAAATGTCGAAAGTGCTGGTATGGCTGTAGTTAAATCTGGTGAATATAAAGATATAAAATTATTTGTACGTACAATTTGGTCTGAAGGACCTTTAGATACAAGACCCAAAACACAACTCAAGATATTAGCATGTACTCCTGATATACCTCAAGTTGAACAGACAAGAGAAGTATTAACCCGCCTTTTACGTAAGGCATATAGACGGATACCGACAGAAGATGAGATTGAACAACTTGTACAATTCGTGGAATCTATACAAACAGGTGGCACTAAATGGGAAGGTGCAATTCAACAAGCGATTAAAGTTATTCTCTGTTCACCTAAATTCCTTTTCCGGTTAGAATTGGATGATACACCTGTAAGCGAAGATATAATACCAATTGATGAATTTCACCTTGCCTCGCGTCTATCCTATTTCATTTGGAGTAGTATACCTGATGATGAACTACTTGATCTCGCAGAGAAGGGAGAATTGAGTTCATCACTTGATTCACAAGTCAAACGAATGCTGAGTGATCCAAAAGCGGATATATTAGCAACAAACTTTGGTGTACAGTGGTTACAAATCCAACGGCTGGATAGTGTATCTCCTGACCGTGAACGTTTTCCTACATTCAATCCAAAACTACAAGCTGACATGTATAAGGAAACGAAATTGTTCTTACAATCGATTTTCAGAGAAGACCGAAGTCTTCTTGATATACTGGATACAGATTACACATATTTAAATCAACGTTTATCTGGTCATTATGGCATTTGGCGTGATATAAACGGTGAGGAGATAAAAGGGGATACCTTTAGACGTGTTTCATTCCAAAATTCGGAACGTGGTGGTATTCTCACTCATGCAAGTATTCTAACCGTAACCTCTAATCCTACCCGTACATCTCCAGTTAAGAGAGGTAGATGGGTATTGGAACAAATCCTTGGAACCCCGCCTCCACCGCCTCCGCCAGATGTACCTGAATTAGATGAAGATCATGAGAAAATCACTGGTACAACTCTACGGGAAAGACTGGAGCAACATAGAGAAGATCCTTCTTGTGCAAACTGTCATGCAAAAATGGATCCTATTGGATTTGCAATGGAAAACTATGATGCCATTGGGAAACATAGAACGAAAGATGGAGAATTTGAGATTGACTCCACCGGACAATTTACAGATGGAACTACGTTCACAGGAATTAATGACCTTAAACAAATATTAAAAAGTCGAAAACACCAGTTTGTAAAATGTATTACTGAGAAAATGCTTATTTATGCATTGGGACGGGGCTTAGAATTCTATGATAAGCCTACTGTTGACAAGATTGTTTCTGTTCTTGAGGAGAATGATTATAGGAGTTCAGTGTTGATTTCACAAATAGTCAATAGTGAACCTTTCCGACTACGACGAGGTACAATAGAGGATTAATGTATCGTGTTGTTTATTTAATAATACTAACATTAATTATTGCGCTTACAATAGGTTGTTATACTGTTAGCAATATTACAGTTACGAATGACCCCGTATTATTACTTGAAAAGAAATATTCAATACGGTTAGACGCATCCCTAAAATCTTCACATGCAAAGGAGATTTTATCAATATTAGATTCAACTATTTCTACTGATTACAGTTTGCCTACATCTATATGGAAAGTAGGTAGAGAGAAAATGGAAGACAACATCAAACTTATGCATATAAATGATGTTGTTTTCGTTACTATTAATAAAGATGTATTTTCCTCAGATATAGATGAAAAGAGTACACTACAGAATAGACTATACTTTGTAATTGTTGATTTCTTAACTCATAATGGAACATATAGGACTGGTATAGAACAAATCTTGAAAACCAGATATGGCATAGTTGTTGATATTCATTCATATATTTCATTAACACAAAATTCTACACAAGAAACATCTGATGAATATTCAGATTTCGAGAACAATGATTTAATGATCTTTATATCAATATTGGAAAAATTCCCTCCAGTATGGCATAGAATTCCTGAATTACGTTATATAATTCAAAGAATTGATGATGAAATAAGAGCACCGGGAATGGCATGGACATCTGAAGGATATATTGAGTTATCTGCAGCGTTATTTAAACGAAATTTCGATAATGATATCAGAAGGTTACTGGCACACGAAAAGACACACTTTCTGTGGGAGTTTTATTTTTCTGAAGAAACTAAAGAGGATTGGACAAATCTAAGTGGATGGTATGAAGACCTACCAAGTGAATCAGGATGGAAAAACACCAGTAAACGTTCTGAATTTGTTTCTGATTATGCATACGAAAAGAATCCTGTTGAAGATATGGCTGAAACCTTTGGGTTTTACCTTGTTTACCCAGATGTCCTACGTTCTGTCTCATTACATAAGTATGAATTTATTGAAGATCTAATTATAAAACTGAACGATGTACGTATAAATCCAAAACTACAGAACACAACTAATTGATATGTTGATTTGATTGGAAAAAATTATGAAATCTGAAAAACAACTGTCACGAAGATCTTTTCTTAATGGACTTACTATAGGAGGTGCATTAACCTGTTTTCCTATATTAAGTTCTCTACAATCTATGGCTGATGAATACGATAGTAGCAAACCTGTAAAACGTTATCCCGATCCTGCTGTCGAAGTAATTGATCAACGATTCTCAAAATATAAAATTGGTAATGCTGTGGTTGAAAGATTATGGACGGGAGCTCGTTGGTCAGAAGGTCCAGTTTGGTTCGGAGATGGAGGATTTCTTCTGTGGAGTGATATCCCCAATAACCGTATCCTAAAATGGCAGGAAGCAACAGGTCCGGTAAGTGTTTATCGTAAACCTTCAAATAATTCTAACGGACACACACGTGATAGACAAGGCAGACTCATTAGTTGTGAACACGGCACACGACGAGTAACTCGTACTGAATATGATGGATCAATTACTGTGTTGATAGACAACTACGAAGAGAAACGTTTAAACGCTCCGAATGACGCTGTTGTTCATCCAGATGGACATATTTGGTTTACGGATCCAGGATATGGAATCCTTTTTAATTACGAGGGTCATAAATCAGATTTTGAATTACCTACATCTGTTTATCGTCTTAATCCTGATAGAGGAACTGTAAGTGTTGTTACAGAAGACTTAGAAAGACCTAATGGTCTATGTTTCTCGCCAGACTATGAAAAACTGTATATAGCTGATACCGGTTCGCCAAAGAATATCATGGTTTTTGATGTAGTAAACGGTGAACGATTAGATAATAAAAAAGTTTTTGCTGATATGGCACCGGGTACAGCTGATGGCTTACGTTGTGATACTGATGGTAATCTATGGGCTGGTGCCGGTTGGGTAGGTGAAGGTTTTGATGGAGTTCATGTCTTTGATCCTGACGGGACATTGATAGGAAAAATACATTTACCAGAAATCTGTGCTAACTTATGTTTTGGAGGAACAAAACGTAATCGACTTTTCATGACTGCGAGTCAATCCCTTTATTCAATATTTGTTGAAGCACAAGGAGCGCCACTTTTTTAAGAGCATAATATATTTATAAAGTTTGAAAAATCAGAATCTAATACATCGTATATTTTGGTGTAATATTGTTATAGAGTGAAGTTTAATTACATATCATTAGACTGAAGTTATAGATTCATTTGCTTTTTTTATTGTACTAAGTTAAAATTACGTGTAAGATATAAACCATTAACTTCGTACCTGAAAGAATAGTTTCCTTTTTAATGGTTCAAGGAGTAATTCGAGCGTTATGGAATCCAAAAAACATTTATCAAGACGGACATTCTTACGTGGTTTAGGTGTATCAATTGCCTTGCCTTGGTTAGAATCTATGGGACCACTAACAAATTTGGCAACCGCTGCAACTAAAGGAATGACTGGACAGATTACACCAAATCGTATGGCATTTCTCTATGTTCCTAATGGGAAGATAATGGAGGAATGGACACCACAGACGTTTGGAACAGGTTTTGAACTAACAAAAATTTTAAAACCTTTAGAGAATATTAGGGATAAGACCCTCGTCTTAAGTGGATTAACTGCCGATAAAGCACGTGCTAATGGTGATGGTGGTGGCGATCATGCAAGAGCAATGGCTGCCTTCCTAACAGGGGCACAACCCCGTAAGACAAGTGGCACCGATATTCATGCTGGTATTTCTGTCGACCAAGCAGCCGCAACACATATTGGTAATCAGACGCGCCTCCCTTCACTTGAACTTGGAATTGATAAAGGGTATAGAGCAGGTAATTGTGATTCAGGATACAGTTGTGTATACTCATCAACCATGGCTTGGAAATCGGCAACACAACCATTACCAAAAGAGGTTAACCCAAAACTTGCTTTTGAACGACTCTTTTCTACTGAACCAGACGCTGAAAGAACACAACGTGATGCTGAACGTAAAAGCATACTTGATTTTGTTAGGCAGGATTCAAATGATCTAATTCATAAAGTTAGTGGGAATGATGCTCGTAAACTTGATGAATATTTCTCTGCTATTAGAGACATTGAACAAAGAATCGAATCTGCTGAGAAATTTCCTCCTATTGAGGATGTTGTTTTTGATGTGCCAGATGAAAAACCGACTGATTTTCAGGAACATGTACGTTTAATGATGGATCTCATTATATTAGCATTCCAAACTGATGTAACGCGTATTGCTACGTTCGCACTTGCCAACGAAGGAAGTAATAAGACATATCCAGCAGTTAATGTTTCGGAAGGACATCATAATCTTTCTCACCACGGTGGAGATGAAGAGAAGATAGCCAAAATACTCAGAATTAATATCCATCATACTGAACAACTTGCCTACTTCTTAGAGAAACTTGATGCAATTCCAGAAGGTGATGGTACACTCCTTGATCATTCGATGATAGTTTATGGTAGTGGAAATGCAGATGGAAATCGTCATAGCCACCACGATCTACCCATAATATTGGCTGGAAATGGATGTGGTACACTTAATAGTGGACGACACATTGAATATCCAAAAGAAACACCACTCAATAATCTATGGCTTTCTCTTCTAAATAGGATGGATGTCAATATGCCTCGAATAGGGGATAGTACAGGAATTTTAGAAGGTTTATCTTAGATAATTATAATACATTATTCTTAAAATAAAAAGCAGTATGAAACCATTGTCATACTGCTTTTTACATTTATTAATTAATTGAATAACTATTTCTTCTTATCAGATTGTTGTGTTGACAACCCGTAACCCCCTCCACCAGGAGTTTCAATTTTTATTATATCCCTTTCCTCAGCATGTATAGTAACTTTTCCTTTTAAAGAGGATTCTTCACCATCTCGAATTAAGGTATTTCTACCACAATCTCCAGGTTCGCCTTCCTCCAATCCATACGGATTAACCTCTCTTCGATCAGATAAAATCGTTACTTCTGCATCAGTTAATATACGAAAAGATCGGACAATCCCATCCCCACCTTGATATTTACCACTTCCTCCAGTTCCACGTCGTATTGAATACTCATCAACTTCAATTGGATAGCTTGTTTCGATCGCTTCAATAGGAGTATTCATAGTATTGGTCATATGTGTATGTATAGCATCAATTCCATCTTTTTTAGGACGTGCCCCCATTCCACCACCAATTGTTTCATAATAGGTGAATTCTCTATCTCTTACTACATCACTCCCACCAATTGTAATATTATTCATTGAACCACTACTGGCTGCAGGAACTCTTTCTGGACATGCTTGTGCTAATGCCCCAAACAGAACATCAACAATTCTTTGAGAAGTTTCTACATTCCCACCTGCAACAGCCGATGGAAAAGTAGCGTTCACAATAGTTCCTTCAGGGGCAATTACCTGAATTGGTTCAATACAGCCGGAATTAGATGGGATGTTCTCTTCAACAATACATCGGAAAGTATAGAATACTGCAGAAAGGGTGATGGCATATATTGCATTTACTGAACCTTTTACTTGAGGAGATGATCCAGTAAAATCTACAATAGCAGTGTCATTATTTATTTTAATAGAAACTCTTATCTCAATTTGGTCATTAGTAATTCCATCGTTGTCTAAATAATCAGAAAAAATATACTCTCCATTTGGTATTTCATTTAAAACCGATCTGACCATCCGATTTGAATATGCACAAAGTTCTTCCATATAAGTCTGTAATTCCGTAATACCATATTTCTCTACAATCTCCAAAAGCCGATGTTCACCAATTCGGTTTGCAGCTATCTGTGCTTCCAAATCTCCACTTCGTTCTGTAGGTGTACGGACATTTGCTAAGATGAGTTCCCATATATCTGTATCTAATTCACCTTTCTGGAATAGTTTAATTGGGGGTATGCGAATGCCTTCCTGTACAACGCTTGTGGCAAGAGGCATTGATCCTGGGGTTATCCCACCAACATCTGCATGGTGTGCTCTATTCGCAACGAAAAAATACGGTTCATCACAATCATCTCCAAAAACTGGAGCGACAAGTGTAATATCAGGTAGGTGTGTACCACCTTGGTATGGATCATTAAGGATAATCATATCACCCCGTTCCATTTTAGTTTTCTCTATAGCAGCTAAAACAGAAAGTGGCATTGAGCCCAGATGTACAGGAATGTGGGCGGCTTGGGCAATCATTTGACCCTTTCCATCAAAAACTGCACACGAAAAATCTAATCTTTCCTTTATATTTGGAGAGAAGGATGTACGCTGGAGAGTAACACCCATTTCTTCAGAAACAGATGTCAGAATATTTTTATAGAGTTCTAATTTTATCGGATCAAAATCCATAGATCTTATTTATGCCTAATGTAATCATCTTAAATTAAGTAGGTCATTGAATTTTATCATTTTCTCTTGTAATATACAATAGAAACTACTCTATAAGGATGAATATAATGAATTCTGTGAACATAGCATTAATTGGAGCAGGTGGTATGGCAAATGGCGTACATTATCCTTCTCTATCTGAATTTGAAGATGTCAATTTAGTTGGAATATGTGATTTAGAAGAATCCAAACTCCATGATACAGCTGAACGGTTTAAGATTGACAAGACATTTAGCGACTACCGCGAAATGCTGGAAAAAACAGGTCCAGATGCCGTTTATATCTTAATGCCACCACAACACCTCTTTCCTCTTGTGATGCATAGTCTATCTCAACAGTTACATGTTTTTATTGAGAAACCTCCAGGTATTACACTACACCAAACAAGAGAAATGGCATTGGCAGCAGAGAAGAATGGATGTAAAACTATGGTTGGATTCAATCGACGTTTTATCCCATTACTTCAAAAAGTTAAGGGTATTGTTGAAGAACACGGACCTATAATCCAATGTATGTCCACATTCCATAAGAACACACCTAACGCGTTATACTATGATGGGGTAATTGATGTGTTAACCTGTGACGCAGTACACGCTGTAGATGCATTAAGATGGTTAGGTGGAGGTGAAGTACAAGCAGTTGCAAGTCATATTAACAGTTTTAATTCCGAAAGAGAGAATAGTTTTAACGCAATTGTTAAGTTCTCAAGTGGGGCATCAGGATATTTATGTACAAACTGGGCAGTTGGAGGACGTATCCATATATTTGAGATGCATGCATCAGGTGTATCCGCATATATCAATCCAGATGCTGGTGGAAGTGCTAAGATCTATACATCTAACGGAATCACAGAGATTACAACAGAAGAAGCAGCAGACTCAGACCAAAATTACAAATATTACGGTTTTTATGGAGAAAGCAGACATTTTGTTGATTCAATTCAGTCCAATCAACAACCCATAACATCCTTTAATGATGCAATCAAAACTATGGAACTCGTTGAGGCAATTTATAAGTATAGAATTTAACTGTTGGTACCAGAATTTAACATGGTATTTCATAAGGGTATGTGGTATTATTTATGGATGTATTTCGGTTTATAATTTACTGATATCTATAACCGGTACTACTGAATTAATAAAGGATTACATTTCATGAAGCGAATTAGAATTCCCGGTGTTGACAAAGAAATATCACAACTTATTCTGGGAACAATGATGTATTCACCGGGTGAATATGAACATAGTACAAAAATGCTTGATACTTTCTTCGAAGCAGGTGGGAATGCATTAGATACTGCACATATCTATGGTGGTGGTAACAGTGAGAGGCTAATCGGTCTTTGGATGAAGGAAAGAGACAATAGAGATGAAGTATTTCTTATTGATAAAGGTGGACACCCCTACGGTGGAGTTCCTGTAAGAGTAACTCCAGAATTCGTAAGACAAGATTTACAGGAGAACTTGGAACGTCTTCAAACCGATTATATTGATCTATACATGCTACATAGAGATGATCCTGATACGTCTGTAAAAACGATAATTGATTACCTAAATGAAGAAATACAGGCAGGAAAAATTCGAGCAATTGCAGCTTCAAACTGGCACCCTCAACGTATTGATGAAGCAAATACATACGCACAAGAAAACGGTTTATATGGATTTGTTTCATGTAGTAATAATATTAGTCTTGCTGTTCCAATGGAACCGATGTGGGGAGGATGTGTTTGTGTTGATGAAGATGGACGTCGATGGCATGAGGAGAAACAATTTCCACTAATGCCATGGTCTTCACAGGCACGTGGTTTTTTCAGTGGAGCCTTCACTCCTGATAATACGGATAATGGTGATATGGTACGCGTTTACTACAATGATGAGAACTTTGAAAGACTTGAACGCGCAAAAAAACTCGGTTCAAAATATGGTTTTTCTCCAATACAGGTTTCTCTTTCCTACTGCGTTCACCTACCATTCCCAATGTTTCCTGTAGTGGGACCTGCAAACTTAGATGAAATGAACTCCTCAATCGGGGCATTAGAGCTACAACTGTCTGATTACGAGGTACAATGGTTAAACCTCGAAATACAATAATGATCCTACAACACAATAATGTAGTGGAATGTTATGAATAAACAAATTTTACGGATTATACTATTAACAAAAATCCTATTACTCACATTAGTTGTAAACTACAATGGGTTTACACAGGAGAGCTGAGGCGCATGAAGTAATCCTGCAATCCCCAGGGGCGGGATAGGTGGAGTCAGTATGGCTTCAGAAAATAAAAAATATCAGTTGTCAATAAGTACAATGCGATGGTTTGATGCAAACGGTGGACACCTTGAAACAAAAGGCTTGACTTCTGCTGGAGAAATCGTTGAAATTCCTCTTCATCGTCATAAAGTTAACCTAAATATATATCGGATTGACATTGGATTAAAATATAGATTAGGGTCAAGTTGGGAAATCGAAACAAATATACCTTATGAATCCAAAATACAAGAAGCAAGCATAGAGGAAATTGAACCTCTGACAGAATCTCAGAAACAGGCTGCTATCCGTAATAGAGATATACATCACCGTAATGAAACTTATACTGGACCAACTGATATGGATCTATTAGTTGGGTACAATATACAAGGTGTGTTGGTTGAGAATGATTTCTTAATGGGACGAATTGGAACAACAATTCCTATTGGACAGACTGAAGAAGATCCTTGGATACTTGGGAATGCTGGTTTGGAACATTTACATATCCAATTTGGCACAGGTACTTTTAATCCGATTGGAGATATCCATTATAATATACCTGTTTTTAAGGGTATCGCCGTGACCTCAAGTCTACGATCTAAATATCCATTGTATGCAAATAAAAAAACGTATAGAGGGTCACGAGAACTGACATATACTGGAGGAATTAATTTCCGTCCGAATAAATGGTTTGGATTTCATGCAGGTTACCTTGGTTTTTATCAATCTTATGCATACTGGGATGGAGAATTGGACATAAATACAGGTCTCCGTTTTAGTATGGCATCATTCGGGGCATCTATATCTACACCCTACAGCATACCTATTGCCATTGCATTCATGCTTCCTTTACAACAAGAAACACTGTACGACGATAGCAATTCATTCGTAGATGGAAAATTCGATGAGAGTGACGCCTTTAAATTTGGTCCACTAATTTCTATTTCTGTCTTTTATTCATTTTAGTGGTACTCTTAATTTATAATAGCTTCTCGGAAGGACGATAAATAAAATATAATGATTGCATATAGTCGAGGAGTCCAAATCTTTCAAGGTATAATCAGTGTCATATTAGGTGGAGTCAGTGTATTATTATCAATTTTGCTTAGACATTCAGGATATTCAATCTATACTCTATTGACATTTTTCATTGTAGGCATAACTTTAGTATTCTCAGGAGACTATCTAATAAACCTATTTAGACTACCAGTCAATGAAAAAAAACAACAACTATTTAGTGAAGTTTGTCTGATTTCGTATGGTGTTTTCTATGTGAATATAGGATTATCACACCTTTTACAACCCATATTACTATACAATTTATCGCACAAAATCAGTCCACTATGGGTACGTAGAGGTATTACAAGTATAGGAATAATTCTGATTATTGGTGGGGTTTATGATATAATTAAATTATACTCACAGTCAAAGACAGAAACTGTATAATTCCTGTTATCGTACTAAATTTCTGCTGATATTACTGAGCAATTATAACAGCATATTTTAATTTTATCTCTCCAACATTTCGAATACCATGTAAAACCCTACAATCCACTTGGATTGCTTGATTATCAGATATAATGTGTTTTTTATCTCCAAACAAAACTTCACCCTTACCAGAGAATACATAAAATATTTCTAAACCTTCATGGGTGTGTGGCGGATGTGCTCGTTTCCCCGGGTCTACCTCAGAAATGTGTAAATGTAAACGTTCAGGATCAGTTCCTTCTTCAAAAACAAAACGATCAATACCTTTAATATCTGTTCTAATTTCTTCACTCATTATCTTCTCCTTTTTTCCTATCCTATCAAAACATTAACAACATGTCCAGACTATATTCTTAAAGAAATCAAATGTTAGCTTACTCATTTGCCATATCTAAATAACTCATTTTAATACATAAACAGTTTAGAGGAATACATTGGCACGTAACATTCTCAAAGATAGCATTGTATACAATACGATTTGGTTATTCGGTCTAATTTGTCGTATTCTCCCTAAGAAGGTGGTAATATTTTTAGCCAAAGGACTTGGCCTGCTCTTATATTATATACTTAAAAAACGGAGGGAAATCGCATTACAAAATCTTAAGATTGCCTTTAAGGATACTATTGATAAGAATGAACGCCTTAAAATATGTAAAGAATGTTTTATTAATCTATCAAAAACCGTAGTTGAATTCATGCGATTTCCAAAATTAAATGATAAGAATATATGGGAGTATGTTACAGTTATTGGCAAAGAACATCTTACAACTGCTATGGAATCAGGTAATGGAACTATCGTTTTCCTACCACATTTTGGTAATTGGGAACTCCTCTCACTTGTATATGGAGCACTCATTCCAAATCAAGCTAAAGCTATTGCATTTCCACTTAAAAACAAACCACTAAATGATTTAATTTGGCGATACCGTCAGCTCTTTAGTTTAGAATTAATACTGAGAGAAAACGCCGTTAAAGAATCACTCAGAGCATTAAGAAACAATCAGGCAGTAGGATTCTTTGCTGATCAAAATGCTGGAGAACATGGGGTATTTATCGACTTCCTCGGTAAACCTGCATCTACAGCAAGGGGTCCAGTAACCTTGGCATTAAAAACTGAATCACCAATCCTTTTTTCTCTCGATATAAGAAAACCTGATGGAAGTCATGAGGTGGAGATTCTACCACCAATTTATACAGAAACCTCAGGTGATCTGGAAGCTGATGTGAGACATTATACATCACTACTATTAAATCAATTGGAATACTATATTCGGAAGTATCCTGATCAGTGGTTATGGATACATAACAGGTGGAAAACACAACCTGAATACATATGAAACAATACTTAAATCCGAAAGTTGTTGACTGTAGAAAGGGTTTTCGATTCATTTTTATTTTTCTATCTTATAAATAGATACAGCAACTATGACATCATCATAGGTCTTGTATACCATTGAAAATATCTTGAATAATTGTCATATACCTGCTATTATATAGAAACTGAATACTTGAAATTCAATTAGACTTATATACTATTTCATCTACCATTTACAACTTCCAATGAGGCATCATTCATGAAGAGATTTGTATTATCGTTGATAGTCTTAGGGATTGCAATCGGTGTTCCGTTCCTCATAATTCATTCAACTGAACGGAATGCTTCAAGTGATGAACGCATTACGCTGGCAATGTTAAACAAAGCACTTGCAACGACAATTAAGACTGCAGAAGATAATTATTACAAGCCTATTGATCGTAATGAAATGTTTCAGGGAGCAATTAAGGGGGCACTTGCATCAATAGGTGACCCATATACATATTTGCTGTCTGAACGGGATCATAGACGTTCTGTAGAGAATCTATATAATGCAAAATTTGGCGGTCTTGGAGTACAAATATATCCTGATCATCGTGGTTTTATTAAGATTTCGAAACCGATACCAGGAACTCCAGCCGAAGGTGCACATTTACAAGCTGGTGATTACATTACAAAAGTAAATGGAAAACAGATTTATTTAGGTGATACTACTGGAATGACGTTAGATGATGTTGTGGATTTATTGCGTGGTGAAGTTGACACAGATGTCACACTAACTGTTAAGCGAGAATTCCTTGACCCATTCGAAGTTAAACTGACACGGGCAAAGATATCTATACCGAGTGTGAATACTACAATGTTGGATGGGAATATCGGTTATATTCAAATCACGAAATTCATTGGAAAAGATAGGTTAGGTGGAACTGAAGAAGAATTTAACAAAGCATTGGCATCACATCAAGAGAATGGTATGCAAGCTCTAATTTTAGATCTAAGGAGTAATCAGGGTGGACTTCTTGATGCTGCATATCATATCGCAGACGCATTCATTAGTGAAGGAACAATTGTATCAACAATGGGTAGAAAAAGAGAATTTGATAGTACTTATCCGGCACATAAAGATATTCTTTGTGATCCAAATATTCCTGTTGTAATCCTTGTTGATGAATATAGTGCCAGTGCTTCTGAAATTGTCGCTGGAGCTATTAAGGATACTGGACGAGGTATTTTGATTGGTTCAAAAACATACGGTAAGGGAGTTGTCCAAAAACGGTACCCTCTTGCAGGTATAGGTGCAATTTCCATAACTATTTCCTCATATTTTACTCCTAACGGTACTTCTATTGACAAGTCTGGAATTACCCCTCAAGTTCCAATTGAAGACCCTTCAACTGATAGAATCGAACAAATGATGAGAAGGTTAGTAGTTGAGAAAAATGCTATTGAGAACTTTATTACATTATGGATAGAAAAAGAAACAAGAAGAACTGGAGAACTACCTCAAGACTTTACGATACTGGAGCAGGAAATACCGAAGCTAAGCAAGAAACTGTCTGACGATGGGTTACGTGTTAGTATGGATTGGGTAACACAACGGGCAGAGTTATTGTTCAATCTTAATGTAGGTATTGATCGTATTGTAAATTTAAAATATGATCTACAAATAAAAGAAGCAATACGCATCATAAACGCGGGTGAAGTAGACACTATCATCTCTATCTACAAGAGTCTTGATAAAGTACTAGAAAATTTCGGTAAAGAAAGTCAAACATTATTGTCTCACTTATTATAAGATTGAAGCAAAGCGACCTAAAATTTTCTGTTTCATTAACCTATACAATTATGAAGTTTGTTGTTACCTAAAATCGGAATCTTCTGTAATTTAAATGATCAAGAAATGCTGCAAACTTTCTTGCTTTACACACAACAATTAGAATGTTTAATAACTTTTGAACAACTTGACTTACGAAAATTTAATTTCTACCTTACACATTCCATAACATCATTTACTTCTATATTCTAACCACAACACTCTTGTTGACAGATTAACTCAAACAATTTAGATGAATCAACAATCCTCAAGCACCACTGAGGTAATTTCCAAAAAAGCAATAATTGTTGGTTTAATCCTTGTTGTCGTCAACGCCTATTGGGTTGGCATTGCCAGTGAACTCTGGTATGCAGTCTATACCCTTGTATCACCATTTTCAAATGCAGTCTTCACTTTAGTAGTGTTGCTAATATTGAATATAGCGTTACGAAAATTCTCGCCTCGTATTGCCTTTACCCCTGCAGAATTATTATTAATATACATTATGGTGACTATGGTATCTACCATTTCTGGACATGCCATGATGGCAATTCTAATGGGTACTTTGGCTCATCCTTTCTGGTTCGCAACGCCTGAAAATGAATGGGCGCAACTCTTCTTGCATCATATACCTGAATGGTTAACAGTTCATGATGCTGAATGGTTAGCAGGATATTATGAAGGTGAATCCAGTCTGTATTTTCAAGAACATCTCAGAATTTGGATTAAGCCGGTACTCATTTGGTCAAGTTTCATTTTTCTACTTTACGGTTCACTCCTATGTTTAGGGCTAATGCTCCGAAAACAGTGGATGGAACGAGAAAAATTAAGCTTCCCATTGACACAATTACCCCTTCAAATGGTAACCAACCGCAAGTTTTTCCTCTCACGCGCATTATGGATTGGATTTGGGATTGCTGCCTTACTTCGGGTAATGGGTGGATTACACGATCTATTTCCTGTTATACCAACATTCCCTACAAGTTTTCGACTTGATAGATATATTACTGAAAGACCTTGGAATGCTATCGGATATGTCTCCATGTCATTCAACTTAGCTATCGTTGGATTGACCTATTTCATGCCACTTGACCTGGCATTTTCAACTTGGTTTTTCTTTTGGTTAACACGAGCAGAAAGGGTATTAGCAAGTTCATTAGGCTTAACAAACATTGGGAAACTTTATCTAAATGAACGTGCTTCCGGTGCCTGGGTTGGTATTGCAGTATTAACTATATGGATGGGACGTAGACATTTTATAAGATTCTTTAAACATCTCATTGGGATTGAACAGGGGGATGATGCTACCGAACCGTTCTCATATAGAACTACTGCAATACTAACAGTCCTTAGTATTGTCGGTGTATTTGTCTTTTGCTATTTGGCGGGGATGTCTCTATGGGTAATTGCTGTTTTCTATCTATTGTTTGTCGCATTTGCAATTGCAATTGGAAGAGTTCGTGCAGAATTAGGACCTCCATACCATGAAGTTATTGGCATTAATCCTCGGGGGATGATGGTCAATATGTTTGGTACACGGAATTTAGGGGCATCAAACTTGACTATAATGACCTTCCTATATGCATTTAACCGATGTAACCGTTCACACCCTATGCCAAATCAGGTAGAGTCTTTACGTATCGGTGATCGAGGAGGTATACCGGGAAAGACTTTGCTCCTTTGCATGGCTCTTGCTATTGGGATTGGTGCAGTTGCGACATTTTGGACATATCTTCAGGTAGGTTATCAGTATGGTGTTTTAGCAAGATGTGAAGGACATGTAGGACATTTTGGATGGGAGAGTTTTAATCCACTTCAAAGTTGGCTTCAATACCCCAAAGAGGTAAATTATCCTGCTATCACATTCATGAGTGGAGGTTTCCTGTTTGTATTCTTATTACATTTCTTACGTACACATCTAATGTGGTGGACTCTACATCCATCTGGATATGTCCTCTCAGGAGCATCGTGGGGTGGACTTATATATTTTTGGTTTCCTGTGATGGTAAGCTGGTTAATAAAATTCATGATACTGAAATTTTCTGGATGGCAAGCGTATCGAAGAGCAATCCCATTTTTCCTTGGGTTAGTTTTAGGTGATTTTGTACCACGGAGTGTCTTAAGTCTAATCAGTTTTGTGATGAACCTATATATGCCTTCTTCAGGAGCAGGACACTCACTGTAGTAACTTATTTTTGATGTTGTAATTGGAACTTAAAAACCATAAGAGGAATAGAAAATCTTAATCAAATTTGGCTTATAGACTACTTATGAAACCTTTACTAATTGTCAATTCCATATCAAAACGTTTTCAGATGACACCTGTGGTAACAAATGTTAGTTTTGAAGTATATCCCGGTGAGATATTTGCACTCTTAGGTGCAAGCGGATGTGGAAAAACTACAACCTTACGCTTGATTGCTGGATTTGAACGTGCCGATACTGGTAATATTACAATGAACGAACATCTCCTTGAAGATAAAAATACTTTTGTTCCACCTGAATCACGAGAAATTGGCTTTGTATTTCAGGATTATGCTCTTTTTCCTCATAAAACAGTGATTGATAATGCTGCTTTCGGACTGAGTCGAAAAATTAAGAAAAATAAGAAACATGAGATGGCATTAGATATCCTTGAACGAGTTGGAATAGGACATCTACAATCACGAATGCCACATCATCTTTCAGGTGGGGAACAACAACGCGTCGCATTAGCAAGGTCATTAGTCACACAACCTAAGTTGCTTCTATTAGATGAACCTTTTTCGAACCTTGACACCGGACTTAGACAGTCCACAAGGGAGGAAGTCAGGCTATTATTAAAAGCACTTGATATAAGTGTTGTATTAGTAACGCACGATCAAGAAGAAGCACTGAGTTTTGCAGAACGAGTTGCAGTGATGAATGATGGGATTATTGAGCAAATTGGAACACCTGAAGAAGTTTACAAACAACCTAAAACCGTATATGTAGCGAATTTTTTAGGAAAGACAAACATTATAAAGACAAGCATTGAAAACGGTCTGGCAGAAACACCTCTTGGTAGAATTAAAATGGATTCTCCAAACTTACCACAGATTACACTCTCCATACGTCCAGAACATATTAAAATCAGTAAAATTGAAAAAGTAATAGAGAACACTATTATTGGTTATATATCAACTCGAGAATTTAAAGGGCATGATTTTACATATCAAGTTGAGATTGATGGAGTAAATTACCTTGTTCAAACAGACTATCAGCATCAATTTCAGTTGGGTGACCAAGTTTCATTACAACCCACTCATGCAGTGGTAATTAAAGATTCAAATTAAATCAGAGTTTTAACCATAAAACTTTCCTAACAACTATACTAAATTATGAAATAATTATTAATCTTCTTCTGTAGTGTTTACCAAAGATATTATCTCCTTCAACCCCTTATCCATCCTTTGAAATGCACTTGCTAAATTGTCAATAGCCTCGTTAATTTGTACAACATCTTGTTGCTCAATAGCATCAATTATTCCTGGAAATACTACAGCAGCATAACCGGTATTCAATCCTGGAGCATATATTAAATGTTTAAACCACGGACGCATCGGTAACCCATCCTGATTCGTTAATAAACGCTCTAATTGGAAAAGTCTTTGATTTATTTCAGCAATATCCACTTGATTATCAGAGTCTATATATTCTTGTAGTTTTCTATTTAATACTGCTGCAGAATTCTCCCAATCAATTAGTAAATTACGGAGTTTCTGTATATTCAATAAAGAGCCATTTTTTAGAATCTCTAATTCGGACAATAGTTCCTCAGCATATAATTGATAATCCAACGGTAAAACATCTGCATTTGCAAGTCGTAAGGCAATACTACCCCATATATGTGCCATCGCGACTTGATACTGATAGGTTGGATCACCAAAATGTTCCATCCAATATAGATTGTCCTGCATGGCATGATAAACACCATAAGGACCATCAAATCCCATACTGACAGCAGGTATCCCTACGTGCCCTACAAATGGAGAATGATCTGATCCGCTCCCAAGATTACCTACCTTAGGTTTCTTATTCTGATGTCCATTATTCCAAACATCATACACAGTCTTTAATGTCCTTGGATCAATTACCTCTTGAGATACATCGCGTACTAATTGCTTCAAGGTTGGTATTGCACTTGCGTAGAGTTTTGTTCCAGTTGCAGAAATATCAACATTCAAATAGGCAACAGTTTTATCTCGTAATTCCTGTTTCAGGTGTTCAACCCATTCTGTTGAACCGAGGATACCGAACTCTTCAGCATCCCAGGATGCAAAGACTATTGTCCGTTTTGGACGAATTCCCTGTTGTGCTAATTTCCCCATACATCTGGCGATCTCGAGTAATGATGTAGTTCCACTGCTTGGATCAGCAGCACCATAAATCCAGGCATCATGATGATTACCTAATATCACCCATTGATCAGGAAATTCTGATCCTTCTAAAGTAGCAATAACATTATATATCTTACGAATCTTATGTTCGCATTTTACTTTCATATGTACCGTTGCTGGTCCTGGTCCAGTATGGTAAGCAAATGGTAAACCACCTTGCCAACTTAGTGGTACAGTTGGACCACTCAATGCTTCCAATAATGGTTTTGCATCTTTGTAAGCAATTGGAATGACAGGAATTTTTGGGAGATCTGTTGCTTCTTCGACTTCAAGTCTATCCGCATCTTCAGTCGCAGCCCAACCGGGTGTTAATGGATCACTTGCATGTTGAAAAATGTATTTGACAGTGCCACGCTGTATTGCATCTTCTGAACGCCAAGGTCCTCGTGGATATACATCACCCCGCATATAGCCATCGTCTGATGGATCTGAGTAGAGAATCAATCCAGTTGCTCCATAGTCTCCTGCAAGTTTTGCTTTTACACCACGATAACTACCTCCATATCGAGCAATACAGATTTTTCCTTCTACAGAAATACCAAGGTTATGTAAAGTCTGGTAGTCTTGAGGTAAACCTTTATTCACATATACTAACTCTGCGGTTACTTCACCATCTGGAGAATAGGCATTATATCCTGGGACAATATCAGTACGGTATGAATCTTTATCCCATTGCCATCCAGTTTCCTTATTCGCAGCTACATGTTGTCCTGGTGATACAAGCTCAACAAGTACTTCAAGTGGGTGGGGTAAATAGACTAGGTATTCATAAATTTTTACCTTCAACCCATATCTCTCATGCTGATTCTTGATAAATTCTGCCACCTTAAAACTATTCTCAGTACCCGCAAGATGGGGTTCTTCAGTCAGTCTCCGTAAATTTGTCCTACAAGATTCTATTGATACTAAATCTTTAAATGCTGTTTCTGTCTGGTGTTGTATAGTGGCATTATTAGATGTGAATCCGCGGAGTTTCGTTTCGGAATATGCTGATAACGATGTAACCAAAAAGAGAAAAAGTATGTTTATGATAATTATGTATGAAAGATCATGTGTACGGTTAATTTTCATTTCTATTTGTAATACAACCTTATTTTTTTATAAAATAATACCATAGGTGTTGATTATTTACATTACAATTCACAATACAATGTGGTAGAATTATCCAATAAATAAACTAAAAAATACATGATCATCCAATCTAAAAAAGCAATCCAACACTGACTTACTAAAATAAATCTTATATTCTACTGTGTTGTATAAGGTAAATTGATATTCAGGTTAGGTATTTCTTATGGAAGCGAAAATTCTAATTGTTGAAGACGAACGCGATATAGTTGATCTAATACGATATAACCTAAAACAAGAGAATTTCAAAGTGGATGTAGTACGTAATGGGGCAGATGTTCTACCACGTGCTGTTGAAAACCCACCAGATTTAATTTTGTTAGATTTGATGCTTCCAGAAGTTGATGGATTGATTGTATGTCGTCTGTTAAAAAACGATCCAAGAACTAAGAAGATACCAATTGTCATGTTGACTGCCAAGTCAGATGAACAAGATCGTGTGACAGGACTTGAATTGGGAGCAGACGATTATATTACAAAACCATTTAGTCCACGGGAAGTAGTCCTACGTATCAATGCAGTATTACGCAGATTGAATGCTGGTAATAATGATGAAGATGAAAATAAGATTGAAACACATGGGGTCGTCATTGACCTGAATCGACATCAGGTATTGACTGATGACGGTGCAATAGATCTAACTGCAACAGAATTTAAACTTATTACCCTCTTTGCTAAATCTCCTGGACGTGTATTTAATCGTGACATACTGATGGATGTTATCTGGGATCAAGAATATTACGGAATAGATAGAACTATCGATACTCATGTGAGTAGACTCAGAAGAAAATTAGGAAAATTAGGAAAACATATTGAAACTGTTTATGGTGTTGGATATCGACTCAAAGAAGAAAAAATAAAACAGTGAACATTCCTATTTTAATGTATTAACACATTCCATGTATCCTCTACATTTAGTTTGACTTACTTATATTTTTTAATTTAATAAAACGGAGAAATAAATGATTTTAAATCTTAGAGACAAAGTTGTCGTCATTACAGGTGCAAGTCGTGGTATTGGTAGATCCATTGCCTTCGCATTTGCTGAAGAGGAAGCAAAACTCAGTATTTGTGGAAGAGATCCAGATACACTCCAAGCAGTTACTGATGAACTCAAACCATTCAAGAATGGTGTTTTCTCAAAACCAACAGATGTGACTGATAATGAGCAGGTCGAGTCTTTTATCTCTGAAACACTTGATCATTATGGACGAATTGATGTGGTTGTCAACAATGTTGGAGGGAGTCGCTGGACACCTATAGAAGAGATTTCTGATGACGAATGGCACGAGATTCTTGATCTGAATTTGGTATCCGCTACACGTGTAAATAGATTGGTTATTCCTGTTATGAAGCAACAGGGAAGTGGTGCCATAATTATGATTACATCAATTTATGGTAGAGAAGGTGGAGGACACATCACATACAATGCTGCAAAAGCTGCAGAAATTAGTATGACAAAATCTTTAGCTAAAGAACTCGCCCCTGATAATATCCGTGTCAATAGTATTGCTCCAGGGTCTATTCTGTTTCCTGGTGGTGGTTGGGATAGACGAATGAAAGCAGATCCTGAAGCGATGAAAGCCTTTGTTGAAAGCGAAATGCCTCTTGGTAGGTTTGGTAAACCTGAAGAGATTGCTAATGTTGCAGTATTCCTCGCATCAGAAAAAGCAAGTCTAATCACTGGAGCTTGTTTGAATGTTGATGGTTGCCAAACACGTTCAAATATATAGTTTTATTCTGACACTTGTCTCATTCCATTACCACTTAACTTCCTAACCTCCCACCTTATATAGGCACAGTTTCTCGCTTAAACGACGTTGATTCTCGTGCCTAATTTTTTTTCATCCAATAATTTGACCTTCATTTCTGATAACTTTTTCTTGGATAATTACTTTCATGTAATCCAATGAAATATTCGAGAGAACAACAAGGGTAATCACAATTCAGAATATCCAAGAGTCTGCAGAACATCCATGAATGGCTACTTCGTCCAAAAGGTTGATTATTTGGTTTATTGGATTCCACGTTGTATCATAGATTGATGTGTGATATTATACTACTCAATGATAAATATAGATATAGGAGTCTTCCACAATGACTTTATTACACAAAACAGCAGGTGTTGTAATCTTATTAATAGCACTAATTTTAGTTGGTCATACTATTATCGAACCTTTATATTACGAATCTACAAAAACAGCACCATATAGTTCCATTTGGGAAACGATTGACATTATAGTGTCGGGGTCATTGTTCTTATGCCTTATCTATTCAACCTACTTTAATGTCTCTCTTCGGCCATCAGCATCACTTAAGCATTGGATAACAGCGAAATGTTGGCTTTATGGTACACTGTTTTCAATTGTGTTATTCCTATGGGGATGGTTTAGTGTATTGACTGAAAAATTTATCCCTGCACAAGGTGCTTCCGGTTATTTATTATGGATATTCTTTGATGCCTTCTACCCGATAATAAGTGGTTCTTTAAGTATTCATATCCTCCTTAATGCTAATGATATCAAACATTCGATGGAACAGGATAATATTGATGAATAAGCATACTATGTACAGAAACCATATTTATATATTATATTGCATTAGATTGAATATCAGAATTCTGTTCTTAGGAATAGGTAAAAACCGTATCTAATAGGTTTTTGGCAACAAATTCTTTTCAAAGAAATTTCACTTGTATAATTTGCTGCTATAAAATGACATTCATACTTTGTTCTTGTGACAAGTGTATCGGAAAATAATACCATTCCTTAAATTTACACTTATAGGGCTAATAACTTTATACACACATAACGGGTTTTCCTTGCAATATCGACCTGTGTATGGTATTATGTTCATAGTATAATGGACTATCAAAATACATAGAATTTATATACTATATTACCTTAGTTGAGGAAATTAAGACAATTGGTATGCTTCAATCAAGTAATAAATTCATTAGTAAATTTCATCAATCCCGCTAACACCAATATACGATTTATTAAGTTGTGTAGGGAATTTTAGGAGAACATTCATTGAATGTAGATACATATTATGAGATCAGAAATATGGGTACCGGAATACGACACTCCTGAATTATGGCATAAAGAAATATCACGTAGAGGCTTCTTTAAATATGGTATAGGTAGTTTTTTAGGTTTGGTCGCGATGCAGCATTTTGGATCATCGGCATCACAGCTTGATCAAGTGATTCCTCGAGCTAAACATTGTATCGTAATGTTTATGAGTGGAGGACCGAGCCAATTAGACACCTTCGACCCAAAGCAGCCATCAGTTGAAAATAGCGGTCCTTTCCTACCAATCCCAACAAGCGTAAAAGGGATTGAAATATCTGAACATTTACCACAGGTTGCTGAACAAACACATCATCTATCAATCATCCGTTCTATGGTTACTCGTGAAGGCAACCATGAACGCGCCCGTTATCTTCTACATACAGGTTATGCCCCTGGTGGTGCTGTTAGACATCCTACTTTTGGTTCCCTTACTTCATACTATCTTGAAGACAATGAAACGAAGTTACCGAGTTGTGTCAATATCAATTCGCCAACCTATTCAGGTGGATTCTTGGGGGCAACACACGATCCTTTTCTTGTTAATAACCCAATGAAAAAAATTGATGATCTGGAATATCCTGAATTGATGGATACAAATCGTTTTAGACAGCGGTTAAAAATGTTGAATAACCTTGAAAAAGATTTTATCACTAAGCGTTCTGGGGTGGGAACAGAAACACACGAAGCAATATATAAAAAAGCTGATGAACTGATTAATTCACCCAAAATAGTTGCTTTTGATCTGAATCAAGAACCCACAGAGATTAGACAAGCTTATGGTATGAATAGGTTCGGACAAGGTTGCCTAATGGCAAGACGACTTGTTGAATCAGGGGTTAAATTCGTTGAAATTACCCTTGACGGGTGGGACACCCATGAAAATAACTTCGAGAGAACAAAAGGACTTCTTGAAGTAGTAGATCCAGCTTATGCCATGCTAATAAAAGAGTTAAGTGAAAGAGATCTTCTTGATGAAACTGTTGTATTGTGGTTAGGTGAATTCGGTCGTACTCCAAAAATCAACCAGAATGATGGACGCGATCATCATCCAAATGGATGGTCTGCTGTAATCGCTGGTGGGGGGACACGTGGTGGACAGGTAATAGGCAGTACTAACGAAGACGGAACAGAAGTAGTTGAAGGGGCAACAGGAGTACAAGATCTTTTCGCCTCACTCTGTTTTGCACTTGGAATCAATCACGATGAAGAGAATATGTCACGCTCCGGACGTCCTATCCGCGTTGTCAATGATGGAACAGTGATTGAAGAACTATTTATATAGACCCTTAATTGTTTTCACTATATGAATTGTCTACTTTCATATCACAACACACAACTGTAGATGCGAATTATTGCGGGGAAATATAAAGGGAGACGTCTCGCTTCTCCGAAAGGCGTAAGTGTCAGACCTACATCTGATAGAGTTAAGGAGTCAGTCTTTAGTATTATACAAAAAGACATTATAAACGCTAATTTTCTTGACCTTTGTGCAGGAACTGGGAACATTGGGATTGAAGCCATTAGTCGAGGAGCAAAACAGGTAACATTCTTAGAATGTAATCCTGTTAGTCTTAAACTCATAAGACAAAATTTAGATAACTGTGGTATTGAAATTTCAGAATCACAGGTTCAAGTGATTGCGTATGATATATATAAAGGCATCAAGACATTACATAAACAATTAGAGACATTTGAGTTAATCTACTTTGATCCTCCGTATGATGCAGATATGTATATCAAATGTCTAACACAACTATCTGAAACAAGACTTCTTAATGTAACGGGAAGAATCTTAGTTGAACATCATAAGAAAACCTTACTTCCTCCAGAAATAGGTTCACTTGCAATTGAAAAGCAAAGACAGTATGGGGATACTTGTGTGAGTTTTTTCCGTTTAATTGAATTATTATAAGTTCTGAGTTTGATTCATAGAATAAATTGGTCGGTCTAACTGCTGTTTTCACTTAGCTATTAAGTAAAGATGATTTCTTTCAAGGATTAGGAAACCTTACTGGATCTACCTTGTGATGATTAAGTATCTCAGATTTAAACAACATCTTTATTCTGTTGATAGACATTCTTATTAAACATAAATTTTATTCGGACTCAGATTATTGATCGTATTTAGATATACAAGATTTTATAACACAGATATTCTTCAAAGGGGAACATTTTTCACTAAACTAAATGGGTAGATTATCTACTTAATTTCTGATCAAACATAATCTTCATATCATAAACATTTTATGGTAGTATTGTTTTTGCGTTGATAAAAGTGTTCCACTGTATAGTTCACTCCGATCTACACAATACTTCTACTATTGATCAGATCTATATGTTCCGTTAGCAAGTTATACTATGTAATATGTCCAATACCAATAGATATGTTGATAGTTTGCTATTGTATTCATGAATTTCCCTTCTCATGTACTCCACAGAAACATAACTGTAGATAGTATACTCTTTGATGATACCAACGTTGAAGAATATCGTCTGTAAGGGAACATAAGGAATGAGTACATGAAAATAGAGGACCTTTCGGTTTCGCGACGTGGAAAACTCGTCGTAATTGACCATCAAAAATACCAAATTGAATATAACCTAACAAAAGGAACTTGGAACTATAACGACCAATCAGGAAAGACAATTATCAAGAACGGTTTAACACAAGTAGGACTTTCTGATGGTACAACACTAAAAACATCTGATGCAGGCTATAGAGAATTCACCACAGAGGGTGTGGAAACTGATTCTTATGGAACTTATCAACTCTTACGGTTTTCTTATCAACCAGAGCTGAATACTTCTCAGTCAACAGATCAGGAAGATGGTGAATCACAAGACAGTGAAAACTCTGATAAATCTGATCCTGACACTGAATCGAATGTAGAAAATATAAATGAAGAATCAAACAATACTGATATACGAATAAACACCTATCTGACTTGCTATTCTGACCTACCTTATGTATTACTCAAAATAGGTGTTGAGAATCTGAATACCTCGCCAGTAAAATTAAAAGACATTTCTCTAATTGACATTTCAACACAAAATGGACTAATACAATTAGGTGGACATCCATCCCAATACCATCTTTATCTAAAATTACCACCTATTTCCCCTAATTCGGCTACACATAAGAAAATCTATGATGGGTTCAATCTGACTAAGGATAATTCATCACAGCCTTGTCAGGATGGACTGCTTTATGATACTGAAACTAAGAAATCTCTACTCTTCGGTTTTTTATCAGCTAACAAGTGGTGGCCAGGTATTCAAGTAGGTTATCAAGCATCTAAACGTAAATCTCAACAAGGAATTACTACTTGGGGTTTATATAATGATTTTGAAACCGCTGAATGTGATCCGGGAAATGAAATTACTACTGAAATTGGCTATATTGATTTTGTAGAAGAAGCTACTACATCCTATAAAAAGTATACTGAAAGACTTGGTAAAGACAATAACGCCTTAGCATTAAATGTCATAGATTCAGATACCCCAAATAATTTAGTAGATAACAAAACTATTTCAGGTTGGAGTATTACATCTGAAAAGAAGGACGGAAAATTATCCGCTGAATATATTGGGGAACATACACGGTCAATTGCTGACAATCCCCTTTTCAAACCTATTCATTCTGGTGGGATTGACTACATACATTTAGATTCCGGGTGGCAGAAAATTCCTGGAGAGATTGATTTGAATTCTGATGATTTTCCTGACGGTATGGCTTCGGTTGTGGAAGAAATCCACAAACTCGGTTTTAAGGCAAGTATCTGTATTGATCCTTATGTTATAGACTGTACTTCAAAATTAGTCTCAAAGTTTCCAGATATATGTCTCCGATCAACAGAACATAATAACTCACATAAAGAAAATAATGATAAGAAATCTAAACCAACCAATGAACCTATTGAGGTATACCTTCCAGGTAGAAAAAAGGCACTTGCCATTTTAGATGTTTCACATCCTGAAACACAAAAGCACGTTAAAAAATGTATAAAAAAGGTCTGTGATGATTGGGGTTTTGACCTAATCAAGACCGATATGTCGAGTTATACAAGCGGTATGATGTCTATTAATCAGAATGTATCTTGGTATGACAGAACTTTAACCTCGACTGAATTATATCGTATGGCTGTAAATAAAGTGAAGGAATATATAGCATCAACACAGAATACACCTATCTTCTCAGGATATAACATTATTGAAAGTGTTAGTATAGGAAATATGTCAATTGTATTTCCACTTCTACGCCATAAATATGTACATAACACCGATTCTTGGCACCAACAGAACGGAATTAAAAACAAACTTAGCCGATACACAGGATATCTTTCACAACAGAATCTCTTGTGGGGTCATGCGTATGGTGATTTATACGTAGACTCGCCACGACCCGCGAATGAAGTAATTGTTGAATTGACGACTGCCGCATTAAGTGGTGGGGCAGTATATTGTGTGAATGATCCAACTTCTTTTTCGCAACATCGGGCAGAATTACTTGCAAAAATACTACCTATATCAAAAAATACAGCATATTCTGCTGATCGTTTTGATAAACAGTTACCACAAATTTTGCATTTGCCTGTAGCTACAGCACAGGAGTCTTGGGATCTAATTGGTATTTTCAATTGGAACGACCATCAAGAAGATATACTCCTTGATTTAGCTGATACAACTATAGATGTTGGCAAAGATTTTCTTGTACATGACTTTTGGATTCGTCAATACTTAGGTATAGTATCGAAAAAAGTTAGTTTGATGAATATTCCTCCACGATCAGCGAAATTGCTTTGTTTACGCGAACAATTGGATGTTCCCCAACTCCTGTCAACAGATTTACACTATTCACAAGGTGCTGTCGAAATACTATCTGCTGGTTGGGATGAAAACAGTCAAAGTTATATGCTTGTTTGTAAACCACCAAGAGAATCAGAAGGTACATTCTTTATCCATGTTCCTGAAGAATTCATACCAACCGGTGTTTCTTCATACGGAAGTAAATATAGATATAAATGGGAAAAGCCAATATATGAATTAACATTTGATCCGACAGATTCATTAATCCATACAAGTATACAGTTTACAAAAACTACTGGAGGATATGAAAAAACATAGCGAGTGTTTGGATCATTTCTCAATCAAATATTTCTCATGAACCTTGGTAGGTTATCTCAATATAATGTCAGAAAAATCTTCAAATACCGAAAAACTATTAAAGATTAAGAAACGTGCAGTAGAGTGTATAGACTGCAATTTTTCACAAACTCGTAAGAATGTAGTATTTGGAAGTGGTGACCCAGAATCCAAGTTAGTAGTCATAGCCGAAGGTCCGTCTGCAGCTGATAACCATACATCATTTCCTTTCTCTGGTCCTGCTGGAAATATGTTGGATGAAGTCTTCGCAGCCAATGAACTTACAAGAGCAGATATCTGGTTAACCAATATTATAAAGTGTCGTGCGGCAGATCAACAACAAAATGGATTGAAAAATCGTCTACCGAAAATCGAAGAAATAAAAGCATGTGCAAAATGGTTGGATAACGAATTAACCATTATAAAACCTTTTGTCATCTTATGTCTCGGATCCCCAGCTGCTAAGACTCTCATTCACTCAAGTTTTAAGATTACAGGTGAACGAGGGATCTGGTTTACAGAAACCCGTTATTCACCGTTTGCGATGGCTACTTATAATCCTGCTTATGTCTTACGACAAGAAGGTGATGACTTTATGACATTAAGATCGTTGATTATTGAAGATATTTCAAAAGCAAAACAGAAATTAGCTGATGTAAATGAATATGAAAAAACAACACTCTTTTAATAGAGAATAAATATAGAATAATCCAGATAGAGAAGAAAATGCTAACAAGAAAACAGGTTGCAATTGAAGCAGTAATCAAAGCCACGAAATTGTGTCAAAAGGTACAAGCAGAGATGGTATCTTCAGATACAATACAAAAAAAGGATAAAAGTCCTGTAACAATAGCAGACTTTGGATCACAAGCAATAATATGTAAAGAGATCGAAAATGCATTTCCTGAAGATATAGTTGTAGGCGAAGAAGATGCTAATTCACTCAGGTCAAACACAGACCTACTTGATCGTGTAGTTGATAATGTCCGATCAACGGTTTCCGATAATATACTACCTCGTCAAGTTTGCGATTGGATAGATAGGGGTAGTGGGGATATAGGTGTAAGTTATTGGACGCTTGATCCAATTGACGGAACGAAAGGCTTTCTGAGGAAAGACCAATATGCTATAGCATTAGCCTGGATTGAGAATGGTATAGTAGAATTGGGAGTATTAGGTTGTCCAAATTTACCCCACCAACTCAATGGCAATTCATCTGAAATAGGCAGTCTTTTTGTAGCAGTCCGTGGTGAAGGAACATCACTGCACACATTAAACGGACAGTTCGTCAAGAAAATAGATATATCTGATAGTGTTCTTTGTTTAGCAGAGAGTTTTGAATCTACACATGGAGATAGTGATACCCATGCATTAATTGCCGAAAAACTCGGTCTTGATTCTCCACCTGTCCAAATAGACAGCCAAGCGAAGTATGGGATTGTCGCTCGAGGAGAAGCTTCATTATATATTCGTTTACCCAATCCTGCTTCCCCCGATTACCGAGAATGTATCTGGGATCATGCTGCAGGAATGCTTGTGGTTGAGGAGGCAGCTGGAATTGTTACCGATGCACATGGAAAAGAATTAAATTTCTTGACGGGTAGACGTATGACCAATAATCGTGGTATTATTGCAACTACTAAATCCTTACATCCGAAAGTATTAACTATTCTATCAGAAAACTCTTTGTAGATAGATTTGCAGACACTGTCTTAATGTTCTTAGCTTAATTATAACATCAACAATTATTGATTTAGGATCCAGAAATTTTCCTAATATCTTGAAGGAGTGAATATGAAAGCGGGGCAAATCGTTGCACCACATCAAATTGAAATTATTGATATAGATAAACCAAATATGGACGACTATCCTGATGGCACTGTCATGATAAAGACTATTCATAGCGCTGTATGTGGAAGCGATATGCCAAGTTTTGTTCTTGAGCACCCATCTGATCGCTATCCATTTGGACCCGGTCTGTCTATACATGAGGCAATCGGTGTAGTAACAGAAAGTAAATCAAAGAAGTATAAAATCGGTGATGAAGTTCTTGCATTACCACGTCATGTTGGAGGTTGTTCAGAATACTTCCTATCTGATGAAAGTGCTACCGTGCCTTTAGTAGATTATCCACAGAAAGATTGTATCCTTATGTCACAACCTTTGGGTACAGTAATATGGGCATGTAGGAAATTGGGTAATATTCTGGATCAGGATGTAGTGGTAATTGGACAAGGTCCGATGGGATTACTTATAACCCATATGTTAAGTAATCTTGGTGCTAAAAGAATCATCACATCTGATTTAGTTGATTTCAGGTTACAAGTATCAAAAAAGATGCGTGCAACCCATACTGTCAATGCATCAACAGAGGATTTGATTGAGGCAGTCACTGATATAACTGATGGAAAGATGGCTGATCTTGTCGTTGAAGTAGTAGGACATCAAACAGAGACCGTCAATACATGTCTGAAACTACTCAGGCGCGAGGGGACCTTACTCGCCTTTGGTGTACCAGATGATGAATTCTACGATTTTGGCTTCTCAGAATTCTTCAGGAAGAATCTACGGTTTATTGGTTCTGTTGGACCAGATATCCAAAATGATTTCCCATTAGCTATTGACATGATTGCGCAAGGAAGGATAGATGTATCTCCTATAATAACCCATCATCTTCCTTTTACAGAAGCACAAAAAGGTTTTGAGATGGCACTTCATAAGAAAAATGAAGCCATAAAGATTGTCTTTGATTATCCAGAATAATAGATCGTCTGTATAGAATTAGAATCTAAGTTAGAGGCAAATCTACGATTCGTCCTTCACGACTTGATTGATAAATAGCAAGGATGATTTCAACCGATTTCCGACCCTCTCGACCATCAACTAAATGGGTTGAATCGGCTTCAATACCATTAATTAAGTTTTCCATCTGTCGTCGGTGATTAGCATGGTTTATTGCTCTTGGGTCGGACGCGCCGCCACCAGTATTGGTTTGTTGAGCAAATTCATTACGTATTTTTGTATCATCTGGAAGTTCTGGATCAAACTCCCATTTGGTAATATCTTCTTCTTCGAGAATTGCAGTTCCTTGGGTACCACAGATTTCGGTTTTCTTGAACATACCGGGATATGCGGCAGTAGTTCCTTCAATTACACCTAATGCACCATTTTCAAAACGCAGTGCAGCAGCGGCAACATCTTCAACTTCGATTCTTTCGTGAGCTAAAGTATCGGTAAAGGCTTGAACAGATTTCACAGGACCCATAAAATACTGTAGAAGATCAATGGCATGTATAGATTGATTCATAAGGGCACCACCACCATCAAGGTCCCATGTACCACGCCAACCACCACTATCGTAATATTCTTGGGAACGGAACCATTTGATGTAGGAACTCCCTAATGTCAATTTACCGAAACGTCCACTATCAATAGTTTCTTTTACAAGTTGAGAACCTTTGGTAAATCGTGAATTAAAAATAGCACATAAGCGAACACTTGCTTCATCGCAAGCTTGAATAATTTCATCACAACGTTGTAGAGTGATTTCTAATGGCTTTTCTACAATAACATGCTTGCCTGCATTTGCGGCAGCAACAGCAGGATCTAAATGTGCACCGCTTGGTGTACAAATACATACAATGTCAACATCATCCCTTTTCAGCATTTCGTTGTAATCTGAATAGGCATCAACGTTATATCTATCTGCAAGGCGTTTTGAATTCTCTGTATTGCGAGAACTTACAGCAATTAACTGACCATGTTCTAATTCAGATATTGCAGCGGAGTGAAAATCCGATATGCTACCACAACCAATAATTCCAAAACCGTACTTTTTCATAGGATGTTAATTCCTTCATAATCAGTTCTATACTTGAATAACTGATAATTTATAATAAAATGAACAATGACAATTTAAATCAAAAAGATAGCTTGAATAATCCTGAATCTCAAGATAGTTCTAACCAAGAGAACGAAACTGAAGATTCTGCAGAAACACAAACCACTACCAAGAAGACTTTCCGATACGGCTGTATGACTTTCTGCCTGGTTTTAACTTTCGTGTTTATATGGGTTTGGCATCATCAATCACAGTTTAATGACAACTATCGTAATGCAAGATTCCTTATGCGTAACAATAATCCAGAACAGGCAATAATAGCCTATCAAAAAGCACTAAAGAATAAGAACCGTACTATTTTCTTTAAGGATGCTCCATCGGCATATAATAACCTTGGCCAAGCATATATGTTCGCGGGTCAATATGATACAGCAATTGAAACTCTAAAAAAAGCAATTAAGATAGCACCAGATATTCCTGAAGGATATGTAAATTTATCGACAGTGTATCTGAGAAAAAATGAACCATTGAACGCAAGTGAAATATGTAAACATGCCCTTCAAAACTTCCCGAACGCTGCTTTACTACACTATAACTTATCCTGTGCCTATGCTATAACTGATAAACCGATAGAATCTAAGAAATCTCTTATCCGGGCAATAGAACTGAATCCTGAACTACAAGAATTAGCAAAAAATGAAGATGTACTCAAAGGAATTATTACTCAACTCAAGTAGAAATCCGTTTCATTCAAATGATTAATTTAAGGTATATTTGCAACATAAACCTGCGAATATCCAGAAACATCTGATGTGTATACAACAGATGATTCATCCGGACTAAATGATGGATGTGGATGTGTCCATTGTGGACCATAGACTGTATCTATTTTCATTTCCATCCAACTCAGGGATTTCTCTCTATCTCCATCCTGTTGTGCAGCTGCCCAATCCTCCGCAACCGCATATCGATCCTTCTTCCATTGACTACCACCCGAAGAACTCTTCGGATAACAGATAGCTTCATGTTTTCCGGTCTCCACATCTACCAAACGTAGTCCGATATCAGGATGTACTGTATCACATAAGACTTTTGTTCCATCACGATTACTTGCAATATGCCACGCATTGAAATCTGAGATTGTTTCCATTTCCAGTGTGTCTAATGAAATACGCCGTAGAGAATACGGCCAATGCGTTACAATCAGATCGTCCTGAGATCCAAGAAATGTCTCATGTACCAGGAATTCGCTATTTTCGTGTTCATACAACCTTCGGTTTTCTGTACCATCCCTTTTGATTGTCCACATGCGGGGAGCAGGATCACCAGAATACGCAATCAGCTCAGGATGTTTAGGATGAAATTGGGGATGGATTATTGTCTGATCAGGTGAGGTATAAATAATCTCTCCACCGCTACCATCAGTGGCAGTAACTGTAACGTGGGATTTACCATCTAATTTCATAGCAGTAACAATATAATTTTCATCCGCACTCACACTACATTCCCCAAGACTACCACCAGGAAACACAGCGAGAACTCGCTCCTCAAAGGATTCAATATGAATTGCTTTTATAGAATTCCCTTCAGTGTAAAACAGTTCTTTCCCTTCTTTAGAGATTACACCTGAATATCCGTGTACTTCATCCCCATTTGTAATTTGGACGATATTACCATCTGGATATTCAACAATATAGAAATTTGCTTTACCAGATCTATAGGATGTAAATATAAGATACTTTTGATCTTGAGTGAAGGAGGGAGTTAGAAAGTATAAATTGTGATTAATCGTCTCATCACCGGTAATTTGATATATATGAGAGCCAGTTTGGGAATCCTGTAACTCACGAAGTTCGGAGGGATGTTCAGATCCTTTTTCATATTTTGCCATAATTTATCTCGGATTATTACATGACCTAATGTAGAGAATTTCGATAACTATTAATTCTAATAGTAGCAAAGATTCTACGGTCTGACAAGTCTAAAATCAGGTTCCCATTCTTTGTAATGAAAACCGGATTTATTCTCAAATTATATAGGAATTAATTATGCCATAAATGTCAAAGTAATTTAATACGGACAGAAACCACTAATAGACCGATAATTATTCATTTTATGCACCTTTTGAAGTACTTGTAATGTGTCTTTAATTATAAAGAGTAATTGTAATAACATTTCTTTAATCGCATAGATTTAATTATTCGACTACCACTTATAAAAGGAGAGATTTTATGTACAAAAACAAACTAAATTGTGCAAGTATGGGTTTAAGATTTATGACTGAAGCTATCTTAGAAATTCTATTCTATGAACAAGATGGTCCTCCGCTATCAATTTGGGAAATAACTAAGAGACTTCAACTATTCAATTCGAGTGAATCACCAGAAACACATATCCCATTAATATTAGAACTATTAACCTATTTAGAGTACAAAAACAGTGTATACACGATTAAATGGAAAGAAATAGGATGGAAAATCAGTCCTGATGAAGCTGTACGTATCCGTGATAATCTTAATATTGTTGCTGACTTATAATTAATATCTAAGAAGTATTTCACCTAATCTTCAATTACACTCGATTACATGATTATGCGATAGATGCAACAACAACTCTATCTTTACCTGCATAATCTTTTATAATCTTACTGTCTTCGTAGACAATTTGTTCATTTATCAGTTCTTGTACGGGTGTGCCTTGTGTATCACCGATTTCAAAGATTAGTTTTCCACCAGGATTCAGATAGGAAGGAGCTTCAGAAATGAGTCGTCTTATAATTGATAATCCATCTTCACCTGCAAACAGAGCAATATGTGGTTCATGGTCTCTTACATCAGGACTCAAATCATTATTTTCACGAGACATTACATAAGGTGGGTTGGATACAATCCAATTGAAATGGGATGTATCCAGTTCTTGGATAGGCTCGAAGAGATCCCCATGTAGAAGTGAGACTCGTTCAGTACACTCATGAGCATCTCGATTTTTTTCTGCAACTTGTAAAGCATCCTGACAAATATCGGTTGCAATTATTTCCCATTCTGGTTCATTAACTGCTAAAGCAGTTGCAATTACACCGCTACCAGTACCAATTTCAAGAACACGTTGTGGTTTTTCAGGATTAGTATTGAGGATTGTCTCTACGATAAATTCTGTCTCTGGTCGGGGAATTAATACCCTTTCATCAACATAAAAATCTAATGACATAAACTCTTTACGGTTAATCAGATAACTAATCGGTGTAAGAGCAATACGTCTCTTAATAAGTTCTCTGAATATACTCAGATGTTCTTGATAAACTGGCATGTCAAAATGCAAATAGAGTTGTAGCCGACTTTTTTCAAGAAGATGGCCAAGTAAAACTTCTGCATCTAAACGTGGATTTGGTATATTGTGCTTTTCAAAATACTCCGTTGTCCAGTCAAGCAGTTCAAGCACGTTCCAAATTTTGGTTGCCATACTAAAATTATTTTATAGGATAGGGGATTGAAAAGAATCAAACGGATAGATATGTGTAGGTAGGAATGTTGACACTGTAATTCCTTCTATTCAATCGAAAGAAAATAGATTCTTGATTAAATACTTTCGTTTTTTAACTTTTCAGCTTGGTCAGCAGTTGTTAACTGTTCTATAAATTCCTCTAAATCGCCATCTAATACAGATTCAAGTTGATAACTACTAAATTGAATTCTATGATCTGTTACTCGTGATTGTGGAAAATTATAGGTGCGTATTTTTTCACTTCTATCACCACTACCCACCATCGAACGTCGTGTTTCTGACCGTTCACTGTCCAGTTCTGCCTGTTTTAATTCTTGTAGACGTGCTCGAAGAATTTTCATAGCTTTTGATCTGTTCTTATGTTGTGATTTTTCATCTTGACAGGTGACAATCAATCCTGTTGGTAGGTGTGTGATCCGAATTGCTGAATCTGTTGTATTAACACTTTGTCCTCCTGGTCCTGATGACCGATATGTATCAATACGTAATTCAGTTGCTTCATCAATTGCCAGATCAAGTTCTTCAGCTTCAGGTAGAACAGCGACAGTCACTGCAGATGTATGTATCCGTCCACTTGTTTCAGTAGTAGGAATACGCTGAACACGATGAATACCACCTTCATATTTCAAAAGACTGAATGCAGCTTTGCCTTCAATAGAAAAAACTACTTCTTTGAATCCTTTTAACCCAGTTGCATTAGCACTGAGCATTTCGACCTTCCAATTTCTTCTTTCAGCGTATCGTGTATACATACGGAAAATTTCAGCAGAAAATAAACTTGCTTCTTCCCCGCCAGTCCCCGCACGAATCTCAATAATTACATTCTTTTCGTCATTCGGATCTTTTGGAATTAGTAGAAGTTTGATAGATTCATTCAGATCAGTCATCTGATTCTTTAGATCATCCAATTCTTCTTGTGCTAATTCTACCATATCTGCATCACTTTCTTCAGACAATAAGGACTCAGTTTCTTCAATAGCAGATTCCAATTGTTGATAATCCTTATATGCAGATACAATTGGCGATAACTCCGCATGTAATTTTGATAATTCCTGTAATCTCTGAGGGTTCGAGATTTCATCAGGATCGCTTAGAGATTTTTCAACATCCAAAAATCTATTTTGAATGTCCTTTAATTTATCTAACATTAATATATTCTTTATATAGTGAAATAATTACTGACGGTACAGCAATATGTAAGGGATTGGGATAATAATATTTCCATGGAAGAAGTATAGATAAAATTGATTGAATTCAACTATTCAGATTTCTCTTCAGTTTTCTCTTCAGTTTTCTCTTCAGATTTCTCTTCAGTTAACCCATAACGACGTCTGAAACTTTCAACGCGTCCAGCAGTATCAATAAACCGTGTCTGTTGTCCAGTATAAAATGGATGACATTTCGAACATACATCTACACGCATTTCAGATTGAATGGTTTTGGTTTCATAGGATGCACCACATACACAGCTGATAGTGCATTCAGTTGTTTCAGGATGGATTTCAGGTTTCATTTCATTACTCCTTATAATTAATCACCTAATTGTTTATTATATCATAAACATGGATTTCAGTATTGATTATTTACCATTTCTCGTTGGTTGTGAAGCATTGGGGTTTGTTTTCCCACCATCATCTACCATACTATCGAGAAATTCTTCATTTGTTTTGTTCTTACTAAACTGTTTAATTAACAATTCCATAGTTTCCGCAGGACTCATCTGGCTAGTAAATTTACGTAATGCCCAGACCTTATTCAAAACATCGGGTTCAAGTAATAATTCCTCACGTCGAGTTTTTGATTTTTCTATATTGATAGCAGGGAATATTCTCAATTCCAATAGGGAACGATCCATATGTAGTTCCATGTTCGCTGTCCCTTTAAACTCTTCATAAATATAAGTATCTGAACGACTTTCTGTATCAACGAGAACAGAAGCAATTATAGTTAAACTACCACCTTCTTCAAACTTTCTTGCTGCACCACAGAACTGTCGTGGTTTGACAAACGCCATAGCATCTAACCCACCGGAAAGTGTTTTCCCTGTTGGTGGTGCAACCATATTGTGTGCACGGGCAAGACGTGTCATACTATCAAGTAAGATCACAACATCTTTACCATATTCAGCCATACGTTTTGCTTTTTCTATTGCCATTTCAGATACCTGAATGTGTCGTTCAGGATGTTCATCAAAAGTTGAACTAATCACTTCACCTTTAACTGTACGGACAACATCTGTTACCTCTTCAGGCCGTTCATCAATTAGTAAGAAAATTAGTTCTACTTCGGGGTGGTTTGCTTCAATACCACATGCGATATTCTTAAGCAGTGTAGTCTTTCCGCTATAGGGAGGTGCAACAATCAACCCACGTTGTCCCTTACCAATTGGTGACATAAGATCAATGATACGGGTTCCAAACTCAGAAGGTTTATGTTCAAGCTGTAATTTTTCATAAGGAAAGATTGGTCTGAGGTTGTCAAATTGTGTTCTTGATTTTACAGATTGAGGAGGCTCACCATTTACCTTTTCTATTTGTAGTAACGCAAAATACCGTTCAGCTTTGTTTTCAGACTTTTTGGGTGGACGTACTAAACCTTCAACCACATGTCCAGTCTGTAAACCAAATAGCCGTATCTGTGAGGATGAAACATAAATATCCTCATTGCTTTGTAAATAGTTAGAACGCGGGGATCTGAGAAACCCGTAATTCTGATCACGGTCATTCAGTATCTGTAAAACCCCTTTTCCAGAAAGGGGAACATTTTTTTCTGCGACCTCTTCAAGAATACGAGCTATAAGTTCTTCCTTTCGTAACCCGTTGCTTTCACCAATACCATAGGATTGTGCCATGGTATATAAGGTCGAAATCTCCATTTCTTGGAGCTTGCCTATTTCCAAGCTCTCCATAGTTTATTGTACTCCTCAGTAAATTCTGTTACGAATTGCCACTGTTATCTACATGTTTATATAGTTTAAAATGAACTAATAAGAACAAGAACATACTTATGATTTGACAGAAATTCGCAAGAAACTGCAGAACTCTCTCTTATGTACATATGATACTCCAGTACTGATACCAGAGTGATTATTGAATTGAATTGTAGGTAGTTTGGAATGTTTTACATAATAGGGTAAAATTAGATAACCCTTGAACTATACTTTGCCAATAATTGGAACTGAAAAATTGAATTGAATCCAGAATGGCAATCGCAAATTTTAGAGTGAATATGGGGTCCGTATGAAATTGGTTGGTAGGGAATAACATCCTTTTTGTGTTGGAATCGAATGATTGATCCATTCTTTGAACCATACCATTTGTAATTATACAATATGTTGAAATTAATGTCAAGGAAAAAATTTATGAAATATACAGTTTCTAATTCTAAGTATAACTTAACAATGCTATCTATCATAAACTGTATAGGATTTATACTTATCCTATACAGTTTAAATAGTAAATATCGGACAGAATTCGACTATTGTTCTTCAGTCTTTTTTTCAACCTGTTCCTCTGTTCCTTTCAAAGGCTGGAGTCGACGTCGTACATCAGCATTATACTTATTTTTTTCTAAGTATCCTTCCCATAATACAATCGCTTCATCATTATAACCTTTAGAAACATATAAATCCCCGAGTGCAATCACTGAAATATCGGAGATGGGATCTTTATCAATTGCTTCTTTAAATAAGGTTATTGCTTGATCTTCTTCATTATTTAGTATAGCAATTTCAGCTTTTGCATAGGGCACCAAAGCATGATCAGGATATTCATTAAGGAAGATGTCTATTTGTTTCTGTGCATCTTCTTCTCTACCTTGTTTAAAAATTGATAAACCGGCGAGAATTGATCCATGACCATATTGATGAATTAACAGTTTTTGTTCTGCTGCATTTTCTGACTTGTCCAAAAGCCGTTTGGCATTTCTTGCTGCTGCTTTATACTTAATCTGTGCTTTGTTGTGTTGACCATATTTATCACAAACATCTCCAAGAGTCTTCATAGCGATAAATGAATCTCTTTTCTGATCAGCGAGATCTTGGAAAATACCTGCTTTTTTTCGATCTCTTAATCGATAGTTTAATACTTCAGCAAGACTCTGAAGAGTGTCAACATCTTCAGGATTTAAGGCAACAGAATGTTCAAAATTATCTCTCTCTTTCTGATAATCACCGAGTTTATTATACGTCTTACCGATCAACCAATATATCTCAGGATCTTTATTCCTATTGATACCGATGATGGATTGGAAAGTTTCCAAGGCTTTTTCGTATTCTTCGTTGGTATATTGATTCTTTCCAGTATCTCTGACAGTATCAATTACCTTGCTATCTTTTGTTGCAGCTTTTTTCAGAACTTCCATAGCTCTTTTATGCATTCCAACTTTCCGATAACAGATAGATAACCGTAAGTAGTATATGGGTTCAAGTCTTGCTTTTTCTGCTTCAGCACGTGCAATTGCATCAAACAATAATGCACCTGCATGTAGATAATTCTCGTCTCCATATAAGAAACCAGCGATCATTAATTCAGCATCATAAAAACTTCCTTGTTCATCCCCCGCAATCTGTACAGAACCACCGAAATCACGCATAACTTCATCAGCGCTAACCCCAAAACCGGAGTCAGCGATTGCAATATTCTTTTTAACTATAGGACTCTTTTCAACATTCCGTGGTCTATCACGTTCCCGTCGTTCTTCTTGCCTTGCTAATGCACGACCAAATTGTGATTGTTCTGGATCATCAGGTTTAGGGATTTCAGCATTTAGTTCATTTAGTTCCTCTTTTGCCTTTTCAATGTGTGATTCAGCGCCCTGAACATTGCCATATCTCTTCACCATTGATTGAAGTGTTCGTTTTGCATCAGTTTCATTCTTGAGAAACTGTCGTTGTATACGAGCTTTGTTAACTAATGCTTGTGTTGCTCTTGTACTTTGAGGGTTTCGGTTTGCAAAATTATCAAACACTTCAACTGCTCGTTCAAAATCTTTACCATCTTCATAGCTTTTCGCCAACATCAGTTGTGCGTTGTGGCTGATTTCCAAATGTGGATATTGATTTACAATAGTATCAAATTGCGTTTGTGCTTTTTTATATTCTTTTTGTCGATAATAGTGCATACCAAGTCGATATTGTGCCTCTGCTGCCTCATCACTCTCTGGTGCATCTGCTATGATAGCTTCATAAGCTATAATCCCTTGTGCAGGTTGATCCATATTGTCAATGTATATCTCACCAATTGCCAATTGTGCTTCACGTGCTTTTGCAGTTCCAGGCTTCGCATCAACGACTCCTTGATATACTTCAATTGCACCCCGATAGTCCTTCATCTCAACTAAATTTTCAGCTGTATCCATTTCGCTAGTCGATAAACAACCAACTTGTGATAATACAACTATGAAGAAAGCCGTAATTAGAGAGTAGTTGATATATTTCATGTTCTTCTCCTTTCATTTCAAAATCGACTTAATATTGCTATCATACGCAAGAGTCTAAGAATAAAAACTCGAATAGAATGAAAACAAATCTAATACATTTGCTTTGTTTTACACAGATCAATGAGTTCGTTTACTTCTTGGTTACTATATCCTTCTTTTTCAATCAGTTCATTACAATCCACATTATTCTTTTCATCTGAACCTTTTCCAGCCTGAAGAATGGAATTTGTTAACCAGCTTGTACGGACACCGTTGATACCAGATGTATAATTTGCCTGATAATCACCTTTAACTAATCCGACGAGTTGATCAACTTTACTTGTTGGATATCCTTCTGGTCTGGAATATGAAAGGGGTTCAGCTTCACCACCTTTTGGAATATAACGGATACCATTCTTGATCTCAATAGTTCCTTCATCCCCTTCAAGGATAACCCATTCTTCAAATCCGACACGTGTGTTCCCAAGGATTGTGATTGTTCCTTCTGCCCCATTATCAAGTTTAACATCGGAGTAAGAGTTGATCTCTACAAATTTCGGTACAAGATTTCCATCATCATCTTCAAATTTCATATCTGTTGTACCATACACATTAGCAGGTAGGGTTTCTGTCATCCAAAGAAAAATATCCTGAAGGTGACTACCAGAGTCATTAGGTTGTCCACCACCAGAAAAACGGGGATCGCCTCTCCATCCACCTGCACCCCATCGCTGTGCCATGTAGACTTCAAACTTTTTCAGATTTCCAATGAGTCCTTCTTGAATTGCGCGTCGACCAGAGATATAGGTGTCTTCGTAGTGTCTTTGATAACCGCCAACCAAATGCAGATCGCTACCAATTGCTATTTTTGTGATGGCTATCGCATCTCCAACAACATTAGCCATTGGTTTTTCGACAATAACACTACAACCAGCACGTAATGCATACTTCACATGAATATCATGAAGAGAATGTGGAGAAAATACACCAACAATATCAAGGTCTTCGTTGTTTAACATCTCAATGAATTCGTGATCACCGAGATATCTCTTCATGCTGTTTGGCTTATAATCTTCAACACGTTCTTGCATCGCATTTTCTAATGCATCCAAACTGCCTTCATGAGAATCTGCTGCTGCAACAACATCAGCATCATCACGTGTTGCAAATCCGAGAGTATTCCCACGACCCGCTCCACCAGGTCCAATCACGCCAACTCTTAATCTACCATTTTTACTTGCCATAGATGTATTTCTCCAAAATTATATAAGATGTTTATATAATTGATTTTCAGTCGGTTGTAAAATCGCTACTAAATTGATATTATCCAGTGATTATCTTGAATAGTCGTCTGAGTGGATCATAAAATTCATCAACCACACGTTCCTTTAATGGAATAATGGCATTATCAGTAATTGTGATATGTTCAGGACAGACTTTTGTACAACATTTAGTGATATTACAATACCCTATACCATCTTCATTTTTCAATTCTTCTAATCGATTGTCAGTATCAATGGGATGCATTTCCAATGATGCTGCATATACGAAGAAACGTGGACCGATGAATTCATCATGTAGATGATGATCTCTCAGTACGTGGCAGACATCCTGACACAGAAAACACTCGATACATTTTCTAAACTCTTGAACATGGTCAATATCGACCTGTTCCATCCGCCAGGTACCATCTTCTGCATCAGCGGGTCTTGGATTAAAGGGTCTCATTTTTTCCTTTACCTTATAGTTCCAAGACACATCTGTTACCAAATCTTTGATTATAGGAAATGCTCGCATGGGTTCAACGGTAACAGGTTTATCCAAAGGAATATCATTAAGTCGTGTCATACACATTAATTTGGGATTTCCATTTACCTCTGCAGAACATGAACCACATTTTCCTGCTTTACAGTTCCATCTAACCGCAAGGTCATTTGCTTGTTCCGCCTGTATACGGTGTACAGCGTCTAACACAACCATCCCATCAGATACTTCTGTTTCATAGTCAACGAAATCTGCCTTTTCTGCATCACCACGCCAGATCCGAAATGTTGCTTTAGCCATAAAATTCCTTCCAGTTTATATTTTTATCCCATTTCCTCAATGATTTGTTTTTGCTCATCGGTTAATTCAGTTACCGATTCGCGTCGTATCTCCATGTTCCCTTCGCTATTCTTATTTACGATAGTATTATATTTTCCTACGCCTTCTTCTTCTTTTTCAGGATAATCATCACGAGAATGAGCACCAATACTTGCACGTCTCTCAAGTGCAGCAAGTGCAATAGCCTCAGAAATCGTAAGTAGGCAATCAAGATCAAGAGCAGTATGCCACCCGGAATTGTATTCTCTATTTCCTATGGTATGTACATTTAGGGATTTATCCCGTAACTGCTGAATTTCATCTAATGCTTGGGTTAAACTCTCTTGACTCCGTGCTATCCCGACTAATTCTTGCATTTTATCTTGAAGTTCTGCTTGAATATCATACGGATTTCCGCCGTCTTCAGGATTCTCAAAAGGTTTTAATACATTTTGAGCTATTGTGTTTATTGTACTCTCATCAAGTGGAATAGATGCATTTTCTTCTGCAAATTTGGAAGCGTATTCACCGGCACGTTTACCGAAAACAAGCAAATCAGATAGTGAGTTCCCACCCAGACGATTTGCCCCATGAAGTCCAGCTGCACATTCACCAGCTGCGAATAAACCGGGTACACAGGTCATCTGTGTGTCAGCATCAACCCGTATACCACCCATAATATAATGTGTCGTAGGACCAACTTCCATGGGTTCTTCAGTTATGTCAATATCCGCAAGTTCTTTAAATTGGTGATACATACTCGGTAGTTTTCGTCGAATATGTTCTTGTGCATTTGGTAATTTCTCTTTAATCCAAGCAATATCTAAGAAAACACCACCGTGTGGACTACCCCTGCCTTCTTGTACTTCTCTAACAATACATCGTGCGATATGGTCTCTTGTCAATAATTCAGGAGGTCTCCTTGCTTCACGATCACCTTGTGTATATTTCCAACCTTCCTCTGGGTTATCAGCAGTTTGATTTACATATAGATCAGGAATATCATCAAACATGAAGCGATTACCTTCGCTATTCTTCAGGATACCACCTTCACCTCTAACACCTTCAGTAACCAAAATTCCTCTAACACTTGGGGGCCAAACCATACCCGTCGGATGAAATTGTACGAATTCCATGTCAATGAGTTCCGCACCAGCATGATAAGCAAGTGAATGACCATCTCCAGTATATTCCCAACTATTACTTGTAATTTTATAAGCTTTTCCTACCCCACCAGTTGCCAATACGACAGCCTTTGCTGAGAATACTTTAAAACGTCCCTTTTCACGTTCATATCCGAATGCACCAGTAATTCTGTCATCTGTCTGAAGTAGTGATGTAACAGTATTTTCCATGTGTACTTCAATTCCTTGGTGTATACCATGATCTTGAAGTGCACGAATCATTTCCAAACCTGTTCTATCTCCTACATGTGCCAGACGCGGATACTGATGTCCTCCGAAGTTTCTCTGTAAAATACTCCCTTCTTCAGTACGGTCAAAAAGAGCACCCCATGCTTCAAGTTCGCGTACACGGTCAGGTGATTCTTTGGCATGTAATTCTGCCATGCGTGGATTTGAGAGGTATTGTCCTCCTCTCATAGTATCAGCAAAATGTGCTTTCCAACTATCTCTTTCATCAACATTTGCTAATGCGGCGGCAACACCACCTTCAGCCATAACAGTGTGTGCTTTACCAAGTAGGGATTTACAGATCAATCCTACTTTTAAGTCGCCGTTTGCAGCTTCAATTGCAGCACGTAATCCTGCACCACCTGCACCGATAATTAATACATCGTAATCAAAGGATTCAAAAGATGACAAACTATGATTTCCTCACTTTTCTATCAATTCTTTATTGTATTCCATGTTCTGTTGTAATTGTAATATTTAGAATGTAATATAATCCTGCCAACCTGTGGTTGCCACTATCCGTACATATAAATCAGAAAGTCCTACCCAAGTTAGACTCATCCATGCCCAGAGCATGTGTTTACGATTAAGACAACTTACGCAGTTATAAATGTTCCGTCGTACAGGTGCTTTTGATAATAGATCCACAATACCACCTACAAGATGCCTTAATGAATGACACCCAAAAGTGTACCCACCTAAGAGGATTACATTTCCACCTAATATGATAGATCCGATTCCTATACCGAAAGTCTTACCTCCGTTACCATCATCAAACCATAATGCTTTCCAAAAATCATAGGCAAGTATACCGACAATTACTATTGCAACATATAAGAAATACCTATGTATATTCTGTATTATTAATGGGAATGAGTGTTCTCCACGATACCCTTTACGAGGTTCAGATACTGTACATGATGGAGGATCTGCCCAGAATGCCTTATAATATGCACCCCTATAGTAATAGCAAGTAAATCGAAAACCGAGTGGTGCCCACAGAATGAGTACTGCGGGAGTTATAAAGACAGGAATCCAAGATGGCATTTCCCCAAACCAACTATGTTCAATACTATGTGCTACATCTGTTAAGCCGAATAACAATGGAGAATAGAAAGGAGATAAATACGGTCCGTGAATGAAATGATTCCCCTCAAAAACTCGAAATGTAGCATAGATAATGAATAAACCCAATCCTGTTAGGACTGCAACAGGTTGTAGCCACCATGTATCTTGTCGTTGTGTTTGAAAAGGTCGATGTTCTGTTAATGTCAGTTCTGGATGAGCCATTTGCGAATTTTCCTTAACTTAATATGGATATTGAAATATTCCTAAATTTATAATTAGTGTGAAGTGAATGTTCTATGATATTTCAGTGAATTTATGAGAAATAACAACTGTGGTATATACAAGGATAGAATCAAGCCAATTTGTGATAATTCATTCTTATATTTTTTGTGTTTTATAGTATCATACAATGCTATTTTTGTCAAATTACACCATGATGGTGGGTGTGTAAACTTTTTGTCACCTTACAACAGTGTATCAGAATATATCTACAACACTCTCTTGATTCATAGGCTTCAATATATGAATTATGCTCATTGTAGGAGAGATCTCCGAATCCTGACTCCTTGTATTTCCGCAAGCTCCAGAGGTGCGAAAGGTTTGTAGAAACACCAGACTAACCAAGATGTGAGCTCCAGAGGTGCGAAAGGTGTGTAGAAAAAAACATCGACACAGAACACTAAGCCACGGTTCAGAAAAATAACTCATTCACCAAAATACAAACTGAAAACTATAAACTGAAAACTAATTCAATCCGCGATTCTGATACAAGAAACAATTATAGTAACAAATTATTTACACCCCATGATGGAGGGGTGTAAATAATTCTACACCTTATATACGAAAAGTTACGAAATCG
>JAGFCA010000080.1 GCA_022394755.1 Candidatus Poribacteria bacterium
TCTACAGGAGATTGACAGATGTCACAAAAAAATATATCAACTTTACTATTCTTTCTGTTTCTTTCTATAACTATTACTCTCTATGCACAAGATAATACACAAATGGGATTACCTGAAGGGGCAATTGCACGATTTGGTAAGGGTGGTATCAATACAATGCAGTTTTCACCTAATGGGTCTCTACTTGCTGTCGGTACTGATGTTGGAGTATGGGTGTATGACACATCAAGTGGGAAAGAAACGGCTTTGTTCACAGGATACACTGGACGGATAGATGCACTTGATTTTTCACCTGATGGGAATAGGTTAGCAAGTGGCGGGTTTGCAAATCCAATTATACAAGTTTGGGATCCTCGTACTGGCAATAAACTAAACACAATAGAGTTAATAGATAAGACTGATAGACTTAAGAGCATGGGGTTTTCCAATGATGGTAAAGCACTAACCAGTATTGATCTTTGGGGTAGAATTAGCCACCATGACTTGGTTAACAAATCACAAAATATTTTAGATAGTTCACCCTCATCTATTAGGTTGGGTGCATTTTCTCCTGATGGAAACACTATTGCAAGCGAAAATAAAGGGAAGATTTACTTGTGGGATAGCGGATCGGGGAAACAGAAAATTATATATAAGGGACATTCAAGTATATTTAACGGGGATAGTTTTATAAAGATGGTAATTTCAGACATTCTCCATCCTACAGGTGTGGATATTACGTCATTTGCTTTCTCACCGGATGGGAAAATACTTGCAAGCGGAAGCAGGGATAAGACTATTCAATTGTGGGATCTGATTGACCATTTTAAAATTGCTACATTAAAAGGTCATAAAAATGTAATTACAACAGTAGCATTCTCACAGGATGGTACAACTATAGCGAGTGGGGATGCAGGGAAATCAATAAAACTATGGGATGTTAATACAAAACGTGAACGTGCTACATTATCTGGTCATACTCATGGAATAGCTGCCTTGGCGATTACACCTGATGGAAAGACATTAGCAAGTGGGAGTTATGATGGAACAATTCGGTTTTGGAATTTGCAGACCGCAGAAGAAATTAGAGTTTTTGCTACTGGTCATATAAGTTCTGTGAATTCAATAGTATTTAACAAGAATGGATCATTGTTAGTCAGCACATCTTCTTACGGTAATGTAGATGTATGGAGTATCAAGACCGCTCGGGAGTTGACTCCCATTACAGATTATCCGACGAATTCGATAAGTATTTCCGCGATCTCACCTGATGGCACATTATTCGCCAGTTATGGCAAATCCTATATAGCAGATCATAATACTGTTAGGATTCGTTTGTTCAGAGTGGAATCAGGTGAAGAACTGCTTGGTCCATGGAACAAAATAAATAGAAACGTTGAGGAATTACTTTTCACACATGATAATAGATTTTTATACTCGAACACCTTAAAGGAAATTCGTTGTTGGGATATACTCACTAGAAAGGAGTTTTTTCCATTTGGTCCAGAGCCAGTGCACGGACAATTATTAAAAATTTCACCAAATGGCAAATATATAGCAATGGAGACATTTCGCGGTAAACTCAGGGTATGGGATGTAGAAGCACAAAGTGATTTACATATTCCGATTACGAAAAATGTGTCAGGACTTGCTTTTTCTCCAGACAGTATGTACCTTGTCCAAACCCATTATAATGATGGTACAATCCTATGGGAGTTAGGCACAACTGAGTTAATTATACATAATGTATATCAACAAAAAATAAAAGGATTTAACTCTATATTGACATTCCCACCAGATGAATCTATGCTTGTTCATTCTGTAAGCGATATGTATACTCATCAAATAAAAATACTTGATGTTGACACTGGAATCCTCCACACAACCTTATCAGGACACACTGAAGATATTACAGCGTTGAAGTTTACCCAAGATGGGACAACTCTTGCAAGTTCAAGTAGAGATGGTACTATATTACTTTGGGATTGGGATAAAATAAATAAGAATATATCTATTGGAGATTGACAGATGTTACAAAAATATATTTCAACTATACTTTTCTTTCTCTTTTTTTCAATTACAATAACCCCTTATGCGCAAGATAATACAAAAGTAGGATTACCAGAAGGGACAATTGCACGATTGGGTAAGGGTGGCATCAATACAATGCAATTTTCACCTGATGGAAAATATCTTGTTGTGGGAACAGATGTTGGTGTATGGGTATATGATACGAAAACTGGTGATGAGAAAGGCTTATTTGCTGATGAACCTGGCCATATAAACGCTTTAGCATTTTCTCCAGATGGGAAAGTGGTTGCCAGTGGAGGGTTTTCTAATCCAATAGTTCAATTATGGGAATTGGAGACAGGAAATAAGCTCAAGTCAGATACTTTAGACAAGAGTAGAGATTCAGTGACTGGGTTGGCTTTTTCTGATGATGGTCGTATCCTTATTATAGTTGATATGTTTGGGGGTTTACGACATTGGGATGTTGAAACAGATCAAATAGTGTTTATTACACGTGATATAGACAAACATAATGTACTTATTTATTCAGAAGTGCTTAATGTTTTTGCAGCAGGTAAAGAGAATGGGAGAATACAGTTCTATGATGCTTCTACGGGTAAGCCTCAAAAAGGATTGATTGGACATTCAGGTCTTTTTAGTCGAGATGATAAAGATATTTGGTCGTTGGCATTCTCTAAGGACGGGTCATTGTTGGCAAGTGGAAGTATGGATAAGACTGTTCGTTTGTGGGATACTGAGAATCGTAAGCATGTTGCGAAGTTCTCTTTACATGAATCCTGGATTACAGCCGTGGCACTCTCAACTGATGGTAGTATTTTGGCGAGTGGGGATGCTAAGAAGAGAATTATACTATGGGATACGAAGACCAAAATGAAAAGAGCGGAACTGATAGGACATACAAATGGTGTTTGCACGCTTGCTTTTTCACCTGACGGATCAACTTTGGCAAGTGGAAGTTATGATGGATCAATACGCTTCTGGAACCCCATTACAGGTAAGGTCATATCTAACTTTACTACTGGACACACTAAATGGATTGCTTCATTAGCTTTTTCTCAAGGAGATACCACACTTACCTCTGTGGATTATAATGGTACTGTTAATCTATGGAATATGAAAACAAAACGCGGGCATTCCTACCTAAACACAGGACAAAATCAAGCAGACAGGTCAACGTTCCTATCACAAGATGCAGTTTTCTTAACGGCAATGGAAAGCAATAGTACAATTGCATTCTTTCCAATAGGTTTTGGCTGGAGAGGAGGGGGTAGTGGGAGTACAAATAATGCAAAGTTTCAAGTTTGGAATCTTTCAACAGGAGAAGAAGTTCACGGTCCTTGGACTCATCAGAATTATTATATAAACGCTGCAACGTTTTCATTTGATAACAAGATGCTGTTGGTCAGTGACAGACGTAAGGGAATACTCTCATTGAACATTGATACGGGAGAAGAAAAAGTGTTATTTAACATTCGATCACATTGGAAAAATAGATTAATATCCTCTCCAAATGGTAAGATGCTCGCATATCAAGGCAGACATTCCACAACACATATATGGAATTATGAGACACTTCAAGAAATTACTCCTGACAATTTAAAACCACAGACTATCGCACTATCATTCTCCCCAGATAATACACAACTCGCTATAGGTTATCGTGATCAGATAGTTTTATGGGGTATTGTAGGTAATGAATTTAAGGAACGAGGTAGTATTAAATCAGGAATTATAGAAGAAATTACATTTTCACCTGATGGAAAATATCTTATCACTGCAAACTCACCTGGGTGGAAAAAGCATATAATAGTTTGGGATATAGAAACAGGACAAGAACTACTCACTATGAGAGGACACACAGAAAGTATAACAGAATTAAAGTTTTCTCATGATGGGAAGATATTAACAACAGGAAGTATGGATGGAACAATTCTATTATGGGATTGGGAGCAAATCCGAGAAAAGCTTATAATTGAACGAGTTGATAACCTTACAGATAGTCTGATTCCACCAGTAATCCAACCCGAATATGATTCCAAAGAAGCCGAAGCAGAGGCAGTAAAATTCTGGCTTAAAGATAATGGATATGAACTTGACATAACTCCGAACCGTTTTTCGCTAAAGCATGGTAATGGACAAAGTACAATCTCAGTGTCTGGTAGTGGTAGACTCTCCAGTGGAGATGTGGAAATTATAGTGAATAATCGCTTTTTCACTATAAAGGTATTTAAAATTGGAACTGGCACTTTTATACATGAAGATGGTGAAATCAAATATTTTGAGATAGAAGATACTGAAAATACAAATGAGTAATAAACAATGATCCATCATATTTTCAGACTCTTAGTTCTATTTGCTGTAACTTTACATTTTAGTTTGTATGCTCAAGAATCAACACAGAACGGTTTACCTGACGGAGCCATAGCACGCCTGGGTAAAGGTGGAATTAATGTCATGCAATTTTCACCTGATGGAAAATATCTTGTTGTAGGGACAGATGTTGGGGTGTGGGTATATGATACAAAAACTGGTGATGAGAAAGGCTTATTTGCTGATAATCCGGGACAAATTAACTCACTTGCTTTTTCTCCGGATGGTAAGACAATTGCAAGCGGTGGATATGCAAACAAGATTATTCAATTATGGGATTTGGAGACTGGTAAGAAAAATAGTAATTTCCTATTACCTCAAGAACGTGATTCAATCCGAGGTTTAGCTTTCTCTGATGATGGTCGTATCCTCATCAGCGTTGATTCGTATGGGGATATACGACATTGGGATATAGAGACAAATCAAATAGTATTTAATGCTCAGGGAGTAGATAAACATCAGGTGCTTATCTACTCTGGAGTGCTTAATGTCTTTGCTGCAGGTCAAGAGAATGGGAAAATACAATTCTATGATGCTTTTACGGGTAAACAGAAAAAAGGACTAATTGGACATTCAAATCAATATGAGGAAGAAGATAAAGATATATGGTCGTTGGCATTCTCAAACGATGGATCTCTATTTGCAAGTGGAAGTATAGATAAGACTGTCCGTCTATGGGATACTGAGAATCGTCAACCTGTTGCGAAATTCTCTGGACATGACTCATGGATTACTTCCGTGGCACTCTCAACTAATGGTAGTATTTTGGCGAGTGGAGATGCAGATAAGAGAATTATACTTTGGGATACGAAAACCAAAAACAAAAAAGCGGAACTGAAAGGGCATACTAATGGAGTCTGCACGCTTGCTTTTTCTCCTGATGGGACAACATTAGCAAGTGGGAGTTATGATGGAACAATTCGATTCTGGAATCCAAACACTGGTAAAGAAACATCGATATTTACTTCGGGACATACTAAATGGATCACATCGTTAGCATTCACACCTGAGGATACCATACTTACCTCAGTGGACTATAACGGTACGGTTAAACTCTGGAATATGAAGACAAAAGAGGGACATTCCTACCTGAATATTGAACAAAATTTAAGGGATTGTGCGGTATCACATTCTCAAAATGCGAATCTTTATGCAGCAATGGGTAATAACTCTACAACTGCATTTTATTCATTGGGTTCTGGAATGATAGGAGGTGTTGCTGGCTTACCTGTAGAGATGTTTCAATTATGGGACCTGACCACGAAAGAGGAATTACACGGTCCTTGGACACATCAAAATTATTATATAAATGCTGTAACTTTTTCTCCTGATAACAAGATGCTTGTGGTCAGTGACAGACGTAAAGGCATACTTTCTTGGAACATAGATACTGGGGAAGAAATAGTCTTATTTAATCTACAATCTCATTGGAGAAATAGGCTAATATTCTCTCCAAATGGGAAGATTCTTGCCTTTCAGGGAAGACATTCCACAACCCATATATGGAATTTTGAGACACTACAGGAGATCACACCTGAGTATCTGGAACGTAATACTTCTGCTTTAGCATTTTCCAAAGACAATATGATGCTTGCTATAGCTAATCGTAATCAGATAGTTTTATGGGATATAGTAGAGAATGGATTTAATGAACGAGGTACAATAAAAACAAGTAATATAGAAGAAATTACATTTTCTCCTGATGGAAAATTTATTATCACCTCAAACTCACATGTGGGGATAAACTACATAAATGTTTGGGATATAGAAACAGGAGACGAATTACTATCACTAAACGGTCACACCGAAAAAATAAGAGTATTAAAGTTTTCTCATAATGGAAAAATACTTGCCACAGGAAGTACGGATGGAACAATTCTCTTATGGGATTGGGAGCAGATCAAACAAGAACTTTTAATTGAACGTGTTGAAAATCTTACAAATAGTTTGATTCCGCCAGTAATCAAACCCGAATATGTTAGTAAAGAAGTCGAGGCAGAGGCAGTAAAATTCTGGCTTAAAGATAATGGATATGAACTTGACATAACTCCGATCCGTTTTTCGCTAAAGCATGGTAATGGACAAAGTACTATCAGAGGTTCTGGCAGTGGCAGACTCGCCAGTGGTGATGTAGAAATAGTGGTGAATAATCACTTTTTCACTATTAAGGTATTTAAGTTTGGCACAGGGACATTTACATATGAAGATGGTGAAATCAAATATTTTGAGATAGAGGATACTGAAAATACAAATGAGGAATAAATAATGATTCATCAAATTTTCAGGCTTATAGTTCTATTGACGGTAACCTTTCCTTTTAGTGTGTATGCTCAAGAAACACCACAAAACGGTTTGCCAGAGGGAGCCATAGCGCGCCTGGGGAAAGGTGGGATTAATGTCATGCAATTTTCACCAGATGGAAAATATCTTGTTGTAGGGACGGATGTTGGTGTATGGGTATATGATACAAAAACTGGTGATGAGAAAGGATTATTTGCTGATAATCCGGCTCAGATCAACGCACTTGCTTTTTCACCAGATGGAAAGACTCTTGCCAGTGCGGGTTTTGCGAATATGATAATTCAGTTATGGGATTTACAAACAGGAAGTAAACTATCAAAACATACATTTCGCAGTAAAACGGAGGTTATCAGTGGGTTAGCATTTTCTCAGGATGGTAGCAGAGTAATATTCTCTAAGAAATATGGTTCAATAAGACATTGGGATTTAAATAGCAAAAAAATTGTATTCAAGAGTGATAATTTAATGAACCATGAAGCAATTACTTTTTCAAAAGTACTTAATGTATTTGCCCTGGGAAAACAGGATGGGGAAATTAGTTTTTACGACGCTTCAACCGGGACACCTAAGGAAGGATTAAAAGGATTTACAAGTCTATTCAAAACTGATGATAGTGATATCTGGACATTGGCATTCTCTCAAGATGGATCTTTGTTGGCTAGTGGAGGCATAGATAAGATAGTACGATTATGGGATACTAAGAGTCGTAGGCTTAAGGCAAGTTTCTCTGGAGACGGCAACTATATAACTACTGTAGCCATTTCTCACGATGGAAGCATGTTGGTTAGTGGTGATGCACATAAGAGAATTATAATATGGAATACTCAAACGAGAAAAAAGCGAGGGGAACTGGTTGGACATACAAACGGAATATGTTCCTTGGTGTTTTCTCCTGATGGGACAATCTTAGCAAGTGGAAGTTATGATGGTACTATACGTTTTTGGGATCCCATTAAAGAAACAGAAATCTCAATCTTCACAGATGGTCATATAAAATGGATTACCTCATTGGCATTTACGGAAGACGATAATACACTGATTTCTACAGATTATAGGGGAACTGTGTATCAATGGGATATGATAAGTAAACAAGGAACTCCGTTATTAGAAATTGGTAAGGATAGAATAGTAACCACAGCATCCCAATCTAAGGATACAGCGTTATATGCTTCAAATGGGAATTCAACTCCTATTGCTTTTTCCCCATTGGGTTTAGACATAAAAGAAGATGAAAAAGTAACCTCCTTTTCATTATGGAACGTTTCTACCAACGAGAGAATCCCTGGACCCTGGGAACAACTCTCAAGAATAAATGCCTTAGCTTTGTCTCCAGACAATAATCACATAATAGTCAGTGATACGAATAAAGGGATACTCTCTTGGAATATTGATTCAGCTGAAGAGAATATCCTACTAAATTACAGTACAACTGGGAAAGGTAAATTCACATTTTCACCTAATGGTAGAATGATGGCGTTTAATGCAAGACGCTACTCTACAATTATTTGGAACATGGATACAAATGTTGAAATTACCCCAAAAGATCTTCGAAATGATGCAACTTCATTGACATTTTCACCTGATAATACTCAACTCGCTGTGGTGTATAATGACAAGATAGTCTTATGGGATATAGAAAGTGAGAAAATTACAGAACGAGGTAGTATAAAAGTTAACTTTATCAGGGATGTTATCTATTCTCCTGATGGGAAGTATCTTATTACCCCTTATAAACCTGAATTGCAATTTTTAGTAAAAGTTTGGGATGTAGAAACAGGAAGCAGCTTACTTACCTTGAATGCACACACAGAAAAGATAAATACAATACGGTTTTCTCATAATGGACTAATATTAGCAACAGGAAGTATGGATGGTTCTATATTACTATGGGATTGGGAAAAAATTAAGAAACGGCTAATTATAAAACGAGTTAAAAATTTGACAGGTCATATTCTTCCACCGGTAAGTCGTAAACAATTCGATAGTAAAGAAGAAGAAGCGGAAGCTGTAAAATCTTGGTTTGAAAATAGGGGATATAGGCTGGTAATCACACCTGACAGTTTTTCATTGATTAATGGATTGGAGAGAGAATCTATTTCACTGAAAATTGGAGAGAGAATCAACAAATGGAATCTTGAGATTAGAATTAATGACGGATATTTTACTATAGATGTTTATAAAGTCGGTACAGGAACATTCATTCTTGAAGAAGGTGTTCTTATATATCATGAAATAGAAGATCGGAATTGATAATTTAGGTGAACTTATGAATAAACAAATCTACGCACTATTTCTACTATTGACGGTACTCTATCTGTCTAATGTCTATACCGCTGATTCTGAGAATTACCATGTACCTGAAGATGCAATTGCGCGTTTGGGGAAAGGTGGGATAAATATGATACGATTTTCTCCTGATGGTACAAAACTTGCTGTTGGGACGGATATCGGACTATGGTTATATGATGTCAACAAAGGTGTATCCTCAGGATTATTTACTCGAAATTTAGGTCAAGTTGATTTACTGGCATTTTCTAATGATGGGAGTATGTTGGCAAGTGGTGGTTATAAAAACCCAATTCTTCAAGTTTGGAACCTTCATTCCAACAAAGTCCATTCATCTGTGGATTTACATAAAGGTGAAATGGCATTACGTGCATTGACATTTTACAATCGTCTAATTTACACTATACACGGATTCGCTGACATTGTTTCCTATAATCCTGATAAGGGTATAAGAGAATCAGACCATCGTTTTTATGAATTATACAATATATCAACATTCTCGTATGATGGAGCAAAACTTGCCGGTAAGAATGAGAAAGGTGTTATTGACATACGTGATGTCAAAACGGGAAAAATAATTGCCAAATTCAATGCTCCTGATGATACGGAGAAAGAAGATATCACAATACTGTCGTTTTCTCCAAATGGGAAGATTCTTGCATGTGTGATTAAAGATAAGTCGGTGATTCTATGGAATATGGAAAATCAAGAAAAGATCACTGAATTAAACGGACATAAAGGTTTGATAACAGCGATCGCATTTTCAAAGGACAGTAAGACCATTGCAAGTGCAGATGTAAGTAAAGAAATTACTGTATGGGATATAAATACTGGAACTAAAAAGTGTTCTATTAAAGGTCATAAGAATGCCATTAACACACTAACTTTTTCTCATTCAACAACACCAAATTATGGAATGTGTCTTGCCAGTGGTAGTAGAGATGGAACGATACGTTTTTGGAATCCTACTAACGGAGATGAACTCACACTGTTTTCAACAGGATTTACAGAAAAGATAAAAGCAGTTGCATTTTCAGATGATTCTACCCTTATATCTGCCTCATACAATGGAGGAGTTAATATTTGGGATTTGAAAATTGATGCGGTAAAGGAGAGTTTTACAATAGGAGAAAATGATGCAGTTGGATTATTAACGATTTCGCCAAATTGTACAGTAATTGCGGGGCAAGAATCAGCTGAATATCTAACATTATCGTTGAATAATTATGAGATATCACGTACATTAGATAGAGATTCTAATCTTGCATTATGGTCGATTCCATCAGGTAAAAAGATTATCCATATACTGATAGAAAGCAAACATGGTGATATTGGAACTGCAGAATTTACACCCGATAGTAAGGTTATTGCACTTACACAATCTGGGTCAATTGTTGGGTATGATATTATTACTGGAGATGAAATGTTTCGTTTGAAGAAAGCTATATCAAGTGTAGGAGGAAAAATGGTATTCTCACACGATAGTAAATGGATTGCTGTGGTAGATCTAATAACGCCTCCACATGTATGGAATTTAGAATCACCTAATGTTCCTCCAAAGGTGTATGAGATGGAAGTGATTTCTTTAGCCTTTTCACCGATTCGAAGCTCACTTGCTATGGTAGGATATGAGGGAATTTACTTATGGGATTTTACTGCAGATATCCAGGAGATACAGACAATCACATCGGAGCGATTTAGTAGTTTAGATCCAATAATAACCTTTTCCCCAGACGGCACTAAGTTGTTAGAGTCAGCAATGAGTTTTGATAACTCAATAAGAATCTGGGATGTACAATCAGGTAATATTATAGATGTATTATCTGGTCATACTGAGGCAGTAACCAGTATGGCATTCTCTTCAAATGCGAAGTTGTTGGCAAGTGGAAGTAATGATGGGACTGTTCTTTTATGGGATTGGGAGAAAATCTCATCGAAACTGAATCCGTAATATATGGAGACATTAATGAAAAGTGTATTATTTTCTATTTTTCTATTCCTAATTGCGTTATACCACCATAGTTATGCTGATCATCATTCTCAGATCGGTATTCCTGAGGATGCAATTGCACGTCTTGGTAAGGGTGGAATCAATCTGATTCGGTTTTCACCGGACGGTTCAAAAATGGTGGTTGGTACGGAAATTGGACTTTGGCTGTATGATGTAAAACAGGGTCTGTTATCTGGTAAATTTTCTGGTGGATTTAATCAAGTAAATGTATTGGCTTTTTCATCTGATGGAAGTTTGCTTGCAAGTGGAGGGATTGATAATCCTGAAGTGCAGATTCTGCAAACTGCTAACTATAAAAAACAGTCATATAATATGTCTCCGGAGAGTATAATGTTATGTGCAATTACATTTCATAAACAATCAATAATTGCTTTTGACAGAATCCGAGGATTAGTCCGTTATATATCTATCGGTGGACATAAAACCAAAATAGATTTTCAATTGAAATACGAACAGGCTGTTTTTTCTCCTGATGGATCAACTCTTGCTGCTGTAGATGAATTTGGAGAGATACAGATTCTGGATTCTATGACGGGTAAATCTAAAGGTCTCTTGATTGGACATGAAGATATTCAGAAGAGAGGCATCTTTGCTATTGCATTTTCACCGGATGGTAAGGTATTAGCAAGTGGTAGTGATGATAAGACCGTTATTTTATGGGATATTAAAAAGAAAAAACAGATAATTACGCTTAACGGTCATAAAGGGAAAATTACTGCCATTTCATTTTCTGAAAATGGTAAGACGCTTGCTACAGGAGACGAAGTTAAAGAGATTAGAATCTGGGATTTAGACAAATATAAAATGCGTAGCACTATCACAGATCTTAATAATTCTGTCATCAGTCTCGCATTTTCTCCATCCACAACACCTGATTACGGTATGTGTCTTGTAAGTGGGACTGCTGATGGTGTAATTCAATTCTGGAATCCAATAAATGGAATGGAACTGACAACCTTCTCAACTGGATATACCGACAAGGTTAATACTGTAGCATTTTCAGAAAATTCTGATCTTTTATCTACTACCTACAACGATGTCGTCAACCAGTGGAATTTAAGCACTTATGACATACAATCTACCTTCGCAGAACAACGTTATATAAATAAGAAAGATGTTGGAGGGTATAACTCAGCATTGGCACCAAACAATAATATTATCGCTGTGAAAGGACATAAATCAATTACTACCTATCATGTTTCTACAGGAACAAAACTATTCGTTTTAAATGCCGATACTGTCTTATTTGGGGACAAACCTGTGTTTTCTCCAAATGGTAAGTTTCTCGCTATTGGAAGTAACTTCTCACATACTCATGTTTGGAATGTTGAAACACCAGAGAACCCTCCGTTAATTTTACAAAAAAAAGCAGGGACTTTAATCTTTACGCCTGATAGTAAAATGCTTGCTCTGGCAGGTTTAGATGGACTATACTTATGGGATTTCAATACAATGACAAATCAACTGAAAACTGTGACTACTCAGAGCATGCCGATAAGTCGAAGGATTATGGCATTTTCTCCTGATGGAACTATGTTGTTAGAATGTCCAATGATGATGGAAAACTCATTTCGTATTTGGGGAGTAAAGTCAGGAAAGGAATTGGAAGTCTTGACTGGTCATACAGAATCTATTACCACCCTTGTGTATTCACATGACGGGAAGATATTGGCAAGTGGTAGTAATGATGGAACTGTTCTGTTATGGGATTGGGAGAAAATCGTTGGCCGGATGAAAGCTGAGAAATTATAACCGAAGTCTGTTAACTAATAAATAATACATGCACCACCCGTACATACACTTCCTGCCTGTTGGGTTGCATCTCCTGCATTAGATTCTGCTTCCCCCGCTTCAAATTCAGAAATAAGAGAAATTGTATTATCAGATGGTTTTGTGATGTTAAATTGAAGAGCATCGTTTGATGTGAAAACCACTGTACACCCTGAAAGCAATCCTACGAACAAAAACCCACTAATTAACATAAGTATCATAATGGTTTTTATCAACATGTGTCTATACCTCTATTTTTAGTAGGTTTACCTGATCAAGAGAATTCTTTCCTAATTCTAAACCGGCGGCTGATGATATATGGTTAGCATATTTCGAAATAGACTCTAATCCCATTTCCTCGCGTTTTTGATTCACTGTTTGTAGAATTAATGTATCAAGGATGACGGGGTCAGGACCAACAAACATAGCACCATAATTCCATGTGCTTTCCTCGTGGTATATAGGACCATTATTAAATGATCCGACCAGTCCGTCTACGATATTTAAAACAACTTTATCCTTGATCACCTTATTTTCATAGATCTCACCGATAGCAGGATTACAATATAAGGGTTTCCCATGAAATCTTCGAGTATTATCTACGCTACCAAAAGCCATGTTTTTTAGACATCCACTCACACCTGCCATATCGTGTTGTTTTAGAACAGGAACGTTTATAACTACATCCACAATATCAGTGAGTATGCGTGAATATCTTGATCGTGTACTTTCATTTTCTCGTCTTGCAATACTATCTTTTTCGGTTTCATAGAAGACTTCATCATCATACCCAATATCATCAGTATCAGATGCGAAAGTTCGTACGTCCCCTTCATCTTTTTTAATTGGATAACCTGCATTTAGAAGATGTGCCTCAAACCGGTCCCAGATGATAATTTGTTTTCTCAGAACCCCTGCAGTAAATAAACCTTCAATGATTTTATCGACAACGACAGAGTGCGTGCTTAGTTTCGGTCCGGCAAGCGGATTGATTTTTATACCAACAATTGCATCTGGCAAAATAAAGTCTCGCCATGCCTCTTTTGCAGTTTCACGTCCTGTCAATTTCATCATAGCGTTGTCAATCATTTCAGCGACAATTTCTTCGTTCAGAATATCATCTTGCCAAACGGATTTACCAATGACTTCAGCAACGGGTGGAAGAGTCTCTTTCTGTACGGGATCACTTATAACTTTACCTCCAATTTGTCCGAAGGCAGGGAGTGTTGTTAAGGCAGCAGTACCAAGTACACCGATCCGACCAAGGAATTGTCGTCGGTCAAATTTATCTCGTACATTATCTGTTTCTTTACTATCAGAGAGAATATTGTTTATAACTTTATCGTTTTTATTCATTCAGTTTATTTAATTCTTCTAAGGTAGTTGCAGTTGGTACTCTACCAAATTGCTTATCAAGAGATTTCCAAGCGATTGTACCATCAGTATCAATGATAAAGGTGGCAGCTCGTGAAATTTGGTTTAGTGGTTGTTCAAAGACGTTATATAATGCGGTTGCTTCTTTTTTACCATCGGATAGAACGATATATGTCAGATTATTGTTATCGGTTGTTCTTTTTGTTAATCCAATACTTTCAACGCTGACTGCGATTAACTCTGCCCCAGATGCTTTAATCTCATCATAGTTATGTTGCAACTCAACGAGTTGATTAATGCAAGCTCCTCAGCCACCGGTACGATAGAAAACAAGGACTACCCTTTTTTCTTCACCGATATAATCAGATAGGGTATATAGGTCACCGTCCCCATTGGGTAATTCAAAATCTGGTGCCTTTACTCCTATTGTTAGTCCTTCACCAGGAGGTAATTCGGTTGATTGTGGTGGTAAATCAAGATCTTCAACCACAGGAAGTGTTTGTTTTGTTAGACTAATTTTTTCTAAAGAAACAGTTCCACCAATAGATATCTCAACATTTACTTCATAATCATCATACCCATCAGCAATTAATCTTATCGTGTAATTTCCGGCTGTGAGATTTGTGAATTCAAAACTACCTTCAGCAACGGTTTGGTGGATTACCTCGTTGTCTTTCAATAGGTTAACTTGAATTGGAACACCATCAATCAGGTACACATCTCCTTGTATTGTGCCAAGTGATGTTTCAGTTCCAGTAACAATATCTAACGAATTGTCTGTATTACTACAACCTAATATTGCAAACAAACCTATAATGATTCCAAAGAAGATATATGAATATCTCAATATATTACTCCATCTGATTTTAATCTACCTTACCCAAGTCTATAGCATATCCATTATTTGATAACAAAGTCAGATTATATGATTGCTATGACCCTAAAATACCTGGTAGGTTCGGTTTCCCGGGGAATGCCAAACGGCATTCATACCGTTGATTTATTGCACCGACGTACAATGTTCTGATTTTCAAACTTCCATTAACTATGACAATGTACTACATTGAGTTAGGGTCTCTGTTTTCAGTATAATGTCAACTAACAGAATGTAGTACAGTCAAGTTCACCTTGTACCTAAATTTTTCCTAATTCTGTGAGGATCTGATCAGTAGGAACACGATGGTTTGTTGTTCCAAGTGTCTTCCATGCGACCTTACCGTCTAATTTAATGACAAAGCCTGAGGGACGTGCGATCCGCTTATTATTCGGATCAATAACGTTATATGCCTCGATGGCTTCTTTTTCTGAGTCAGAAAGCACGGGGAACTTTAAATTTCTATTCTGAACAGATTTTTTCGTCGCTGCTTGATTGTCAGAACTAATAGCGATTAATTCTGCACCTTCAGCTTTAATTTTATCATAGTTTTGCTGCAACTCAACGAGTTGGTCTAAGCAGAATGGTCACCATCCACCTCGATAAAATATCACAACAACTTTCTTGCTTCCGATAAGATCTCCGAGAGCTAATAAATCTCCATCACCATTGGGCAGTTCAAATTCAGGTGCTTCGCTACCAGTGCTCAATCCTTGACCCGGATCTAATTCCTCAATAACAGGAATTGCTGTCAGTACGACATCTAACTCGTATGTTTCATTCGCGGCTATTGGATCAATATTAACTGTTCCATCATTATACCCTTCAAGTGAGACCATAATAGTAAATGCTTGATCTACAGGGAGATTCTCAATAATAAATGTACCATCAGCTGCAGTTAATGTTTCATGCTTTTCACCAGACTTATCAGTTAATTGAACAAGTACACCTGATAATATCTCACCGGTATCGGCATCTGTTAGTACACCTTTTATGTGGGATACGGGAACTGCTGATTCTTCAAGGGTAACTCTATCTAAAGCTTTTGTTTCTCCAACAGCAACAGTTGCATTTAATTCTGTCGTTTCATATCCTTGGGCAGATACCTGTATAGTATAATTACCTGCTTCAAGTTCTTTAAACTCATAACTACCATCTGCTTCAACTTGAGCAACAAGGATTCCATCCTTTAATAGTCTTACTTGAACAGTAACACCTTCAATAGAATCCACTTCTCCCATGAGTGTACTCGGTTCAATCTCGACTTCTGGCATGGGGTCGAGTGGATCTTCAGCAGATCCACACGCAAATAATACCAATATCAAGAAGGGTAATATGAGAAACAATTGTAAATGTTTCATGATTTGTTCCTTTAAATCTATAATTCTTCAATAAATATAATTAATATGTTTACAGAAGTGTTCCTTAACATGGAATATGCTTCTGAATCATTATATTTAATATATAGCCTTACTTTTTAAACTACCCCAGGAGGTTGCAAGTTTACCATCTGCTTCAACTGCAGTAATTGTTGCTAATCCATTATTCATAATGGATTCTAAGTCTGCTTCATTCAGTGCAACATCATAGAGGACAACTTCATCAATAATACCAGTTGTATATCGATCAAAATGTCGACCTATATGGAATACACCTTCACTGTTTCCATAACCACTATCGGTAGGATAATCAAGTTCTGCTTCCATTTTACCATCAATCCATAAACTTGCTTTACCAGTATCAGCATTTGCGACACCGGCGATGAAATGCCAAGTGTCATCAGAAATATCCGAAGTACTTATGGGTCTAAAACTTTGTGAATCAGCATTTCGTAGGAAGAAAGTTATTTTACCATCTCCACCACCATTCCATAACATATACCAAGGAAGTACTTGTGTTTTATCTTCGTAATTTTTTCCTGCGAGTGAACCACCGACACTTGTGCCTTTGTAGTATACAGTTAATGAAAATGATACTCCGGCTTCAAATCCAACAGTATCTGAATGGGGTACTTCAACCCAATTTGTAGCACCATCAAATTCAAGTGCTTGTCCAAATTTACCATCAACCCAAGATGCACCGTGAATTGTACCGTCATTTTCATTTTTAGAAGAATCGGTTGCAACTTCACCGCTACCTTCATCAAACAACCACATACCTCTTATATTATCATACCCGAAATCAGCATAACTTGAAATTTGTAGGATAGCAAATAATCCAATGATTGTGATAACTAAACTCACACTTTTATTTAATCTCATTAAAATCTCCATTATTGAACCTTATTTTTAATTCTACCCCAAGTGGTAGTTAATTTTTGTTTTGCGTCAACTGAAGCAGCCTCTTCAAGTCCGTTATCCATGATTGTATTCATATCGTCTTCATCTAAAGCGGTGCTGAAAAGTCCTACTTCATCAATAATTCCCGCAGTATACCTATCGTAGTGGCGTCCAAAATGTAATACACTTTCAGTTGTCCCATAGTCATCATTGTTATCGAATTCTACTTCTGCTTCTTTTTTTCCATCTATCCAGATACTGATTTTCCCGGACTCTGCATCTGCTATTCCTGCTACGAAGTGCCACTTATCGTCCCCAATCTCACTTGTGCTTTCTGCACGGAAACTCTGACTTGCTGTATTTCGTAGAAACAAGGTTACTTTGTTATCTTGACCACCATTCCATAGCAAGAACCACGGCAGAACTTGTGATGTATCCTCATAACCTTTACCAACAAGTGCCCCTGCAACTTTTGTTCCTTTAAAATAAACTGTTATAGTGAAGGAAGTTCCTTTCTTAAAACCGACTGTGTCGGAATGATCAACTGTTACCCATCCATCGGAACCATTTAATTCTATTCCGTTTCCAAACTTTCCATCTACTCGTTTGACACCGCCTTCAATTTTTCCATCATTTCCGTTTGCCGAAGAATCTTTGACTGTATTACCTGTACCTTCATTAAAGAGCCACATACCCATTATAGTATCAGGATCTATGGCTGCGTTAGTCGTAGTGATTACAATAAAACATAACCCCACAACTAAAATACAAAATCTCATTAAATTCATTTATCTCTCACTATTTTGAAAATTTAATTTTATTAAATTCAATTGTTAAACCGAATGTTTGTATAGAATTAACAGTGATAGTATACCACATCTACCCTTATGCGTCAAGGTGTTGTTGCGTTGACATGTGGGTCTTAGATTGACATTTCTAAGGTGGTAAAGTTAGAAATCCCATTTTAGAAGTGTCATGCGGTTGTTCCAGACGAGGAGACCCATTGTTGTACCTATACCAGCCCCGACTAACACATCTGATGTGTAATGTCTACCAAGATAAATACGTGAGAATCCTACCAGACCAGCACCAATATACAATGGTATACGCCATTTTGGATATCGGCAACCAAGAATTGTCGCAGTGCTAAATGCCAACGCTGTATGTCCTGATGGCATTGCGGGACTACCCAAAGTATCATCAAGTGGACGTTTTCTACCAATTATGTGTTTCATTCCGTATGTTACTATACCAGAGCTTAAATATGCTGAAGAAACAAGTCTACCTGTATTCCTATGGTCTTCATTTCCGTATGTCATGAGCAGAATAGAAAAACCCATGACAGCTCGGTAATGTCCAAATTCGGTGGTTATCTCCATTCCTGTCCACAAAGGTTCGTTGTGTGGAGGTGCATCGTAAATTCGATTAAAGAGATCTTGATCCCAACGTTGAAGAATGTTCTCTGAATATACATTTGTATTTGTAAAGAGTGAACATAGGAGTATTAGAAAAATAAAATAGGAATATTGTTGTGGTTTGTACTTTAATTTCTGATAAATATTATCTATAGTTACCATGGAGCTTGCCTTTCAGGCAATGGGTCAACAGTCCATGCCATTCGATCGATTAATCTATCCTGCATAGTTAATTTCACATCTTGGTACTCGGATTTTTTCCATAAATTGTTTGTTTCCTTTGGATCGTCTTCAAGATCGTAGAGTTCGCCACTGTTAGTTCCATGTGCAGCTACTATTTTATATTTTTTGTTTCTTACCATTGTAGCGTTTGCAGTAGGTTCACGATGCCAACCCATGGCGTTATAGTATTCACAGTAAACATCATCCCTATGTGAATTTAAAGTATTTGTTCCTGTAAGTATTGGATATAAACTCTTCCCTTGCATTCCTTTATACGGTTTCAATTTTGCTGCTTCCATTAGTGTGGGTGCTAAATCTACTAATTCTACAAGTTCATCAGAATGTTGTCCGTTATTCAACATATTTGGACCTGAAATAATCAATGGTACTCGAATAGCGGGTTCATAAAAATATGGTCCTTTTAGGTATATACCGTGATCGCCAAGCATTTCACCATGATCAGAAGTAAAGATGATAATAGTGTTTTCTCTCTGTTTAATTTCATCCAAGAAGTGGATTAGACGTCCAACTTGTTTGTCAATTACATCAATCATAGCCCAATATGCTGCAGTAACCCAACGGTGGTCGTCCTCAGTCATTTCTTGGTATGGATAACCCGATTTTCCACCATAAGCTCCTTTATGATCAATTTGTTGCCAAATAGGTTTATTATTCAGTTCTCCATCAACATAGTTTGGTAGTGGGATATTGTCTAAGATATTACGATAACGTTCGAGTGCTGCTATAGGTGGGTCAAAAGCATGGTGTGGGTCGAACATATTAACAGAGAAAAGCCATGGTTGTTTTAACCTTGAAGCATTAGTAATAAATGCCATTGCTTTTTCCACACTCCAAGTCGTTTGACTGTGTTCTTCAGATGGAATTGTTCGGACATATGTTGAGTTTGGAAATGGCTTGCTGTCTCTGTTTAATCCTTTATCCTCTAACCATTGAATATAGTCATGTGTGGACCATGCATCTGCCGGGTCGTGTGACCAAAAGAATTGGTTGTATCCATCATCAATACGTTGCTCAGTTCCTTTACAAACACTTGGATTACAAGGTGCAAGGTGTAGTTTTCCTGCTAATCCGCAGACATATCCAGCGTCCTGTAGTAGTTTTGTGACCAGCGTTTCATCGGATGGGATTGCTTGTCCATTCTGTCGACAACGTGTAGTGCGCGGGTATCGTCCTGTGAGAAAACTTGCTCTACTTGGAGTACACACCGGACTTTGACAATAAGCATGTTGAAATAGTAAACCTTCCGATGCTAATTTATCTAAGTTTGGAGTGATTACGAATTCGTTGCCATAACAACCTAAAGTATCAAATCTTTGTTGGTCTGTACATATCCAAAGTATATTTGGAGGTTTTGTGAACATATTTTATTCTCATTGCATGTTTTATGTTATTATAGACCTATCCGTATTTGAAGTCAACAGACAGGACTGATTCAGCAGGTTTATTTAGTTTTCGGTATTTTCTTCTATAATGTTCACATTCGTGAATTATTTTATAGGTCGGAGTGGAACGTAGCGAAACCCGATATGTATTATTCATATTGGTTAATCGAACTCAATCCAAATCACTCACTAAGACCCTAAGCCCCGGAGGGGCGAAAGGTGTGTAGAAACCCCTATCACTCACCAATACAACCTACAAGATGAACTCTGAGTAACACACATGTACAGGTAATTCTTAAAACTAAATAACCGTGCTGATTCAGGTGTGTAAAGT
>JAGFCA010000185.1 GCA_022394755.1 Candidatus Poribacteria bacterium
GAAGTTGATAGTCATCCTGTCGCAACAAAGAACAATTTTTTCTGGTCTGTACCAAAAGAACGAAATCAAGAAACTGTGTTAAAGTATCAGGAAAAGTACGTCGATAAACTTCTCTCTGAAACACTTCAGTTTGGACATATACTCTACTGTATGGATAACGAAACTGCTGTTACCCCGGCATGGGGTGAATACTGGGCAACTTACATAAAAAAGAAGGCAGCTGAAGCAGGACGTGGTGTTGAAACTACAGAGATGTGGGATCCATGGGATCTTTCCCATGAAAAACACAAAGCAACATTCGACCATCCAGAAACCTATTCATTCTGTGATATATCACAGAATAATCATCAAAAAGGTCAACGACACTGGAACAATGCACAAAAAGTCCGAACAGGACTCAAACCTATTCGACCCATCAATTCTATTAAAATCTATGGTGCTGATGGTGGACGTTTCGGTAGTACAAGAGACGGATTAGAACGGTTTTGGCGTAACATCTTCGGTGGGTTTGCATCAGCACGTTTTCATCGTCCAGATAGCGGTGTCGGATTAACTGAAATTGCACAAGCACATTTAAAAAGCATGCGAATGATAACAGACGAAATGGATGTTTTTAACTGTGAACCCAGCAATGAATTGTTATCCAACCGAGAAGAAAATGAAGCGTATGTAATAGCAAATCCAGGTCAAGAATATGCTGTATATTTCCCTAAAGGTGGTTCGGTTGATCTGAATCTAAGTGTAGGCAAAAAACCTGATGCAAAAACACTAAGAATCAAATGGATCAATATAGCAAAAAGTGAATGGAAACTTGAAAAAGAAATACCATTCAAAGATAGTATCACATTAACCCAACCTACTGATTCACACTCGGCAGTATTGGTTCAAGTAAGATAATGTTCTTTAGGTTTCAAATAGGAGCATAAATTTAAAGGTGTGTTGTAAACGGATTTACTCAAAAAAATAAGCCCCAGATGGGCGAAAGGTGTATTCCTAAATTGATGTCAATGGAGGATAAAATTAGTTACACCTATAGGCATTAATCTAAGCATAATGCACTTCTGTAGGAGGGGATTCCGATCCCAGATCTTTTCTTCTATAGGAGGGATTCCGATCCCCGATTTTTCAATATCCTGTTACATCCGTTGATAGGCGGGGAATGCCCTAAAGCATTCATACCGTTGATTCCTCGGTTTCTAACCGAGCCGATCTCACAAAATTGACATCTTTGTTTGTAATTTTCTCTGTAATTGACCCTTATTTTGCTCAAAGAAAATACTGCAATAAGAAGTATTAGCAGCCCCACGGTACGAAATGTCTGTAGAAAAAGGAGAAAACTACAAAACAAGCCCAGTAGATGCCATAATGGCATTGATACCGTTGATTTGGGTGTTTCCTAAACTTGCTCGGTAGTGTCATTATGATATTGTTTCCTTTAGGTACTGTTTTAGAAATAATTCCTCATCAAAGTGACAGTCTTTATGTTTTTTCATGCTTCCACAAAAACATAATCTGTTTAGATACCGATTTAGAGATACGACGGCATTATAGTGGCATTTCTTGAACTTTTTACCGCTCCTACAAAGACACATATCGTTTCTACCAAGATTCCGTTTTGAAAAATAGAACACTTCAGCAAGGTACTCTTTAATCCCTTTGTCACCATGTGAATACTCTTCCCAGTTGTCGTTCCTAACCGTTTCAATACCAAATTTTTCCACATATGCAAGACGATAGAAAAAAGGAATTACGCGTTCGTGAAGAAATGAATCAATTCTAAAAGTTTGATCGTCAACATGTTTTATACCTAAACAACAACTATTGTCCTCTGGATAGATGTGTAAATCAATTATGTCAAGGTTTTGTTCCTTGGCAATTTTACAATGTCTTTTACCAATTTCATAAACTTTTGGCCAACCGTACATATCTATACCATCCAAACAAATTTCAATCTCAAAGACATCCCTAATTAAGAACTCTGTTTCATCAGCAAGGTTGCCAATTTTCACTTTACGTGATTCGTTATCATATGCAGCACAGAAGTCGAGTTCTCCTATAATTTTCTGGGAATTTTCGAAGTATTCAAGGTTTAGAAAGTTCCGTTTCAACCATTTAATTTCATTATTGCTTAACTTCATCGAAAATTACCTCGCATAGAACTTTGGAGCACTTACAATAACCGCAGCAGCTTCCTTATTTCCGTTATCATCTTTAAGCTCTCCGAATTTATCACCAAATAACTCTCTCCATTTCTTAATACTGGTGTTGTGATCTTTTGTGTCGTAAGCTTCGTTTATTTTGCTGTTGTAAAGGTCAAACTTTTCACGAAAATTGCGATATTTATCCTGATCCCAATGCCGAGTGAAACTTTCCGTGGATAATACTGGATTGCATATCTCAGGCATAATATAGTTAAGCTGTAAATAATTATTGATCCTGTTTGAAACCGTTTTTAAAGCCGACGGGATATCTGTAAAATTATCGCTATGTTCATCAGCGGCGTAGACACTGTTACCAATAAGTGTTGTCAGAAGAATAGATTTTACAGAGAAGTTTGTTTTGTGATCTCGAAGAAATTTGAGCAAACGAGTAACTCGCTTTAAATGACCATCGGTGATTTTCGTTTTCCCATTGAACCAATCTCTATAACCTGTTCCATCAGTTTTTTCAAATTCGTTGTCCTTATTGTTGCATATAAAATATTCATCCTCTTGTGTCCACGAATTCTTTTGTGTTATACAAGGAACAAGATCTAAATGGAAGTCACCAACATAATCAATATGGACACACCGAGTTTTCCTATGAACTTTATCTTTATAGTTATCGTTACTTTTCAAACAATTGTAGACATCATTAATATAGTCCTTTGGCTTTTTGTTTTCATCATACTTCATATATAAAAGCATGTCAGCATCATATTCTCGATCCCCAACTGGTTTAATGATTGTTTGCAAACCGTAAGATCCTTGGCGTTCAGTCTTTTCGTAGGCATCTAAGTTTGTGCTTAAAAACGTGTCTGCAGCAGATGAACTAGTATTCAGCCTTTTAAGACGCGTTTCATTCAAATTTACTTCGTCCGAAAGGAAGTTTTTAAAGTCAGGCACATGTTTCATTGATCTGTCTCCTATTTTTGTTATAGAAAGGTAAATTGTACAATATGTTGGTAATCCATTTTGTAAATTACAAAAAGATTGCTTACTCTATTTGTGGTAAGCTTCAAAAGGTTCTGCGTGGTTATTGAGAAAAATCTTGTTAAGGTTCGGTAACGCCTTTCTTGCCTCAGAATTTCCTAACCCCTTGAGTGAACTGATTTCCTTTGTTTGATCTAAATTAAATCTTCCACGAGGAACAACGGGTTCAATTCTAATGATATTTTCATGACCAATAAGAAGACTTGCCATTCCGAGGGAAGCATTAGAAGGAGTAAGCATGAATAAGTTTATTAACTTTTTTGCCCAATATAAGATACCGAGCGAAGAACGCCGACCCCAGTTAATCTTTAATGGTTCAGTGGTACAACCTATGCTTAAAACCTTTATAGAATCTTTTGGCCAATTAAGCACACTAATCGCTTCAATAATAGCCACGCACACAGGATTATTCGCCCATATACCTCCATCAGTTAAAGGTGTCCCTGAAGACGACTGATGTGGTCGAAAGTAAGTTGGAGCAGCTGTCGTTGCAAGTACTGCCTCAATAGCTTCTTCTTTGTAATCTCGTTGCAAGCGAGGATGATGAGCTGTTTTGTAGACATGTACTTCACCAGTTTCAAGATTCGTACATGGGATGACGAGTCTTTTGACACTATCACCCAATTTTCTCTGATTGAAACAAATTGTTAGTTTCTCTTTTAGTTTTTTACTACTATATTTTGCGATTCCAAGCCACCTTAGACTTCGTAAAAAACGATTGCCCCCAAAAATATAGGGTCCCGATTCTTCGTAAAATTTTAATATATCTTTCGCGGACAATCCTAAACCAAGTCCCATAGCAATAATTCCACCTGTTGAAGTACCGACGATCAAATCGAAGTAATTGGCTATATTGTCCTCAATTGTGTCTTCAACGGTGGCAAGAAAGGATGCAGGAAATACGCCTTTGATACCTCCGCCATCAATACTCAGAATACGTTTCATAGTTAACTCCATAGTATTAGTGTTTTATTTTACGAATAATATTATACGCTATAGCAAACACGTTGTCAAGAAAAAATTTGTAGTAACGAACAGATTTGTGTATAATAGTAAATATGATACTAAAAGAGGGGGTATTTCACATGGAACTAGGCCAAAAGATCAGACAACTGCGAGAAGAAAAAGATCTTTCACTTAACGGGTTGGCTGAAAAAGCTGGTATATCAAAAGCTTATTTATCACAACTCGAAAACGATGTGAGTAAACAACCTTCGGCTGAGATATTGCTTAAAATTGCTTCAGCACTTGGTATAACTATTGCAGATCTCCTTGACCAACCTGTGCGGGTTTATGCGGAAGACTTTGAAGATGAAGATATTCCAGATGTATTGAGCGAATTTATTGATAAGCGAGGGGAAGCACTTGATATTCAAAAAGAAGATGTAAGAATGCTAATGGGTATACGCCATCGGGGGAACCAACCAAAGACTATCGAACATTGGGAGCATATTTTGAATACTATCAGAATTGTGATTAAAGCTAATGAAAGGTAAATATGTTAAAGTTGGGAAAAAGTACTATTCTCATAAGTCAGTTGTACGACTCATAGAATGTCATTCAGATATTTGTCAAAATCCAGAAAAAATTATCCGAAAATTAGCACAGGAAAAGCTTGCTGATGCTAAGGATATTGCTGAAGCTATGGGTATATCATGGGATGGACCACCCTTCAATCCAAAAATTCTTGCATCTATATTGGGGATCTTGTGTGAGAAATCTGATGAATTAACACATAGTGAAGACGCTGAACTCTACCCCGTAGGGAATGGGAACATGGTGATCCGATACAACCCTAAGAAACCTAAAGCACGGCAGAACTTTTCAATAGCTCATGAAATTGCTCATACTTTATTCCCTGGTTATCAAGACCAGTACAAGGCACGTCATTGGAGTGGTAAATTCGATCCTGAAAATGAGGTAGAGTTTTTGTGTGATCTCGGAGCAAGTGAATTTATCATGCCTACACCAATATTTGATATGGATGTCAAGAGAATGGGGGTGTCATTAAAATCTCTGCAAGAACTTTCAAGAAGGTATGAAACCTCTATAGAAGCAACATCTATTCGTATGATTACAACAAGTATTGAGTCTTGTGCTATGATGGTACTGAGTCACAGTTACAAACCTGAAGAATTAGATAAACTTGAAAGGGAAAAGAATCAATTAAAATTGTTTAATGGTTTTCATTGGGAACCACCGTCGAAAAAGTTACGAGTTCAGTATTTTTTCCCAACAGAAAACTTTTCCGCTTATATTCCTAAATATAAATCAATTGAGGACTCATGCCCAATCTACAAAGTATCTGAAACTCGGCATCCATATCAAGGACCTATTTCCATCAATATTTCAAATCAACACATCAAATTCTATGGTGAAGCAATAATTTTACCTGGGACCCATAAACGGGGTTTTGGTTCTAATGTTTTGGTTTTTCTATATCAAAGATGAAGTCAAGACTTAAGTAAATTGAGCACAAAAAGGAAAATTTGGACTAAATAGCCGTTATTTCGGTATTATAGCCCCATTGATTCTCCTTAACAAGGGATATTTTAGAGGTATTGCGTAAGTCATGGATGTGCTAAACTAATACCATTTCTTATAATTAAAATCTCTTTAATATTCATATTGCAAGAAATATAGCATTAACATTCAGTTTGTGCAGTATGGCAAGCCGCGTATTGCAATTGTTCATTGGATAAACATTTATTGAAATGGTATAAGATGAAAACCAAAAATACATTCGTTTATACTTCAGTTATATTATTGTAATGTTTAGTGACAAAGCTTTACGCACACGGCTGTAGGTTACACTGTTAACATGAACAAAATTTTATAAAGGAAACCCATGCCAACCCTCGACTTCAAAGGAAAACAATTCATTTACGCACACCACCTCACCGTTCCCTTCCGCACTTTAAAGATAGATAAAGAAAAATCCCATACAAAGGAAATGCCGCCATCATTAGACGATAACCTAATCATTCACGGTGACAACCTACACGCCTTAAAAGCACTCCTTCCAAAATATGCTGGCAAAATCAAATGTATCTATATTGACCCACCTTACAACACTGGTAACGAAAATTGGGTTTACAACGACAACGTCAACAGTCCAATGATGCAAGCATGGCTTGAGAAAAATAGTCCAATTGACATTGAAGACTTAGAACGTCATGATAAGTGGTTGTGTATGATGTGGCCTCGGTTACACCTATTGCGTGAGCTACTCGCTGAAGACGGTGTAATTTTTATCTCTATAGATGACAATGAAATGTATCATTTACACTTGCTAATGAACGAGATTTTTGGAGAAGTAAATTTTATTGCTTGCCTCCCGACTATCATGAACCTTAAAGGGAATAACGATGAATTCGGATTTGCTGGCACACATGAATATACATTCTCTTGGGCAAAAAATAGAGATTTTGCTCAAATAGGTGAATTTGTATTGGACGACGAAGGTTTAGAGTCATGGTTAGTAGATGATTATGGATTTTACAAAAAAGGGGCTAATCTTAAATCTACAGGTGTAAACGCTCCAAGGACCAAAAGACCTAATTTATACTTTCCAATATATGTCAATGAGAAGGATGAATTGACAGTCACAGAAAAACCTAACACTGAGAAATACGAAAAGATATTCCCGCTAACAGATGGTGAAGAGATGAGTTGGAGATGGAGTAAAGAAAAAATAACCGCTGAGTCCTACAACATTATAGTTGAAAGGACAAACTCTGGATTCAATCTATACAAAAAACAGAGGCCTAACCTCGGTGATATACCAAGTAAGAAACCAAAATCACTGTTTTATAAACCTGAATATAGTAGTGGGAACGGAACCGCTATACTGAAACAGATATTTGACAGTAAAGTATTTAACAATCCTAAACCTATTCAATTGTTGAAAGACATTATTTGTCTTTCAACTAAGAAAGACGACATTATTCTGGACTCTTTTGCTGGTAGCGGCACCACTGCTCATGCAGTCCTTGCACTCAACAAAGAAGATGGCGGAAATCGAAAGTTTATACTTGTTGAATGTGAAGACTATGCAGACAACATTACTGCTGAACGTGTGCGTCGCGTCATTAATGGTGTTGAAAATGCTAAAGATGAAAACCTGCGGGAAGGTCTCGGTGGTTCGTTCACCTACTGCACACTCGGAGAATCAATTGACACTGAAGGGATGCTCACGGGCGATACACTTCCCACCTACGAAACATTAGCTAATTATATTGCTTATACTGCTACCGGTAGAAAACTTGAAGTCAAAACGCAGTCGGAAGATTACTGTTTTGGTGAAACAAAGGATATCCGTTTCTATCTCATCTATGAACCGACACTTGAATTCTTAGAAAGTAATAAGTCGGCACTTGACGCATCCCTTGCTGAACAGATAGCTGGGGAATGCAAAGCGACAGGTAAGAAAGCCTACATCTATGCGTCGCATAAATTTATGAGTCAAAAAGAACTTACACCGATGGGTATTACCTTCTGTCAACTCCCCTATAGCATCTATCAAATTGCGTAACTCTCATTCCTGTCTTGAATTTTATTGTTTTTTATCCTATAATTTAGTCAATTATTTACTGAAGGAGTACAAGAATGAAGAAGATTTTCCTCTTGGCACTCTGTTTTTCTCTCTTAACGACTTCTGCATTTGCAGAACTCTCACAATCTGATTTTGAGAGAATCCAATCTATTGTTGAAAAAACTGTTGAAAAATCTGAAAAACAGATTAAGGAATTCGTCGATCTCAAAATTGATGCCGTTAATGCAAGAATTGATGCTATTGATACGAAAATTGAGTCCGTTAATACGAATATTGATACGAAAATTGAGTCCGTTAATACGAGAATTGATTCCGTTGAAAAATCTGTTGGTCGAAACTTTTACCTAATTATAGCCACGTTTACTCTAATTGTGGTCGCCGTTGGAATACCGCAGGCAATCATTGCAATACAAAGTAAGAAATATGATAAATTAGTTGAAGATGTTGAGATGTTAAAACAGCAACGTATTGTAAGTTCGTGAAATCTACTTATGCCATGTAATGAATGTAAACCGATATAACTACTTATCGCTCTGACAACTCCCTATAGCATCTATCAAATCATAAACACATAAGAATGGAACTGAAAGACTACCAAATACAAGCATTACAGACTTTGGACCGCTACCTTGATGCCCTGAAAGAAGCACGTCAACAAATAGAAGAATTCGCTGCACTTGATCCCAATACACTTCCACCAGTTTTGAGAGAACAATCTGAAGTCTTTGCCAAAGCAGTGGAGAATTATCCCCGCGTCGCGTGGGAAAGTTTATGTGAAAAATCCGGGTTACCGGGTGTGCCAGACGAAAATGGTGAGAACCATATCCCAGAATATATTTCACGTGAAGCAGCTTCTGGTGAGCCAATCCCGCATGTATGTCTAAAAGTGCCAACAGGTGGTGGAAAGACATTATTAGGTGTTGAGGCGGTACGGCGACACAAAATCGGCATAGGATTTCTGCTTTGGATTGTCCCAACGAAAGCCATCTATTCACAAACGCTGGATGCTTTTCGCAATCAAGAACACCCTTACCGACAAATTTTGGATCGTGCTTCTGGTGACCGCGTCAAACTCCTTGAAAAAGACGACAGATTTACAAAGCAAGACGTTGAGAATCACCTTTGTGTGATGCTTTTGATGCTACCCTCCGCAAACCGAGAAAAAAATAAAGAATTCCTCAAAATCTTCCGTGATAGCAGCGGTTATGACTCCTTCTTTCCTATTGAAGATGATATCAGAAAACATCAGGCATTATCAGAGGAACACCCCGACCTTGAGACAGTAAAACCCGGTGAACCAGGGCAGATACGTGGCATGTTCGCTGCAAATCCTGCAGATAGACTTATTAAACAGAGTCTTTTTAATGTCTTAAAGTTGATTAGACCGACAGTGATTTTAGACGAAGCACACAAGGCTTACGGGAGCAAAAAAGTTGAAAACAATCGTGAGTTTGTGAAAGCAGTGAACCGGCTGAATCCTCGCTTTGTGTTGGAGCTATCTGCGACACCACAACTCGGTATAAGTAACATTCTTGTCAATATTTCAGGAACTGCACTTAAAGAGGAAGAAATGATTAAAATTCCGATTCAACTCAGGAATTATCCAAACTCCACTTGGAAATATACACTTGCCATAGCAAAGACAGAACGGGATAAACTTGAAGAAGTGGCAAAGCAGTTTCAGCAAGCAGAAAACCGCTACATACGTCCTATTGCAGTAATTCGAGTTGATCGTACCGGTAAAAAGCAGCGTGATGGCGTTAAGGTGCATGCTGAGGATGCCCGCTACGAACTTATCAAAGTACTCGGTGTTCCAGAAGAGCATATTAAAATAAAGTCTTCTGAACAAGATGAACTCGCTGGAGTGGATCTGCTAAGTCCTTTCTGTCCTGTTCGCTACATTATCACGAAAGATGCCCTAAAAGAGGGATGGGATTGTCCGTTTGCTTATCAATTAGCACTTCTTGATAACACCACTGCCCAAACCGCTATGACGCAGCTGATCGGTAGAGTCATGAGACAACCACATGCACGTGCAACCAATCTAACGGAATTAGATACTTGTTATATCTACTGCTACAATCAGGAAGTAGGCAAGGCTGTCAACAACGTTAAAAAAGGGTTAGAAGCGGAAGGTTTAACAGGACTTGCAAAATACGTTGAAAGCACGGATGTGGAGCTTGAAAAGAAAAGTATCCAACGTAGGAAGAAATACCGTCAGATGGATATTTTTCTACCACAAGTACTTCACAAACGAGGACATAGTTGGAATATACTAAATTATGAACGTGATATTCTCAGTGCTGTTGATTGGGGTCAACTTGGAGCAGTTAAACCTGTAAATTTAGATGACCAAGAATTAATACAAGAAATCCGCGCGACTATCCATTTGCAAGATCATGACGAAACAGAGAAAATTATAGGAGAAAGTACCTCTCAAAATTTGGAAATATCGTTTTTTGTTCGACGTTTGAACGATGTTATTCCAAACCCTTGGCAAGCGGCGCGGATAGTAAAAGCAACTTTACAGGTGTATCAAGAACAAGGCACTGATAAAAGCAAGTTATATGCCAATCGGTTGTATCTCTCCGAAATAATGAAAAAGAAACTCAGCACACAGATAGAAAAATCCGCTGAAACTATTTTCCGAGAGAAACTTGATAATAATACTATCAGGTTTAGTCTTGAAACAGATGTAGCATTGAATTTTGAATTGGAAAAAACAATTGAAGTTAATATCTCAACAGATGCCAAACGTCTAACCCGTTCAGATGCAAGTCCCGTGCAACTAAACCTCTTTAACCCAGTGTATGAAGCAGAATTCAACAATTTGGAGAAAGATTTCGCTCTTTATCTGGATAAGAAAGATGCAATTCAGTGGTGGCATCGCATCGCGGCAAGGCAAGGTTATTTTTTACAAGGTTGGCATCGGGACCGTGTTTATCCTGACTTCATCGCTTGTGTGCAAGGAAACAAGAAGGGACAACAACGTCTACTGATCTTTGAAACGAAAGGACAACACCTTGAAGGTAACAGCGATACTACATACAAACAAGAACTTATCAAGACATTAGAGTCAGCGTATAAAAACGCCACAGAATACGGAACTATGGAAGCCACCGGACCTAATGACAAACCGATGTCTTTCCGCATGTTGCTTGAAGACACTTGGCGCGAGACAGTGAATGAAACTATAGATGATATTTATACGACTGAAAAGTAGTTGATTCATGTAATGATGTTTCTAAACCCACATTCTGACAAGGTAATACAACTAAAGTCTTACCCTCTACGACTTACCATGTAAAAATTGGAAAAACCAATTCTTGACATAAACATTATCCAATTCTAATTTCACACATTTTCGCTAAAAATTCTATATAAAATGAAGAATATATCCATCTCATGCCTCTAACATATATATATCACAAAAACAAACTTACTACTTGTTAGAATGAAAATAAATTGTAAGTTCACGAGATTTAGGACTTGGATTAAGATTAGAATTTATTACATATAGTTAATATTAAATCCTAATAAAGATCAATAATGAAGTCAGTATAAAAGAATATTTTTCAAGAACAAAAATCGTAACATACCAATAAACATAGATATATACTAACTTTATAGATATTTTCTCAAATTAGGGGTTACAGAAAAATGTTACGATTTCGTAACATTTTTAAGACATAACTAAATTTCAAATGTGGATTTTCTAATTGATGAATAAGTTCACATTATGGTAATTATATCTCTGCTACAATAAGGTAGGTGTAGTTTCATAACCACACTGCATTTAACAAATAAATTACAAAATTGTAATCTTCATTGAACATTCTTAGCATATTGATAGATTGCAAAAAATCATAGGAAAATAATTTACGATATCAGGAATTGGATAAATCACATGTTTACGACTTATGCTAAATAACAATTTATAGAACTATATGTCACAATAACAACCACTTTATGAGTAGTTCTCATTGGTAGGTACGCTCTTGAGTCCCTGGGAATGTATAAATGACATTCATACCGTTGATTCTGGTTCCTTGTTTTCTTGATTTGGTAGGGTTTCAGAATGTTAATAGAAACACTGTTGATTCGGGAGAATAACAAGAACATTTAGTTAACTGGCACAAGTCGTTATATTTAGAAAAATACATCTGAATATGAAACCAAAAATGCATCTTATACACACTTTAGTTAAATATTATATAACATATGTGATTCACGAAGAATTAGTGCCTTTAAAATTATAAACCCTTATACAGTAAGGGTTCGTAAAATTGCTTCGTGCAGGTTTTCGTGAAAGTGCCTTCATCTCAAAACGACAAATATTAACAACCTTATTAAATTCACAGTTTCCAAGTAGAGAAAAAACAATCGCAACATAATGTATGCTATTAAATCATCAATATATATTACAGAATATGTTATGAATCAACATAAGGATTACCCTTTAAATATCAACCTATTTACACAAGCTATATTAATTATCGTATCCACTTGCTTAATAGTAACCTTGAATACCAATGCCAAAGAAAATACAGAGATGGAAAAAAACATAATCCAAATTTACAAAGAAAACCCACGTTACTGGCAATATAAAGGAAATCCTGTTCTGCTAATTGGCGGTTCAGTTGATGACAATCTGTTTCAGATACCGAATCTAAAAGAGCATCTTGAATTATTGAAGTCTGTCGGTGGAAATTATGTTAGGTCTACGATGGGATGGACTGAAGCAGTCGATGTGCCACCCTTCAAAAAAGTCGGTGAATTATATGATTTAAATCAATGGAACGATGAATTTTGGACACGTTTCAGTAATTTAATTGCATGGACCCACGAAATGGATATTATCGTTCAAGTTGAAGTCTGGGCAACTTTCAACTATTATAGAGACCATTGGGAGGTCAATCCATTTAATCCCAAGAATAATAGTAATTACACAGCAGCGGAGGCAGGATTACCCACTGTTGTTGATAGCCATCCAAGTGCAGCGAAAAATGACTTTTTCAGGTCAGTGCCAAAAAAGAACAATCAGGAAGTTGTCCTAAAATATCAACATAAATATGTAGATAAACTACTTTCTGAGACTCTCCCTTACGGACATATACTCTACTGTATGGACAACGAGACAGCAGTTACGCCTGCCTGGGGGTGCGTATTGGTCAACATACATTAGGAATCGGGCAGCTGAGGTAGGTCGTGGTGTTGAAACGACTGAAAGTTGGAATCCATGGGAATTAGATCATGAACAACATCGAAATACAAAAGATCATCCTGAGATTTATTCTTTTTGCGATATATCACAGAATAATATGCAGAAAGGACAGACACATTGGGATAATGCTCAGAAATATAGATCTGATCTTTCACCAATTCGTCCTATGAATAATGTTAAGATTTACGGTGCTGATACAGGTAAATATGGTACGACGCGAAATGGGTTGGAACGGTTCTGGCGAAATATCTTTGGTGGATTGGCATCAGCACGGTTTCACCGTCCGCCGAATGGACTTGGGTTGACCGAAACAGCTCAGGCGAGTATTGAGAGTATGCGCGCCCTCACAGATGAGATGGATATTTTTTCGTGTGAACCGCACAACGATCTGTTGTCAAATAGAGAGGAAAACGAGGCATACACAATTGCAAATCCAGGAGCGGAATATGCTGTGTATTTTTCAAAAGGTGGATCGGTTGTTCTCAATCTGAGTATTGGTAAGAAGGTAGATGCGACAAATGTCCTTATTAGATGGAGGAATA
>JAGFCA010000103.1 GCA_022394755.1 Candidatus Poribacteria bacterium
ACATCTCTTTGTACCAAAACTGTTAGAGATCATCACATACACAACTGACCCCAAAATTCACAACTCTACCTCTTCTACACAACGTACTGAATCTCAAACAAAACCATCCCTACAATAAATCTATTACCACGGAATCCGTGAAATCCGTGAAATCCGCGATTCAGAAAACAAAACCGTAAACACCTCTTATCTTCTTCTCTTGATGTACCCTGATAATTATGATATAATATACACATTAATTCTCAATAGGAAATCGGATGGAATCAGACCCAAAAACACGCAATTTCTTTCATATACCGGTCGCACATTTCCCTGATATCAGTGCAAGATGGTTATTCAAAGAAAAAGAAAACATCCGAGGATTACTCGAAATAATAGCACAAGATCTCGTTGAGTATTTTGATTTTGAACAAATCGAAGAAATAAATAGAAGTTTCATATCGGATACACTCAGAGAACAGGAATCCGATATGGTATTTAAAGTGCCATTTCAAACATCATCTCACAAAGATGAGTTATACATCTATATATTACTCGAACATCAATCAACAATTGATCCTATAATGCCATTTCGAGTATTATTCTACATGTGTCAGATTTGGGATGCACAACGACGGGAGTTGGATTCAAAAAATATTCCCAGAAATGAATGGCGATTAAAACCTATACTACCCATCGTTTTTTACACAGGCACACAACCTTGGAAAACTCCACTTTCATTAGATACACTCATGGAGCAACCAGATTCATTATCACGCTTTATTCCACAATTTGATACCCTATTACTTGATGTAAAAGATTCAACCGAAAACGAACTAACAGAAACTGATCATCCACTCGGACTATTGCTCACTGTCCTAAAAAATGAAAAAAACGACAAAACTATACTCACTGAAGTATTAGAAAAAGTATTACCTATTTTTCAAGATTTAGACAACGTTCAGCATAGAAATGCGTTAATATATCTAAGTCATCTCATACTATTTAGACGGCAACCAGACGAACATGACGAATTAATAAACCTCGTGAAAGCTTATACTCAAGATCCGGAGGTAGAAAACATGATGCTATCAACAGCAGAAATGATTGAAAAACGTGCAATAGAACAAGGAAAAAAACAAGGCAGAGAAGAAGGCAGAGAAGAAGGCAGCATTAACGCTATGCAGACTTCTATCCTCGAACTGTTACAACATCAATTCGGGATAATACCTGAAACACTTAAAAACCAAATTAAAGAAATACAGAACTTACAAATACTTGACACTATATTTAAAAAAGCACTCAATGCAACCACACT
>JAGFCA010000066.1 GCA_022394755.1 Candidatus Poribacteria bacterium
AGAGTAAGTGGTTTGTTGCCGCTCCACTTTTTTGAGAAGCACGCATTATTTTGCCATCTATAGCAAGCGTATCAAAACATCCTTTTAGATCAGACCGATTCTCAACGACGGTTTTTACCCATTGAGTCAATACCCTTTCTACTGCTGTTTTATCTAATATTTTCAATCCATTGTGAAAAGTTGCAGCACAAGGAGGATTCTCACGCGTAAATCCAAGTGCTTTTGTAAGTCGTGGTTGAGTGCGTGTCCAAGCTGCTATGGATGTATAACCTTTATGTCCACACATAAATCCAACAACGAGTAGACCGAGGATTGACTTCAACGGATGTCGTAATCCTTTCTTGTTGCGTGGGTCAATAACTTCTGCTAACATATCCATCAAGTGGTAAGATTCTTTCCTTGCCATTATTCACCTCAAAAAAATATATATAAATAAGGTGAATGATAGCAGATATAGTGTGAGAAGTTACGCTATATCTGCTTTTTAATAGACTCATAACAACTGTGATAAAAAACACACAGAAAACCGAGAACTAAATAACCCTGAATCCGGATGGTGTTGTTGGTGGGAGTTTCTATTCCAGATTGGTACGATTAAAAGAGAAGCCTACACAAAAACAGTCCAAGACCTCATGAAAAAGTTTCTATTCCAGATTGGTACGATTAAAAGGTTCTTTTGACTTATTCATATTACTCCCTCTCATCAGTTTCTATTCCAGATTGGTACGATTAAAAGGAGTTAGCAAAAATAAAAATGCCTTTTACAGCTCAGATGTTTCTATTCCAGATTGGTACGATTAAAAGTGATGAGGATCTTGACAGTATGATGCACGTGATTGCGTTTCTATTCCAGATTGGTACGATTAAAATATTCTATTTGTATAGAAACCATCAACAACATTATTTACACTTAATGTAATTTTTGTCAAGAATAATATTCAACTTTCAAACAAACAACTATTACGATATACCAATCCGTTCCTCTTTCAACAGTTCTAATTCCTGTTTTAACTCCTCATACATTTCAGTATATTAACGTATTTTACGTCCTTACATAGCAGTTATTATCTGTGGAACACCGACAGCAAAAAAGGATCATGGTATTTATCAAACAAAACCTGAACCACTACACATCAACCATACCGAATCCAGCACTATTCTTATCACCGAACCCACATTCATACCCAATCTGTATCAATTCACGACTCCCAACAACACGAAACGGACATAGAATACCACGGATTTTCACACCTTTAAAATCTACCAACCGTGATACACGTCCCTGTTTCCGTTGAACATACCAATCATCAAATTCAAATTGCAATTCATTATTAGAGGGTTCACGATCATAGATTGCAATGAATTTATTTATAAGATTCTGACGAATGAGTTCGGATATTTCTGGATCATCATACAGACAATAGTGCATACTACGTTTCCCGTTATTTTCTCGGACTGCGGACATTACTATAGGAGAAATACATCTAAATTTCATTTCAGATTGAATACGCGGTAAACGAGGAATAGTAACATCAATAATTTCTAGTTTATGATTTCCAAACGTAATTACACCTTGTGTGAGAAGTGTATCAGCGAAGTGAGAAAGGAAAGTTTCAACTGGAGAAGATACATACCAAATTAACTTTGAACCAAAATAGATCTGATCCCCATCAATTCTTCTATTATCTGCCATCAACTGTGAGAAGGTAAACAATTTAAACCGTTTTTCTGACGCATTATACCCTTCATCATGAAGAAAGTCCGCATATTCTGGGTTAGAATCTGAAAGGAATCGATAAACTATTCCTACAAGAAGATGGTTATAATTTATTGGAAGGGTAATACCTTTACCAACATCAACTATTATTTGGATACGCATATATTGATTATATTCCCATCCGAAGGGCAACTGCAGCAAGAAGGACAAACAATGATACGACTCCCATCATACTTGATACTATAGAGAGTTTCTTACGAAGTGAATCCACATCAGGAGGTAGTTGATCTAACCCTTCATCTAATCCTTCAATTGCTGTCAATAATTTTGGTCCAAAAACAAAACTATGCATGGCTGTTAGGATTAGTAAAATAATAAACAATAACAATTTAATTAGTAATGTTCTCATATAGGCATTAACTTCGATTCCTGATGATAATCCTAAACTCTCAAATACGTTACCTATGCCAGTAAAAAACAGAATCATTACACACATCCAGACAACAGGTTCAAATCTCTTACCGATCTGGGTAAGTAAATGAATTCGTTTTACAGGAGGTAAATTCTGTCTAAAATAGGGTACAATGACCATCGCTAATGTAAGATTTCCACCTATCCAGGTAACTGCTGCCAAAACATGTATCCATCGAATTAATAACCATAAAATATCCATTTACACTCCTTTATATGGTTGATATTTATGAAATAATGTCATAATTGTTATCACAGATTTTCCTCAATTAACTTAATTAACTTTTCTGTACGTTCTAATAATACATTCTGTTCATCTACTGATATAGAGACAGGAGCGTACTTATGATATTTACATTTTGAAAGAATATCTAACAAATCCTGGATGACAACCTCTGATAGTCCCAAGTGAGAACAATTCTTTTCCAATTCTGTAGTACTAAGTTGTTGATATTCAATACCAATAAGATCACAGATATACTTCTGAAGGATACGGGTAACTGAATCACCGAAAGAGACTCGTGTGTTGTCACTTGTATTTGTACCCAAAGACTTAAGTTCTGAAATTGCTTCCTCACTTGGAGAAGTAGAAGAATCTTTGACAAATCCTTTGTCCACCTTCTTGCTATGTTTTCGATATAATCTTATACCAAAATATCCACCAATCAAGACAATTGATACCACAATGAGACTTACCCAAACCCAATTGTAATTGCTCTCTTCTTCTTGAATTATATCAGATGGACGGGGAACAACAGTGATTGGAAACGGTGTAGTATAGGTAGTTTGGTATGATCTTGTCTTAGTATTGAATGAGGCAAAAGCAACTGGGGGTATATTCAGTATACCAGGTTTTAATGGGATAAATACAAAACTAAATTCAGGAGTCTTACCATCTTTACTGTTAACCAAAACAGGCGGATCAACCCTAAAACCATCGATATTTTGTATAATAGGTGGTTTTATAGAGTTGTGATTACCATTACCAGTAAATTTTACTGTCATGGTAAGTGCATCCCGTACTACTAATCTTATGCGATCAATTTGTGCTGAAATCGTATAATCGCCTACTGTACCAGTAAAATGAGCGGGTCTTCCTTCAATTGGTAATTGCTGAACATTGATTGCAATCTTCTCTGTCTTTAATGTTCTCGGTCTCCCTTTAATTGGAAGTTTGAGCTCAGCTGACGGAATAATTATCTTTCCAACTTTTTCTGGATAGATAGTTTGTATAGATTCCTCATAATGTAAACTGTTTATTTGTCCAGTTGTTTCTACTTCATCAACTGTCTCATCAATAGAAACATCCTTAAATGAGGGTAATGTCTTAGTAGGTGATTCAACAGTAGGTAATACTGTCGAAAAAAGGTATCGGAATTTGTACTCTATAGGTTCATAAATATACGGATTTTTATTACTCACTTCTGCATGAACTCTATGAATTCCTCCTGTTGATGTGTCTTTAAAAGTGTCAACTGCACCGACTATTATTGTACCAGGATTGGCGAAAAAGTTAGTATTCTGATAAGTGAATTCAACCTCAGATAACTCTATTTTACCGATCTTTTGTGGAATTAGTTCGTAAGACCACTCCATTTCAACAGCTACTTTGTCTTCAATTAAACGGGGTGTGGTTTTGGTAGGGAGTGGAACTGCCAGAAAATTGGGTAAGAAATTAAAGGTTGGTTGACCGATCTCACCTATCAATGTCTTTCCAGACATTTTTAGATCTAATCGTGCTCTTTCATTAATTTGTATATTTCTGGGAGTTATGACAGCTGCAACTGTAACATCTTGGCATCTGGCAACTGTTGTAATCAGTAGAATTGCAATAACACAATAACGATGATGCCACATAGATTTAGGTGTACTACCAGTCTTTCTCACGCCGATATCCATCGTTAAGTTTTTCTTTCAGGATTTCTTGGCGACGTTTATTCTCATTTTTACTTAGTTGATCAAGAAGTTGTTGTGTTTCTGTCTTTGAGATTATTTTGGGTTCAGCTTGGGCTGTATCATTCTTCTGAGAAGTTTGGTTCTGTTGTTTATTGAATTCATTCTGTTGTTCTTTTAAGAGTTGTAATGCGAATTCAAGATTATGTTTTGTATCAACATCATGAGGGTCTAATTGAAGCGAATCTTTGTAAGAACGGATTGCACCTTCAAGGTCATTTAATTGAAACTGTGCATTACCTAAATTATAATAAAGTACGGCATCAATTGATGAATTGCCATTTAATAATGCAGTTTGAAATGCACCTATTGCCATACGGAATTTATCCTGTTTATATAGCACAGTTCCCAGGTTATAATGGGATAATGGATTGTTAGGTCTTTGAAATACTGCCTCTTGAAAATGAACAAAGGCACTATCATAATCCCCATCAACATAAGATTGATTTCCTGACTTCATTACGCTATCCCAACCCCAAAACCAACCTAATAGAAAAGGTATTATTAGAATAAAAGTAATTGCAAAAAATCTACTGTTTAACATTCAATAATTATACAGATTCTTTTTATGATTTGCAAGGAATAGACAACTGTATTATATAACTTCGTATAGTGTCCTTACGGTTATTCTATTTAAAAGTAAAATTACTCTTTGTTAGGTATAGTGGAAGGTATTGAAATTCGAAATCATAGTTGTCGATTTATTACAAAACCATAATAATTTTTGGAGAGATGTTATGGCACCTAATTTTGGGTATAAAGTTTTTCAATTGTTACGCAATAATGAGGTTACAAGCTACTATTTACCTATTATAATTTTTCTGACATATATTATTACTGAGTATGTAGTTCAAGATGGTGGTTGGTTAAAAAATATCATGGAAATAACCATCATTCTATTCTGTAGTATTTATATTCAACAGTTCATATTTTTAATAGTCAAAGTATGGAAGAAAATAAGAATGCATCAAGGTAATGAAAACAGACATTGTGGTGGCAAGCAGGATATTGATAACAATACCATTAAAAGTGAATTAATTACATAATATTAATACCAATATTAATATGATTTGATTATAGAGTAAACTACATATTCACCAGATAAACCCTACTTCTCTTGTTGAATTATCCTTTAAATATTCTGTTGACTCGCCTGATAGACAAATGGAATTTCTCCTGTTTATAAAGTCCAGTTTCAAGGTAATGATATGAAAACATTTAGTGGGTCTTTGGATACTACCTTTTGAAAATGTTCAATGGTAATAGCATAATCCCATCTATATAAGAATGATTTTCATACCCCAATAAATTATCCCATTTCAAAAACCAACTTCATTAAAAAGGAATTATTATGGTAAAAGTAATTCCACTAACTCCCCTTTTTAACATTCAATAATTATACTGATATAATTCGCATTTATAGACAACAGAGAAGATAGTATGTTATAATTTACCAAAAATATTATACAATTTCTTTGAGGTTGTTATGTTAAAATCAATTTCGTTGTTAAAATACATCACGGTCTTTGTTTTATTACTTCTCGCATTCTTTATCGCAAGATTTGTATATGATTACGGTATGTCGGTAGCACTTCAAATTCCTGTATCTGGAACATTAGCAAGTTATAAACAGTTCCATGTAATCCAACATAATCTATCAGAAATGGAAGATTTAAGAGAAGAATGTAAAAAACAATTAGGGGAAAATGTAAGAATAGCTGATTGGAATGATATATTAAAATACTATAATGACGGTGGATCCATTGAAGATTTTATTAAAGGTCTAAAAATGACTATTAGAGAGGATCGAATGGAATCTGGTGAATTAGAAAAATTAAAAGCTCAAGGATATCTGGGAAATGAATACAGAATTACATATGATAACAAATTGAGATGGCAGGGGCGACGACACTATTTTGTCGGACGCCACGATTATATAAAACCACCAGGATTCTTGGATCATGCAAATCTTGATAATTACCATTTAACAGTTGGGTCATGGTTTGGAACTGGCGGATATGCCCTATGTTATGGAAAAGTAGGAGCAAGTCTAATCGATTTCAATTCTCTTCTTAGAACAGTAACAAAACTATCTTCAATCCTATTTGTTGGAATATTACTTCTAATTGCTGTTTTGATTTCTATGCAAATCCTAAACAAAAAGAGGGAATTATAATTTGTGCAAACCCTTTGACTGAATACATATCTGGATTAACTACTACTTTATCAATCCAATATAAGGGGTGATCTCTTAAATTGCTGTCTAATTTTATTGGCAGCGAAATAAACTGCTTTTTTTTGGATGATTTTACGTGCCAACTTCTTCTTACCCGGAAAATCACTCAATATTATTCCTGCAAAAATAGTTAACAATCCTTGACCAGGTATACCCGGTACAGAGAGTAAGAGTCCAAGAATTACCAGGATACCACCTATGAGATTCTTTGATGTAGAAATGACAACTCTCAAAAACAAGCTGTTAATATGTTTACCTTGTTTTGATTCGGTGAAATAATCGGAAGGAAGAAATGTGATGAGGGCAGTACATCCAATGATACTTAACAGAATACTGGATACCGAGATAATAATTAATAACAACTTATATTCATTTAAAAATAGAAGTATAGGTGAAATATACTGCCAGAGATATATAAACCATCCAGATACAACATGCCAACAGTTACTAAAGAAATCTATCAACCACAAAAGGTGTTTTCTCCTAACCTATTCATCTTCGAGCAACTGCACCACCGTCTACAGTCATAATTTCACCACTAATATAAGCCGCATCATCAGAAGCAAGAAATAGTACTGCTCCAATATAATCCCATACAGTCGCAGATCTTTCAAGGGGAGCATCTTTAGCAGCAGGTAATATCTCTGGTAAATTATCATCTTCAGGTAGGTTATGGGGAGCATTCATACCGGTAGGTGCACCTCCACCGGGGGCAATAGCATTTACAGTAATTCCATGTGGACGTAGTTCCAATGCCAAACTACGGGTTAATCGATTTACTGCTGCTTTACTCACACAATAACTCAACACACCAGCATGTGATTCTTCAGCAAAAATTGAGGAATTATTAATTATTCTACCTCGAATTCCTTTTTCAATCATTACTTTGCCAATCGCTTGAGCACATAATAGACATCCCTTTACGTTCACTGCCATCACCTGATCAAATACTTCAGGTGTCATTTCAAATAAAGATTGTCGTTTGATGATTCCAGCATTGTTAAACAAAATATCAATCTGACCAAATGTCTCAATAGTTGTATCAACAGCAGATTGAACGTTGGCAGGATCGGTGACGTCTAATGGTATGGAAATAGCTTGTCCACCTAAGGCAATAATCTCTTTAACGACTGCATCTGAACTTCTTCCACCCGCAACTACGATTTTTGCACCTTCTTTAGCAAAAGCGATACAAGCTGCACGACCAATTCCTAAAGGTCCACCACCACCAGTGACAAAAACAACTTGATTCTCAAAACGCATAATATTGTCTTCCATTCTAATTTACTCCTAAATTATACTAACATATATCTTACACTATGTAAATTGCTAAATTAATAGTTTTTGAGGAGAAATTAACAATTCAACCCAACCTACAAGTACATAGGTTGGGTTGCGGAATAACTATTAATGACAAATAGGACTTTCTATGCCATGGTCATTTATGGTTGATTACTGTTGATGCGATTGATCTGAAAGAATATCCCAATTTATGCCAAATTTATCTGTTAGTTTCCCGTAATATGCACCCCAGAATGCATCATCCATTGGATACAATACTTTTCCACCTGTAGATAATTTCTCGAAAATTTCATCAGCATGTACTTTACTTTCTGCTTCAAAACATAATGAGAAATTATTACCCATTACACGGGGTGGTCCAATGGAATCACAAGAATCGCTCCCCATCAAAACATTTGAACCTATAGGTAAGGATATGTGCATTATTCGATCAAGATCTTCTTCAGCAACTGGTAAATCGTCCGGTCCATCCCGAAAAGTCATACAACTTGTAAATTCTCCACCAAAAACTGATCTGTAATATTCGAATGCTTCAAGACAGTCTTCATTGAACCATAGGTATGTATTTATCTTCATTGATATCTCCATTTACTTTTTAATAATGTGTGAATTATTCACAATGATTACACGTTAAGGAGTCAAAAATAGTTTCATTCTCCATAATAGAGATAATAGTGATCATCTGTAGCCCCGGGGAATGCCCAACGGCATTCATACCCGGGGAACTCCTAAATGGGGTTCATACCGTTGATTCCTGATTCGAGGGGCGAAATGTGTGTAGAAACCATCTGCCACCGTGAACTAATCCCCAGCGGGGCGAAATGTGAAATTTCTATTCAGATTCGAGATCAAACAATAAATGTAGCAAACCCCTTCTCCACGTAATCCTGTATCATCCGCTATTCAGAAAAGAAAAACATCACAACCCAAAGCCTTCTTCTCCATATTATACGAGATTCTGCAAAAGGAGCAATAGCAGTCGACTATCAGCGTTTCAGAGAACATACATAATACATAGAAATAAATTGAAGAAAATAAATGACAAAGCAACTAATACCATATAGATAAATATACATTGACATAATAATAAACATACGTTACAATAACATATAGAGAATTATTATAATACATAGTAGCAAAACAAAGTGTATTATAATCTAATCCAATAAACTGATTTTTACAGGAGTGAATCTGCCGATAAATATTATGTTATGAGAATAATAATAGTAAAAACAGAATCATCGCTCATCAAGGAAAACTACAAAATTGCAACTTTTTTCAAATTTTAGAATTAGATGTTTAATTCGCTACAAACCCATACAGGTACTAACAGGAAAGCATGTGTAATATCAAAAGACATTCCTACACTTTGTAGGAAAAGTGTAACATTTTCTCACACATCAAATAAAATGTACAAAGTTGGAAAAACAATAAAATCATCTTAATAATGTAATAGCTTAGATTTAATACTACTGTAATCTGTATACTGAAAACCAATAACTGTAACCTATAAAATATACACAAGGAAAATACGACATTTCTGCAAAAAAAAATTTACATGCCCAATGTATTCATATCCTTGTAATTTATGGAGAAATATAATATGATACATACATCCCATTTCAAGGAGAAAAAGTATGAGTCTTTTGGGTATTGATGTTGGAACTACTGGTTGTAAAGTTATAGCATTTCGTGCAGATGGTGAGATTTTATCACAAGCCTATGGTGAATATCCACTTATACATCCTCAACCCGGGTGGTCCGAATTAAACGGTAATGTCGTTTGGGGTAAGGTAGCAGATGGAATTCGTAAGGTTGCATCAGAGACTCTCTCTGATCCGATAGAGGCTATTTCTGTTGCATCACAAGGTGAAGCCGTTACACCTGTATCGGGTAATTGTGATGTACTCGCAAATGCTATCACTACCTTCGATTCAAGGACAATTGGTATCTGTGATGAACTCTTACAAGATATAAGTCCTTTGGAAATCATGCAGATCACTGGTATGCCACCAAGTGACATACACACTTTAGCTAAAATCGTTTGGCTCCAAAGAAATCAACCTGACCTATATGGAGATATCTGGAAATTCTTTGGGTTTGAAGATTTCGTTAACTTCAGATTAGGTGTACAATTAGCAGTTGACTATTCACTCGCTGCACGAACCATGTTTTTCGACATTATAAATAAAACATGGTCAGAAAAAATGTTGAATCTTGCCAACATTGATCCTGAACTCCTACCTAATCCTGTTCCTTCAGGTACAATTATTGGTGAAATTGGTGAAAAAGTCTCTAATGAACTTGGACTACCAAATGGTGTTGTTGTTGTCGCTGGTGGACACGACCAACCCTGTGGAGCATTAGGTGCAGGAATAATTCGTAGCGGTGAACTCATGGATGCTACAGGTACAGTTGAATGTATTGCACCTGCATTTTCTGAACCTGTAATTAATAATCAAATGATTGATGGTAATTTCTCATGTTACCCTCATGTCGTTGAGGATTTATATGTAACATTAGGTTTTGTTTCAAGTGGCGGGGTTGTTCTGCGTTGGTTCAGAGATAATTTCGCTGAAACTGAAGTCGCACAAGCTACTGCAGAAGGTAGAGATTTGTATGACATCTTATTGGATGGTATATCAGATAACCCAAGTGCAGCAATGCTCCTACCTCATTTTACTGGGTCTGGAACACCGCACCTTGACTTAGAATCAAAAGGTGCAATCCTTGGATTAACGCTTTCTACTAATAAGTCAGAATTGGTTAAATCAATACTTGAAGGAATCAGTTATGAAATTAAACAGAATCTTTCAATGTTACAAGATGCAGGTGTAGAAATTAATGAAGTACGTGCTATTGGTGGCGGTGCGAAATCTGATAAATGGCTACAACTCAAAGCAGATATGTTTGGGAAAAAAGTTATAGCACTTGATATATCTGAAGGTGTATGTCTTGGAACCGCTATCCTATCTGGGACCGCTATAGGTAAATACAATTCGATTGAAGAAGCCGTTGATCTATTAGTAAAACCGCGTCAGACATTTTATCCTCGTGCAGAAATCGCCGAACAATATGATGAAAAGCTAAATGTATATCAACAGATTTACCCGGCAATTAAAGATATTAATGATAAATTGTAGGTTCGCTACCCAATACCGGTATGAATATGTCAGAATATGTAATTGGAATTGACATCGGAGGAACAAAACTTGCCACTGTCGTGGCTGACAAGAATGCCAAGATTCTTAATAAAATAAGAAGACCAACAGAATCTAACAAAGGTCCAGAATTTGCTATCCAAACACTCTTTGAAATGATCTATGAAACTATAGAAGATGTAAATATTAAAAAACAAGATATTTCAGGGATTGGTGTTAGTTGTGGTGGACCTTTAGACACAAAAACAGGTATTGTATATTCTCCACCTAATTTGCCTGGATGGGATGCGTATCCGCTAAAAAACCGACTTGAAAACGAGTTTAATATTCAGTCTGTTATTGAAAATGATGCAAATGCTTCTGCTCTGGCTGAGTATCGTTTTGGTGGTGGAAAAGGTTATGATATCGTACTCTACATGACTATGAGTACAGGTATTGGTGGTGGTATAGTAATCAATGGTGAAATTTATCATGGTACCAACGATTCTGCAGGAGAGGTTGGTCATCAGATATTACTACCAAATGGACCGTTATGTGGTTGTGGGAAACGGGGTTGTCTCGAAGCACTCTGTTCTGGACCTTCAATTGCCAGACGTGCAAAAGAAACAGTTGAAAACTATCCTGAGAGTTTAATCCTAACACTGGTAAATGGGGATATAGATTCAATTAAATCCGAGCATGTATTTGAAGCTGCAAAACAGGAAGACGAAGTAGCATTAAAGTTAGTTGATGTGACTGCATATTATATGGGGTGGGGAATAGCAAATCTGGTGAATATTCTTAATCCTGACATAGTTCTATTAGGTACAATCGCAATTGCTGCTGGTGATCTACTTCTTGACCCAATAAGAAAGACTGTTTCGGATTTGGCAATGATACGTCCTGCAGAGGTTGTGAGAATAATGCCTGCTAAATTAGGTGAATCCTTAGGTGATATGGCTGCCATCTCATTAGTAATATAAGAATTTAACAAATCTAATCTGAGAGAAAATACAAATGGAGAGAATTCAAAAATATATTTCTCATCTTCAAGATGTATTGAATCAATTGAACATTGAAGATGTGAGGAAATCCATTGATACAATTATGGATGCATATAACAATGAGAAACAGATCTTTGTTATAGGAAACGGTGGAAGTGCTTCTACTGCATCGCATATCGCATGTGATCTTGGTAAAGGTACAAGTATACCAAGTAAACCACGATTCAAGGTTATTAGTTTAACAGATAATGTCGCTACAATGACTGCTTGGTCAAATGATGTATCATACGAAGATGTGTTTATAGAACAACTCAAGAATCTTGTTAATAGTGGAGATGTAGTAATCGGAATTAGTGCAAGTGGAAATTCTGAGAATGTAATACGAGCTATGCAATATGCATCAGATATAGGGTGTAAAACCGTGGGTTGGAGTGGTTTTGGTGGTGGAAAACTGGCATCAATTTGTGATGTTAATGTCGTTGTTGATAGCAATCAATACGGTCCAGTTGAAGATGTCCATTTGATATTAAATCATATCCTTCATTCTTGGATAACAGAAGAATTTCAAGACAATTAGAATTCAGGTATTATACTTACAATCTAAATTCTAAGTATATTTATTACACCAACATAAGATCCATTCAACGTTCTTGACACTACCACCTTCAATAAGGTATACTAAACAAGGGATTTTCTATAATAACGTGAGTTTAATAATAGTGATGTTAACTTCATTCAGTCTTTAATTATTCTCATATAGAACGGATAGGTTCGGTTTCCTAACCAAACCTTGTATATGATCGAGTTTACAAATTCTCGTAATAAAATTAGCGTGAATAATACCTGTTTCAATGGAGATTGGAGATGAGAAAAAACACTCCTATCCTATTATTAATCATACTTACAACTATCTCTTTCTTTATAATTAATGAGTCTACTGCTGAAGAGAGTGGTTTAGTTTATATAATAGATATACGATCTGAAATTGGCGGTGGTGTAAGTACATACATTAAGAAAGGTATACAAAAGCTGAACAAGTACAGGCAGATGCTATAATCTTTGATGTTGATACACCAGGAGGACGTGTTGATGCTGCTGTCAAAATTATCAGATCTATTCAAACTACTTCAATACCAACAATTGCTTTCGTTAATAGACAAGCAATTTCTGCCGGGGCAATGATATGTTCTGCATGTGATCAAATTGTTATGACTTCAGGAGCTACAATTGGTGATTCCGCACCTGTTGATGCACAAGGTAATGAAGCAAATGAAAAAGCTGTTACATATATCAGAGCTACCATACGATCTACTGCAGAACGACAAGGCCGTAATGCTGACATTGCTGAAGCTATGGTAGACAAAAGACTTATACTTGTACGTTTAGATAATGACGATATTGTAAGAATGCGTCCTGAAGAATTTCTTGATGAACAAGATGCAGGAACACAGATGGAAGTTTTATGTGCTGAAGGTGAATTACTTACACTAACAACCAAAGAAGCATTGGAATACGGGTTTGTTGAAACACATGCTTCAAGTATTTCAGAAATATTGGAACAATACCAAATTGTTCAATACGAACGCGATTATGGAGATAGAATTGATGTCACAAAAATGGCACTAACAAATGATGAATACAATAGAAAAAAAGATGGAAGTAAAGGTGATAGATACACATCAATTTTATCACTTAGGAATGCACAAGTAGAGAAATTCGTTGTTACCCTCGCTGATCGAGTTGTTTTCTTTGTCACAAGTCCTTATATAAGTGCACTTCTACTTTCATTAGGTGGGATAGGTTTACTAATTGAAATTCGCACTCCAGGCTTTGGTGTACCTGGTTTACTTGGTATACTATTTATCGGTCTGTTTTTCGGCGGACATATGTTGAATGATATACCTCAACCTTGGATACCATTCATATTTATACTCGGATTGGCACTAATTATTGTTGAGGTCTTTGTAATACCAGGATTCGGAATAGCCGGTATTATCGGTTTATTATTGATGTTTGGAAGTGTATTCTATGTATTCTTCCAAAGTACTGATGATGTACGGATAGCACTTTTTTGGCTCTCAATTTCAATTATATTAACTTCAGTATTAGCAATTATTGCTACTATATTTTTACCAAAATCATCACCCTTCAATAGAATTGCTTTATCAACAGTTATGAGTACAGATGAAGGGTATCACTCAGCAGGGGCATTAGATTTTCACAGTTTTCTTGGAAAAACAGGTGTTGCACTCACCCCATTAAGACCAGCTGGGACTGCTCGAATTGAGAATAAAAGGTTAGATGTTGTAACCGTTGGTGATTTTATTCCGCAAAATTCACCAGTCAAAGTAATGGAGGTCGAAGGATCTAAGATTGCAGTTGAGGCTTTTGATGAATGATAATCTATATATTTCGTTTGTTTTGAAGATGGGAGAAACTTATTATGTTATGGGTTCCAACAATACTTATTGCCCTTGGAATTTTATTAATATTTGTTGAGATTTTAATATTACCTGGATTTGGTGCTGCAGGTATCCCTGGACTAATTGTGTTTTGTGTAGGTGTAGGCTTAATCTGGTCAAAATCTGGTCTTACAACTGCTGTAATATATACTTGTGTTTCACTCATTTTTGTAATACCGATCTCAATTATAGGATTATCCCTTATCCGTGACTCTGCTATTGGGAATGTTTTTATTCTAAACAAAGCTGAAAGAAGTGATGAAGGTTATCATGCAGCACGTGAGGAATTAAACACACTCGTCGGAAAATCTGGAAAATCTGTCACTCCCCTTAGACCTGCAGGTGTTGCCCTAATTAATGGACAACGAATTGACATTGTAACTCAGGGTGAGTTTGTAGAACCAGAAACTGAAATTGAAGTGATACAAGTTGAAGGAAGTCGTGTGATTGTTAGGAGTTTATAGTGTTAAAGACCATAGAAATGAATGGTCTATCAAAGGAGTTTTAAATGGGAGAATTCTTACCGATATTGCCAATTTTTGCAGTTCTTTTCCTAATTGCCATATTTATATTTTTCTGGTTTGTTCCAGTTGGACTTTGGATTGCTGCTGTTGCCGCAGGTGTTCCACTCAAGATTTTTGAACTAATTGGAATGCGATTAAGACGAGTTAATCCAAATGTAATTGTCAGAGCTTTAATTAGTAGTCATAAAGCAGGACTAACTGTATCAACACCAAATTTGGAGGCACATTATCTCGCAGGAGGTAATGTGCTGAACGTAGTCAGTGCACTTATTGCTGCAGATAAAGCAAGAAACATCACTCTTGATTTTGCCCAAGCCGCTGCTATTGATCTCGCCGGTAGAGATGTATTTGAAGCAGTACAAATCAGTGTGAATCCAAGAGTCATCACAACACCAAGCATCAGTGCACTCGCTCTTGATGGAGTCGAACTAATTACTACCGTAAGGATTACTGTCAGAACATTCATTAATCGTTTGGTCGGTGGTGCTGGCGAAGAGACTATAATTGCTCGTGTAGGTGAAGGGATCATTAGTGCTATAGGTGCTTCAGATACATATGAGGATGTACTTGAAAATCCTGACATCATTACAAAAACTGTTCTTGACCGAGGGTTAGATGCTGGTACAGCTTTTGAAATATTGTCAATTGATATTGCAGATGTAAATGTAGGGAAAAATATCGGTGCTGAGTTACAAGCTGAGCAGGCTGAAGCTGATCTTGTTGTTGCTCAAGCAAAGGCAGAAGAAAGACGGGCACTCGCAGTTGCAAGAAAACAGGAAATGACCGCAAGTGTACAAGAAAAGAGAGCTCATGTAGTTGAAGCGGAAGCTTCTGTTCCACGCGCACTCGCAACTGCATTTCGTGAAGGCAATTTAGACATTTCACCTATTAATGAAGGAGAGTAAATATGTTAGTTACAGCAATTATTGCAGTTAGTATTCTAATTTTTCTAATTGTCATTGCTTGGTTAGTGCCACTCGGTTTATGGATAACCGCTATTGCTGCTGGTGTGAAGGTTGGAATATTTGACCTTGTGGCAATGCGTTTAAGAAGGGTTCCACCTTCAGGTATTGTTGAACCCCAAATTAACGCTACAAAAGCTGGTCTAAGTTTATCACTTGATGATCTTGAAGCACACTTTCTCGCTGGTGGTAGGGTTTCAAGTGTTGTTTCTGCGCTCATTGCTGCTGATAAAGCGCAAATTTCACTGGAGTTTGCACAGGCTGCCGCAATTGATTTAGCTGGTAGAGATGTGTTAAATGCCGTTCAGGTGAGTGTCACACCAGAAATTATCGATATTCCAAGCCAAGAAGAACCCGTCAAAGGTATTACTGCTGTTGCTCGTGATGGAATCCAATTGATTGTTAAAGCACGTGTAACTGTCAGAGCTAATATTGATCGTCTTGTTGGGGGTGCTACTGAAGAGACTATTCGAGCCAGAGTTGGAGAAGGTATTATTACTACGATTGGGTCTTCTTCGAATCATAAACAAGTACTCGAAAATCCTGTCCGCATATCGGAAACTGTTCTTGACAAAGGTCTTGAAGCTGGTACAGCCTTTGAAATCCTATCAATTGATATCGCGGATATAAATGTTGGCGATAATGTAGGTGCAAAATTACAGACCGATCAAGCTGAAGCTGAACTAAAAATAGCACGAGCAAAGGCTGAAGAACAACGGGCACGTGCTGAAGCTGAAGAAGAAGAAAATAAAGCTCTTGTTGAGGAAATGACTGTTAAACTTATTGAAGCTGAAGCTGAAATTCCTTTATCAATTTCAGATGCATTTAATTCTACGAGAATGAGTGTGATGGATTATTACACACTACGTAATATACTTGCTGATACTGAAATGAGACAATCTATTGCTTCACCTGGTGGACCAAAAGATGGTGATACAACAAGATCATCTCATTCACTCGGCCTATCATAGGTTCTGATAGGAGATAATATGGATTTTGATCAATTAATACCATTAATTGTAATTGTCCTCGGTTTAATCTTTAGTATGTTCCGACGGAAAAGACAGACAGGACAGGACAATGAAACTGCAAATGAAGCAGATGTTCAACCCGGAGAAGAATTTGGATTTCCTGATTTCTTGGAATTGGATGATCCTACAGAAGAACAGATGGTGTTAGAGGAAGAATCTATTCCTGTAATGGCTGAACAATCTGAATCAAATGATGAACCTGTAGTAGAAATACCACCTGAACCTAAGGAAGCTGAACCACCCCCAATTCCTCCAAATACAAGAGGGAAATCTCCGGTTGGGACAAGACAGTTTCCTACAACTTCATTAATTGATGTTTCACCTGAAACATTCAGACAAGGTATAATTTTATCAGAAATTCTTGGAAAGCCAAAAACTCTTCGCAGAAGGAAATAAGATCTTATAATAAAATAAGAATAGGGTAAAGGATGATTTGGAAGAGTATAATAGCACCTCTTATATTACTCGTTTTTGTGATGATAGTAATCTATCTAAGTAAGAGGGATTTAGAGGATATTAAAATTAAAAAGAAGCAAAATTCAGAAGATGTTTGTAAACAATGTGATACATCCACGCAATCTAATTCTATAGAAGGATATCAATCAATTGAGTATATACGTGTGCAAGATATTGATGAGGTTGACGACTCTGAAGATAATTCAGAGTCAAATCACAGTGAAATAAAAGATATCTAAGTTTTACATTCCCTTAAATTCCACTATATATAGTAGGATGAAAGCCTTATATCCTTTAAAGACTTTCCTTAAATATAGAACAACTACATAGATAGTTGAGATAATGTCCCGCCTAATACTACAATTCATAATAATTCCTATACTCATTTTCTCTTTTTCAGATTGTGATAAAACTAAGAATATCATCCTTGATGATAACCTGAATTTTGAAATTCCATCCTATACACGTCATCTGAAAGATTTGAAAATATGTCTTGATCCTGGACATGGGGGTCAAGGTCATATTCCTGATTATAAACGCGGTCCAACCGGACTTCGTGAAGCAGTAATTAATCTTAAGGTGGCAAACCATCTTCGTGAATTTCTTGAAGGTGTTGGTGTCCAAGTCATCATGACACGTACTGATGATTCATATGTTAGTCTTGCCGATAGAAGTAAAATCTCAAATGATAATGATTCTGATATCTTTATATCCTTGCACCATAATGGAATTGCTAATCCTGAGACAAACTATACCTCTACTTGGTATCATGGGGATGCTGATGAATCCAGGTCAAGTTTAGATCTCGCAAGATATATACAGCAAGGTGTCACTGATGCACTTCAATTGCCAAAAACTCCATCAACTGGTTTGTATTCGGATAAGCTTATAGTCGCTTCAGGATTTGGAGTTCTCCGTTTAACGGAATGTACTGCTGTTGTCTGTGAAGCATCATTTTATACAAACCCTGAAGAGGAAGAAAGGTTAAAGGATGAAAATTACCTTAAAAAGGAAGCATACGGATATTTTTTAGGAATTGCAAGATATGCAGAAGCAGGTTTCCCTAAAGGGGTGCTTATCACACCTGGACATAATTCTGTAATTGAATCCAAGACTCCAAAAATACAGATTAGTGTAATGGATGGTTTACATGAACGTGGGGCATGGATGTTGAAACGTCAACAAATATACTCTAATTCAATTCAAGTGAGAGTAGATAATGAAATTGTTCCATTTAAGTACGATTCTGAAACTGATATAATTAATATAAACATTAAAGAGAAATTATCGAACGGAGTCCATTACATACAGACAGATCTTGTCAACTATTATGGTAATCACAGTTTGACTAAACCACAGAAGTTCAAAATTGCACCCCCAGCAAACAACATCGAAATTAATGCATGGACAGACAATCTACCCTATGATGGAATGTCTTATGTTGGAATAAATGTTAAAGCAAATGATGCTGACGGATTACCAATTGCTGATGATGAAATTTTACAAGCATCTACTACTCATGGGGAATTATTAGAATCTACCGATACTTCCTTAAATGGAGAATCTATTTTCTATCTACAATCACCTATCAACAAAGGTATAGCAACTGTAAATGTTGCTTATGGAAAAACAAAAAATTCTATCAATATCAATTTCTCTGATGTAAATAAAACAATACTAATAGGTAAAGTAATTAATGGAGATTACAGAACACCATTACCAAATGTGAAGATTGAGATTTCTGATGACTTTAATGCAATCACTGATCGATATGGACATTATTATATTGAGATTGATGAACCAAGAAAAATGATAAACAATATAGGATTAACAATTAATGAAATTGGATACTATTCATATACAGATAAATTGGATTTACAATCTAAACCTGTAGCTATTCACAACGTTGATCTATATGCAATTGCTGATGGTGTATTTTTTAATACTGTATATGTTCTGGATTCACATTCTGATGAACCTACAACCCATAGTCTAATCAATAGATTAAAACACTTATTAGAATTTGCTGGGGCAAAGGTTCATTCCATACATTTGGATACAATCAATAAGACTTCAGAAGAAAGAATAAAAACAATCAATGCAATTAAAGATGAAGGATATTACTTACAAATTAGACATAAGAAACCAAAGAACAATAAACCAGCAGTGGTTGCAGCACATAATCGAGGCAACCGCACAACCGAAATGTTTCAAAAAAATATATTAGAACAATTTAACCGAGACTTATTTGAAACACCGACTGAAACCCTTCAAGATAGAGATACACCTGTCATACAACAAACAAATAAAATGGCTATGACACTTGAAATAGGTACACTAAAGTATCCAGATTCATCATATTTAAAAGAAGCTTCTGTCATTTTTAAGGGTTTATGGAAATTTCTGTCTGATTCAACTACAATTGATAAAGAAAAATTCAATCGTTATATGACATACTTTGAGGAATCTGAGGATATGTAAGATGAGAATGTCCACTAAGATCAGTAAACTACATCTTCAACATCCCTTTAAAATCGCCAGACGTTCCACTGATTCATTTCGAGAGATAATTTCAGTTGAGATTGACGAGGGAATCGGTGAAGCATCACCAACAAAGTTTTATGGGGAGACAGTTCAATCTGTAGAAAAAATAGTCAATAGGTTATCAGGAACTATTGATATAGATTTAGATGCAATCCAGGATGTGATGGCACATATAGATGAAAATATATCTGGAAATAATGCAGCAAAATCAGCTATTGATATGGCACTTCATGATAGATTGGGTAAGAAATTAGGCGTTCCACTATATAGATTATGGGGTTTGAACCCAGAGAAAACACCTATCACATCTTTTACAATAGGACTTGATGAACCTGATATAATGGCTGAAAAAGCTTTGATGGCAGATGAATACCCAATTTTAAAAGTAAAACTTGGTAATCCAAACGATTTTGAGATAGTTACAAGTATTAGAAGAGTCACTGACAAGCCAATTTTTGTTGACGCAAATACTGCTTGGAGTGCACAACAATCAATTGAAAATATAAAAAGATTATCTGATTTTGGCGTAGAGTTAGTTGAACAACCTACAAAAGCAGATGATATTGACGGTCTAAAATATATACGAGATAATTCCAATTTACCAATTATCGCAGATGAAAGTATTAAATGTGCCCAAGATATTCCAATAATTGCAGATGCTGTGGATGGAATCAACATCAAGCTTGTTAAGTGTGGAGGTTTACTTGAAGCAATAAAGATGATCCATGTTGCTCGTGTTCACGGTCTACTTGTTATGATAGGATGTATGATTGAGTCATCGATTGGCATTACAGCAGCTGCACATTTAACCCCATTAGTTGATTATGCAGACTTAGACGGTAATCTATTAATAAAAAATGATCCTTATAATGGTGTCACACTACATAATGGTAAATTGATTCTTCCAAAAAGTCCTGGAATCGGGGTTGTGCCAGTTTTAGAATAAAATTAATAAGCAATTTAATAAATATATATGGAGAAATAAAGATGGAAAATAAAAAACGAAATGTATTAATTACTGGTGGAACTGGAATATTAGGTAGTGCCGTTACCAAAGCATTTTTAAGTCAGGGCGATAATGTTGTGGTTTCATATCTATTTGATTCAGAAGTTGATCGTTTTAAAGAACATAATTCAGATATATTCAATAAGGTTACCTTCTTATATGCCAATGTAACTGAACAGGAAGACGTTCAGAAGACGATTGAATCCTTCCTTACTGATTTCAGCCAATTAGATGTCTTAGTAAATATTGTCGGTGGTTTTGTTGGTGGTATTCCAACCGCAGAACTCGAAGAAGATAGGTGGGATTTCTTAATGAACTTGAATTTAAAATCAGTTTTTCTCTGTTGTAAAGCTGTTATTCCACATATGACAGAACGTCGTTCCGGAAAAATAGTAAATGTATCCGCACGTGCAGGTTTAAAAGGCGAAGCAGGAATGAGTGCTTATTGTGTTTCTAAAGGTGGGGTTCGAACATTTACTGAATCATTAGCTGCTGAAGTTATGGATTTTGGAATAAATGTGAATTGTATTATGCCAAGTATTATGGATACTCCTATGAATCGTGAAGCAATGCCAGATGAAGACTATTCAAGATGGGTAAAAACTGATGAGGTTGCGGATGTAATATACTTCTTGGCATCTGATAAAGCAAGTATTATTAACGGTGCAGCAATACCTGTTTATGGTAGAGCATGAGATAATTCCATTATTATAATTGATTCAAACAACCTACTCTGTCTTAATTGACAAGTAGGTTTTATTAATTTTTTTAGTACATCATACTCTCCTATAAAATTGCCAAAAAATTAAGTTGATTCTGCTGAAAAAATAAGCACTACAATTCATGATTGTGATTAGCAAAAAATGAAAACCGTTGCTATTTCTGTTATCAACTGCTGTAACATTACTTGGCATTAAAATTGCATCACAAATTGTGATATTAGGTTACAAATACTATTGTTGTTTCAAATTGGTTTTGAAAGGTTGATTCATAAACATGGAAACGGTCGCTAATAAGCAGAGCGTTTTAATTGTTGATAACGATACGGAGAGAATTCAACAGATACATCAACTGTTGAATCCCCAACGTTATCCTGTTGTAGCAACCGTAAATCTCGAAGCAAATCTACTAAATATTATATTGAGTGAAAGTCCCGATATCATATTAATCGGTGTAGAGACACCAGATGAAAACACTATTAACATTGTTGATAATATAAGTAGTAATTGTCCCCGACCAATAGTAATGTTTGCTAAGGATGAACGATCTGAAACGATTCGAAATGTAACTCGTGCTGGTGTTTCTGCTTATGCCGTTGGTAGTCTTAGTAAAGAACGTATGGTTACAATTATAAAAGCTGCTGTAGCACGATTTGCAGAATTCCAGGCTCTACTTCAAGAACTTGAAAAAACTAAAACTACTCTCGAAGAAAGAAAAATCATAGAACGGGCAAAGGAAATTGTTGCACAACAAAGAGGAACATCTGAAGCAGATGCATATAAAGTTATGCGTAAAATGGCTATGGATCAAAGAAAACGGCTTGCTGACATAGCAAAGGAGATTATTTCTATTGCTGATGTATTCACTAATAAGAAATACCAGTAATACAAGGGCATGAGTTAATATTAGATTATTGAGAATTGTTTTTAATTATATTCTCCATATAGACCCGGTAGATGCTGTTCCTAACCGCACAGGTTATAAATGATTTAAGTTCTCATACTCATATTATTATTATTATTAAGATAACTTCATTCAACGCAGAATGAATAGAATCTAATTATTCTTACATTTTTCAACCAATGATGGTTGTTACGGACATAGGTGTCCATAAGATAAACTGTATAGTTTATCTATGGATGCCTTTTTTATTTTTTGTAAAGTACCTTGGATATTGGGTAAATTAGAAGCCAATAAGGAGTCGTAAATGAGTCAAATTATAAAGAAAAAACCGAAGACCAATGGCAAAATTGGACGTAGTAAAGAACGCATAAAGATTCATCCCGCGGAGCTTCTCAAACAGAAGAAGAATGGTCTTGAGGTGGTGGAAGATATTCCCCATTTTATACAAAATGGTTGGGAATCCATACCTACAGATGAACGTGATAGACTTAAATATGTTGGTGTGTTTTACCGAAGACAAACTCCTGGTGCGTTTATGATGCGTTTAAGAATGACAAGCGGAAGAACTAATTCTGAACAATTCCGTGTCATTGCTAAAATCAGCGAATTACAGGGACCAGGATATGTTGATCTTACCACACGTCAACAAATTCAACTACGTGGTTTTACTATTGAGAATGTACAGACTATTTGGGATCAACTTGAAGAAGTTGGATTAAATTCACTACAAACTGGTTTTGATAATATACGCGGAGTGACTGGATGTCCTGTAGCAGGATTAACACCAAATGAATTGTTAGATGCATCAAATATTGCAAAGAAATATACCGATATAATCGTTGGAAACAAAGATTTTACTGATTTACCAAGAAAATTCAATGTTGGTATCACCGGATGTCTCGACAATTGTACACATGCTGCATCCCAGGATATTGCTTTGATTCCAGCACTGAAGGAAATTGACGGGGTTGAACAAAAAGGCTTCAATGTAATGGTCGGTGGGAAAATGGGGTCAGGAGGATTTACTCCTGCTACCGACCTTGATGCTTTTGTTTCACCTGATAATGCACCTAAGTTGTGTGCAGATATTACACAGATATTTCGAGACAACGGTTCACGTAATGTAAGAAATAAGTCTCGATTTGCTTTTCTAATCTTAGATTGGGGTATTGATAAATTTCGACAAGAATTAGAAACACGTTATGGAACCGAGCTATATTCTGCTGGCAAAGATATGCGAGGAAAGAAAAAGACTGACCATACAGGTATCTTTGCACAAAAACAGAAAGGCCTAAATTATGTCGGTTTGGTTGTACCTGTTGGAAGAATAAATACTGCACAACTACTTAATGTTGCTCGTATTGCAGATGTATACGGTACAGGGGATATTAGATTGACACAAGGTCAGAATATAATTATTCCTAATGTACCAGATGAAAAAATTGGTGATTTAACCTCTGAAACTCTATTACAAGAATTGAGATATGATCCTACAGAGATCAGCCGTGGTATGGTGAGTTGTACTGGAATGGATTACTGTCATTTCTCACTCATTGAAACTAAGGAACGTGCTATGGAAGCGATCAATCATTTAGAATCAAAATTAGATAATGTTGAACCACTTACCATACATTGGTCTGGTTGTCCAAATGGATGTGGAAACCATATGACAGCAGATATTGGTCTACTTGGCAAAAAAACTAAAGTCAATGGAGTAGTAACTGACGCCGTGGATGTATTCTTAAAAGGGGATTCAGGACCGAATCCAAAAACTCCTCCAAAACTATTAGAGAATGTTACCTGTGACGATTTACCTAAAGTGTTAGAAGGACTTGTTCCTTATCTGTCCCGCCGATGATAAGTAAAGAATTACATAGATGATTTAATGATAATAATTGTTTGTGTATATATAATTAATTTCCATTAAGGTAGAAGGAATGAATTTAGAAACAAAGAATAGTAAAGCAACAGAAATCAAACTTTTTAGTCTTAAATCAATTCAAATGCGGACATTCCATATGACATGGTTTGCATTCTTCCTGGCATTTTTTGGATGGTTTGGTATTGCACCTCTAATGGCAATTGTACGCGAAGACTTAATACTCACTCAGGCACAAATCGGAAATACGATCATAGCCTCGGTAGCAATCACTGTTTTAGTACGTATGTTAATCGGTCCGTTATGTGACCGTATCGGTCCACGTAGGGTATACACATGGTTACTGCTGTTTGGATCTTTACCGGTAATGGGAATAGGTTTATCAAACAATTACACAACCTTTCTTATCTTTAGGCTTGCAATTGGTGCTATTGGCGCGTCATTTGTCATAACCCAACATCATACATCAATGATGTTTGCTCCTAATTGTATAGGCACTGCAAATGCTACTACTGCAGGTTGGGGAAACATGGGTGGTGGCGTAACACAAATGGTGATGCCATTGATTTTTACTGCCTTCATATTAATGGGCGCGGATAAATTCCTTGGATGGCGTTTAGCAATGATAGTCCCTGGTTTTGCTCTATTTCTCACTGGAATTGTTTACTATTATATTACAAAAGATACACCTTCAGGTAATTATTCGGAGATCAAAAGAGATGAGGGGAAAGAAGAATCCCAATCTACTGGGTTTTCAACCTATATCCAAGTCATTAAAGATTATCGAGTTTGGGCACTATTTGTCATATATGCTGCATGTTTTGGAGTTGAACTTACAATAAACAACATAGCAGCATTATATTATATAGACAATTTTCATTTGAGTTTAGGCTCTGCAGGCTTAATTGCAGGTTTATTCGGAACAATGAATATATTTGCACGTTCAGTTGGTGGATTCTTCTCTGATTATTCAGCAAAGAACTATGGACTACGGGGTAGAGTCATTTTTTTATTCATTGTATTATTAGGTGAAGGCGTGATGCTAATGGTGTTCTCACAGATGCAAGTATTGATCTATGCAGTTGGTTCTATGATTCTTTTCAGTTTATTTGTCCAAATGTCTGAAGGAGCAACATTTGGTATTGTTCCTTTCATAAATAAAAAGGCATTAGGTACAGTCGCAGGAATTGTTGGGGCAGGAGGAAATGCTGGTGCAGTGGCAGCAGGTTTCCTGTTCAGGTCTGAAAATATTTCTACTTCACAGGCATTTCTATTTCTAAGTGTTATGGTAATGGTTGCATCATTTGCTACTTTATTAATTCGATTCTCACCTGCAACACAAGCAGCAGAAAAAGAAGCTATTGAGGCTGCATTAACAGAGAGAAGATTAAAAGAACAAACAGGAAATATTTCATCTTAGTAATACTGAATAATACCTTCTATAACCGATTGAAGAAATGCAAATATTAATTAAAATGAAATGGTGAAATCTATGGAAACATCTGGAAAAGCAGTTTGTCCTTATTGTGGTGTCGGATGTGTAATTCGTCCTACTGTTGAGAAAAATAAGATTGTCAAAATATCTACTGATGAAAATGATGCACCAAATTTTGGGATGCTATGTCCAAAAGGGGCACTTCTCAAACAGGCATTTCAAGACCATGATGGTAGACTCGCATATCCAATGATACGAGAAGATAAGCAACAACAGTTAAGAGAAGTGACCTGGGAAGAAGCACTCACATTCACAGCAAATCGATTACAAGAAATCCAGTTAGATTATGGGAATGATGCAATTGGGCTTTATGGGTCGGGACAAATGGACACCGAGGCATCTTATGTCTATAACAAACTATTCAAGGGTTTTCTGCGTACAAACAATGTAGATACAAATAGTAGATTGTGTATGTCATCTGCTGTTGCTGCATACATTCAAGCGTTTGGGTCGGATGGACCTTCAACTTGTTATGATGACATAAACCATGCTGATGTATTTCTGATAATTGGTGCAAACATGATGGTCAATCATCCTGTCCTATTTCAAATGATTAGAAAACGTCGATCATCGGATCCAAATGTACGTATAGTCTGCGTTGATCCGCGTAGGACTAAAACTGCTGAATTTTCTGATATACATGTTCCACTTGCACCAGGTAGTGATGTGGCATTTTTACAACTCATTGCAAAACGTTTGTTATCACTGGGACGGTTTGATAGACGGTTCATACAAAGAAATACTGAGAATTATTCAGCATACAGTAACCATTTAGAGAGTTTAAATGAAGAAACTCTATTATCAGTCTGTGATATACATCCTGGACGTATTGATGAGATTATAGAGTATTTATCAAAGCCAAATAGGCTTCTCAGTTTTTATTGTCAAGGAACAAATCAAAGTACCAGCGGGGTTGATAAAAACGCAGCACTAATAAATCTTCATCTCCAGTTAGGTGAAATCGGGAAAGAGGGTGCAGGACCATTTTCCCTTACAGGACAAGCAAATGCAATGGGTGGAAGAGAAGTTGGTTATCTCTCTCATCAACTACCGGGGTATAGAGTAGTGACGAATGAAATGCACCGTGCATATCTTGAAGGTGCATGGCGAATACCTCCTGGGAGTATTGATGAAAACCCAGGATTAACTGCAGTTCCTATGTTTGAAGCAGCAGCTAAAGGAGATGTAAAAGCTCTTTGGATTACATGTACCAATCCAGCAGTTAGTATGCCAGATACAAAGATTGCACAGGAAGGTTTGGAACGGGCTGAATTAGTAATTGTCCAAGATTGTTATAATCCTACTGAAACTACAAAATACGCAGATGTGTTATTACCAGCAGCCCAATGGGGTGAGAAACAGGGAACAATGACTAATAGTGAACGTCTCGTGGTTCGTAGTGATAAAATGCTTGAACCACCTGGAATAGCTAAACCTGATTGGTGGATCTTCACACAAGTGGCAAAAATTATGGGTTTCAAAAGAGAGTTTGATTATAGATCTCACGAAGATATTTGGGATGAATACCGACATCTAACTGGAGGTACACCTTGTGATCAAATGGGAATGACGAACGAAAGGCTTAAAAACACATCATTGAGGTGGCCTTGTCCCAACACACAACATCCGGGTACACCACGAAGATATACAAGAAGAAAGTTCAAGACTCCTTCTGGTAAGGCACAATTTATGACACCTGTGTACAAATCTCCAGATGAAAATATAGATGAGGAATATCCATTAGGATTGACAACCGGACGTGTTGCCAGTCAGTGGCATACCAGAACTCGGACAGGTAAAGTAGACCAATTAAATAAGAAAGACCCTGTGCCATTTGTAGAAATACATCCTGAGGATGCTCTCGAATATGGTGTTAACGATAAAGATTGGATTTACCTTGTTGGAAGAAGGGGAAGGTGTTATGCAGAAGCACGGGTTACAGGAAACATACGTCGTGGATTACTCTTCATGCCATTCCATTGGGGGGATCTATTCCATAAAGAGACAAATGTTAATTATGTTACGAATCCTAATTTTGATACTGTTTCAAAACAACCAGAATTGAAGTATTGTGTAGTCCGGATTGAATGTATTGATGAAGATAAAAAATCTACGGAATGTTAACCGGTAATTAGTTTCATGTAAGATAGTGAATCATTCCAAACTACACAATATTATCATTCTAAATTGGCATTAAGAATTATCGTACTTAAAAACCAAGATCCTTATTCACTATATTTTTCAACTCTTCCCCATTAAGGTACCGTTCTAAATTATCCAAGAAAAATGAGGTAATACGGTTCATTCTGTGTTGAGAACCACCAGCAGAATGAGGTGAAATAATTACATTTGGGAAATCCCATAGTGGACTATTTTGATCTAAAGGTTCAACTTCTGTAACATCCAATCCTGCTCCGGCAATTTTTCCATCTTTCAAGATCTGAATTAGATCATCTTCTTTTACAATTGGTCCACGAGCAACGTTAATAAAATATGCAGATTGTTGCATTACTGATAGATTATCAGCGTTTATCAAACCTCGTGTTTCCTCTGTTAATGGACACGCGATCATAACTACATCTACTCGACTCATAAGGTCTTTGAGTTTATCCATCGACATCAGTTCATCAACATTATCAGGTTTTTCTGTACGGTATGCATCTACGGCAATAACATGCATATCAAAACCTTTTGCACGTTTCACCATTTCCATGCCTATTCCACCTAATCCAACAATACCCATCTTGAATCCATCAATCTCAATCATAGGTGTACCCAGTCCACCCCATTTATGTTGATCTTGATTTCTAACAGTCTGATGAATACCACGCGCTAACCCAAGCAATAGTGCAAATGCTTGGTCGGCTACATGTGTTGCATATAGTCCTGCAGCATTTGTAAGAATTACATCACTTTGCCGTATAGCTGGATACATATGCCTATCCATACCAGCACTTGACGCTTGAATCCATTTTATATTTGGAAGCAGAGGAAAGATCTCTTCACTACAGTATCCATAAAAGATATCTGTGTCTTTACCTTCTTCGACTAATTGTTCTTGTGATTCTGGATTTACATAGGTATGGTCATCACCAATAATACTTTCTAATCTACTTAGAAGTTCACCTTCAATTTTACTTTGTACTAATATCTTCATTTAAATACCTTTCTGTTTACAATCTCAATTAATCCTACCAAGGTGGTGTGTCTGGTAGTAATTCTTGGAATTTTTCAAGTAATCCTTCCTCGTATACACCAGAAAATTCTTCATTAAAGAAACTATCAATTCCAACATCTAAAAAATTTGCCCATGATGTATCTTCCGAACCAGGATTCACAGGAAAAAACAGGGCATCCACACTTTGTGCTGCTTTTAAATCTCCTGGAGAATCTCCAATCATTAATACGCGATTTTTTTTATATTTACCTTCAGTTGTAATAGTAAGATGTTCTGTTTTTGTACCCATTTCTTGTCCTGCAATCAGAGCGACATACTGGTCTATATCATGTTCAATCCATTCTCTTTGGAGTGCTTCATCTGGTGTTGCAGATACAACAATTACATCTGCTTTTCCTTGAAGTCGTTGTAATGCATCTCTTACCCCAGGAAATGGTGGTAAATTGTAAACAATCTCACCAACACTAATATTTACATCCAGACTCCATTGCATTACTTTGTTTAACTCATCATGTTTTTCGCCTGATGCACTATCAATTGCTTCTTGAAGAGCAGGATTACCAAGTTTTGTTTCTACTTCAGTCCATTCACGTAGGTATGGTAGTTCTGGTACATCAACCCCCATTTTCTGAACCAACGACATATTACGTAGGTAGTCGAAAACAAGTAAAACAGCTTTGAAACGGTTTGTACCACGCATAGTGGAGTACAAATTTACAAAATCCCATGCTTGGTGTACTTGACGTGATATTGAGGCTAAACCGAAGTGTTTTACTACATTTACACTAAAGCAATCATTGTGTTTCACCTCCATGCTGTTGAAAACACAGCCGTCCGAGTCGATTCCAACAAAAAAATCGTGTTGTGGTTCAAAATCATGAAGGGGTTGTTGAGGACTAATCGCCATATTCACTCCTTAAGAACATAGTAAATGAGAAAAGTGTGTTTTTTGAATTGAACAGTAGTTGGAAATCTTAATCAGTGTAATAGAATACTACAGATATTATTCGACTGTTATTTCTGGACGATTCTCCAACATCCATTCTGTATGGAATACTTTGGGTTCACCATCTTTATCAACAATGATATTACCGTCATTATCCAACTTATTGTATGTATGAGCACCAAAGTAGTCGCGCATTGCTTGAATAAGGTTTGCAGATAATCTACTGCTTCGATAACTATCAAAATATGCTAAAGCAGAACTAAATGCCGGAACTGGAACACCTAATTGTGTTGCTGTACTGATTACATTTCTCCAATGTGGTTGGGCAGTTTCAATTACATCACGGAAATAACTGTCCAGTAAAAGGTTTGGTAAATCGGGATTTCGATCAAATGCATCTGCGATTCTATGAAGAAATTTAGCACGTATTATACATCCACCCCTCCATCCTAAAGCTATATTGCCAAGATCAAGATCCCAATCATATTCTGTGCTTGCTTCACGCATAAGGGCAAAACCTTGTGCATAAGAACAAATTTTTGCTGCATATAATGCATCATGAATGGCTTTGAGTGTCTCTTCACGATCTCCATCAAATGTTCCTATTGGACCTTTTATCACTTCTGCTGCATCTACTCGTTCGCTTTTGATTGCCGAAATACACCTTGCAAAAACTGCTTCGGCGATAGTAGGTGCTGATATACCCAGATCTAATGCAGATATACTTGTCCATTTACCTGTTCCTTTTTGACCTGCTTGATCAAGCACTACATCTACAAATGGAGAACCACCATCATCAAATTGCGTGAAAATGTCAGCTGTGATCTCAATAAGATAAGAATTAAGTTCTCCTTGATTCCATTCATTAAAGACCTTCTGCATCTCTTCTGCATCAAGCCCCAAAACACTTTTCATTAATGAATAGGCTTCACAAATCAGTTGCATATCACAATATTCGATACCGTTATGTACCATTTTCACATAATGACCTGCTCCATTAGGTCCAATGTAAGAACAGCAAGGTGTACCTTCAACTTGTGCAGCAATCTTTGTAAAAATCGGTTCAACAAGCTCGTATGCTTCAGGGGATCCACCGGGCATCATGGCTGGACCTTTTAACGCTCCCTCTTCACCACCAGATATACCAGTTCCAATATACAGTATTTCTTGATTAGATAATTCTTCATGTCGACGTGTAGTGTCATTAAAGTTGGAATTTCCCCCATCAATTATAAGGTCACCCTTTGATAGATGTGGAACCAACAATTCAATAAATGCATCAACAGGTTCCCCTGCTTTTACCATTAAGATAATCTTTTTCGGAGATTTTAATTGGGAAAGGAAATCTGGAATGGAATGTGCACCAGTGATATTTTTGCCCTTTGCGGAACCGGAAAGGAATGCATCAACACGAGAAATTGTTCTGTTAAAAACTGCAACTTCGAAACCTTTACTCTCCATATTGAGTGCAAGGTTTTCTCCCATCACTGCTAATCCTATGAGTCCTATATCTGCTGACAATCTTATGTCCTCCTATGTTTACAATGTCTTCATATCATACACCTTATAGGAAAAGAGTGTCAACATAAAAATAGTAGAGAATTTCTGATACCTCTGGCATTAAATGCTTAGTTGAATTAATGATCGATTGAGTTTGATAATAGGTAAGTGTTTTTCTTTTCTTAATTGATTCTACACTTATGTAATCTAATACACTAATTTGATTTACGAACTCTCTTTATGAATCATATTCATTTCCCAACAGATGCATCTTCAGTTTGTGGAATTAGAATAAAGCCTGCTTTATCTGTTAGGGTAACTTTTGATATTTCAATTCTTGAAGCCTTTAATTGAAGTACTTGAAATGATAAAGTAGCAAGTGTTCCATTTCCAGCTCCATACCCAGTTCGTGACCTTGCAGATAGTTTAATTACATTATCCTCAATATTGGGAGAATCTTCAAAAGATCCATCTGGTAGAAAGTCTCCCAGATAACACTCTAAAAAACGAAGTGAATTAGAATCAAATTTGACAACAGATGAAAATCCAGAAACTGTATAACTATCAACTATATCAATAGTTAGTATTATTTTTTCGCCCACAGTTACAGAATTAACATTACTCGGTTTTAAACCGATTATTGCATCTGCATTTGATTTTTCAGGCAAATCCCATATCAGGATTGTACCATCCCAACTACAACTTGCGAGGGTTTTTCCGTCAGGACTAAAAGATACCTCAGTTATATCATCTGTATGTCCAGTAAATGTCTTTATTTGTCTTCCTGATCTTGCGTTCCATAGTTTGATTGTGTCATCTCTACTTCCACTTGCTAGATACTTACCATCAATACTTACTGCAATATCAGTTACTCTATCATTATGTCCATTCAGTCTATTCTTTACCTGACCAGTAACGGTATCCCATATACCCAATGTTCCATCAGGATGACCTGTATAGAGAGTCCGTGAGTCAGAACTAAAATAGACTCCATTAATTCTGCCTTTGTCTTTTATCTTTAAAGTCGAAATAATCTGTCCTGTAGAAACATCCCATATTCTTGCTTTCCCATCAACATTTCCCGTTGCTAAAATACTACCATCAATATTAAATGCTAAACTACGTACGCCTACCGTGTCTATCGTATTCTGGAGTTTATTGTTAACTACATCCCAAATATGTAATTTCCATATACGGTATGAGTCATCACCCCCAGCAATGGCGAGTAATTTTCCATCATTGCTGAATTTAAGATTATTAGACTCTAAATAATTATTCTGAATTCTATTCTCGATTTTACCTGTATTAGAATCCAGTATATACACATCAGATGCATTTGCTGAGGCTATTACTGCACCAGATGGAATATATGATAAATCACTGACTTTTGATGAATCATACTTAATGTTTTTTATAATTGTATTTGAATTTACATCCCACATAAGGATATTTTCATTTAAAAAATCAGCATATAGCCCACTAATAATACTCTTCCCATCAGGACTATATGAAATACTTGATATAACAGAATAATGTCCTGTAGTAAGGATCTTTACGAATTCTCCAGAATTGGGATTCCACACCCGAATTGTACCATCTTGACTTGCTGTCGCAAGTGATAAGCCGTCATGGCTAAAGGAAAGGCTTTTTATCCCACCAGAATGTCCATTATGTGTAACTTTATGCTTATTCTGTATTTCACAGTCATATTCCTGACACGGTGATATGTTGCCTACTAATGAATTTATGTGGACACCTGTGGATGGATTCCAAAAACGAATTGTTGAATCTGGGTCATATAATCCACTACCGCTGACAAGTAAATTTCCATCTGGACTATAGGATATACAGGAAATTGCTCCTTGATAATTAAGCCTGTTGATTTCTTCTTTCAAAGAATATAAAAGTTCACCTGAATTGGTATCCCAAATTCTGATTTTACCATCATGTGCACCACTTACAATTCTCTTTCCATTTGGACTGAAGGATACACTATATACATCCCAATTATCAGTTGTATGTGTTCTAAGTAATTCACCAGTCTTGGCGTCCCATAAACAAACTGAATTGTCTGAACTACCACTAACAAGTAATTTTCCATCTGGACTAAAGGCTACAGAGTTAACATCTCGCTTATGTCCACTAAGAGTTGATATCTGGGTACCACTCTTTAAATCCCATAAGAAAATTGCATCTGAAGAGACAATTATACTCACACCACATGCGATTGTTTTTCCATCTGGACTTACACTCATACTAATAACATTAGAGCCATGTCCTACAAGTGTATTCTTCAATTCTCTTTTAGATGTATCCCATACGTAAACAACACCCAAACTTCCAGCTGCGATTGTTTTTCCATCAGGACTATATACGACGCTTTTAAAATTTTTCCGACTTGCAGTAATTAGATCAACCGGCTGTCCAGAATTTGAATCGTAAATCCATAATCCAATGGAACTTGCAATTGCTATGTATTTACTATCAGGTGAATATGTAATTTGATTGATTTCACCTTTACCCAATCGAGCTAACGCATCTTCTGGTAAATTCCATGTTGCATAGTCTTCAGAAAAACAATTATATGAGAATAACAGAAAGACTGGGATTAAAACAAGGATTCTATTGATTTTACATTTCTTCATAAATATATTCTATTTGCCAATTTCTGCATCTAATGATTGTGGTTGTGATATAAGTCCCTCTGAATCTATTAGAATTACATTTGACATTCGAATAGATGAAACCTTCTTACTTAATACTTCAAATGAAACTGTTGCCAATGTACCCTTACCTGAACCTATTTTTCCACTATTCTTAATTTGGATACTAATACTATTGTTTCTGATCCTTGGAGAATCAAGAAAATATCCATCTGGAATATAATCTCCTATTTCTGCCTTTACATACTTTAATGAAGTGTCATCAAATAATATATTAGTCTTAAATCCTGATACAGAAATACCATCCATTACATCAATTGAGATTGTAATTAAGTTACCGATCTCAGGTGTGGAAATTAAATTCTGTGTTATTTTCACAGTTGCTTGATTATTTGTTGGCGGTGGAACATTCCATACCAGTACAGTTCCATCCAAACCACTACTTGCAATCGTTTTTCCATCTGAGGAAAAGGCTATATCCGTGATAGAATGATGTTTTGGAGCTTTGAATAACATCCTTTTTTGTTTTGTTGCTATATCCCATAAGTGTATAAAACCTTTATCATCCCCGACTACAAGTGTTTTCCCATCTGGACTATATGAGATTCCGTTAGTAATTAAACCATGTGACGGTAATCTCCATCTAAGTTGCCAATTGATGTATACCACATCCACACCGTACCATAACTATTTGCAACTAATGTATCTCCTTGTGGATTGAATGAAACATGTCTGATCCAGTCTTGACCTTGCATTAAAGTCGTAATTTGTTCTTCTTTGTCAATCCTCCAAATCCTTATTGAATCACCTGAAGCACCACTGGCAAGGAACTTCCCACCCGGACTAAGTGATATACATTTCACATCTTGCTTGTGTCCTACGAGTTTAGTTTTTACTTTTCCAGATGAGGAATTAATTATGTAACAATCGTCGATTGATCCGAATGCTATTAATCTGTTATCATTGCTAAAACTGACTGATCCAGTTGATCGATTGTTATTTGAATAAGATAATTTCAATTTCTGATTTGAAGTATTCCAATGATATACGAATGATTTATCATCAACACTAATAATTGTATTACTGTTTAATGTAAAAGATAAGCCTATTATTTTTCCATTATGTTTAGGACTTGTTCCTACCTGTTCTTCTTTTTCAATATTCCATAATCTGATTGATTGATCAGATCCACCTGTTACAATTTTTGAACCGTCCCTATTAAAAGATATAGCTGTGATTTTATCATAGTGTCCGGTGATAAGTGTTTTGACTAATTTTCCAGAACTTACATCCCAAATACGTATACTTCCATCAATACTACCAATTACAATTGTTTTTCCATCAGGAGCATATACTATTTTTCTAACATATTCATTTTGTTCAGTGAGAGCCATCTTATATTCACCAGTATTTGCATCCCAAAAATGTACTGTTGGTTCTGTTATTGGGTATTGTGAACCTTCTCTCACTTTGACACCATAACCTGTTCCAGCTGCAATTGTATTCCCATCAGGACTAAAAACTACTGAGATAGCATTATCCTTATGTCTTATAAAAGTCCTTTTAAGTATTCCAGTTGATACATTCCATAAATGAATTTCTGGATATTGACTACCTGAATAACCAAGAGTACATGCGATTGTGCTATCATCAGGACTAAATGAAAGACTTGAAATTCCACTTACCGGTTGAATATCTAATATCTGAATTTGTTCATTGGTAGATACATTCCATAAACGTATTGTAGAATCTCTTTGATAACCTGCAGCACCACCTGCAAGAATTTTTCCATCAGAACTAAATGTAAGACATGTAACTTCAGTTTTATGCCCTTCAAGCACATTGATTAATTCACCTGTTGATATATTCCAAAGGAAAATCGCCCCCTGATGACTTCCTAATCCACTCCCTGCTGCTACTATTTTTCCATCTGGACTAAAAACAACACTATTAACTTTAGTCTTAGGACCTTTCAAAAGAGTTCTGAGTTTTCCTGTGTTAATATCCCAAATAAGTACATCTCCAACACCTCCGCAAGCAATTAAATCTCCATCTGGATTGAATGCTACACAATTGATTTTATGCTTACCAATAGATAATAACTTAAGCTCTTTTCCAGTGATAGCATCATAAATCCAACATCCTACACTACTTGCAACTGCAATAAATCGCCCATCTGGAGAAAACTGAAAATCTTGTAATTTACCTTTACCAAGTCTTGCAGTTGCTCCTTCCGGTAGATTCCATTTACTGTATTCCTGACCAATTAATTTTTCAGATTGAAAAGAATATATCACGGAACATAATAGTATCAAGATCCAGGTCTGATTTAATTTCATTTTACTTCCTGATTAGTTATCAAGATCCATTACACAGCGAAAACCGACGAAACTACCTCTGAAGCTTGGCTTAGCTCTATATCGAGTTGAAACCCTTACATCTTGTAAGGATGAAAACCATGATCCACCTCGTAAGACACGATCCGTTTTAACCTCGATAGAATTCATCATAAGAACTTCCAAAGTCTCTCCAGTTAACGGATTCTGTTCTTTGTTATCTGTATATACACTTTGCTGATATTCATCCAAACACCACTCCCAAACATTTCCTGCCATATCAAAGATTCCATAATCATTAGAAGGATAACTACCAATTGGGGCTGTAAATTCATAACCATCCAATGTACCACCTAAATTGCAATGTTTACCATCAGTATTTGTGTTTCCCCAGGTATATTTAGAATCAACCAATCCACCACGTGCGGCTATTTCCCATTCCGCTTCTGTAGGTAATCTTTTTCCAATCCATTTTGCATAAGCCATTGCATCATACCAACTTACATTAACAACTGGATGTTGATCTGAGGGAGAATAAGCTAATACCTTATCCCAATTGAGCGGATAATATCCTGTTTCACGTATAAAATTTCTATATTCTCCTATTGTAACTTCGTACTTGTCTATGTAAAAACTATTAATAAAAACTAAATGTTTAGGTTGTTCACTCTTTTCTGCATTTGGATCATCACTGCCAATGAAAAATTCACCTTCTGGAACAAGAACCATATTCTTTGTTTGATTTTTCTTTTCTATTTCTATACCGGTTGGTAGATTTACATTATAATTTAATTCATGTGAACCAGAATTCCACTCTAATCGTATAGTTATTTCATTCTTTTTAAATGGTCCAGAAATAATAATTTTTTTGTTATATGAGTATAGGATTTTACCTGTATCTACCTTTACTTTACCTGGTGGTTTATCAAAATAGATAGTAATTATGGCATCATAAGGAATTTCAGAACCAACTGCAGGAAGAACATTTACAATATTCACAGGATCTATTGTTAAATCCTTTACTTCATCAGTAACTGGTTTAACACAGCGAAACCCAATTACATTCATACCAATAGCAGAAAAACTACTACCAGACCTATCTGCAACCCCACCAGAGTTTTGTGAAAGATTCAAGAATGATCCTCCTCGTATTACTCTTGAAATCATTATATTTGAAGAAAGAGTTCCATCTGTCATATATACCTCACCAGCCATTGGATTCCTTTTTGGTGATGTATCATAATAATTACTGTGATAAGCATCCAAGCACCATTCCATTACATTTCCTGACATATCATACAAACCGTATCCATTAGATGGGAATGTCCCAACTGGCGCAGTATACTTAAATCCATCTTCGTTTCCATTCAAATTTGCATGTTGTGTTGTGAAATCTGAATTACCCCATGGAAATTCTTTTCTTTCTAATCCCCCTCGTGCAGCTTTTTCCCATTCAGCTTCTGTAGGTAGACGTTTTCCCAACCAAGTAGCATAAGCATTTGCATCATACCAAGTAACATTAATTATTGGGTGATTATCAGTTGGTGAATACTTTGCTATTTCTTCCCAATCTGGCGCATCATGTCCTGTCTTCTCAATAAACCGTTTATATTCACCTACTGTCACCTCATATTTGTCTATATAGAATGCATCAACATATACAGTATGTATGGGTTGTTCGTCTCCATCAGCATCAACTTCAATACTCCCCATACGAAATTCACCTTCTGGAATATATACCATATCCTCCAAAGGATATACTGAATTCTTACAACTGAATAAAATTAAAAATAAGATTAAAAATACTACCATAGTGTAGTGTTTCATCATTTCCATATTGGCATTCCATCATTCCTAAATAACGTAAGTCTGAAAATCATATGTATCTATTTTGAAATCAACGATAAGAATATAATATGGTATTCCACATCAATAGAAACCACATTAATTAGGACGAAGTAGTGGATTTAGTAGGATTGATTCTAACGAAAAAGATTATCTGAACATTTAGCGTAGACTATTCAGTAGTGAATGAGCAGATCATCCGAACTACGGGTTGATTGCTATTAGGATCCCCAAATCCAACTTACCCAAAAAATTATATTAAAAATAAGGATGGTAATTATTAGATACACACTTAGAATGTGTCGCATCTTCGTGGAATTCCACTCAGGTTGTACTCTTTCCCTATATGTTACTGCCAATGAACACATTCCCCATATGCCAATTGGACCAAAAATAAGGCTAAGTATTAAGATAGAGATATTAAACACAAATATAATTATGCAAAACAATCCAGAAACTACCATCGAAATATACAAGTTATTGCTTAGAAAATCTAATTTTGGCATATTTAGACTCCATTTTTATAATATATGAGCTATATAAAAGGTGGAGAGTGTCAAATGTAGACACAATTTCATGCTAAGAATTATAAAACAATTATGTGAATTCTCAATTTCTGATATTTTAGAAAAAATAACGTGAGTTTGATAATTAAAACTTGTAAATAGAAACACTTTAGTTATTATGCATTTTAGCATTAACTCAAAACTAAGGAGTTCTCTGATTGATATAATTACACTTTTCTGTGAAATTGATGACAATTTCATTCACTATGACCAATATCAAGTACACCGCCAGCTGTGGGTCATACTTAGAACAGGCAATACAAAAGTCAGACAGAGGAATCTACATCCGAGTGAAGTCATGACGATACTTGTACATTTTCATCATAAACAATACAAGAATTTCAAAACCTATTATCAGGGTTATGTCTGTTACCACCTACGTTTGGCGTTTCCAAACCTTGTTAGCTAAAGTCGTTTTGCGCAGCTATCACAAGAAGTATTGGTTCCGTTTTCTATGTTTTGAATATCCTTTTTGGTAAATGTCGTGGTGTCTCCTTCATAAACTTAACCCCTATTCCTGTCTGCCACAGTCGTGGCATTTCAACTCATAGTGTGTTTATTTAATAAGGTGGGATGTTCTAAGTCCTTATGTTGTGGTTCAATAATTTCAAACTGCATCCTGTCATCAAAGATAAAGGTGAGCTTTTGTCCTTTCTTGTGACAGCAGAAAACGTTGATGACACAATAACTGTGCCATAGTCGTGCCAAAGGCTTTTTGGTAAAGTATTTGCTGATAAAGGATACAACTCAAAAGATCTTCGTCAGATTCTCCAAGAAACCGGTGTGTCCCTTATTTACAAGGAGCGTATGAATATGATACCTGAACATATTTCTAATACCGACGCAGCCTTAATAAAAAACGGATGAGGATAGAGTCATAATATAAAGAACTGAAAAGTCAAACTGAGATACAACCCACTCGCCATAGAAGTTGTACATGATTTCAAATGAATACGATTGTCGCATTAATCGCTTATACCTGTCTGAAGAAGAAACCTTCACTCAAACATATACAGTTACAATAAGAAGTCTTTCGGTACTCCATGATATCCTTCTAATGCATTTATCAGACCTACTTTATTCTCAAGTTTATTTCCTAAAATAACGGCAGAATATACTTAACTATAACCTGTTTATATATCGTTATAGTACCAAAAATTGAATAAAAACCAGCACATAATACTAAACCAATCTGTTTCCATAAAGGTGCTTGTATTTCTTTTGGTAAGAACTTACGGTTAACATAGAGTGTATGTATAGCAGTAATGACAAGCAGATAACCACCAATTGTTGCAGAAAAAAGAATCATGAACAGTGGTTTGGCAAAATACATGGCAATTACACCGTATAGAATATACACGATTAATATTGGATAATATATCCATTTTGACTTGTGTTCTCCCAATTTTCTGGCGCTCTTAAAACCTGTCCAAATTATATCTGTATACCTTCTTGGAACACTATCAACAGCACCAAGTTGAGTAGAAAATAGTACCCAAAAACCACATAAAAGCGTTAGATACCACATAAACCTACCACCTTTTTCTGCTAATCCTTCAGCCTGAAAACCTGCAGCCTGCCATTGCTCCATCTGCTGACCTAATGGCACATATTCAAGGGTTAACATGGCAGGTAGTGCTAATCCAATAAAACATCCAATCATCCAAATAAAGTATTGTTCAAAACGGACATATTTCCACCATTCACGGAATTTTTCTATATTCTCAGGTGTAATACGGAATACTTTACCAATATGGGAAAGAGTTACATTTTGACCACCAATAATTGACGGGATTGCACCAACGAGTTTACCCATTCCCCATCCTTTATCGCGTACATAATTTGATATAGTGATATTCCCTAATCCACCACTACCTGCATAAGCTGCAAAAGCACCTAACGTTAACCAGTCAAATGCTGTGCCTTCCTCAACAGCTGGAATAGATCCAAAACTAAAGAATCCTTTAATTACTGTCCACCAAACTTTAGGAGATACAAGTGTTAGGTCAACCCAGACAAGATAACCTATAATCAGAACAACCATGATGAGTTGGACAACAGCTAAAGAATTGTAAATCTTACCTCCAACCATTACAATGGCAAGACATAGAAAAAAGATTATAAAGGCAAATACTCTAACTGTTCCTGTTTCTGTTTCTTGAGGTAAATGTCCTAAATAAATTGCGCCAAGGGCAGTTGCAGCAGTCATTGCCCATCCTGGCCAGCTACTAAGAAAATCAACACTTGAATATATAATTGCCCAGAATCGAGGTCCTGGTTTACACCGCATATACCCACTTAACATAGGTTCACCAGTATACAATGTATATCGGATAGATTCGGTGTTAAGAAATGCTTGCAGAATTATTGCAATAGTTGCAATCCATAATAGTGTCCCACCATACTGTGCAGTTAGTTTAGGTCCCAATAACCATTCACCACTACCGATTGATGCTCCAAGTGCTATTATCCCTGGACCCAATATGGCAGCAAAAGCCTTACCAAATTGGTAACGTGGAGATTCAGGTAACTCTGCTACCTCCCAATCAGGTAGTTCTCCTCCATCAACATATTCTTTTTCAATATTTTCTGCCATATTACCACTCCCAGCATATACTGATATCTAATTTATTTGCAATTGATTCAAGGTTCCGTAAATGGTCTACATGTATAGGTATGCCTGATTCAATCCATTCATCATAGTTGTTCCACTCAATTTCTCCAGGTAAATATACTTGTGTTATATCATCCTGTGTTTTTGCATTATGTATATGTTTAATGCCTTGTTTAATCTGATCTACATAAGAATCAAAATCTGTAAAACTCTCAATATTAATAGCGATAAAAAAGTGTTCTGATGATGATCCTGTCTTAACACAAGACATCATTCCACCTACTAATGGACCAGCTAATATTCCCATTATAAGTGCCAAACCATAACCCCTTGCTTCACCTGCAGGGACCATCCATGGACCATGATTTGGATCCTGACTTGGATTTCCAGATTCATCCAGTAGCCATCCTTCAGGAACATCCTTTCCATACATCCTTAATGTTCCAACTTTTCCCCATGAAGAAACACCACATGCTATATCTAATACAATTGGATGTGAATCCCCAGTTGGTAAAGCATAACTCATAGCATTGTTGGCAGTAACTGGTACTGCTCCACCGGGTGGAACAAGCGTAGGATTTCCTGTATTCGTCGTTGAAAAGCCAATCATATTATCTAAGGTAGCCATAATGGAATAACAGGCTGCAGCCCCAAAATGACCTGCATTATTCACACCAACTGCACCAATACCTGTTGATTTGGCTTTTGAAATTGCTGTCTCCATGGCAAATGAACTGGCAATATGTCCTATTCCATTATCCCCATCAATGACTGCAGAGCTTTTTGATTCAGTAATAATACGTAAATTTGGTTCAGTATTAAGAGAACCATTTAATATTTGGTTGAGATAACCTGGTAATGCACGCGTACCGTGTGAATGAACCCCACGAAGGTCGGTTTGAACCAACAGCTTTGCCATTAACTCTGCATTTACACTTGATAAGCCGGTACTTTTACACAATGATCGAGTGAATTCATGAAGTCTGTCAGCCCTTACAATGATTTCCTGCATTTGTACCTCATTTATATCTTGGAGTAGTTTGTATTTTAACAGAGACACAAATTTGATACAAGCACATTATACCAATTCTAATTGATAGAGATTGTATATAGTTAACTATAGTTGGACAGTTTTTACAACATACTACTCCGTTGAAGTGCTATTTTAAATCTCAACTTTAGATATAAATTCCTTTTTAGTGAGTTATACCAACATCCAAACAAAAAGAAAAAACGCTTGAATACACGAATATGAGACTGACAGAAACTTTCCAAACTATAGTATAGTTAATTTAGGTCAATGTTAATTCTCATGCGTTTCCTCAAATCCGGAATCAGAACCAGGAAACAACGGTATAAAAATCTTATGGTGTTCCTCGTGTATGAATGTCATTTGAGGATCCACGAAACTACAAAGATTACTTTAAATTAGTTCTGCTTAGATGATAATTTATAGAAGATATTTCAATTGGAAAAGGAATTACTTACTCTAAAATTTCAGAGTAAGTATTGTGGGATAAAATCTGATAATTGCTCTAAAGTCAGTTATAGAAAGGTAGAATCGTTGGTTTCTATATAGAGGTATTCTCTGATTTACTCTGAATACTCTGAAACTTTACAATTAAGTTCATCTAAATATATGTCAATTCACACATGTATAATAATGATTTAGATGTATCGACTCTCATAGTCATATTGTCATGCATTGTGCATGTCTACTAAGTATTTTTGATATCCGGTTTGGGAAGGTAAAAAGTAAAATCAAGCAATGTTTAACACATTTAATTTGAATATTATTTATGTGATATGTTAAACTTCTATCAATAATAGATACATTTGGAGTGTGAAATATGAGAACTCTATGTGCCTTCAAAAATAATATAGTAGCAAAACAATTAAGAATCAATAAATTTATTTTCCATTTACCAATCATATTTCTTTTACTATTCAGTTCCTGTAAGAATCCTTTAACATTTGTATTAGGTGATGAAAGATCAGATGTATTATCACAATTACAAGGCAGGTCATTTAGACAATTTTCTCCATCAATAGATGCTGATCAGAGAAAGGCAGTTATCATTGATTTTTCAAATCATAAGGATAGTAGAATGTTGTTATGGGGACAATATTCGGAGGGCGGTAAAGCCATTAATGAATGGCAAATTTCTTCAGATGATATCCTTGTGTATAAGAATGATACTTATTACCAATTGACATTTTTTTTACTAAAACTCAACAGACTTTTCCAGAAAAATGCGAGGATTGTATAATCATCTACGGTGTTGCTATAGAAGTACGAAATATATATAATGATGAAAAGATCGAATTCAGAATCAATGATACCGATAACGTACTACCACGTCCCTTTCCTGTATTTAGTTCTTGGACAAGATTTAATGAAGATGAAAGAGTAAATTAATATTAAGACATTATCAATATAATTGGTACTGAAATAAAAAAGGCGTGCATATAATGCCCGCCTTTTTAGTTTACTTTCTATTATTGTTTGATATCTGCCCAGGTAGTGGTCAATTTATCTTCAGGTTCCACTGATAATGCACCAGCGACCTCTTTAAAGAAACTATCTTGATCATCTGACTTATCCGGATAATACTTGACCGCCTTGTGTGTATCATCATCAAAGTGAAGATTGATATACGCATCTCCACCACTTTCACCACAACGGAATAGGACGACATTCGCCCCTTTAACTAATTCAACTTCAATGTTGAAATCAACTTGTTGTGCTGCCCCCGTCCATGTAGGATTATTATACCATTTTTCACCATTAATCCATATCTGAGCATGGTCATCATGCGCTGGAGACATAACAGCTTTCATGTCTTTTTTCGCTTCAATGACACAGATCCAATAACTATCAAAATTATCAGTAACTCCATCATCTTTTTGCATATTGTGTGAATTAGCTGGTTCAATTTCGAACACTTCCCATTCTGTAGCTCCGCCATTGCCATCTTCCCAAACAATGTTTGTATTCTTAGTTTTCAATAATCCGTTGACTGTGGATAATTCAAGCTGATTCAGTTTTCCACCTGTACCTAAATCAATTAGATCTTTTGGAGCAGAAGCAGCAAATCCACCGTTATTTGAATAGTTCTTATCAGGACCATACCATTTGGTAATCCATGTGTCCACACCTGAATGATCTTCACTCAATTCTGCACCAGCCACCTTAACCATCCAATCTGCTTCAGGAATTGGTCCACCATCAACATTAACTTTACCTATAGCAAAAATCGGTTGAGAAAAACCTAACAATAAACCGAAAGAAATTGCTGATACGAGTACTATTATATATCCTTTTTTCATAATGAAATCATTCCTCCATTCTTTTGTGATACACACGACTTGTGCCAGTTAACTAATTTTTGATAATATATCCACGTATATTCGCTTTATGTTATTAACATTAGATCCCTAAGGGTCAAGAAAATATAAAATAATGAATGAAATACATACCAATTATAGTTCATGCCAACCTGTTGGTTACTATAAGTTATTTAGCACAACTCGTTCTACATAATTATTTTTACATATAATAGTATAACTTCAAGGAAGTATACTATTGATTAATAATCTATTCTAACGTAATAGATTAAACGTAACAAAATAGATTAATCTATTTTAATTAAAAGTTATATGATATACACTATTTTGTCAAGTGTTATAAATTAAATGGTGTATGTATAGTTTTTTTTCTAGACCCTATCTAATAAATCAAATATTTGGAAGATTCTTGTATCCTACCATGCATTATATATTGATACAACGGGCTGGTAAACCCGCCCCTACGAAAGAGGAATTAACTAAAAACACACAATTCGTATTAATGAGATACGTTGTATACAGATTGTAGTGATTTTCTTCGGCATAACAACGATCCTGAATTGGTTTTAATTTATAGCGTATAATATGTGGGTAAAAGGTATAAAAAAAAATAGTTTGTAGAAGGAAATCAGGATTTTTCGTTTGTTTGTTCTATTGATGTGTCATTGCAATTTTCAGAGTAAACTCTTATGAGTGATATTAAACAATTGGTATAAAGTTAGTTATAG
>JAGFCA010000007.1 GCA_022394755.1 Candidatus Poribacteria bacterium
AATAGTTATTCTGTGGTAGTTACTGTCTCTGATGGAAGTCAAACAGATACCATCAGCATAACGATAAATGTTACTGATGTCAATGAGGCACCAGTATTTGCTTCAAATTCTGCGACAAGATCTATTGATGAGAATACTGCAGCTGATACAAACATTGGTAATGCTATAACGGCATCGGATGACGATGGTGATACATTGACATATACCCTCAGCGGCACAGACGCAGCGTCATTTGCAATTGATAGTACTTCCGGACAGTTAAGTACTAAGACGGCTCTGGATTATGAGGTGAAAAAATCATATTCTGTAACAATAACCGCCACTGATTCAGACAGCGAGACTGGTAGTATTGCTGTAACAATCAATGTGAATGATGTCTCAGATGTTAATCCACCTATTTTTAATGTTACAGGGATTATCACTATATCAGTAGCTGAAAAAACCGCTGCAGATACGAAAATAGGTGACCCAGTAACTGCAAAACGCCTACCTCCAATAACATACTCTCTTACGGGTACTCATGCGAATAAGTTTAGTATTAACAGTCGTACTGGTCAGATAAGTACCAAAGCAGCACTGGATTACGAAACAAAAAATTCATATACAGTAAGAGTTGTCGCTACGAATAGTGATGGTAGGGCGACTAAAGATGTTACCATCAATGTCACAGATGTATTGGAATCAACCCCGTTGTCCGAACGGACAAGTCAAGTGATGGATGCGATTATAGCAGCGATTGATGGTGTATCAAGTGCAGCCGATGTTACAGACACACATCTATCGAATATTAAAACGCTTAACTTATCAAATAAATCAATTATTTCATTAACTACAAATGATTTTGAGGGGTTATCTTCATTGGAAGAATTAGATCTGGGTAGTAACCCTGTAGGAAATTTGGAGAATGGTGTTTTTGATGATCTTTCCTCTCTAAAAAAGTTGAACTTAGAGTCATTAGGTTTGACAAGTCTACCATCAGATGTATTTGATGATTTAAGTTCTTTGAGAGAACTTAAGTTGACCAGCAATTCCATTTCAAGATTACCGGGTGATATATTTGATGACCTAACCAGTCTGAAAAAGTTATACTTGAATGTTAATGACTTGAGTAGTTTAGCTTCCACCTTGTTTCAGAAATTGTCATCTTTAACAGATCTGGATATACGAAATAATCAATTATCAAGACTGCCAAATAACATTTTCAAAGGCTTGTCAAGTATTAATGCGATTAAGGCAGAAAGCAATAGTGTTGATCCACTTGTAATGACAATCTCTCTTGAGGCTGATACTTCAAATCAAGTGAGTGCTAAAGTCAATACAGGTCTTCCATATACATTAACTGTGCCTGTTATTATTACTATTCGAGAAATAGAAAGCTCATTCAATTTGAGAATATTAAAAGGAACAGTTACAAGTGAAAATAATATTGAAATACTAACCGTAGGTCAAGGAGGGCGGATTAAATATGATATAGATACTTTATCCACAATACCTTCAAGGTTTTCAGGATTGTCTTTAGTAAAATCAGCTAATCTGCCCCTAACAGTAATTTCAGATGTTTTTCTTCCTGGTGGTCCAAATAGTGGAGAAGGTGTTCCTGATAAAACAGTTTTACTCTCTAACTATCCGAATCCGTTCAATCCTGAGACCTGGATACCTTATCAGCTATCCAAGGCATCTGATGTTACGATGACTATTTCCAATATTCGCGGTGTTGTTGTGCGTGAGTTGGCATTAGGACATCAACCCGCAGGATATTACCGTAACCGTGCACGCGCAGCTTTTTGGGATGGTAGAAACAACCTCGGTGAGAAGGTCTCAACCGGAGTGTATTTTTACACTTTCAAGGCTGGTGATTTTACCGCAACACGACGTATGTTGATACTTAAATAAACTAATGCCAAGGAAGGATTTTCATAAATCCTTCCTTTTTTCTTATTTATCCATTCAATATTCATCATAATAATGTGGCAGTTATCTTACCTATCTACAACATAGGGGATATAAAGTTTTTGTCACTTTACAACAATGTATCAAAATATATCTACAACACTGTCTTGATTCATAAGGTTCAATTTAAGAATTCTGCTCTTTGTAGGAGGGATCTCCGAATCCAGACTCTTTGTATTTCCGTAATCCTGGGAGAGGTGACAGGTGTGTAGAAAAAATGATATAAATTGAATAAACCCCGGTATGTCATAAGGTGTTCATACCCGGTGAACACCCTAAGGTGTTCATACCGTTGATTCTGATTCTGATTCTGATTCCTGATTCACGGGGAGAAATGTGTAAAGTCCTATTCAGATTCGTGGATCAAAGAATAAATGTAGCAAGTCCACTTTTCTATGTAACTCTGTATATCCTTTATTCAGAAAAGAAAACCATCCATAACAAAGCCCTCTTTTCCGCGTAATCCGTGTATTCAGTGTAATCTGCGATTCAGACACAAAGCACATATAGTGACAATTATCTTACCCACCTTCTGATCAATCACATGTTGTATTTAGACATTACAAATAGCATTGAGTGCTATTCGATGGTCAGTGACGATTTGTCGCCGGTGTATTTCATCTAAGACACGATTTATGCAGATATATTCTGACCCATATTTTTTTACACAATTGAAGTTTCTTTGTTCACAGAACTTACCTTGTAAAGAATCTGTTTGGCCAATATAAAGTGGATCGTAAACAGTTTTCCCTTTTGATATAATCTTTTTTGTAAAAATATAGACAGCACCAACTAATGGAAATTCTCCTCCTAATCTGTGTATCTCAAATGGATAAATAATACCAGAATAACTTGTGTAAGTAATGGTCTCTATACTTTCCGTAATCTTATGATTTACATTATTATGCTCTTTCATGGAGTATAGAATTTCAGATTCTTCACGTAGTAATAATTGATTGTTGTTTATTGTATCCTCACGCCAATTATATCTTTTTGCCCATCTTCGTATGGTTGATGGTGGTAATTGGGTTGCTTCTCCAACGATTGATGCGATTTTATGATCTGGTTCTCCAGCGTTAATTGCTTCGATAT
>JAGFCA010000162.1 GCA_022394755.1 Candidatus Poribacteria bacterium
TATGACAATATTCCTGTTTTCAATGTTATTTGTATTCATTTCTTTATTATATGTTTTGTATAATTGACTTATACTAATTTACGATTCAATTCTATGTTGACATCATTGGCATTACATTCATTCTTGGAATACCATCAACTATTGGAAAGGCTTTATCACAATTACGGCAAAGAATCCGATCTTCGTTCCACAATACATCATCCTTACATTTCGGACAAATTATAATTTCCTTCAGTGATTTGGTTAATCGTCCCATACGTTTTCTTGCAAAAAGTGATTTGGCACGTGAAACGATACTCCGTGGCACCACACTCTTGAGCACTAACCAAAATTCTCTATGTGTCTGTTCTGGCAAATCGAATGTTAATAGTCTCTCAATTGTCTGTGGACATGACAGGTTAAGGGGTGATTCTTTTTCAAGTAAAATCTCATAATCAATCTTCTCATTCCATTCGTGTTGGACAAGAAATAGATCATGGTGCATAATATGAAACTTTCTCCAATGCCTGTCTTGTGCTGCTAATGTATGAAAAAGTTGTCCAAATTCAGCCTGTTTGGGGTTCTTATGCAATACAAGATGACCATTAATTTCGTTAACTACCCAATTGTGATAAGGCCATCCATAAATACGTTCACCAATTTCTGAAGGCGTTTCAATATATCCTCTTGATGAAACCCGCATCATCTCGGTCAACAATAAATCGGGATCCTCAACATGTTCCAATACATGCATACAAATGACATAATCAAACGCGCCATCTACAAATGGAAGATATTGACCATCTGCTTCTACCAACGGACGATCTGTTACGATCATTCCGCCACGTTGTTCGTCGTCATCTATAAATTTATCACATAATACATCCGCACGTACATTTGGGTTGTGACCACTTCCAATCTCTAAGACAAAATCATTTGAAAGAATGTTCATTTTTGCACAACCATCGTTATATAAGGACTGATATATGGAAACATCTTCGCAACGAATCTACCCTTTATGCCAAATCCCACTG
>JAGFCA010000067.1 GCA_022394755.1 Candidatus Poribacteria bacterium
ATGGCAAAACAGAAGAAATGAAAAACAGACCAAAACAAGTTGGAGGTTTACTACAGATGATGCACGTATAAAACTAAAACGACTATACCCATCGATTATCACTTGACTAAGCATTAGTATAAAAAACATATTAGTACTAAACACACATTCAAGTTATGTTTTACTTAACATTCGTGATTCAAGTAGAATCGGTCTAATTTAAATTATACCCCTTATAGAATAAGGGTTCGTAAAATTGTTCCGTGAAGGTTTCCGTGTAAGTGGAAATATTTCAACACACCAGTAATTAACAGTTTTTACAATACACAGTATCCATTCATCTAACATAACTGGAGATGAGATGAATACTAAAGATGATACTTGAGATTAATATTGGTATATAGATAGCATAGGAGCGTAATGTTTAGTGATAAAAAACTTTACATACCTTCTCGACTTACCTTTTAAACAAAAAGTATGATATAATAATTAAAAGTTGTAGCAATAATCGAAAGGAATAATTATGAGATTGGAAGGAAAAGTCGCTATTGTCGCTGGGGCAGCATGGGGAGGTATTGGAGCAGCAACTGCCTATAAGTTTGCTGGTGAAGGGGCAAAAGTGGTTGTCAATACACGCCATCGCGAATCGAAACTTGCGGAAACTGTTAAACGAATAGAGGATGTTGGTGGTGAGGCTGTTCCAGTAATGGGAGATGTCGCAGAAGAAACTACATGGCAATCGTTGGTAGATACTGCTTTATCTAAGTACGGCAAAATTACAACATTGGTACACAATGCAGCACATTCTTACACAAAAAAGGCTATTGAGTTTACACCTGAAGAATGGAATGAAAGCCTCGGTGTAACACTTGGAGGTCCTTGGCTCGGAGCAAAATATTGCATCCCAGAAATGATAAAAACTGGTGGTGGTAATTTAGTTTTCATCTCTACTGTAAATGCAACAATTACAAATCCCGGTTTTGGTCTTTACGGTGCAGGAAAAGGAGGACTTAATGCCTTAACCCGAAGCATCGCACTTGATTATGGTAGAGAAGGTATACGCGCCAATGCTATTGCACCTGGACAAATTGTCGGTGAGCGTGGTGAAGTATCTCTCGCTGCTGATGCATTAGAAGATCAAGCATCAAAAGACTGTTACCCAATAGGACGCTATGGAAAACCCGAAGACATCGCAAATGTCGCACTTTTTTTAGCATCTGATGAAGCAGATTTTGTTACCGGGATCGTATTAACAGCTGATGGCGGATTAACGCTTCAATCTCCAGAAGCACTTGTACGACCTTCATTCCGTCTTAGATGGAGAGATGATATTCTGGTACCACAACCCAAATAGGTTGAAGTGTCAACTATGTTTCTTATAATACAGTTTAATAGAACACTAAGTTCCAATGATTAAAGGGAGATAAGAAATGTGTGGACGATTTACCTGGACTACTCCTCCTGAACTCATGTGGTCAATTCTTGAAGATTTTGAGATCCCAATGGATTTTAAACCACGATATAACATCGCACCAACACAAGATGTTCCTGTCATTACCAATACAGTTAATGAAATCACAGCCGGTAATGATACGAGAAAATTGGAATTCTTCAAATGGGGATTAATTCCTTCATGGGCAAAAGATGCAAAAATCGGTAGTAGGATGATTAATGCACGGGCAGAAACACTATCGGAAAAACCCTCCTTTCGCAATGCATACAAGCGAAGACGATGTCTTGTTTTAGCGGATGGATACTATGAATGGGTGCCAACTCCGGGAGAAAAAACTAAGCAACCTGTTTATATTCGACTAAAGTCAAAAGAGACCTTTGCATTCGCGGGTTTATGGGAACAGTGGAAACCAGAATGGAGTGAAAAACCAATACTGTCTTGTACTATTATCACATGTTCCCCTAATCCTAAGTTGGAAGAAATACACCACAGAATGCCTGTAATTCTACCCCAAGAAAACCATGCAGAATGGTTAGCACCTGGAGAACAACCCAAAGAAAATCTTCAGCATCTTCTTACGGCATATTCAGGTGAAGAGATGGAAGCATATCCAGTATCAAAATTTGTGAATAAACCCGTGAACGATTCACCTGAGTGTATTGAACCTATATAGTGTGATTCAATTATAACATTAGATGAAACCGTCCCATGCAATGATAGTTTCGTATGCCTAATCAATCGAATTAAATTAAAACCAAATGGAATGCGTATTTAGGAAGGAATTATGACTAAACCAACAAAAGAACAGATGATTACAATGTATCGCAAAATGGTAGAAATACGTCAATTTGAGGAATCGGCAGGTACGTTGTATCAAAGCGGACAACTCCCCGGATTTCTACACCTATATATTGGTGAAGAAGCTACCGCAGTCGGTGTTTGTGTACATTTAAATGATAACGATTATATAACAAGCACACATAGGGGACATGGTCATCTTATAGCAAAGGGTGGAAAACGCGACCGAATGATGGCTGAATTGTTTGCGCGAACCACTGGATATTGTAAGGGTAAAGGTGGATCAATGCACATTGCCGACAAAGAGACAGGTATTCTCGGTGCGAACGGGGTTGTTGGCGCTGGAATCCCACTCGCAGCAGGTGCAGCACTCACTGCAAAATACCGAGGCACACAGCAAGTTGCTGTATCTTTCTTCGGCGACGGTGCTACAAATCAAGGTGTATTTCATGAAACACTCAATTTGGCAGCGGTTTGGGAACTCCCAGTCGTTTTTGTCTGTGAGAACAATCGCTTTGGTATGGGAACTCCCCAAAGTGAACATCAACGGGTAGAAGATATTGCTGTACGTGCACCAGCTTACGATATTCCCGGCGTTACTGTTGATGGAAACGATGTACTTAAAGTGTATGCTGCAGCAGGAGAAGCCGTCGAACGGGCACGTAATGGAGAAGGTCCAACACTACTCAACTGTGATACATACAGATTCAGAGGGCACCACATTGGAGATCCAGGAACATCGTATCGTGACCGTGAAGAGGTACAAGAACAGGAACGTCAACGTGACCCCATCCGTAGACTCGCCCATGTTCTCATCAATGAAGAAGGTATCACAGAAGAAGAACTATCGGCTATAGACACCGAACTTGCCACTGAACTTGAAGAAGCTTTGGAGTTTGCAAAAAATAGTCCTGAACCCCTTCCTGAAGACGCCCTTGACGACGTTTATGCTGGTTCTATTCAACCGTAAATTACATTTAGATTTAACAGAATAATTTTGCTTCAAGGATTAAATCATGTCTGAATTCACTACAACGAGAGAATTGTCACCAGTAGATCTTGCAAAACGCAGAGAAAATCTGAAACAGCAGTGGCAAAACAGACAGATTGATGAAAAATTATTAAAACGCGCATGGAATGAAGCATATCGTGTTGCTGCAGTTCTTTATCAGGATTATGCTGCCACGAAAGTTGCTGTCTTCGGTTCTCTAACTGAACAAAGACGTTTTACGAAGTATTCAGATATTGATATTATCGTATGGGGACTCTCATATAACAAATGTCTTGATGCACTCTGGCAAACAGAAGGTTTAAGTTCTGAATTCAAGATTGATATTATCAACTTCAAATCTACAAACACAGATTTCCGTGAGAGAATACTAAGTCAAGCTATCTATATTGAACCTGTTGATACGGATCCACAAAAATATATCCGAGAAACGTGTAATAATACGCGTGATGAAGAAATTTACTCAGTTAATAGAGAAAAATTGATACAACGTATCTCAGATGAAAAAAAGAAAATCGCTACAACCATTGATAGAATTGACAGAGCTTTGGAAAAAATTGATATATTACCAGTTGATGCACGGGAATTTATTGAAAGAGCTCTTGCAGTTGACCTGGCTGAGGTTTACCCCGGTTTAGAAAAGATTTTTGAACAAATTGCTAAAAATATTGACAGACACATACCAGACGGAAGTCGTTGGCACAACGATTTATTGACACAAATGAGTGAACACCGTGATGAACGACCAACTGTTGTGAGTGAAAGATCTTACCATAGACTAATACAATTGCTTAGGTTTCGTCATAAAGTCAGAAATATTTATGGTGATGAATTGATTTACGCAGAAGCAGAAAAACAAGCGAAAGAAGTAAGGAACTTGTATACAGATGTTTCGGAAGAACTTGATACCTTTATCACTTTTCTGCATGGAATCTAAAGCGACATGAAAGAAGATGAACATCTAAAATCGGATGGAGTCACATGGAAATCAGTCGCAATTACAGTTATTTTAATACCGTTTAATTTCTACTGGATTATCGCAGGTGAAGTCGGTCTTGTCGGTTATGCATTAAATACTTACGCTGTTCCTTTCTATAATGTCGTCTTTGTTGTATTCACATTTACCCTCATCAATCTTGTTGTACGACATACATCCAGAATTCGCTTACTCTCCAACGCAGAACTCCTCACTATATATATCCTCCTCAGTACAGCATGTGCCTTCCCATCAATAACCTTGATGACGATTCTGGTCACGACGGTGGGACATGCCTTCTGGTTCGCTACTCCCGAAAACGAATGGAAACAACTCTTTTGGGACTATCTCCCAAGATGGCTTCTTGTTGATGACACAAAAGCATTAACAGGATACTATACTGGCATAACCAATCTCTCTACATTTGAAATCATAGGTAAATGGTTGGTTCCAACACTCTCTTGGACGTTGTTCATTACCGCATTAATACTGGTAATGTTATGTATCAACGTCATCATACGGAAACAATGGATTGAACGTGAAAGACTTGCTTATCCTATCACACAGATAGCATATCATCTTACACATAACACCAAATCTCTATTTTCTCATCGTATCACTTGGATTGGATTTGGAATTGCTGCATCAATTGGAATATTGAATGGGTTTAGTTTCTTGTATCCTACAATTCCATCACTGCCAATAAAACGGGTTGGAGGTTGGCAAGGATTTGGACATCTATTCACAGAAAAACCTTGGAACGCTATTGGTGGTATAAGCATGTCCTACTATCCATTTGTAATCGGACTTGGACTATTAATGCCACTTGACCTATCTTTCTCCAGTTGGTTTTTCTTCATTTTTTATAAGGCACAACTGGTAGTGTCAAGTGCTGCAGGATTTTCAAGTATACCTAGGTTCCCATACATTGACCGCCAATGCTTCGGCGCAGCAATCGGTATTTTCATCTCAGTATTGGTACTGAATCTACGTCATATTCGAGGTGTATTCCGTATTGCACGACACCGTACTGGTGAAGATAAAGACGAACCTGTTTCTTATAGATTTGCACTATGGGGAATAGTAGCAGGACTTGCAGTACTCTTTATTTTTTCAAAACGGATCGGTATGTCATTATGGTTAATTCCAATCTTTTTTGGAATTTACTTTATTATCGTGCTGGTGTTAACCCGAATGCGTGCTGAACAAGGTTTCCCAGTACATGCAATGGAGAATATGCCCAACCATCATATCTTAATAGACAGTCTCGGCACACGTATGTTAGGAACGAATAATCTTGTCGCCTTTACACTTTTCCGATGGTTTAATCGAAGCTATACCAGTAATCCCATGCCACACCAGTTGGAAGGATTCAAACTATCAGAACGGTCCGGGATAGATCCAAAACGTCTGTTCTTCTCACTACTCGGTATTTCCGCTTTTGCCTCAATAACGGTATTTGGCGTAATTCTTTATCTCTACTATACCTACGGTGCATTAAACATGAGCGGGAGTAGCAGTTGGTCAACAGGATTCGGGGAGCGTGTCTTCAGCGGATTACAAAGGTGGTTATATTATCCTACAGAACCCAACTTCTATGCTACAGGGGGTATCGCATTTGGACTTCTTTTTTCTACTCTACTAATGTTTATGCGTGCCAGATTCTTTTGGTGGCCATTCCACCCAATTGGATTTGTCGTATCAAGTGATTGGGGAATGCGGTATTTATGGAGTTGTATGGTAGTTAGTTCGATTGTAAAATGGTCTGTACTAAGGATTAGTGGTCCCCGTGCATCGCAACAATTGGTAATGTTTGCTCTGGGGTTGATGTTAGGGGACTTTACGATAGGTGGTATTTGGAGTTTAATTAGCGTAATCACACAACAACCGATGTATAATTTCTGGCCGTAGAACTTAGTTTCATCCTATTATGGTTGCTATCACAATGCTGACTTTCGTTGATAAATCCCTACGTATATGATAGAATTCGTTAATAAATGCTTGTATGAGGGTATAACCGACAAGTATTTGTTACATCAATCTGGAACATTGGATAAATGATTATTGGCATAGATAAGGAGTGAGTAATGTATGTAGTTGATACAATAAAACCTGTGAAAAATATAAGAAAAGTCTCAGAATTCCAATACCTTTCGTTAATTACACTACTAATAATTTCATTCTGTGTACAAGGTTGCCTATCAACACTGTTAGGACAAGGGACACCACGTCCCCCACAACCTGCTACTGTTGACCTTGTGTTACAACCCGGAGAAATTTGTCATTATTCTGCTCAAGCTAACGGTTACAGTTTTGATTTGACCTTTCATGTTACAACTGAAGGTGAAGCAAGTTTCAAACGTATTGCAGTAAAATCACCGAAAGTGAATTATGTCCATGAAGGTGGATCATGGTCAGTGGTTGGTGGGAACATAAAAATCGAAATGTTTGATGTGGTAATAGAAGTTAACCCTGTCGTGGCACGTGTTTGTTTAGGTGATAAATGCTTTACTGCCACCGTAAAACCGAAAGGAAACTGGATGATTAGTAAACTTCCATTTCCTACAAAGTCTAATTGATACTATATATTAACTATCAGTTCCCAACACTATTATATAGAAATTAGATTTACATTGTACAGGATTCGTACTCAACCTAAAGCCAACTTAAACTCATTTTGCCATCCCATTTTCCAAGGAAACAGTGAGATGCAGCATCCAAAAGAAAACACTTACCCAACAAAAGATCCATCCGTAGAAGTAGATACACTATCCTCATACCATCTTGATGAACGTTTGAAATACCATAAGGTTGATAAGGAATTGCTCCAACGTGCGTGGCACACTGCGTATCGAATTGCAGCAAAGCTCTATGAGGATTTTGATGCAACTCAGGTTGCCGTATTTGGTTCACTTGCAGAAGGGTACAATTTTTCAAAATGGTCAGATATTGATATTGTTGTATGGGGTATCTCTAATGATAGGTATCTACGTGCTTTATCAGTTGCATCAGATATTAGTAGACTCTTTAAGGTAGATCTCGTGATGTTTGAGAATTGTGGAGAAGAGTTTCAAGAACGAATAAGGAAAAAACTAAGATATATTGAAAAAGGTGTAATATTTGAGGTGAACAGAACTGGACTTATTGAACGTATTGGTACTGAACGCGATAACTTGAAAAAACTATAGTTAAAATTGACGACAGACTTCAAAAAATAAAGTCTGCCCCAGATGAATATATGGAAGAAATTGAAATAACTATTGCTAAGAATCTTGTAGATTGTTATCAAGGGATGGAGAATATCTTTAGACGGATAGCTCTTGATGTAGATTTACATTTACCTGATGGAAGCATGTGGCATAAGGAATTGCTATCTCAAATGGTTGAACGGTATGATGAACGACCACCTGTAATTACTCAAGAAACCTGTCTCCGAATACAAGAATTATTAGAATTTCGTTACGTTTTCAATAATATCTATGGAGAGGAATTGGTATACGAAAGAATAGAAAAAATCAGTAAAGAAATTGGTGGACTGTTTGAAAATCTTTCCAAAGAGTTGGATCTATTCATCGCTTATTTGGAGAAATAAACATTAGAAAAGTTGAAATGACAAATCACACACTTCTTCAAGAAATTACAGACTTCTGTGGATTCCTACGGCAAATGGGTGTGAAAGTCACTACAACCAACCAGTTAAGTTGGTGTAAGAGTGTACAGTTGATTGACATTACTGAACGGGAGACGTTTTATCATACAGCGCGTACAAATCTAATCGCTAATCAGACAGACTCGGAGAAATTTGATCTGGCATTTAACCTGTTCTGGAGATATCCAAGACCTGAATTCCAATCGGTTGAAATGGATAGTGAACCTGAACCTTCAGCACTACAAGATCTATACGATGAAGATGATGCAGATAACATACTTGATCAATGGTTAGATTCAGAAGAAGAAAATGATGAAGCACAAGAAGACGATCCTATCGCCTATAGCGTTGAAGAAATTTTCACTCAAAAAGATTTCAGTGAATTTACTGTTGAGGATATGGAAAGGGCACGCGACATTGTTGCTAAATTAGCGGATGTATTAGCAACAAAACTTAGCAGACGAAAAGTTGTTAGTAAGAAAGGAAAAACCATTGATTTCAGAAAAAGTTGGAGGCAAAGCCTTGCACACGGTGGTGAACCTATCGAACTTAAGCGAAAACAACAAAAAGTTAAAAAAACAAAAATCTTACTTCTGTGCGATGTAAGTGGTTCTATGGATTGTTATGCCAAGTTTTTGATACAGTTCATATACGGAATGCAGCAAGAATTAAAGGAAGTTGAGGTGGCAGTTTTTAGCACACATCTCACAAATATTACAGGACTTCTCCGTAGAAAGGGTTTAGCAGAAGGTTTAAATGAAGTAGCTAACACGGTACCAGACTGGTCAGGTGGAACAAAAATTGGAGAAAGTCTTTTAGAATTCTACAGACAGTTTGCGTCCTCTTTCTCAGCATACCGTACCGTGGTGATACTCATTAGCGATGGTTGGGATCGTGGAGATGCAGATATACTCCGTCGATCTATAGAAATGATACATCAACATGCCTATAAACTTATATGGTTAAATCCACTCCTTGGGAGTGAAACATATCAACCAATTTGTAGAGGAATTCGAACTGCCATGCCTTATGTGGATTATTTTCTACCAGCACACAATTTGGAGAGTTTAGCACAATTGACAAAGGTATTAATTCCACTTTGGTCAAAATGATAATCTAATGTTTAGTTTTATAAAATAGAACGCTACTATTTTGAATTTGTGGTGTTATACAATACAAGAGTTCTAAGAGTATCATCAAAGACATGTATATTCTCGTCTTATGAAAACTTAGATTATGGATGTCATTGTTAGTGAAATCTTAATCTCATCGATAACAAGGAAATTATTTTTATGCAAGTTCAGGCTGCAGTAATGCTCCAACCAGGGCAAATAGAAATTAGGGAATATGAAAAACCAACACCAGAAGACGATTCCCTCATACTACAAGTAGACAAAGTTGGTATCTGTGGCAGTGACAAACACATGTACCTTGGACATACAGCACTGAAATTTCCTGTAATTCCAGGACATGAAGTGGTCGGTACAGTCGCAGAAATCGGTAAAGATGCCAACAACGTTATGAATGTAATGGGTGGTCCAATCAAATCGGGTGACCGAATTACTGTAGTCCCCGGTTCTAAGAATTGTGGTAGATGCTACTATTGCTTACACGTACCTGGACGTCCTACGTTGTGTTCTGGACGGACTATTTATGGGTTTAGTAATAGTGAAACACCTCCCTATCTAACCGGTGAATTTTCTGAATGCACATATATTCATGGAAACTCTTGGGTATATAAAATTCCTGACGATATTCCCGAGGAGATAGCAGTGCTTACTGAACCTGTTGCTGTAGCCACACGCGCAGTTGAGCGTGCTTGTGCTCCAGGTTTACCACAAATTGGGGATGGCTATAGCATTGGTAGCAGTGTGGCAGTACTCGGATGTGGACCGATTGGATTGCTTGTGATTGCCGTGTTAAGAGATAGCGGAGCTGGTACTATTATCGCTACAGACCTTGTAGATAGCCGTTTGGAAATGGCACAGCATATGGGAGCGGATGTAGTTATTAATGTTGGAAATACAACACCAGAAGAACGGGTTGAACAAATTCAGAGTCTTACAAATGGTGTCGGTGTGGATATAGCAATTGAATGTGCGGGTATTCCGGCTGTTTTCTCCGAAGCATTGGATGTTGTTAGGCGTGGAGCAAAAGTCATAGAAGTTGGTCACTACACGGATTCAGGAGATACACAGGTAAGACCACATCAGATCTGTAACAAAGACCTTGATGTTTGCGGTGTGTGGGCATATCCGCAGATCCAATTTCAGACAGCGTTAGATTTCCTCCAAAGAACACGAGCACCGTTAGATAAACTAATTACACATCATCTACCCCTAAATCAATTAGAACAAGGGATTGATATGCTTGGAAATGAAGGTGTCTATAAGGTTATAATTGAACCTCAAACATAATGAACTGCTAAATATTCCTATGTTTTCGATACAGGCAAAATCTTCTATACATAGGTGGAAAACATGAAAAAACAAAACAACAGATTCAAATTACTGTTTAATATAATTTTGTTGAATACTATCGTTTTAAGTACATCAATAACAATTGCTCAGGATATACCCTCAAAAGGTTCCTCGTTATTTACAACAATAGAAAACGCTAAGGAATACATTATAAATAATCAGAATGTGGATGGTGGATGGCCACTAATACCGGGTGAAGAAAGTGATGTTGAAGTCACCGCACTTGCAATCTGGTCTCTGATTGATGCGGATTGGGGAACAGGATCAAGTATCGTACGTCGGGGTGTTAGATTTCTGGAAAGAAACCAACATGAAAATGGTAGTTGGAATAACAATACTGCTCACACTATTTTCAGTGTCATTGCATTGGCAAAAGGAAATACTGCACCGGATGTACGATTTAAGGCGTTACACTGGCATAAAAAAGCACAAAATCGTAGTGGTAGTTGGGGGAGTCAAAGTAATAATACTGGACACATCCTCTATACAGCCGCCTCTCTTGTCGGACTAAAAAAACTTGGATTAACAACGAGGCACTTCAAACCACTTCTCTCTGGTATGGAATGGATAGCAGATCCAGAACGGATCAATTTTGATGGTGGATGGACATTACCCAGTGGTACACAATCGGATATCTATGTAACTTCTTGGGTATTGCAGGCACTATCTCCTGACTACGATCTTGATGAGCAGATTGCTTGGATAAAGCAATTCCAAAATAAGGATGGGGGTTTCGGCAGATATAGAGGGAATGCGAGTGATCCAGAGGTTACTGCTTCTGTAATTATGGCACTCGCAGCAAGTGAAGATCCGCTTAATACACGCCGTATAGCGATTTCATATTTTACAAAAGCTCAATCTGAAAATGGTGGTTTTATTAGCGATACACCTATAGAACTCAAAACACCAACAGAGAACTTACAAACCACCTGTTTTGTATTGATTGCCATTCATGCCAATACAAATGATACAAAATAGAATAAATATAGTACGTAATAAGAATGATATATTAGTAAATATCAAGGTAGATAAGGGTTGTTTGAACACATAGGTGTCAAACAACCCTTTCCATATTAAATCACTTGTCTGAGTAAATAATGAGAAAATCTAAATCTATCCTAAAATTCAACCAGTAATTGTGGAATAATCCTTGCAGTACGGGATGCTTTTTCAACGTTATCTACTTGATAGACAATTCTTGCTAACGCACCATCGGAGAAATGCCATGTTAATGCACCACAAGACCCGTCAGTATTGCATTAACAAACCCACTACATGTTATACATTTTGAAATTATTGAAAACCCATATCTCACATATTCACTTCTATATCCACTTCTGCGTCATCATCTGGTCGAACCAATACTGACGCTCTTGACTTGGCAACTGCTGGTTTACTCGTCCAGCAATTGAATTCTTCACGTAATTGATTACTGGTCCTACCAGTATACCTATCAATTATTCGGTCAACATCAGGGTTAGCTATAATTAACCAGTATGCACCGGTGTTAATCTCGTTATTTGAAGAGTTTTGTGGTACCGAGAAATAAGCACTCTCAGTCTTTCTTACATTAGAAAAAATACTCCTGTGGATAATACGTTCCGCAACATAGACAGTTGCAAAAGCAGTATGTGTAGAATTACTATCCCATTTTGCTTTCCAACCTGTTCCATCATTGTTAATATGTTCACTTTCACCTGTCTGATGATGGGCATTTATGAATGTTGTAGTTGTTAGAATAATTATAAATATCATCAAGATTGACCACTTTGAAATATGTGTCATTTTAAACTCCTTTCTTACTTTGCATTAAGGTTAAGAAATTTATCTATATCAATTGCATCTGTATCCCCATCTAATACCCGTATACCAGATGGTACAATTCCATCTCGCATTTCCTCATTTGATAATTTAATATCTGGATCACCTGATGTTCTCCTGATTGGAATGCGGATCTTTCCGTTCTCATCTTCAATAGGATCACCATACCAAACATAAATCGTATTTGGATAAGTTATCCATACTTTTCCATTAGAACCACCAGAAGCACCAATCATAGTCCTGTTTCCCTCCTTCCATGACTTTATTAAAACACGGTGAAGTAATTCCGCTCCTTTGGCAAGGGATATACCATCAGGAAATTTTGGATGCTCCCAGATTGGATTTCCAAGTGCACTTCGAAAATCGTTAGGAACACTCGGATAGGCTCCAAAACCATGTGGAGAAAATGACAGCGGTTCATTAGATTGGATATTCTTATTTGCTGAGGGTATATCCTGTTTTTCATTAATCGGTAATTTATCTGAGGGGAGTATTCCGTTTTGGGAAGCAGATGATGGTTTCGACCTAACAAGGTTTACATCTACTTGATTTGACTCAACTTTTCTATCCTTCATCACTTTTTTGGTTCTTCGCGCATCCATATACTGACGACGTAATAGACTGGATTCTTCTTTATCATTTTTCAGTTGTTTGATTTGTACTACCTCATTTTGAATAATAAAAAATCCTACAGCGAGAATTACTATCAGAATGCCGATGAAAAACACTCTATACACTATACTGTTCTCCATTCAATATGACTACATGGCAACAATGATTCATGGATAATTAATAATCAGTTTGAGAGTGTTAACTAAATAATGGTGCATGGACAAGCAAATCAAATTTGTCAAATATCCAAATCAATCAGTGAAGCATAACACATGCCAAAAAAAATCAAACTTTTTCTTGAATATTTTAGACAGATTATATTATCCTCATTATTAATATAAACATTTGCTATAGAGGAATACAATGTACTGCCGAGATGTCAAGCAACTCAATACATCAAATATGGTTTCGTCAATAACATGCAACGCTATAAATGTAATAACTGTCAATACCAATGGACACGTACAACACCACGAGGACATCCATCCGAACACAAGAAACTCACTGTCTTGTTATGCCAATTCTAATAAATAAACACCTTTATGGATTATTATTGGATCGGATATATTGGGAAGCAAATCCTCTGAAAGAGCGACCTCCTGGCCGCGATGCGGAAATAGTTCCTATAGAATCTCCACCAAGAATGAGACAGTATGTCTTAGAAATGGTATCACATTGAGTATATTGTGGAATATCTTATAGGAAGACAGTTTCGGCATAGGATCTTCAATGCGTTTGCTTAGATGTGGTTGATATTCTGAGTAATTATCAGAAAATGTATATCTATCCTAAAATTCAACCAGTAATTGTGGAATAATCCTTGCAGTACGTATTGGTTTTTCAACGTTATCTACTTGATAAACAATCCTTGCAAACGCACCCTCTGTGAAATGCCACGTTAATGCACCGCCGAGTGTTGACCACACCTGTTCTTCATTATACCGATTGAATGTAAATGTGTTGAACTTCGTGGTGTCAGGATTCCACACATCGTACTTCAACCGAATATCTAATGTTTCAGACAATGGTAATTCTGCATGAAAATAATATCCTTCCACAGAGGAATTTCGATCTTCAGGTGGTATAGGAATATAAAGATACTTCAAGAGTTGTGTGTCTCTACCTCTAACCCATTCAGCTGCAATGTCAAAACGCCACAACTTGAAACTCGTTGCAATACCCGCACGCCGTTTATAAACCAATGAGGAAGGATTTACATCACCATTAATCGAATTAAATGGGTAACTATTCCCATCGAAATAAGAACCACCAAGCCATATACGTTTGCCAAAAATAGGCAATGTCCCGTTTAAATGAACAAACACTGGTGGACTGTTATTTCTTATAGGTTTTAGGATACCACCTCCACTGCCGTGTGGACCAATCTGAATGCCATTAGAAACTGTGCCTTCTGTAACCGTACGGAGAGAATCAGGACCGTCGGCAAGTGAAAGTACATAGGAGACAGGTCCTACAAATCCATTTAGTTGTAATCCACGATCAGAGATGAAACCGATATTTTTCCTTACTAAATTATATAACGGGTTCGCTGCTGCGTCCGACTTTGTGTCTATCCCAAATCCATGACGAAACCTGCCTACTTTCAAAGAAGCACCTTTCGGTAAAACAGGAAGATTTGTCAAAATTGCATAAACAAACCCATGGTCATCAGCGACTTGTGTACCTAAAGGGGAGGTCGTCAACAGTTGTTCACCTAATACACTCACATGATCACCAATGCTCGTGGTAACGACAAATTCAGCAACGTGAATTAGTGTAGTACCCGTATCCCAATTCTCTCTATCAGGTAATAAATCCTGTCCTCGAGTGATACGACGTATATCTAATGCCCCGCCAAATACCAAATTTCCAAACGCTCCACCAAGAAAATCTGAACTACCAGCATCCTTTGAAACCTCTGCATCATCAAAACTAAAGACATCGTCATCATCAAGGTTGATATCTTCATCAGATTCAGAGATTTCGTTCGAAATTTCGACATTTTCCGGTGTGCTGGATGCATCCCCTGGATATGACCGAGCAATTAGTTCTTTTATATTACTAAACCCATCTTTATCAGAATCCATTTTTTCAATACGTGTAAATGTTGACAGGTTCATACCGTTATGTAAAAATGCTCTACCGTAAGGATTAGGTGAATCTCCACCTTTCTTTGAAGAATGGCAGACATTACATCCACCAGTCCATTTATATTTTGTTTTGAACATTTTATAGAATGCCGGGAGAGCGTGGACTGATTGGTCTGCACTTAAGGTACAAAAGAGTACCAATAGGCAGACAAATAGTATTTTGCGCATGATTTATTCCTTAAATGCATGGATTTACGAAAATTATCCTAAGAATTTGCTTTAATACGACTCAATATCAATCTCTTCACCAGTAAATCGTATATGTGCCTGATTGACCAATGTCAGTATTTGATCCCACTGCTCCCGTGTTTCGTCTGTTATCCCTGACTTGTCAAGAGCATCGGCAAATTCAGTAAGCATCTTACCGAAATTTTCTTGCATCTCGGTGTATTCCTCTGTCAGATCAGCATTCATAGGTGGTTCAAATTCGGAGATGGCTTTTCCATATAGTACGAGTTTCTTAGCAGCAGATACAGCTTCTTCCTTCCCTTCACCTTTGTCAAAGTAATCTACAATAGCATAATATGCATCTACCATTAGAATCATAAGTTCCTTTAAATCCTCAACTTCAGGTATCTCTTCCGTTGGTTCCTCCGGCATCGGTTTTTCTTCTGCTTCTGGCTTGGGTTTACGTTTCAGAAAGAGTGCATAACTCATAACCAGTGTCTTTTTCGGAATTAAAGCTACTGCCTTAGAGGCATCTTCCTGGCCCTTAACTGCTTCAACATCCTTTCCAACAGTGAAAGCATCGTCTATCCCCTTGTCAACGAACTGCTTAAGGAATTTCTCTGAGGTAATTGTTTCAGATTCCTTGTGATCATAAACAGCTACTTTCACAACTTTACCTTTCATGTTGAGTCCAACAGCACCATCAATAACCCCGTGTGGTCCCTGCACATCAACGAATAATACTAAACCAATAGGTTTCTTATCCTCACCAATAGGAATATAGAAAATCGGTTTATAGTCTTCTTTACGAAATTTCGTCCCCAAGTCTTTCTCAATAGACTTAATCTTGTCTGTTGTAAGCACAACACTTCTTTGAACGAATTTTTTCGCTTTCGGGAAAATGTCAGCGAGTTTTTCACCTGGCCACTCAGTTTCATGCGTAATACCGAGTATCGGTGTGAATACCATTGCAAATACGAACGCAAATATTATACTATTTCGGGTAGGAAGGTATTTATTGATTAACATCTTTCTTCTCCTTATAAAGAGTCTGCTGTCGTTAAATACTACAGACAGCAGACTTATGATTTACTCCTCTACTTTTACCATGAATGTGGGGAACAGAATCTGATCTTTATGTTTTAACTGTCCAAAAATCTGATAAATTCCAGGTTTCGTGAATGTAGTCATGAGCATCACAGTAGGTCCGAATTTATCAGGGGTGCTACCTTGATGTTTATGTCCGGTAGTAGGTTCTTCTTTTTCCATTTTATGCCCTTTGTGCGAGATATCTTTCTTCATTTTACTATGATCCATATTCATCATCACTGAACCGTGTGTATGTACTATGCCATCTAAATCAGAATTAACAATAACAAAATGCATTGGAGCATCCAAGAATGGAACAAGATCGGTTATCGGTTTCCCTGCTTGTGAAAAATGATAATCAATATGAACCATTTCTCCTACTTTTATTTTTTCTTGGACATTCATCTTCACTTGATATGTTGAAGTGCCTTTTCCATCAGTTAAAACAGCCTTAGTGTATCGGTCACCACCCTCTTCAGTATAACCGTATACAGTTTTTTCTCGACTGAAATCTTCAGAAAGATCCGTCATCCTCTTTTCACCTGCAACATCAATATACAGATATTTTGAATATTCTGCATCTGTTGTCATCACATCGAGTGCCAAAATATATCTACCTGCAGCAGGAAAAGTAAAGTGAACAGTATAAGTTCCTTCAAGTTCTGTCATCATGTCGCGCTCATCAAAATCTTCAGGATGGATATGTCCAAGTATCTGTAGATTCCTACCAACAATTAAAACATGGAGAACCCGATCATGGTGTATCATAAGATCTGTAAAGGGTTCACCCATTTTATCGGTGAGATTGAACATTAGAGTTGCTTGCTCACCTGCTTTAATCTCTTCTGGTTCTGTGTGTAAGGTCACATTCAAGGCATCAGTTTTTTCGGTCTGATGAGCACCATGATGTTCATGTTGGGCAGTAAGACCTATATTTACAAAATACAGGATGCCAACGAATATTGCAATAACAATTCTTGGTATGTAAGACGCGGAAAATAGGGATTTCATTATATTCCTCCATATAAATTTATCAATTCATAAAAAGAGTTTCAATTACTCTATGTATTCCAGGACTATACAATAGTCAGAAATAAGAATAGTCAACTAAGATAATATTCTATGAAAGGATGAATGGAGGACCGCGGCGGGAAAGAGTATAGGTTAAGGGTAAGAAAGATAGTTTGTGTGGAATGGAAATGTAAAACTGTTGATCTTGACCAACCATTAACAATGTATCAATTGAAACTGAAGCAATTTTTAAGTGTTCAACAGCTCGGGGTGAATAGTCAAGACGATGAGTAAATTCAGGAAGAACTACTTCGAAACTTGTTAAACAGCATGTATTTCCATCTTCTGATGTGTTATCGTTTTCACTTGAAGCCTCTACATCATTTCTATGACAACAAGACGAACTGGATTGATTTTCATTTAACTCATTTTGAATAAGTGTGCTGCCACAAGACATCTGTTCCACAACTGCACAATATAGTGGACAAATAGAATGAAGGCAAACCAATGCCGTAAGTGAAATTGTCAATAACCAATGTTTTTTGAACATTGCAATTATCTCCGCAGCATAAATGAAAATAGTTCGTAATTTTACACTTCAATGACATTATACACTAAAAATTCAAGAATGTTCCATAAAAAGAGATTTAACTCTTATCTTTTTTACTTAATATCAACATCAACGGGGTAGTGCAAAATAACCAATACCAGTGAAAAATCCAACAAACATCCAAATCCCTACCATCACATATTCCCCAAATATTAAACCGAATGCGATAGGACGGATCTTACGATAGGTCAGTGGACCACCAAACTTAAGTGCCATATATTTTATCATCCACCCTATAAGAACAGATGACCATAGATGAAATGCTGGATATGTCGCCCCTAATAGATAACCGATCGGATGCAGGGACCACCAAACAAAGCTTTGTCGCATCCACAACATAAACCCGGTAAAACCTGCGCCAGCAATCATACTATATACCTCACCCCAATTTGTCTCAACAGGAAATTGGATAAGTTTATTCATACGATTAAAATATCCCCGTGGTGCATTAACGAATGACCAATTCTGAAGGAATAATCCACCTTTGTTATAAACCAATGTCAATGAAGCATAAACTGATACAGCAAGAGCAACGAGTATTGAAATTCCCAGAATCGGAACAACTTTCCGACGCATCAGTCCTACTTCATCCGCAGCTTTGAAACTGTGTAAGAAGTTTGGCATCATAAACTCTCCCCAATCGCGTAGAAATGTTCGTTGAAAACTTAGAACAGCCAAACTTTTTTGTCCTATTGCACCCGACCCAAGTGTATAAGTAATGTAATCAGAAGGAAAGAATGGAGCTTGTACGAGCAACAAACCACCATTGACTACCATCCATGATAAAACAACAGATGTTACAAAGATAGAAAGCATCGTTATGATTGCTACCCATGTTTTGATTCCAGCAATCACCAAGAATGTTACAAGGATAATAAATCCAAAAATGAATCCGAAGAAGGCTATAGGATATGAAAGAGGTTCGTTACTATCATCGGCATAAGGTTGGTTTTTAATGTTATTGGTGTTTCTATCCATACCAAAAACTTTTCTTGCTATAGATATTATATGTTCCCGTCCACCCCAGAAAACAGCAGGTACAAAAATGAGGTAACCACCCATTACTTGTCGGCTACAACTGACCCACGGTCCAATGCCTACTCCCGTAATATTCATGATGAGATATTGGAGTTTAAAAAAGAGAAAGAAAAACCACAGACTGAAGGATACTTCCAATGTTAGCAATGAAGCCACACCGATTACAGAAAAATAAATAGCGATATTCATCCCAGGCCACATGCCCAGTGTATGCCACGGTTTTTCAGTAAAAGCACGATGAATTTCAAATAGCATTGGTATCTTAGGTACCATTGGGAAGTGGGCATGGAGACCATTGAGGAAGTGAATTACAAGCGGTAAGACCATACCTACCCATAATAACTTATTCTTGAAAAATGAGTTTAGTAGTGATCCACTGGCTGGTTCTGCTGCTAATTGTATAGGAATCTGGATGAGTGGAAAGGAAAACCTTTCACGTTCTACCCACTGCTTTCGCAGAATAGTTGACAAACAGATTATTGTAAAATAGAAAACAACTATAAAGAGTGTCCAAACCAAGAGAGGATTGATCCAAGATACCCATGGAATGTTGCCTCCTGGAGAAAGTCCTTCATAGAAATCAGTTATAGCTTGTGTATCTGTAACTACTAACCAGTCTGGGATTTGTGGTTGGAGGGTTTCTGCCCAATCATTTTCCGGTGTTGTAAAATATCCAAGTGCGACAAGACAGGGAATAAGAAACTGTAAGAGTCCCATGGATGGAATACCAACAGCAACAATGAGCATCATCCATATCACAGTTAATTCAAGGGATGTGAATGAAAAACGACGACTCCATCTCAAGAAACGTAATGGAAGGTTGACAATGAAAACAAGTAGGAGTAAACCTAAAATTGAGCCAACTGGGAGATGATTACCAGCCAGTCTGGAATTTTCTAAGAAATAGTTGTTATAGGGTGAGATTGCACAAATTCCACCTACTAATAGCAATCCTACAAGGATGGCAGAAAAACGAATCTTTGGGTGGACAGGCATATTTTATTTCCATAGTGTTGATATCAATTCATAAGGATTAAACCTATCAATTTGTATAGTTGTGTCAAGCATCATGTCCACCACGGGTGTGTAAAGTTTTTGTCACTAAAGTTGTCAATTGAAGCATTAGGCTCTTCTGTAGGCGGGGAATGCCGTAGGGCATTCATACCGTTGATTCCATAACTCCGATTCCCGAATCTTCTCTTCCTCTTCGTAGGGACGGGGTATTCCAGTCCGATATTTGTATCGTAATCTTCCAGATTGCGTCTTGCGGTATAGCATAAACTACCAGTTGACGCATTGAGTGACAATTTATTTACACACCCATCCACCACCATGCCTAACACAACCCATTTCACTTAATTTATTGTCCGTCTGTTTCATCACGGAGGACAGGGTTATAAAGACAGAGTTCGGCATCGACAATTCTGCCATCAGGTAATGTATATTGATTTGGGGTTCCACCACCCCACGGTTCCTTGAAATCATTACTGCGTTCTTTGTCGATAACCTTCTGTTTCTGAACATCTTCCCATGAAAAACCTGCCATAAGTTGTTCATGCAATGTTGCTTCTAAATTACTATGTTCAGGCAGTCCTGCGATATTCTCAAATTCACCAGGATCATTTTCTAAATCAAAAATGATGGATTCATCCTCAGGAAATGCGACATACTTATACCGAGGTGTTCTTAACATCCGCATCGGACTGGATGTTTGGTTTGACCAGTATTCGCTAATAGCAGTATTTCGCCAACCATCTCTATTGCCAGACATCAGACTTGTTAGATCTGATCCGTCTAAACCATCAGGTGTAGGGATACCAGCCTTAGAACAAAGTGTTGGATAGAGATCATTTAATTCTACAGGAGCATTCACACGTCGTCCGTGCGAATCTTCTGAGCGGTTATCGTATATAATCAGTGGAACACGTGCAGCCGCTTCATAATAACTGGACTTCCACCATTGTCCATGTTCACCTGCCATTTCACCATGATCTGTTGTATAAACAATAATCGTGTTATCTAACAAACCATCACGTTTCAAGATTGTTAACAGATCACCGATACACTCATCAAGAAATTCACAACATGCATAATATATAGCTCGTGCTTTACGTATTTCTTCATCGGGCATATCGTTTGTATTGAAGTGATTGCGTAAACCTTTTGCAAACTTGTGTGTATTTTCAAGATGACCTGGAGGAATATTTGGCATGTCGATGTTATCTGGGTAGTATTTATCAACTAATCTCTTGGGGGCAGTTAATGGGAAATGTGGACGGCTATAACTTGCAAGTAGAAACCACGGTTTGTCAGAAGGATGAGAACGCAAATACTCTATCGTTTCCTCATTGATTACACGTTCTTGTAGCAGACTTGATGGTATTTCGGTGACACCAGCGTTTTTAGTACGTCCACGGTTACCACCCATATTTCCTTGTAATGGGTCGCGTTGATGTCCTGCCCGTCCCCGTAGGTCACCATAGGGTCGAGATTCAAAACCGTTGTTTTGTTCTTTGCCACCGAAATGCATTTTCCCCACAAGGGCTGTACTATACCCATGTTGTACAAAATGTGCAGGCATCGTAAGATGTTCAGGATATAGAATTGAACCGTTATCCCATGCTGAACATCTGTTGGCATATTTACCGGTTAACATACACATACGAGAAGGTGTACATAGTGGAAACTGACAGTATGCTGCATCAAAGTATGTACCGGATTCTGCCAAACGATCAAGATTTGGTGTCTGCACAATATCGTTGCCTTCACATCCGATTGCATGTGGACTGTGTTCATCACTCATTAGAAATAGGATATTTGGTTGTTGAGCCATACTACAGTTTTCTCCTTTAAGAGTTTGTAATAATTAGAGTTTGGTAATGTATGTATGATGACAGTGAAATCAACGTGTAATTTCTGTCCTATGTTTTCAAGTGGTGAACCCTGAAGGATGACACAGGTAGTTCATGAATTAAGAAAGTTTGGTAGATAGACGGAATTAAATTGAAAATGGTGTCATCAACACCTAAAATGTCATGTTTATTCAGTGTAAAGGATTAACCTATAAACGTCAAGTAAATCGGTAAGACTATTTAATTGTGTATTATGACTATAGGTATTGGCAATATCCTAAAATAACAACCCTAAATAATACGGAATGAAAATCAACTTAATTAATGAACTGGTTTAGCCTTCTTCTTGCCGACACTTAATTCAATAGCAGGAAGGATTGTATTTGATATATTAGATGAATAATTGAAGATGCACCAACCAGATGCACCTAAGAATCGTAAAAGATGGATTTGACCTACTACACCGTCAGGTGTTAGTATGGAATTAGAGGCAGTGGCACCAATGCCGGGATAAATCGCAACACCTTTAGGCATCAAGGCAAGTTGATTCTCTAAGAGGTCCGTAAAATATTTATTGTCTTCAGTATAATTCATTGGACAAACAAAATCGATGTATCCAGCCTTTGCCCATGCAATCCAATCCTGTCCAATAGAGGTGACACAGGAAGGATATCCTCCAAACACAGCAGTCGAGAGTTTTATATCCTTATTTACATTATGGATCCGTTTATGAATTAATCGGACTAACCGAGTAATCTGATCAACACGCCAATTGCTATATCTTTTACTATATTGTCCTGTATTTGGAAGCACGGGTTTAGGCCAGTCTTGAACATTGATTCTTGAAGATAGCATGAATCTTTTTTGACATCCTTGGCAGAAACATGCATGTCCCCCTGGATAACGTATGTAATCAAGATGGATTCCATCAATATCGTATTTTTGCACGATTTCCATAATACTATCCAGTTCCAGTTTTACGTTTTCTGGATGTGATGGACATAACCAATTTATCGGTTCACCACTTGACGAAACTTGTGTCCGTCCAGAATCACGTAAGTTTTTTACAAAATCCTCTGGAGCACCTTCTAAATTCCAAGTAATTTTCCAAATATGAACTTCTAAATTATATTTTTTTGCTGCTTGAACACATTGTTGGATCTGGTCACCATACTGTGTAAACTTACTACTCTGTGGTAAAACACTGCTATCGTAATGGGCAATGCCACCCCAAGCCATATTTGGAAGAATCATATTAATTCCAGCATCAGCTAATTCCTTCGCTGATCGTTCCCAATCCCCAGGATAAGCACCGAGTCCAGAATGATTCCAAATAGCACGGCCTTCCGTTGTATCGGTTAGATGTGAGAGATTGTATGCTTTTGCCAATTCTTCTCGACCCTGCCGCGATGTGTTCATTGCTTCATGATATTTCTTATTAGCATAATTTGTTCGAGCTTGAATAGACATTGTTTTCCCAGCATGTAAAGCATGTTTTGCTTCAGAGACCCCTCCATAGTCAACAAATTTTGATAGAAGATCAAGATCGGTAATATGACCAATAGTAGTCAAGGCATCCAATTCGCGTTTTGCAATTGCATGTTGAAACTCAGGTATCATATGTCCAAGTAGTGCAGCCAGAAGTTGGGTTTTTGTTTGAATGTCATCGGGAAGGAAAACATGACTAAAAAAGACACCCGCATTACCTAAAAAAAATGCAGGATATCCTGTAGATTCATTATCAGAATTATACCAGTGTCCAATTACCTTTGTAGTAGGATCTGTTGCCTCTGCTACTGTAATATTCCAAGAAACTTGCCTGACAGAATTCGGTAATCCTAAGACATCAGGAGCGTCGAATTGAATAGTGGAGAACTGCCCAGGAGATTCTCGACGCATCCACTTCTTACTTCGGACATTTAACATCTTACCTACTTCGTCAGCCAGATTGTAGGTAACAAATAGTTTACCTCCACGATCAACAAATGCGTTTAGCACTACAGCAGTATCCAAAGATATCTTCTGATTAAGTGGTAGGATTACCAATTTATATGGATTTGAAACTGAATTCTGAAAACGATTTTTACTTGCAGCGGCAGATTCATCAATTTCATCTGCATTAAAACCTATGCTTTTTAGCATACGTATAAAACGTTTACTAACAGAACGGGCATAACTAACATCACCTTCAGAGATACCAGTTGAGGTTGATGGCAACAAAATGGCAATATCCGCTTGTTGTGCGGATATATTGGCTACCCATCCAAGAAAAAAGACGAATATAAAGATATGGAGGGTTATGGCTTTGGATGGAATTGTATTCAACCACGTAAGGCTTCGTATTATGTACGAATACATATCCTATTCCTTAGTAAAATCAAGTTAAAACTTTCTCTTTTATATGAAACTAATGATTTGTGGATGCCAGATACCCATTGATTTTAGGCGAGTTCTTATGACTTATTGTCTGATTACTTCCTAAGAACTTTTCAACACCACGTACAACTGCAGATGCTATCTTTTGTTGATATGTTTCAGATAATAGCTTTTGTCCTTCAGTTGGATTCGTAACAAATCCTGTTTCAATAAGAATAGCGGGGACAGTGGTACCGATTAGAACGACAAAACGTGCGTGTTTAACACCTCTATCTGTAGCACCAGTAGCGTTGACCATTTCTTGTTGAACATGTTGTGCTAATCTCCGACTATCTTTACTCTTACTCTCGACTATTATCCCCTTTAGGAGTGATTCCAATTCCTGTATACTATACCCGGAGTTTGCATTTTCACGTGCTGCGATAAGTTCCGAATTCTTATCCGTACTTGTAACATCTAAATAATATGTTTCAATACCATTAGCTTTTGAATTTCCACTTGCATTGGCATGAATGCTTAGAAAAAGGTCGGCTTTATGTCTTGTGGCAAATGCTGTACGCTCTCTTAATTGTATAAATCTATCGCTATCCCGCGTGAATAGAACAGTGTACCCTTTAGCTGATAACAAAGCCCCTATTTTCTTTGAAATACTTAGTGCAATTGGTTTTTCTGTTATGTTTCCTGATCCAACTCCACCTGGGTCTTTACCACCGTGTCCAGCATCAATGACGATTGTTTTTGCAGTCAAACCAAATTCACGAGTCAATGATCCGGGAGTTAATTTTTCTGGTTTGGTAGTAGTTGGGATAGTATCAGCTTTTGGTTTTGGCTTTTCTGGATTATTAATTGGTTGCTCTTTAGGTTTAGGTGTTACTTTCTGTCCTTTCAGTTCTTGCAGTTCCTTAGATGCAATAGTGACTACATCTTTTGGAGATTCTGATTCAACAATTTCAACATATAAAGTTTCAGCACGGGTTTTATATCCATGTTCTACATAAGATCTACCCAATTCCAACTTTGCTTCTGAGGCAACATTAGTATCTGCATATCGGTCAACCACTATTTGATAATGATGTGCAGCACGGGCAGAATCCCCTATTAATGTATAACAACGTGCAATCCAATAATGAGCCCGAGGTAGATGTGTGGAGTTCGGATATGTATAAATAACTTTCCTAAATGCAGAAATCGCCTTTTTTGGGGCTTCAGAATCTCCATATTTAAAACACCAAACCCAACAGGAGGCAATTGCAAATTGTAGATCATCTGCTGATTCATTGTTTGCATCAACCTGAAGTAATTTTTCAAAATCTGAAATCAATGTATACCATTCATCAATTGTTGTTTGTTTTTCTCCACTTGTATAGGAGTAATGCCTATCAAGTAATTGATTCTGTTTCGGTATACTAACACAACCAACAACACTCACTACTAATAGGATTACTGTATACAGAGAAAAATATTTCATATTGTAGACTCCTCTGCTTCCACTCAAATCTACCTAACACAAATCTATTTCATATTAGGGAGATAGAAATCAGTATATGTATTTTATTTTATATTTTTTATTATCAAGAAATAAAACGATGCAGATGTCATCTTCGTTACTATACTAAATGAGAATTAACTTTCGTGATTCGTAGTTTCTTAAGAACATACCGCCCCTACAGCACTCCAAATTTCACAGTAAATTAGTCCAAATTAGATTATAATCGACTTGTAGATAGTTTAATTGAAAATGGTATACTCTTAAAGATTTAATAGGAAAACAGAGAGATAAAATATTAAATTATCTTGACAAACAGAACTGTTTGTATTATACTTAATATTGTCCTTGAGATGAGACTATCAAAATCTCATTTTGGGCGGGTAGCTCAGGTGGCTAGAGCGACAGCTTTACACGCTGTAGGTCACAGGTTCAAGTCCTGTCCCGCCTACTTGTTAGAGGTCTCTTATGGACTCGTGGCGCAGTTGGTTTAGCGCGCCTGCCTGTCACGCAGGAGGTCGCGGGTTCAAGTCCCGTCGGGTCCGTTTAATATAATGAAATAGCCACAGGTTGTGTTCGCAACTCTGTGGTTTTTTCGTTATAATACGAATCAACACCAAATCTACCAAGGAGCAACCTAATATGTTGCCCCTAAGAGAACATGATAAAGTTGTTCAACAGAATCCGAATTCTGCTGATGCATATTTTCATCGTGGAAAGGCAAAGATGCCAGACCTTTCTGCCATTGCTGACTATGATGATGCAATCAGGCTCAACCCAAATTTCGCTGAAGCATATTACTATCGCGGTTGTATGAAATCCTATTTTGGATCGGGTGAATCTACCCCTGCTGCTCGCTATAAGGCACTCCTTTCTGCAGTTGCAGATTTTGACAACGCAATACGGTTAGATTTAGATTTCCCTGAACTACTCTCTGCGTATTACAGACGAGGACTTGCGAAATACAACATAGATCGATATGAAGACGCTATTGACGATTTTGATGCAGCCCTTATGCTAAAACAGGGAGATCCTGAATGTCTTATTGCTGAGATCCAAGAATTGCGAGAGGAAGCAGAAGGTATACTGAATTTTTATGAGGAAGGGATTGCTAATATAAATGAGAGAATCCGTGAGAATCCTGTAAATATCAGAGATTACAAAATCCGAGGTGAAACAAATGGATTCTTAGGTCGTATGGAGGAAGCTGTAGCGGATTTTAAGAGAATCTTGGAGCTTACATCAGAACAACAGATAATTTCTGAGATAGAAAAGCACCTTCAGCAATTGGAGAATACATACTATTGGCAACAGTATAGTTGGCGTACAGGTAACTAAGGTAGTAGATAGAGAACATACTGAAATTTTGTAGCTTACAGTCATATAAACCCAGATAATTGAGGAGAAGAATCGCAGTGCTTGATCTTAAATATATACGTGAAAATATAGATGCTATACGTCAAATGTTAAAACATCGTAAGACTGAAGCTGATTTAGATAGACTAATTGAATTGGATTCACAATGGCGAGATAATTTGACTCATACACAAACACTGCAAGCACACCAAAACGAAGTTTCCCAGCAGATAGCAGAGAGAAAAAAAGCGAAAGAGGATGCTACAGAAACTATAGCTGAAATGCGGAAACTCTCTCAAGAAATCAAAGAACGTACTGCAGAAGCAACTGAATTAAGAGTTGAAATTGACTCTATCCTGTTGATGATTCCAAATATGCCAGAAGAGACAACCCCTGTCGGAACCAGTGAAGACGACAATACTGAAATTAAGACTTGGGGGGACAAACCGAGCTATGACTTTGAATTAAAACCACATTGGGAAATCGCTGAACAGTTAGATATTGTTGATTTTCAGCGTGGAGCTAAAGTTGCTGGTAGCAACTTTGTTGTCTTTAAGGGTCTTGGTGCCCGTTTGGAACGTGCTTTGATCCAATTTATGCTTGATCTTCACACCACTGAACATGGATACACAGAAATATCCCCACCTTTTCTTGCAAATCGTCCAACTATGACAGGTACAGGTCAAATTCCCAAAATGGAATCGGATATGTATAGATGTGACAGAGACGAAGAGAATCCAGAAACTGACTTATTTTTAATTCCAACTGCTGAAGTGCCTGTTACAAATCTATTCGCAGACGAAATCTTACCTGTAGATGAATTACCTATTTACTATACAGCATATACCCCCTGTTTTCGGCGGGAAGCAGGAGCTTATGGAAAAGATACACGAGGATTACAACGTATCCATCAATTTGATAAGGTTGAAATGGTGAAATTTACTACACCAGAAGCATCCTATTCTGAGCATGAATCGTTATTAGAAAATGCTGAAAGTGTCTTACAAGCACTTGGACTTCCTTATCGTGTGGTGCAACATTGCACAGTTGAGTTATCCTTTGCTGCTGCGAAATGTTACGATATTGAAGTTTGGGCACCAGCGGGAGAGAAATTCTTAGAAGTTTCCTCATGTAGCAACTTTGAAGATTTCCAAGCACGGCGTGCTAATATCAGATATCGACCAGAAGCAGGTTCAAAACCTGAGTTTATTCATACACTCAACGCCTCTGGAACAGCATTACCCCGCGTTGTGATTGCACTACTTGAAACCTACCAGAATCCTGATGGGACAGTCCGTGTTCCTGCTGTTTTACAACCGTATATGGGTGGCTTGAAGCAGATTGGATAGTAATTAACTTAACTATCCAATGATTTTTCTGAAGAATATGCTGGGATTTCTTGGGATGTTCTAATTGTTGGATTCCATCCGTGGACGTAGTAGAGGTAATTCTTTTAGAAGTACACTATTCTGTTTTGTTTGTTGGTCCTGTAAGATATCTGGGATTTCCCCATTTGTTTCAATCGTAAACCCGGCATCCTGAATCATCTGTAGTGTACGCGATGCTGTTGTGCCTTCCGCATTCAAATAACCATCTATAAACATTGAATTCGCCGGATAAAGAGACATTACCTCCATACCGCGTAAATGATGTTCTCTACCTGCAGCGACACGAATCTCAGCACGTGGATTGAGAAATCTAAAAAGGCATAAAACACGTAGACAGTAATCTGGAGTGAGTTCAGATGAACCATTTTGTTCTAACAATTGAATATCTGATAGTTGTGTGCCTTCAATTGGAAGGAAAAAGTTGACCGGTATAGAGTCAACTTCCAATTGTCGTAACTCTTTAGCAACTCGGATTAAGTCATCAGCGTTTTCACCCATCCCAACTATTACACCTGAACAACATGCCAATCCCGCAGTCTGAGCAGCCTGTAAAGTATCCATCCTATCTTGATAAGTGTGGGTTGTACATATATTTGGATAGTGTGATTCAGATGTGTTCAGATTATGATTCAATCTGTCCAATCCTGCTTCTTTTAATGCATGTGCTGAGGATTCATCAATTAATCCTACGGATAAACATACCTCAATCGGGAAACGTTCTTTAACTGTTTTTATAATATTAGACATTTGTCTAACACGTTTTGATGATGGACCGCGTCCACTCATGACGATACAGTAACGGTATGCTCCAGATAGATACGCTTTTTCTGCTTCAGCAAGTATTTCAGATTCAGGTTTTAATGAATAGGTATCAATATCAGTCGTAGCGGTTTTAGCTTGCACACAGTAAAAACAATCTTCTGGACAATTCCCGTTTTGAGCGTTATTCAGTATATGGAGTTGGACAGTATTATTGTGATAGGTCTTACGAATTTGATAGGCGGCATTCAACAACGGGAGTAGTTCTATCTTTGAATCGGATAAGATTCTCTCATAGGTTGTGTCAGAATGTATCTCATCCTGTAAACTGATGGTTGTTAAATCATGGTAGAATGAAGAGGTCATTATTTTCTTTCGTTTTCATAGTTAAGGGTTTGTAGTAGTAATTGGCGTTTTATATTTCCCATGCAATCTCAGTGGCATTAAATACAGGTCCTTCAGTACATACCCGTTGATATTCAATCTGATTTTCATCAATACGAACAGGGCAAACACATCCAAGGCACACACCTAATGCACATCCCATTCGATTTTCCATGGCAACTTGTGTAGGAACATCGTGTTGACATGTAATCTTACTTACAGCAGCAAGCATACCGTGTGGTCCACAAGCGTAGATGGTAGGCTTATTTGGAGAAAGACTTAGCATGTTACTTAAAATATCTGTGACAAACCCGTGATGTCCTACGCTACCATCATCAGTTGCGATATGCACTGAGACTCCGATTGATTTTAAATCTTCTATACTTAGCAACCTTCGCCGGTGTTGTGCCCCAACCAAAGCATGTGTTTCTATACTTTCATTTCGCAATGCTGCAGCGAGCAACATCAAGGATGCAATTCCCGCACCACCGCCAACTAAGATAGCTGGACCGGCAGATTTCTTAATGTCAAATGTATTCCCAAGTGGCCCCAGTACATGTAATGGACTTCCATTTCCCATTCCAGATAGCCTTAGCGTCCCTTCACCGATGATTTGATACAACATTGTTATCTCGTATTTATCAACGGAATAAACAGTAAAAGGACGTCGAAGAAGTAAACCCGAATCATTCGAAATTAATACATGGATAAATTGTCCGGGTTGGGCATGGGTAGCAATTTCTGGACACTCACATCGTAAAAGATAATGGTCTTCTGCTACATTCTCATTAGAGAGAATAGTCGTGTGAATGTCGTATCTATTCATGTGTAATCATTTACATATTAAGAGTATATGGTGGCGGAATAAAACATAAAGGAACATCAATCTGCAATTGCCAAACAACAATTCAGTGTCAAATTATACCATTATCAGAAAGGTAAGACAATATAAAAGCAGATTGATAAAGACTACAGATTATATGTATGAGATACTGAAACCTGTTCTTTCATTCGGAATCGATAAGGCAACCCTCGCAACAGACCTATAAGAATACCAAGAATAGGCCAGAGTAAAAATCCGTACTCTCCTGTCGGTGTTAGGACCAAAACAATCTTTTCAGGTGTGGTTAATGCTGTGCCGCTATTTGATTTGTTATGGATATCTCTAACAATCCCATAGAAGGCAATCAAATCGTTTTCCATTTTAAGTTTCATTTCAGCATCCGCTAATGTACTATAGAAGACAAATGGCATCACAGGATAATACCATAAAATCCCTAAAAAAACGAAGACTAAGAAGTAGACACTGATTAAAAGAAAAATTCTCTTCATAATATAATTCCTAAGTTATTTATTATGTGTCTTAAAACTCGATCAAGTTAATATTCTCTATATAAAATAAGCGGTTAATTAATCAATTTAGGTACACTGTTACAGCATATATATGACAATTTGACTATAGCTGCAAATTAAAAAGCAAATCCTATGCCAATCTAAAAACCTTTACAACCGTTGATTTTACCATTCAACAAATCCATGTCATGCAATAATTGTCTGGATTTAAATATTATACATACATATCTTGACTATATTAAATCTAATGATTGATACAACACTTCAGTAAATATACATTGAAGTTTTAATTCTCATTAGAAGGTATTATCATCAATATATGAAATGTTCAGTTCTACATTTCGAGCCTATTTAGTTGTATAATCCGATATAGTGAAGATTACACAATCGAAGAAATCTTCAGATGATGGATTACTTTGTATAGAATTTTAACGTCTCTTTTTTATAAGTGTTTCTACAATTTTTGAAGTGATGAATATCAATTTGTCACATATGACAATTTAGTAAGATAACGTATGTTTGATTACTTGAGGTTTATCAATCGTTGGGGTTAGCAAACCCTATATATAGTGTCTATTTTGAACGATATATTGGAAAATGAAGTTTATAGACCTATTTTCAAATCACGTCACATTCAGTTTTCTACTGAGACAGCCTAAAATTTAACTATCAATCTAATTTATTAAGTCTCTATAATAATAAAAAGAAGGAATGGTTAACTTAGTATATAATCTTGTATGGATACAGAAACATAATGACAATCTTCCTGAATTTGCTTGCATATTTTCCTAAATATGATTATATTAACACGGGAGGAAAATTTAAAAGTGAAAAACAATCTAAAATTTCGTGATGACGGTACATTTAAGATTGTCCAGTATACCGATATTCATTGGCAAAATGGAGATGGTCCGGATGTAGAATCAGGAGAATTAATGCGGCAAATTGCACTTGCCGAAGAACCAGATTTAATTGTATTGACTGGCGATATGTTATCTGGTGGTAGTTGCAATGATGCAGCTGTATCCTTAAGACAGATTACTACAATCCTTGATGAATGTGGGTTTTTATGGACAGCAGTATTCGGAAACCACGATGATGAAGGTACCGCAAGCCGAACCGAACTAATGGATGTGATGCAAGAAAGCGATCTATGTCTCGCAGAACATGGTCCAGAAGATATTTCAGGTGTGGGTAATTATTCTCTAACTATAGAAGGCACAAAAACTACTGAACCTACAGCAATATTATATTTTATTGATTCTGGTAGTTATGCTCCCACAGATATTGGAGGATGGGACTGGATCAGGCGTGATCAGATTGCATGGTATCTGAGTGAATCTGAAAAACATGCTGCAGCCGTTGGATCAATACTCCCGGCACTGGCTTTTTTCCATATTCCAATACCTGAATATGATGAAGTTTGGGATTTCCATACCTGTTATGGACTAAAATATGAGAAAGTTTGTGCACCCCTAATTAATACAGGCCTTTTTGCTGCACTGCACGAAGCTGGGGATGTAATGGGAACTTTTGTTGGACATGAACATATTAATGATTACTGGGGAGAGTTACACGGAATACGCCTTTGTTACGGCAGAACCACTGGTTACAATTCCTACGGTCGAGAAGGAATGCCACGCGGTGCCCGAGTGATTGAACTCAAAGAGAATGAACGTCATTTTGATTCATGGATTCATCTCGCAGATAAAACTATAGTACGGGAACAACAGGAACATACTCCCTTGGAACGTACTTTTACTGAAGATTGATCACTCTGTTATACAAATTACGGTTCTTTTAGGAGGATAGTGTGAGAGCACAACCACAGATTACTATTCGACATGAAGGTGATGTCGCAATATTTGATATTACCGGCTACTTGACAAATGAATCAGAAGATGCGATGAATGATGCTTATGATGGAAATGGGGTACAAGACGCAGAGAAATTATTACTCAATTTCGATCGACAGAGTTTCATCACAAGTAGTGGGTTCGGTACAATAATAAAATTACTTTGGAAGACACGTGAAAACGGTCAGTCTCTCCGCATTGCACATCCAGCAATGCAAGTACGTACTATTTTCAACACCATCGGGTTGACACAGAGTATCGGGGTATATGAGTCTGAAGCACAGGCGTTAGAAGATTTTTAGGAGTCTAAGGAAATAGTGTATACATATTTTTACTTAATATCACACCGATTAGACTCCATAGACTTCCAGCAAGGAACTGACCAAATATCAGACCTAAAAACAGTGGTAACGCTTTCCGATATGATCCTACTCCACCCCCTGTAAATAGTATTCTCTTGAAGAGCCAACCCAAAAATATAGAAAACCACATCCATCCGATTGCCCAACCATTTCCAACGGCATAACCCACTGGATAGAACGGCCACCATAGGAACTGTCTTTTGAGAATGGTTAACACACCGGTTAATACAAATCCAAAACCCATATGTTGGATTGCGGTGAGATTCGGTGCTCGCGGTGTGGTTATCCAGTTTTGCAATCTGTTAAATTCGCCTACACCCCAACGTGCGAATGTGTATTCATAGTATAATGCTACATGTCCAACAATAGAGATGACTGCGCCAACAATAGAGGCTATTATTAGGGCAATTACAATCCTATTCTCTCGCAAACGAAATTGCCTGCCTATCTTAAATGCCTCTAACTGGTGTGGCATGGGATGACATCGGTACCCGTAGGCAAGCCAAGATAGTAATGTTGTATTCGTAAGATTCTGTGCACCAAGGGGACGGCTTCCCATAAAGAGTAGCATTATACGGTCCGGATGTACACCATGTAGCTCATGGGTGGGAGGACCGAGTTCAGCACGCATACGCGTCATTCCAATACAGAGTACGAAATAAATCGCAAAGTAACCGAGTGTAACCCATGGTGACAAACCCGCAAAATACCAAAATACCAATACACATCCCAATCCAATTATAAATCCGAAAACAGCCAGGTTGTATAACGGATCCTTGGATTTAAAGGTGAAAACCCCACGTAATACTCTAAAAATTTCACGTCTACTTGTTACAAGTGCCAGTAACCCAATCCCAATCCATGCACCTGTCCGTTGTTCAGTCTGAAAACTGATAGCCGTAGTCCATCCTGTTGCAGTAAATAAGACACGTTGTAATCCCCAGAAAAGATAAAACCCCCAAAAAGAGAGTGCCAAATCCAAAGGCATTAAATATCCAAGACCAATTGCAAATGGATATACATAAATTGGTAAACGTCCCATAGCATTCCATGGTCTATCAGAAAAAAAGAGTTGGTACTTTATTTTTAATGAAGGAATTACAGGATAGAGATAATTCAACCCAGCAAGAATTTCAAGTGCAAATGCGATTCCAAATCCCAACCAAATCAGTTTATTACGAAATAGACTGGAGGTATTTCCTAAGAGTTCAACGGGAAGTGTAGTTAGGGGGTAGCTCAATTTCTCATGGTCAATCCACTGTCTACGAATGATGATATTCACACATAACATCATAAACAGAAGAATGATTACCAACGCACTCCAAGCAATTATTGGCCACATCCACGCTTCCATATAATGTGATTGCCAGAAAGAGTCATCCCCTTCAAAATAACCTTGCAAGATCTTCCGGTCTGTAATGGTTAACCACATTGGGAGGTAACGAAAAAAGATGTCACCCCATTCATTTTCTGGTGTTGCATACCAACCTGCATTGGCTATCATTGGCACTAATTGTCTAACGATGTCATGTCCAGCAAGAGCAGTCGCGACTGATACCATGATGTATGTCATCGCCAATTCGCGTTTCGTCGGTGCAGCGTTTCTGAATATTCTTTTAAGTATTGGTGTGAGTGCAGCAAGGAAGAAAAATGTGAATAGAACTGTCGGGAATATTGAAAAATCTGTCAGTTCCCAAACTACACGGTTTTCTGCCGATATAATCCAATAACAGGTGAGAATTATTAGGATTGAACCAAATAGGAGAGTTCCAACAACAAAACGGAACGTTGACGATCTATCAACATCCTGATTTGTGTTGGATAGGTGATCTTGCATGTTTATATGATACCATATTTAGGGGACATGAAGCAAAATTAATAGTGGTATACAGCCTTTATTACTCACGCTCCTAATCTGTATTGAAGATGAATCATGCCAAGGTAAGTTTTGATATTTGTTTATAGTAAATTCTTATGATATAATACCTCCGAACAAATGCCACTCTAAAGGTGATGAAGAATGCCCCGAAACGAACAAACAGATGGAGAATTACTTCCTAACATAGATAAGATTCTAATCATCCGTACTGATGGGATAGGGGATTTACTTAATTCTACACCTGCAATCGGCTTGTTACGAAAGAACTATCCTACAGCAGAAATTACTGTCTTAGCACGTCCATTAAATGCACCAATTTTAGTTGGCAATCCGGATGTCGATAATATCCTTATATTTGATAAGAACGGAGAACATCGTCAACTATCAAAAAGGTTCCGTTTCTTCCAAAATTTACGGCGTGAACAGTTTCAACTTGTAGTGGCAATGCATACAGCTTCATTTCCTAACCTCATCACATTTTTATCTGGTGCCACCTATCGTTTGGGACGTTATCAGAAAAGATTTAAATCTACATTTACACATTCTTGGCGTGGTACATACACAAAAGGGGAAACACACGAAGTTGATAGAAACCTTGAATTGGTAAAGTTAATTTGTCGAGGTGAAGGTACAAGAGAACTTATTTTTAATCTTTCGTCTGAAGAATGGGACGAAGCACAAAATCTACTTTCTTCTTGGAATATGAATGAAAAAACACACATAATCGGTATCCATCCTGGTGGTAGTTCATACGATAAAAGGTGGCCAGAAAAACAATACGCGGAATTGGCAGATAAATTGGTAGATGAATACGATGCCACAATTCTTATTCTATGTGGTCCTGACGAATTGGCATTGGCAGAAAAAATTAATGAGACTATGCATTCTAACTCTATCATTTATGCTCCAAAGACCATTCGTGAATTAGGATCTCTATTTTCTTTTTGTAATCTGGTAATATGTAATGATTCTGGTCCAATGCACATTGCTGCGGCACTGAATATTCCGATGGTTGCGATTTTCGGTCCAACTGATCATGTAGCCTGGAATCCTATGAGCGAAAATGCATCTATCGTTAGACGAGACATGCCGTGTTGGCCCTGTAGTGCCCATAAATGTAAAATCGGTTGGGAGTGTACGAAAAAACTACCGGTTGACATGGTATGGAATACTGCGACAATGAGGATAGAAGGGAGTCAGAATTGAAAATTATCGTTGTTGGATGGGGAACGACAGGTGATGTGTATCCATTATTAGCATTGTCTGAACGGCTTAGCAGGAAACACGATGTACGTGTCTGTGCACCATCAATTTATGAAGATAAGATTTTAGAAATTGGAACAGATTACTATCAAGTAGGAACAACTTTCAATCTGGCTGAATTTCATCAGACGATGGATTCGCTGATAAAAATGCGTGACCCAATGGCACCCCTTGTGATAATTGCTAAGGAGGGAGTGCTGCGTCATGGTGAAAAATGGTATCATGATTGTCTTGAAGCTATGGATGGATACGATTTAGTTATATGCCATTCCGTAGATATTCCAGCTCAAGAGGCAGCCATTCGATTGGGGATACCTTGGATAACTGTAACATATTGTCCAGGATATATAAAAACACCAGATAATGCCCCTTATCCTTTTCCAAATGTGAGCCGAACACTAAATAGAATCATTTGGAGCTTGGTTAGACTTCGTCTTGGAAAATCTATTGATCCTCTCTTTAATCAATTCATTAAATCTATTGGAGGAACCCCAAGATCAACAGTAGCCTCAGATGAGATGTATTCACCACTCCTGAATCTTATCGCTGCATCTACAGCAATTTCCCCATCAGCAGAATTACCTTCTAATCATAAGACTACAGGTATTTGGTCTCTTCCAGAACAGGACTACACACCACCTTCCAATCTTGTTGAATTCATAGAAGATGGTCCTACACCAATAATCATTTCATTTGGTTCAATGGGAGGTAGTGATGGAGCAGAAACAACTAAGATCTTAATTGACGCCATTAAAATTACGAATCAACGCGCAGTAATTCAGGCAGGTTGGGGACAATTAGGTTCACAAGATACAGAAAAAGACATCTTTTTTACAGATTACGTGCCGCACAATTGGTTATTTCCAAAAGGCTCATGCGTTATACATCACGGAGGTGCTGGAACAACTGCAGCAGTGTGTAAAGCGAAAGTCCCATCTATCGTTGTTCCCCACATAGCTGACCAATTCTACTGGGGAAAATGTTTGTATAAAATAGGGGTTGCACCAAAAAGTCTACCACGTCGAAACCTATCAGCGCAAAAGTTAGCAAGCCGAATTCAGCAGGTGATGAATTCATCCACGATGACAGAAAAAGCAGAATCTTTGGGTACACAAATGAATTCTGAAGATGGATTGACAAACGCTGTGAACCTGATTGAAGCTTTACCTGTATCTAAACAATGAAAAAGATCCTTGTATTTAGTTTCAGCTTCATCGGTGATGCAGTATTATCTACCACAGTCATCCAACCCTTACGTAATCATTTCCCCACCTCACATATTACCTTCCTTGTAGGTCCACTTGCAGTGGATCTGCTAAACGATGATCCACAAATTGATGCCACTCTTATTTATGACAATCGTGGTGAACATAGTGGATTGATAGGTAGATTTAAACTCATCAGGTATTTACGTAGCCTGAAATTTGATCTTGTCGTCAACCTCCGGGATAGCTTCATTGCACAATGTATAGGTGCAGAACATTGGGGTTTGGTACGGGGTGATAGAAATACACATGCAGTCAAAAGGTATTTAGATGTCCTATCTAAACATGGTGTCGACGTATTGAATGCATATCCACACATACAAATAACAGAAGATGGAAATACAAAGGCACACGGTTTACTGGCAGAAGAAGTCATATCGTCGGAGAAGTTAGTAATTGGAATCCATCCGGGTGGGAATTGGGAATATAAACTTTGGAGTGCAAAGAAATACGCGGAGTTAGCAGATCTTCTAACAGAAAGACATGATGCCACCATTTTACTATTCGCTGGTCCAAATGAACGAAAGCTTCAAAACAATGTAGCAGAATTGATGAGTTCTCAACCCATAATCATAGATACAGATAACCTACGGGAAGTTGCAGCGTTAATTGCATCCTGTAATATCTACATTGGTAATGATACTGGACCGATGCATATTGCTGCAGCTGTTGGAACACCAGTGATAGCACTTTTTGGTTCAACCAATCATATACGGAGCGGACCTTATGGCAAATCTCACACAGTAATCCAAAGCGGTTTGGATTTAGGGTGTAATCCATGTCATCCGGGACGGAATCCGGGAGGTTGTGGTGCTGGGAGTTGTGCTGTGATTGATGCGATTGCTGTGGATCAGGTATGGAAGGTATTTGAAGATTTGTTGTCTGAACCATGATTCACATGAGTTTGGATTTTCTAGATTGTTGAATTTTATACTTCTTCAATCTCTATACCTATTGTGCGAAATCTTTCCTTTAATTCTTCATATGCATCCTGTGTGATTTCCCCTTCTGAAGCATTTAGCTCAAGTTTCATATTCTTGAAGTTAGATTGCAACTGATTAATTTGTTGTGCCACGTTGCTTACTTTTCCTTCAGGTAACCTAAATCTGATATCAATTGTCTTTCTTACTGGTTCAGGTTCTGGAGGTTTTGGTTCAGGCTCTGGAGGTTTTGGTTCAGGTTCTACTTCCTGGTCTGCATCAGTAGGATCTCCAATTAATCTAGTACATTCTGATGGTTGAATTAATACTTCAGTTTCAGCAAAAGTTATTGATTGGTATTCCTTCATAAAAGCATTTAAAGTGATGTTATCATCTGTTTTATTTCCTATTCCAAAAAGACCTGTCTTAACACCGTGCTGAATTGCTGATTTCCAGTTTGGTAGGAGAGGATACATTCCATTGGTAGACTGAGAATTGGATTGGAATGGAATACTGGTTGAGACAGTAATATTATCTTTCATATAATCATGTAAAATATCCTCTGCCGTGATTACTTCCCGAATCTGGTCAGGACGAATGATTACCTCGTTTTCGTTAAAAGTTATTTCAGTAGGCATAGTCTTGAAGAATAGCGGGATTAAATTCCCTTCTACTTTCTCACCGAGGCTAAAAACACCTTCCTCGACTCCCTTACAGATACCATTTATCCATGCGTCCCGAAGAACAATCGATTCTCCTGGAGTTCGAAGACTTGAATGCAACAACAGTGAAGTAGAAAGACTATCGTTTTCTTTTAAATATCGAATCGAAATGTTCCGTGGTCCTATACTTGTAAGAATTTTACCCTTTACACGTAGCATTTCATAGATTGTTTCAGCAAGGGAAGATGTCATACCAAGTGCTGGTATTCCAAGATCTTCTTCTCCTAATCCGTCTCTTGTTGGAATCAATACTGTACGATAATCTTGTCGTAGTGCATTATTCAAATCTGTTTCGGTTTGTTTTCTCGCTTCTGCAATTTCTTTTTTCTGATTGGTGGATAGATTCAAGGAATTATCTTTCTCAATTTCTTCATAAGATATTACTTTCTTAACAGCCTCTTTTAAAGTATTCGCCTCACCAGAATAAGGTGTAATGAAGATAAGTGTATTTCGATAAATACGAGGGGTTTCACCTTTTCTTTCTATGATATTTTGGCAAGTTTCCTCATCTCGTTTTGGTAGTACTATTAACTTAAGATCAAGGTTGTCTTGAATATCAGATACAACTTTGGGAGAGATATATGTCTTTAGGTGTCTGTATGAAGAAGAGTTGAAAAAGTTCTGAAGTGTCGAATTAACACGATTCTCTACTAATTGATTATCAACGTTTTCCATTCGTGTTTGTAGGATTCGTTTTAAATTTGGTTGAGTATCAAAGTATAATTTCCCATTTTCAGTACGAAGATAAAAGAGATGATCACTTAACTGATTTTTTGCAGTATCTATAATGGCAGATGTCTTTTCTGGTATTGCAGCACTTCGTTTGATCTCTTCTAATGTAGCCCCTCGTTCAATTCCACCAGTAAAAGAATAGAGAAATATAGCAGTGGCCGTACGAGAACCTAATAGTAGATTTTCGTAGGTCCCACCTAATGTCTTATTTACTACTTTGGCGCCAGCATTTGGTCCGGTAATGTCATTTGCTATGATACCTCTGTATTCTGGTCCTGTATGCTGTAAAAGATCTTCTCGAATATCACTATCACCTAAATCAAAATCAGCAAGTGTAATATAAGGACGATTTTTACCACAAGCACAGTGTACAACGCGCGAAAGTAGTCTTAGGACACCACGAGTCCGTTGAAAATCAGGATAGCTTCCCCACCTTTTATATAGGACATCAATCACCTCTGGTTGAAAAGGATAACTATCTAAAAACATATCCCGATATTCAGATTCTTGTATCCCTACAGGTAAAATTCCTTCTTTTTTAGCGTATTTAGAAAATTCAATTACTACCTTTTTTGCTTCTGTGTGATCAAATTTATCTTTTGCAAACAAACGTCTCCGTATAATACTTGAGATCTCCGTATCTTCAACTGGTGTAACCATTCGTTTCATTCTATTTAAGAGATCATTAAAAAGAGGAAATTGATTGGCAAGTGGTAGGATTTCACTTTCTTGCAACGTTACGATGAAAGCAACATTTTGAGAGTTTGTGACAGCTTCTGTAAGAGATAATATAAACGCTATAGTCTGGTCGGCTAACGTACTCTTTTCTACTGAAATCCCCGTAGCACGTGTTAGATAGTGTAACACCTCATCCATAAGAATTAGAACTGGTGTTTTGTTGTTGTTGAACAATTTATAGATTCTGTTACTGCCAGGGGCAACGTTTCCATCAAATTCTAGAATTTTTCCGTTTAACTGCAATTCGATTTGACCCCAAAACGTTTCGCTTGCATCTATTTCTGATCCAACAATCACAATTGGTGTAACATTCCAATCTTTTGACTTGTGATAAAGTGCAATGAGAGTATGTGTTTTTCCACCTCCAAAGGGAGTTTGTAATTGAATAATTGGGTCTTGGTTTTTCCTATCACGTCCTTTCAACCGACCTTCTACTCCTGAAAGTAGTACCTTTAAACCTTCGGTTTCATGAGTTTTATCAAAAAACTGATGGGCGTTTCTGTATTCAAGCGGTCCCTCTTTTTTTACTACCTGACCAAGTTTAGCTGCATAAGTATCAGCTGTAAAAATACCACGTAAAATATCTCTATGTGGTTTGGCAATCGTTTCAAAGGCTGGAAATTTCATAAGATTTCTCACAGGAATATATAGTAATTTTTGATATAACAGTTTTCATATAAATAAAGTATCGCGATGATGACTATCTTGAGCTTCCAAAATCTCACGTTGAATAGTATCCCGATCAGCCAACCACCCTTCAATCCACTGGCGTTCTAGACTGTCTGCTGACAAGACGTTACTAATCTTCTGTGCTACATTCCACATTAGATCATTCATCCCAACACTTTCTTTTACTAGACTATGAATCATTAATTCACGTTTGCCTGAACTCCACAAGATTAAAACTTGGTGCAGAAGATCAATCAATTCATTACTCTCGTATAGTGTATCAAGTTCACGTGCTTGAGGGCCCAAGACTTTGACATTCGTCTTATCTTGTTGAATGAAACTTTCTTCACCCCATTCATCTGTTAACTCAATACCAAGCGATAGCGCAAGTTCACGTGCATCATTAAATATAACAGTGGTTTCACCGAATTCTTCTCTCCAGCGAAGATAGAACCGAGTCAATTGAGTACCTGCTAATCCTGTTTGGTTGCCAGCAAAACGTTCCAAGATCTCACGTATATCTTCTATCATTCTATCTGCTCGTATGAGATCATCATCATCATCAATAATTGATTCATATTTTCCGAATATTTCAATTCCCAGACCTATGGAAGCAATAAATAGATCTGCCCCTGAAAATCCCCATTCCCATAATGTAAATAGTTTCTGTTTAAGATATTCTTCTAATTCTTGTTTTACATCTTGATAAATCCCGTATGTAACGCGTTCAGTTTTCCTTGCCACCATGTATATTGAAGATGCAAGTGATGCAGCATTTTGTGCTACATATCGAGATTTCATTTCTGTGTCAATAGGCCAAGCTCCAGTAATCACCAAACGTGAATCTAATAACGCATTGATCATAGTCTCCCATCCTTCTGTTGATTTGTGAGCGTATACAATGACAGCAATTCCATTGGGTTTTAAAACTCGATGAATCTCAGAAAAGGCACAAGAAAGATTGTCTTCAAAGAAACGCATCCCTGCATCCAAGCCACCATCACGATGACCATAGGCGACTATTTCTGTAACTTTAGGTGTCAGACATTTTGAAAAAAAATCAGGATAAAGTTGGCCGATGCTTCGCTTTAACCAGACATAAAAAAAATCTGATAGGTATGAATATGGCACATTATCATAATATGGAGGATCTGTTAATACACCGTCAAAGGTATTATCTAAATAAGGTAGATTTGTAACTGAGGTTTGTTTCACGGTTACCGGTTTAGTTTGCATTTCAGATAAATGTACCAAAGGCTTCAAGAGAGTTTTAAGCCTATTCTCGGCAATTTCTAAAGCATTGCCTTCAGCATAATCCCAGGTGATTATTAATCCTGGACCACTAAAAACATGTCCTAAAGATTCGGATGCAGGAACCCATTGACATAGATTTGACAGATTATCTGCTAACTGATTCTGCCACAAACCCAGATATGTTGAAACTACCTTAGTATATTCAGGATCCATTCCTTGAGAAAGCATTTGAGGATGAGCATCTCTGATCTTCTCCGCCATGACGACTAAAGCAAGCTGTTGACGGGAATTAAAAAGGTCCCCAAATTTTGTCATATTATAATTTGGACAACGAGTTACAAATCTCTCAGCTCCACCCCCAGTTCCAGAAGGTGTAGGTTCATCTGGAACTGGATCAAGTCCCCATTTTAGTGTAAGTATTTTTCTTTTATCTAATAACTTCAAATGTGCTTCATTGAATCTGGTTATATCATCATCAGCTGCGAGCCGATATCTTCTTCCTTTGATATCTTGATGTTGTGTGACCACTGCAAGCATTTGTTCACCTGCCTGTCCATCTTGAAATAATTGCCGAGTGTGATTAGCAGTAATTGCACTATTACAAATCGGACATGTGACAATGGCACGAATTACAGTACCTTTTGTCGGATCAAAGCCTTCAGGAATTTCGCCGTAATCACCTCCCAGAATTGAGAAATTGACATGTTTGTGCTCAATATTTGGAAAGAGAGTGATCTTTTTTTTCTTTGCAAGCCAATATTGACGGACTAAAGGAATTTCTATTGCACAGCCGGGATTCTGACAGGGAAGAGTTCGTGCCCAAATAAAGAACCTCGAAATAGAACCTTCAGCATCCTCAAAATAGAATCTATCTAATTCAGTTTTAACTTCTTGAAGAATAGAATCTCCCCATTTTTTAACATCATTGTATAGACGTTTTCCATATTTTTGAGGATATTCAAGTGTACATTTTTGAATAAGGACAGCAACGGGGTTTAAATCACAGGAGTAAGTGTCACAACCGAGACGTTGTGCTTCTAATGGAATAGAACCACCTCCGCCAAATGGGTCAAGTATTTTCGGAGGTTTACCTTCATGAGAATTTAGTATGTCCTCTCTCGCTTGATTGATCCATATCGGACTGAATACATTTTCCCATTTAGATAGTTGTGTAATGAAATCATGTTTGGGTGGAAGCATTACACCATTTTCATCAACTGATGTATTTGGAAATTGTCCATTATCTACAAGTGCAGCATATGCTGTAGCGCGCGAAGGTCCAAGTGGACGCCGTGCCCACCATGTATGAATTCCGGTGATTTGTTGTTTATATCTATCTCGTCTACCTTGTTCACTGACCTCTTCTACAGGAAAAGAGACTTCAATGATACGTTTTTTATTTTCCACAAATCCTCCACTTGACATGTTTGACGAATTTATTGTTTAATTTATTCATTCAGTGTCCAACCATTGTATTTGATATGATCTTTAGATTTTATGATTATATAGTGAATAATCTTATTTGTCAATCTTAGTCAATTTCAGTTGAAGATCTTTTCAGTGTTATCTCTGAAAGTGGAACTTGATACCTGACATCTGTAATCTGTTTAATGGTCTTAATTTTTTCACAAGGATTCTGTATTATGATTAGTTCAGGCTGTGATTTAGCATTAAGTATAATATACAAGAAATAATCTTCTTTGAGTTGCTTGGCCATAAGCCATTCGTTAGAAGTTAAGACAATAGAGGCATGTTCTGCCCGTGCTTTCACTTCAATACATCTAATTTTGCCATCTGGTGTTTTTGAACGAATATCAAAACCGAGATTTTCTGCAGAAACATCTGCGACAATACATCCTTGTGTTTCTTCATAAGTTGTGACAAATTCCATACCGATCCGTTCAATTTCTAATTTATTAAGACCAGATTCATCGGTTTGATCGTTGTCGGGAAAAGATCTTACATGTATTGCCCCAATAAGGATAGGAGGTTTTCTTGAAAGTGAAATCTCTTGTTGACACATTTTTTCAACCTTTTCCTTCTCATCTTCATAACGGCTTTTCTGTTGCTTTTTGTTTTGAATAACTATTCTAACATCCTCACCATTGTTTTTTCGTATATCCAGACCAAGCAGTTCACTGTCAAGATTAATGATGAGTTGTGTTAATGAGGCAATACCGTATTTTTTCTTAATTTTCACATGTCTTTGTCTTTCTTCATAAAGTTCTTTACGGTATTGTTCTAAATCCGAACGAACACGTATGCCAAATTTCTGTTCAAGTTCTTTAATCTTAATTGACTGTTGTATATATCCATTTTCAATTTCTTGAAAATCCCATATAATTGCCGGATTTACTTTCTCTATAGTATCAGAATCATCAGAATGGTAGTATGCAAAGAGACGTTTCCCCGCTACATTTTCTGTCCCATCTCGTATTTCACCTTCGTAAAAAACAATTATGCCGTTGTATTTTCCATCAGGGTCTTCAAAACAAGCTCCACACTGGAGAGATTCGGTGTATGTTTGTTCGGCATACCGTAAGGTTGCCTCAAATAATGGATGACCAAAGGTAATAAATTCAACATCTGATTCTGTCATAACATCATTTTTATCAAATGACACTTTAGGATAATCTTTTTTAGTAATTACTGGATACACTTGTCTAAACTGCTGTCCCTCACTGATTCTCGTAATTTGGTATGGAATGCGTTCTAATCTAAATAAGCCATCTTGGCGTTCGTAGAGAGGACAGTTGAGAGTGCCTAAAGTTCTTCGAAAGAACTCACATGTATACTCAGGAATAAGTCCATGCTCCCGCGCTTGCTGTTGAAGTTCATTTACATGTGGTAGGTTGATATAAGGTGAAACAAGGGTATCCTCATTGAAAGTTTGCAAAAACTCTAATTGTTCTGCATCCAGAGTGGAGTCAATTTCCTCAATAAGTTGACGATGGTTCCGTGTACTTGCTGCAGCCTCAAGCAATAGTTGGGCAAGATTTCGATGTGGGAAGAGTTCACCTATCACATCATAAACTCGATCCGTTCCGAGTTGCGATCGTATAGTCTCAAGCTTCTCAAACAGGCGGGTAAAGACAGCTCCTTCTCGTGTATCCGCGGCGACTAAGTTTATCACATAGACTTCTCTTTTCTGACCATATCGATGAATCCGTCCCATACGTTGTTCCAGACGATTCGGATTCCACGGGAGGTCGTAGTTGATCATAAGATGACAAAATTGTAGGTTAATTCCTTCACCGGCTGCTTCAGTAGCAAGTAATATTTGTGCGTTATTTCTAAACGTTTCTTGTGCTTCGACCCGTTTCTCATGAGGTATTTTCCCATGAATTACTGAAACTGTATATTCCCATGCAGTTAATTTTTGTTGTAAGTAGTCAAGTGTATCGAAATATTCAGTAAAAATAAGAATTTTCTGATTTGGATGTTTTTCATGTAGCTCATCAAGAGCGCTTTGAAGTTCCTGCAATTTTAGTTCGTTTTCATTGTCAATTATTTCTTTTGCATCCTGTTCAAGTTTTTTTAGTGTTTCAATTTCATCAATCAATTCATCTCGATTCTCTGCGACGGACAACACCTCCCATTGTTCCTCTACTTCCCAACGTTCATCATCGCTCAGATCCTCTATTTCTTCGCGATGCTGTTCAGATGGAATTTCATCAACAATAAGAGTACTATGTTGAAGTAAATCGGTGAGTCTTTTTTGTCTACGTTGTAGTGATACGAGTAGTGCGTATGTGCTTGATGCCAACCTACGCTGTAATATTACTAAGGCAAAAGCAACGTTGTTTCGTTTTTGTGAATTTTCAGAAAAACGATTGTATTGTTTACGAATGTATTCGGAGAGAGCATTATAAAGTTCCATTTCAATTTCAGATTCTGAGCCTAAACGAAAGGGTTTAGTATGCACATGCCGAGGTAAAAACAGTGGTTTTCCTTCAAAATCCTTTAGGTCCTCCTTAATTCTACGGATAAATAACGGATTATCTTTCTTCTGTATAGATTCCTGTATCTGTATAGGATCTGCAAAGAATCCGGGTTCAAGTAGGTCAAGAAACAATCTAAAATTCTCTGGATCTCCTCTATGGGGTGTCGCTGTTAGAAATAGATAATGTGTTGTACATTTTGATAAACATTCCCCCAATTGATAACGCTTTGTTTTATCAGTTTTATCTCCATATTGATAAGCAGCCATCTTATGAGCTTCATCCACTATCACTAAGTCGAAATTTGTATTAGCAATAACATCACGGATATCGTCTTGTCGAGCAAAATCCATAGAGGTAATAATTTGTTGTTCTCGATTCCAAACGTTCTCTTGTGAATGAGCCTTTACGTATTCACGTGTTATATGCGTAAAATTCTCCTCAAACCGTGTCTTCATTTCTTCAGACCACTGTGTAGTTAAATGCCCTGGTGAAACTATAAGAATACGTCTTACTTGATTTCGAAGTTTAAGCTCTTTTAAAATCAAACCTGCCATAATAGTTTTTCCAGCCCCTGGGTCATCCGCAATTAAGAAACGGATACGAGTTTGATTAAGGACTTGCCATACAGCCTCAATTTGATGTGGCAATGGATCAACTTTGGAGATACTGATTGCCAAAGTTGGATCGTAAAGAGCCGCATATCTATAACGTTTTGCTTCAAGGCCAAGGAAAAAGTGACGAGCGTTACCAGAAAAATCGATTTCTGTAGTTGACACTTGAATATCTTCAGCTTCTGCCTTTGTAATTTCTTCGTTTACACTCGTTTTTGATGACGTTAGTGTTCCAACCACATGAAAGCCGCCATCAGGTAATAGTTGATAAGCAATAACCTCAACAGGTTCAGACCATTTTGGTCCTTCAATTACTGTTCCATATTCTATTTTTTTATTCAATGTTTCCTCCACTGCAAACACAAACTATTCAATACAACAGACACACTACTAAACGCCATTGCAAACGCAGCAAGCATTGGATGTAACTCCCGTAACATTGCGGGTAAAAAACCCAAATGAAAAAGAACACCCGCAGCAACGATGAAACAAAATGAACATCCATACAAAGGTTGTGGTTATACCAAATAATTTTTTGCTTTCAATTTTTCTCCTCTATTTTAAGTTAGATTATAAGTGATATTCAATTCCTCAGGTGTCAATCAGTTACCGTTTAATTACCTAATCAATTTAAATTGCATTTGCAATGATTACCAAATCCTGTATATTCACAACACCATCACCATTGAGATCGGGTTCCTTTTTGCCAAACGCATTTGCAATGACAACTAAATCAAGGATATTAACATCACCATCACCATTGACATCTAAGGTGACATCCGTTTTCAGAAACATATCACCATCTAAATTTGGGACGGTGTGCTTGAAACGGGTGGACCCACTTGCAACACCAGTAGTTTGAACCAGAAAACTGATCTCTTGTGCTTGTCCACTACGGTTGTAAACTGCCCAACCGTTTGTATATTCTCGGATAAACAGTCCTTCTCTGTTTTTATACAACTGTGTTTTCTCGCCGATTGGTGTACCTAAATCAGTATTCCAGAAATCGTACCAATAATGTCGATGTTGAATCCCATCATTGTAAAGCACATACCCATCAGAATGTGTAAGGTTCATTGTTGTGAAAACGCGCATCCATTTTTTGTTCAACGGACTGTCTGGAGATTGTGTAGTAACACCCCACCCCTCCAAACAGTTAATGCGAGGTTCTCTTAGATTCTCTTCTGCCCATGAAAGTGTGCTTTCTATCACTTTTAACCCTTCGTCGGTGTACCCTTCATCGTTATCTCTACCAGTTTCCATAAAAGTGCCGTTAATTGCCCATCCAGTACGTGGCATTTTACTCCTGTTTCCGTTAACTAAGATGAGAAAATCATCATCGACTTCTGCACGGATACGTGTTAGAATTTCATCTCTTGCTCTCTGTTCTTCTTCATTACCACGAAAAACTATACCCCTATGTATGCTTTCATTCAACCAAGTTACAATAACAGGTTGGTGTTCATTCCACCAATCAAAGAAGATACCATCATATAATCCACATTTGGCTACGGCAATCGCTTCATTAACGATTTTATCGATTACCACAGGGTTTGTAAAATCAAGCAGTAATCCGCCATCCTGCCAAGCAACAATACGTTCCCCATTTTCATCACGCAGCCAGTAAGGTGAATCTATAGCATGATTTTCAGGGTAGGCTTCTCGCATTTCCAATCCAACAATAAAAAGCATGTTTGGATTCTGAGCAAGGAACTCATCACGTTGTTTAGTCGCTTGTTCCATCTCACCCATAATCCGTTTTCCATCTGAAGTGTCTCGAAACTCCTGATTGAAAATCAGACAACAGAAATATAGATCGTGAAGTGCCATCTGTTCTAAATCTGACTTTTCAGGAAGATTTAGAACAGAACTCCACCCTAAACCACCCCATGCAGAAACAATTGAAGGGAAACGTCTATTCTGCATCCGTTCAAGAATTGAAAGCCTTTCTAAAACACAACTCTGATCGTATTCAAAAACTGTTAAAGACAGTGTGTCAAGTGGACTGTGATCTGTGATTTCATTTCCTTGAATACGTAATTTGTCTAAATTAGTTAACTTAGAAAGCGGTCGAACATCAACAATTTGATTGAAGCGTAAGTCAAGGTCGATGAGTTGCGTCAAATTGCTAAGTGGTGTTACATCTTTAATCAAATTGTTTTGGAGACCTAAAGACTTTAACTTGGTTAGCGTAGCAAGGGGTGCAACATCTGATATTTTACAGCTTCCAGCATTAATCGAAATCAAGTTAATCAATCCTGTCAAAGGCTTTAAATCAGAAACAGGTGTTACCCAGATATATAATATCTCTAATTTTGTTAACTTGATTAGTGGATTCAAATTTTGGATTTGTGTTCTTGCCAGAGATAACCATGTCAATTTCGTAAGGTTAGAAATAGAACGAATATCGTTTAACTCAGAATTATTGCCTAAATCAAGACGTGATAAATTTGTAGCGAATTCTAATCCTGTAATACTTGTTATAGACTTGTTATACAGATTTAATTCAGTTAACATTTTCAAGTGTTGAGATCCCAGTTGTATTGCATTTGGTACACCGATTTCATTACGTATTGCTTGTTCCAAGTTTTTATCTGGGATATCAATTACATCCACATCTTGTGCAGAGACAGATTTTCCAAATACAAATAAGATAACAAAGATCAAGTATATAATATTTCGTTTCATATTAATTTTTCCTATACTTTCCGTAGCGAGTAATAGTATGTACTAACATATTAAGGACAATCTTACATAGTTAGTTTATGATTTAACGTTTTATGTATATTTATATGTTAAATAAACACAGAATTTGATTGGTAAATTATTTAGTATGGGTGTAAGGTATTCCACAGGATTTCGTATGATACGTTATTCACCCATGCATAGAGACAGAAGTAAGAAAGTTGGCGTTCAAGTGTTTGCAAATTTCTAAATGATGATTCAGACTTGAGTCTGACAAAAAGAAACACACATTAAAAAAAGGAATTCTTCCGCCACTGCAAACGCAAACTATTCAACACAACAGACACACTACTAAACGCCATTGCAAACGCAGCAAGCATTGGATGCAACTCCCGTAACATTGTGGGTAAATACTCAAATGGAAAAAGAACACCCGCAGCTACAGGGATTAACAACACATTATAGAAAAATGCCCAAAACAGATTCTGCTTTATTGTTCGGAGTGTAATTCGACTCAATCGTATTGCATTAGGTATAGTCGTTAGCTCTCCATGCATGAGTGTTAAATCAGCAGTTTCCATTGCTATATCTGTTCCTGTTCCGAGTGCCATCCCAACATCTGCTTGTGCTAACGCAGGGGCATCGTTAATTCCATCTCCTACCATTGCTACATACCCATTTGTTTCCGCTTGTATATCTTTAACTGCAGCTGATTTGTCTTCAGGTCGTAGTTCTGCCATCACATCGGTAATTCCAACAGTTTTTGCAATGGCAGTTGCAGTTTCTCGGTTATCCCCTGTCATCATTGTTACCTTACATCCAAGTTGTTGAAGTTCGGTAACCGCCTCGTTTGCTTCAGTTTTCACCGTATCAGCAACAGCAAGGAGACCGATAATATTGGAATTGACTGCTACCCATAATACAGTTTTGGCTTCAGTTTGTAACCGTGTTGCTTCAGTTTCATACTGCTGCGTAGGTATGTCATGTTGTTCTATTAATGACTGATTGCCGATAATAATCTGTGTTTCATTAACTGTGGCAATCACACCGTTACCTACGACCGCTTTAAACTCTGAAGGCACACTGGTCTCAATCCCACGATCAGAAGCAGCATGAACAATTGCTTTTCCAATAGGATGTTCACTCCCACGTTCCGCAGAGGCAGCAAGTTGTAATAACCGAGTTTCATCTTCTGCATCTGAAATTATATCAGTGAGACTAAGTTCTCCCTTTGTTATTGTACCTGTTTTATCAAGCACAATTTGCGTCACATCACCGACATGTTCCAAAGCTTCACTGTTTCTGAAGAGTATTCCGTGTTGTGCGCCAATTCCAGTACTCACCATAATGGCTGTAGGAGTTGCAAGACCCAACGCACAAGGACACGCGATTACCAATACTGCAACTAAACGAAGCATGGCAGATGTAAATCCTACATCAATTACAAACCACCATAGCAGAAATGTTATAACAGCTATTCCTAAGACAACAGGTACAAATACACCTGCAACAGCATCGGCAGTACGTTGAATGGGGGCTTTGCTCTGTTGTGTTGCTTGAACTAACTGAACAAGTCGTGCAAGCGAAGTCTCTGAACCGACCCGTGTTGCTTCAATTGTTAGGAGTCCACTCTGGTTAATTGTTGCACTGGCAACGGTATCATCCACTGATTTGTCAACAGGCATGCTTTCACCCGTGAATAAACTCTCATCAATGGCACTTGAACCTTCCCGTACTACCCCATCCACAGGGATACTCTCTCCAGGACGAACGAGAAGCATATCTCCAACTGCCACTTGTGTTATTGGGATCTGTTGTTCTTCACCATCCTTAATGAGACACGCTGTTTGTGGTGAGAGTCGCATGAGTTTTTTGAGGGCAGCACTTGTCTGACCTTTGGCACGCGCTTCCAGCAGCTTACCAAGTTTAATAAGTGTGATGATAACCGCCGCAGTTTCAAAATATACATGCTCCCCAACACCTTGAAGATTTAATGGAGATGCCACCAAGACCACCAGACTATAGAGAAACGCAACAGATGAACCCATTGCTACGAGAACATCCATGTTTGCTGACCTATTCCGCAATGACTTTACACTACCCACATAGTAATCCCAACCAACATAGAATTGTACAGGTAGAGCTAATAGAAACATGCACCAGTTAAACCATGAGTCATGTGACCATTGTCCCAATAAGCTCATATCTCTACCCATACTCAATATAAATAAGGGTAGAGTGAAGAGGATACCAACAACGAAATGTTGCTTCTGTCTTTGGAATTCCTCTGCACGTGCTTGTGCTTCAGAATCCGCATCCACAACATCAAATCCCAGTGAACGGATTTTTTCTACGATAGTATCCTCATCAAGAGTAGAGGGATTATAGGTAACCGCTGCTTTTTCGGTTGCTATGCTAACATCAGCGTTTAGAATACCATCCATCTGTGTTAGATTTCGCGTAATGGTGGCAGCGCAGTTTTCACAATGCATACCGGTTATGGGTAGGGTAAGTTCCTGTTGCATAATGTAAATCCATAATGTAGTAAACAAAATCAATACTACATTTTCTATTGGTCAATTAACGATTGTGTCCCACACCTTTTCTGTAGGAGCGACCTCCTGGTCGCGACCGGGAGATCGCCTCTACACGTAAAGTATCTAATTAAATCTAAGGTCTTCTATTATAATTTACTATAGTTTGGACAATTTCTGAGAGGGCTTCACCTAATATTCAGAGTGTTTCTGGTTTTCCACCACGTTACTCACGCCAATCCAACTCTAAAATAATAAACTCGGATGGACAAAAGTGTAACCCCAGCGGGGTGAAATGTGTGTAGAAACTTCATAATTCCCACAGCACAAGCCCCGGTGGATGCCTTAATGGCATTCATACCCGGGGAATGCCATAAGGCATTCATACCGTTGATTCCTTGATTTGGCGGGGCGAAATGTGTATCGCTTAAAACTGTCCAAACTATGGTATAATTTACGATAGATGTACTGGGTTTCCAGTTTCCAAAGATTCATTGGCAGCAATAGATAAAATCGCTGTCTTTGCTGAATCTGGATATGGTGATCGGATAGCACTTCCATCTCCTGAACGGACTGCCTCAATAAAGGTACGATCCATATCTATAGTACAATTATTCTCAGGATTCCATGTCGTTTTCTCATCTGCTGTAGAAAGGACAAGAGCACGACGTAGATGATACTCAATTGAACCGTCTTCACAGAATATGTCTAAACCTGAACGACGCAAACCATTCGTTGTAAAACATGCGGAGAACATAATACCAAAAATACCACTTTCAAATTGTAAAGAGACAGCAGAGGCTTCTTCGATATCGTAATCTGTATCTGGGATTAGGTCGTATCGAGCAACGGCATAAACAGTTTTTACTTCACCGAATAGGTATCGTGCCATATCAAATTCATGTGTGGTCTGTTCCATGAGCTGACCACCCGATTTTGCTTTTTCACGCCACCAACCACCGGGCATACCACCCATCCAGTATCCCATGAAGAATCCAACACGACGGGATTCGAGGAGTTCTTGTGCTTTGTCGATAATATCCAGATAACGTTCCTGATAACCACAAGCAGTAATAATACCTTTGTCTTCAATTTCAGCTGCGATTTCCATTGCTTCATCAGCATCCATGTGAACAGGTTTCTCAACGAACATCGGTAGACCTGCTGCAACAACAGCTTTTTCAGGGGCACCGTGGGCAAATGGTGGAATTGAGATATAAACCGCATCCAACTCCTCTTTGGCAAGCATATCATTATAGTCGGCGTATGCTTTACCACCATACTTTTCAACCGCAGTTTCGGCTTTTTCAATCACAATATCACAAAATGCGACGAATTTGCTTCCACCGATGTCGGTTAATTCACGTAGATGGCGATTCATATTACCACCTGTGCCAATGATACCTAATCTTACGTCTGACATAAAATCTCCTAAGTAAAATATTAGTTTATTTGTACTCTTACAATGTGAATTCAATGTAAGAAATGTAGTTTTAATCCCTTACCATTCAAATACCGTTCCGAGTAATCGCATCGGTTCATCCCGTAACCAACGATATATCTGAGGAACATCTTCAAGCCGAACTTTGTGCTGTATAAGTGGTGCAATTTTGATAGATCCTTGACGCAAGAAGCGACATAGATTATCAAGATCATCACGTGTGAAATGGCTACAATGCAAAATACTGACTTCCTTAAATTGCCCTACGTTGAAGGTATACTTCACATCAAAACGTCCAGCCACTAAAAGCAAACGACCTCGGGTTTTACATGCCTGAATCATCGGGGTGACCATGTCAGGTACACCAGCGAAATCCATCACAATATCATATCCACCATCTCCAATTTGCTTTTCCCATCCATCATCACTTGTGTTAATGACCTGTTCAGCAATTCCGAGTTCTCGAACCTTTTCCAGTCGTGATTCCTCTATATCACAAACAGAAACACGCGCACCCATCGCATAAGCAATCTGTGCAGCAAACATCCCAATACAACCTTGTCCAACGACCAATACTCTTTCACCTATACGTGGTTCAACCCTCCTGCAACAGTGCATTGCTACACCCGAAATACCGAAAAGTGCTGCTTCAGAAGGTTCAATATCATCAGATAAATTTATGAGTAATCCATTTTCTTGGATTTTAAACCGTTCGACATGATCAACACTTGCATAGATGAGATCACCCACTTCAAGTTGGGTGACATCCGGTCCTTTTTCAATTACTCGTCCAACATTCTGATAACCGCCTCCACAGGGCAGGTTTTCATCAGATGGAGCGTAATTTCCACCTATCAATTGGTTTCGTTCTGTACCATTAGTAAGTCCGCTGAAGACTGCCTCACATAACACCTCATTTCCAACAGGAGAATCAGGCTCGTTCCAATTATCTACAACAATTTTCTCACGTCGTTTATCAGGCAGGAGTGTAATGACAATTGCTTTCACAATAATGATTCCTTAAGATAATTTGATTGATGTATTTCACTATAATAAGTTAACCGTATCTTGCCTATTTGTCAAGAAGATTGCCTACGTAAGAACACCATATAATTCTATTGACATGTCCTGATGCTTGCTATAATATGATTGCTATTAAGCAATGTCTTACAAAGATAAACATCCATTTGGGGCAATAGAAGGAGCATTATAATGCCCGAACGCGTAAATAAAGCAATTGAATTGTTAGAAAATGATCAACCGGTCTTCTACACTGGTAGCCATACAAGTTCAAATTTAAACTATGATGCCGGTTTGGCAATGGCAGATACTTGGGCAGACTACATCAACATCGGAATGGAACATGGAAGTCTTGACCTTGCTGGGTTGAATAGTTATATGCGAGGTCTTGCTGATGGTGGACCTACAAAAAGTGGACACAAAACACCTGCCGTTATTGTAGAACTGCCTGTTGATGGGATCAGTGCTGATGTTATTCGTGCAAACGGATGGCAGATGCGGCAACTCCTTGCCCTTGGGGTGCATGGACTTTTACTTTGTCATGCTGAATCACCGGAGGCAGTAAAAGCATTTGTTGAAGTATGTCGATATCCTTTCCAGACTATCGGGGTTGGATCACAATTAAATGTAGGTAGACGCGGTTCTGCTGGACAGGGAACTGCCGCACCAATCTGGGGTGTTCCTGTTGATCAATACCTTGATACCGCTGATCCGTGGCCACTGAATCCTAAAGGAGAACTGCTTCTTGGGTTGAAGATAGAAAATAAACGCGCACTTGCGAATGTTGAAATGACTGCACGTGTACCGGGAATCGCTTTTGCTGAATGGGGTCCGGGAGATATGAGTATGTCTTTTGGTTATAAGAATATGCCTAATCCACGTCCCCAAGAACTACAAGATGCGAGGGATCGTGTGTTTGCTGCTTGTCAATCCGCTGGTCTGAAATTCCTTGAGAGTTCATCACCAGATACAATCGAAGCAAGTATCGATGCTGGTGTGAGAATATGTGGTTCAGGTGAAGAAACGGCACGGATTGGACGTGATTATGTTGGTAGGACAATGCCAGTATAATCAAACTATGCAGAACTAATTCTATATATTACATTGAGGGAAAATATGGCATTAACAGAACAGGAAATGTTGGAAGAATTACGAAAATATGATACACCGTCTATTACAAATGTCGTGGCAACCTATCCAGGAAGTCCACTATGTCTCGGACTATACAACCCATGGACTGAGAATTGGTATACAGATACATCTATAAAATGTATGTATCCTGAATTAGGAGCGATGGCAGGTTATGCGGTAACCTGTGTCTACGGTATACCAGATCCCAACTATAACGAACTTTCCTTTATGGATGTAATTGATGCTATGGATGCATCTAAGAAACCGACTATTTTCGCTTTTGAACAAAAGTTTCCAGAGGAATTAAAGGATAAAGTCGGATTGGCTGGTGGTAACATGACCGCTGCGATGAAATCCGTCGGTTGTTTAGGAGCAATTTCTAACGGTCCATCACGGGATATTGATGAAATCCGTCCGATGGAATTCCAATATCTGTTGAGCGGTATTACGCCGGGACACGGTGCCATGGCTGTACAATCTGTGAATGTTCCTGTTTCTATCGGTGGAATGGATGTTGCTCCTGGAGAGATTATCCACATGGATGAGAATGGGGCATGTAAATTTCCTGCAGATAAGTTGGAAGCCGTGTTGACGAATGTTAAAGCATTGTTGGATGAAGAAGGAGATCGTATCGGACAGTTGCTTTCTGGACCGAAGACAGCCAAACAGGTTCGGGCAATCTTTAGTGGACATACCTATTCCGAAGATGAGGATGAATAAGATAACTATTAATGTAGAGTGGATAGAAGAAATGTAGATTAAATGCTCTAAATTCTACTTACATGGTTACTATATTTTGGGTATTGGTATAACTCACTAAAAACGCATTTATATCTAAAGTTGAGATTTTACATAGCACTCCGAAATCAACGGTATGAACGCCTTATGGCGTTCCCCGGGTATGAGAAAACATTAAAATATCGGTATCGTTAGTTCTGTATTGATTAGGACTATTACATGTCTAAGTGATGGACCTTGCTCCAGCGGAGCAATATGTCTATAGAAATTGGCGTATTCACCCTCCTACACTCCCGGGGAACGCCATATGGGGTTCATACCGTTGATTTCGGAGTGCTATATACTAAACTTTGCTTGGACACACGCTAAACGATGCAAATATAATAAGACAGACTTCCCATTTAGTTTGGCAAATATTGAGACCAATAAAAAGACTATGGCAGATACATTTACTCAACTCTACGTACATATAGTTTTTTCCGTGAAAGGTAGACACGCACTTATTCCTAAACAGCACAAGACGGAACTCCACAAATACATCACTGGCATCATCACCAATAAGAAACAAAAATTGATTCAAATCAATTCAATGTCTGATCATATCCATATCCTGATTGGAATGACCCCGGATGTCGCGTTGTCTGGTTTAGTGAAAGACACAAGGTAAATTCGACACGCTTTATCAATGAAAAACGGTGGACCGTTGAGCAGTTTTCGTGGCAGACTGGATTTGGGGCGTTTAGTTATTCACATTCTCAGATACATAAGATTGCTACATATATTGAGAATCAGGAAAAACATCATACGCAATTGACGTTCCGTGATGAATATCTTGCGTTTTTAGATCGTTTTGGGATCACGTATGATTTGAAATATGTTTTTGATCCAGTAGAAGATCTCAATTCTGAAAATACATTGTAAAATCTTATTCTTTTATAATAGCACTCCTCTGGAGTGCTATGGCTTTGATTCTGTTTTGCTATAGACATATCACGCCTCAGGCGTGAAGAGAGGAATCTAAACGGACATAGGAAACTATTCGGTGAAAGTCCTTTAGTTTTCCTATATGGATGTGAGTTTGAAAATAGACGATTGAGTTTAATTTTTCAAAATGTCCTACTTATAGACTCGTTAGAACAACAACGATAGTTTTATTGAGATTTTATCTGTATTGAAAATTCTTTAACTATCACCTATTCCGGTTTTGGCGTAGTCAAATCACCACTCAGGATAGTAGGACACCAGAACTTCTCAATATATTCAATGATTAGATGTGTACCCTCTTCATGGCTTACATAAGGTGGTTTGTAAGGATTATACATAGCATCCGTCAGATCACGTGCTAAGACCACGTTGAATCCCCATTTTACCATCGGCTTAATGGCAAATGACCGTCCAAGCACACACATATTCGTGTGCACACCCATAATGATGATATTTTTTATACCTTTTTGAGCAAAAAGGTTTAGCACTTCCTGTCCATTATCGCTAATTGAATCACCATCGTCAATTTCTATAGCTTCATGTTGCCGATGCCATGCTTTGTATGATTCTGCTTCACCTGTATCTGATCCGCCATCAGATGCATCCACAGGTTGCGGTGGATCTTCCATTTCACGTTCTGGTGGCGGGTCAACATGTGGACTTTCAAGGATAGAACGACGGGCAGGATGGTCTTCATAGAAATCCATCGTATCAGAGGGTGCATGAATAATATGAATACCACGTTGTCTCGCACGATTCAGAACGATGTTCATTCTCGGTGCCATGACATTGACACGCTCAGTTGCGCCCCATGACCAGTGTTCATTCCACATATCAACAACAATAATCGATGTTTCACTTACATTCCAGTCAACCTCTTCTTCAAGAATCCGCCAACCATTTCTTCCTGTTGTTCGCTTTTCCTGTCTACGATGGCAAAGTGTAAGTGTATCATCGGAGGTTGCTCCGTAAATATATCGACCTATATCAAGAATCATAATTTAATATCCTCCAGTTAGAACGTACTGATGTAACCCTAATTTGTTGAGCGTTGAGAATTTTCATATTCCACGTCTTTACGTAAAACGAAAGCATCTTCACCATTACGATAATATTTTTTTCGGATACCGTAAACTTTAAAACCGAATTGTCTATACAATTGTTTTGCGGGAGTATTATTAGCACCAACTTCCAGGAATACCTCATTACCTGCTTCCTTACTGACAATCTCCAAAGCAGAGGAGAGCAGATATTTTGCAACACCTTGTCGTCTATATTCAGCATCCACAGCGATATTCATGATATGTCCTTCACCACAGAAAACATAGAAGACAATATACCCAACGATTATGTTATCAATACGTGCAACATAACAGTGTGTATGTTTTTTACGACTTCTGAGTTCCCTTTTAAAGAAGGATACATGCCAAGGATCAGGAAACGCTTCTCTTTCTATTGCCATGACCTTATCAAGGTCTTCCTGTTCCATTTGTTGAAAGATTATTTTTGGTATCGGTTTTGTGCTATTCATTTCGGCATTTTAGCACGTAAGGGTTCTGTCGTCAAGATTGATGGAATTATAAGGATTTGTTAAGTTATTGGCATGAATATCACGGATTTTACGGATGCCCGTATATCTGGGATAACACAGATAAGAGAGTTTTGTATCTCATGTTCCTTTTTTAACGTGGAAGGGATTATATGAAATGTTTGGAAACTGTGAATGGTGAAAAAATTGTTAATATTTATTGTATTGGAATGATGTCACTTTCACGCAAACCTGCACGAAGCAATTTTACGAACCCTTATTCTATAAGGGTTTATAAATTTAAACACCCCAATTCTTCGTGAATCACGTATGTTATATATTAGTTAACATTAATTAGTTTGGAGTAATTCGGTTCAGTTTTTCACGTTAGTCATATTTATTATCTATACGTTCAAAATGTTACACTTTTCCTACAAAGTGTAGTATTGAAAAATCCTTATCCCGTTAGTACTACACTGAGTTTAGAGCTATTTTTGTAATTTCAGAAATTTTTTCAAAAATGATGTATTTTGTAGTTTTTATTTTTATACTCTATTGATTTGGAATCGTCTGTATGTTAATTATCCTAACTATCCATTTTGTCATGTTATTTCAGCGTATCTCATAAATCATAGATTTTGAGAAATCTATGATCTTACCATTTGTTATATTTTGTACCAACGTCGGTGGAAATCCCAATCCTATGATGAGAATTATATCTGTATGGACGATTTTACTTGATGAGATACATTGTCGTTTTCTGATTTGTATGATTGCTTGCACTGTCTTTTGTTGGTCTATTTTCAAGTTTTTCAAGCTCTTCAAGTATTTCAAGTTTTTCAAGTCGCTTTTTAAGAAAAGATTTTTTAATAAGCCATAAATCCTGTTGGGTATTGGGTTTACAAGGATTTGTATAATTGGTGTAAAATTTGAAAACTTGAAAAACTTGAAAAATATGTAGCTAAATTCACATTTATGTTCTTTTGTATCTGCTTTTTTTGACTCTGATTATATGTGCTTTGAGGACGTTTCATAAAGGTATGTAATTCTAACATGGACAACCTTTTGTTTACATTTTGACAAATGTATTAAATTGATTTTATTTTATTGTGGTATATGTAAATTAGATGTTAGATGATGATATTTTCTTCAACTAATTTTAATAATGGGGAGAAGAATGGAATATAATTTGATATAGTTTATGCTTACAGCATGTTGTTGATCTGTTTCTTTTTGGAAAATTAATGTTATAAGCTTACCACCTTAGATTGAGAAATTAGATCGGTATTTCAAGATAGGTATAACAATTTGGGTACTGTGTTTATCTACTAATGTTTAAATTTCGCATCAGTCAACGATTCACTATCCAAAGATGTCTTTGTGCATCTCTTCATAAACTACCATACCGGGTTGAATGAGCGGGGCAAGAATATCTCTCATAAAACTTGCTTTTTTATTTCCCAAAGGAACTGAGTCAATAATTCCTTTGGCAGCATTGTGCATGTCTTGAGCAATAGGTTTCAAATCATCGGAAGATGTCGTGCGTTTGCTGAGTGCTTCAGTTTTCGATTTCAATAAATCTTGTAATTTATCTTGTTTGCCGTGTTCTTCACACAACTTCGTTAACACTTCATCATCAAGAAGATAACTTTCAATCGATTTCCGAGACAAAGTACGAATGCCTTTTGTGGCATCCCTATCAATTTCACCATCAGTTGCATTATCCCTATCCACAATTCCGATAACCATTGCCGACTTTGCGAATTTCTCTATTGCAAGATTTGCTGCCGTTACAGACTTTACTACGTTTTCTCTTGCACCTAAAGAAGTAAAATCAATTTCAGGATATTGATTCTTAAAGATGTTTTTATAACATTCTTCATCAAAACCTTCACCTTCACAAAATACAGTCCGACCTGTTATAACTAATTCAGCCAGATCACCAAGTGCGACATCATAAGTTTGTTTCCAAAAATTCGGGTTGGGTTCAGCAGGTGTAATCGTTACCTCTTCGTCAAAATTAATGTCATTACCAAGCTTGTCTTTACCGAAATCAAGGAAAACGACTGAGTCTGGATCATCTTGCCATAAGTCCTGTGCTTTACGGACCATTCCTATAGAGTGTGTAGCAATCCATAATTGAGATTTGTCTGGAATAAGGTTGTAGAGTTCCTCGAGGAGTTTCCCTTGAAGTTTAGTGTGAATATGTGCTTCTGGTTCGTCAATACAAATTATGGTCTCATCCCACTCTTCCTTTGTAATGATCACATCAAGGAGAAGGTCAAGAGCTGCTTTTTCACCGCTTGCCAGATTCTGAAATGAAAACCGTTTGCTTGTTCCTTTGTCAAATTGAAAGAAATCACCGTCTAATGGTTGTCCTAAATTCTTTAAAATCAATTGTGGTTCACTAAATAATCTACCTATTGCATCACGGAGATCACCAAAGATCTCATTCTGAAGTTTTGCTAATTCCACCTCATCTTCTCCAATTTCCGAACTCCGTTCTAACCATTGAAGTGCAAGCCTCCAATAGTTTGAAGCAAAACCCTCATCACTTTCTATCAAGGTAGAAGGTCTACGTTCATTTTTATAATCAACTCTATTAATGGTGTATGGGAGCGTAGGTGAGTTGATTCTATATGCAGTTCGAACATGATACAATTTGTCGATTTTATAGGATTCTTCTGAGAAATCGGAAAAACTAACATCTCCGTGAAATTGAATATTAGTCTTATACTTTGGCTTGTCAGTTGGAAAATCATTAGAGATTTCCCAATCGTATGAATCCATCCTTTGTTCTTGACTTTGATGTATGCTCTTGTAATAAGAAGAATAATATCGAGGAACATTAGACTTAGTAAAATAATCTCTATCTTTATAGTATTTGTTGTAGAAATCAGTATCATTTGACAGCCATAGATATTCAGCGTATTCATTCATAGCATCAAATACTGATGATTTCCCACTACCATTTGGACCTATCATCACAACAAGTTTAGCCTTTTCAGGTATTCCTTCTATCTTTAAGTGTGTAAAACGTTTGAAATCTTTCAGATTGATTGATTCTATCTTCATTTACTACCTCTGATAACAAAATCCAAAACAGTTTATATTATCTTACCCAATTCATTCAAGACAGACATCTATCTTTCACAACAATTCCACTTTGTAGCTGGTACCATGTCTATATTTGTCAAATAGGAGTATACTGTTCAATTATCTATTGAGATGTGTTTTGGGAGTCTTATTAGTAATAACTTCAAGGAACAGTTCGTTCCCTACTTTCTTACAGACAATCTTCAAAACAGAGGAGAGATGGTATTTTGCAAAACCGCGTTGTCTATAATCAGATCCTTCTTATGTAATACTATTTCTAAAAATTGATTCTCCCATGAACAGATACATCGTATGTCTGGAAATACCTCACAAACTGGAAATTTATGCTGCATTAAAAAACATAAAAAGAGATATTAATTATCAGACATGGTATTATTTTATAAATGATACTTCATTACAAGAGATATAGGATATACTGACTGAGATCTTACAAAACTACACTATATTTGCTATTTAAAGTATAACAGAAATCGAAAGTGTAATATATTCTATTAGAAATCATTCGTATTATACTGAATTCCAGAATTTATCTTAGGTTATCTGCTTAAATTAATTCAAAATCGTCGTCAACAGTGTGTAAAGTATCTTATCAGGTGGAATGTATATCATCCTGCTTGGGTTTAATACTCTATCCCCATTCAAATAACGGGTTTAGGTGTTCGTAGGGGTGAGGTTATCTTACATGTTATACCGTCATTTACGACTTGTCAAAGCCCTTGTTATTATTGTATTTACTAATTAGTGTTTTGACATTACGAGGAACATCCCCTATTGGACCTGCAAAACTGTAGGGTTTTTCATTTCTTACATGTTCGAGTAGTCTTGATAAGTTTTGTCCAGTATAATATGAACCATCACATATAACGAATAAAGCTAAATCGGATTCTGTACAGTTTTGAAACGATCGTAGTTGCCTAATCAACTCGTCACGTTGATGGTCTTGTGCACCACCTTTTTCTCGCGTAACTTTATGTGCTGCCAAACACCTAATTGGTGTATTTCCTGCGATCCACATAAAATCTATAGATTTTATTCCCGTCGGTTTTTTCCCTGTTATTACCATACCATTTTCATTTAGATATACTGCATTTTTTCCACTTTTTGGTAAGACCTTAAAAGATTGAACTATATCAGGGAACATTCTCAGATACTTTTCTGCTTCTTTCTCCTCAAACCCTGTTTTTTTAGCGTCTTTTGCAAAGCAGCAAGCGAACATAAAATCTTCACGAATTTTTTGACATACTGTTTCTTCACTGAACTCGAAATTCTTACAGAAAGTACGAATTCTACGCATTAGTCCTTCATTTTGACCAGCCAATAATGCTTTGACTTCTGTCCCATGTTTTTTCCATAATTCTCTTTCAATCTTATCGTAATCAGGGGGATGAATATCCATATTTACTCCAAATTCATACCAATCTGAGAATGGTCTTCATCAATTATTGCTCTTGCCATAGCCCAATCCAGACGACGTCGGTAACATCCATCTTTCCTTAATCCTTTAAAAGCGGTTAAGAAAACATCAAAAGTCTTCTCACGAATTATCGCCAAACGTTCATTCAGTATATCTATTTCTACATTTTGTGGCGTTCTAATCTTTGTGATTGATCGGCATTGGTTTCTAATGCGATAATCTCCCAATTCAGAGGGATGACAGAACCTGATTGAGGCAGATACAGTATTATCAATTGCAAAAAGTCCAAGATTACCTTCAGGGTCATTAAATCTAATTTTTCGATTTTGTGATGATGATGGAAGGTGTTTCTGTAATTCAGAATATTTTCCAAGAAATTGATTATTACGCCATAAATTTACATCTAAACATTTTTGTGGACCAAATAATGCTAATCCTACTGGATGTTCAGTATCATCAAACATGTATGTTGGATTCATACCTGTGGAAGATTGTGTATTTCCGTTATCTGAATCAGGTACCAAAGAGACAAAATCATATAATCTCTCAAGAAAAAGACCGCTTCGGATAAATGCTTCAGGAATAATAGCAGTTACCCATTTACAATACGATAGACATTTCTCCAATGCATATTTGTATAGATCATCATAATTTGTAGCATTTGGAAAGGGTAAACCACGTCGTGTTGCAGAATTTCTTGCTAACCAAGGAGGATTTGTAATACATACATTAAACCCTTTAGGGAAATCAGCAAGTGTATCACGTTTGAATACACCTTTTGCCCCAGGTTCGATATCGTAAAATTCCCAATCCTCACATTTTAACTTAGCGAGTTCAACCAAATTTGGTATATCTTTTGCGCCTGCAAAAGGTTCCAATATAGTGTTTTGTTCAATATTAGCTTTCTCTGCCCACATTTTGAATGGGTATAATAGAAACGGGTTACCGCGTGTATAGTATCGACCATTTGCACGTTTAATATCCATTATCTTATCACTTGTTTTATATTATAAACCAACACCTGAGACAATTACGGTTGTACTTAAGTTATGGATGATTGGATAGTCTTAAGCGATTCACATTTCGCCTCAATTCAACGGTATGATTGCTATATAGGCATTCACAAGGCTTATGTTATTGGTATTTTAGCGTTTCTGTATACATTCACCTCTCTGGGGCTTCCATCGGATAATTGATATATCTCATTCTTAGTATTGGATAGAAGGCAGAAATGTGTCGTAAAATCAGAACCGTTTTAAAATTGGTTAACTCCTCAGAATTACCCAAACTATAGTTAAACTTATGAGTATTGTTTAATCAATTTTATGATTATTGAAGAAAACTGGTTTCTAATACAATTATTCAGTAAAATAGTTAATATGTAATTACGATGTAATGTAAATATAATATACAGACAATCATAATTTACACAAATTTTTTAGAATTATCAAGAAAATTAGATAAGAGATATTCACAGTAGGATTATGAATATTGAAATATTACTTACATCCTATATTCCTTTCAATCAGATTGTACTTCAATCTTGCACAAGTGAATAGTCCTCCTAATATTGTATGCAATAGCATAATCTTTTGAAACTAAACGAAAATCTTTGATTGTGTAGTATCAAATTACTTATTTTTTAAGTTTTCATACATGGAAGTATATGATAAGTATAGGACTTACACAGATTGACAATAAAGGAACATTTGTTGGACTAACACTTTAGCTTTTATCGGTAGTCCCAGAGGGCGAAATGTGTGTAGAAACCATCATGCGCCGAAAACTAAGCCCCACCGGGCGAAATGTGAAATCCAATTCAGATTCGGAGTTCAAACAATAATGTAGCAAGACCGCTTCTCCGTGTAATCCGAGATTCTGACATAAGGAACAATAGAAGTCGACTATCAGCGTTTCAGACAACAACATGCATAATACATAAAAATAAATTGAAGAAAATAAATGACAAAGCAACTAATATCGTATAGATAAATACACATTGGCATAATAATAAATATACGATACAATAACATATAGAGATTAATTATAATACATAATAGCAAAATAAAATGTATTATAATCTAATCCAATAATCTGATTTTTCAGGAGTGAATCTGCCGATAAATTTTGTTATGAGAATATAATTAATAGTAAAAACAGAATCATCGCTCATCAAGGAAAACTACAAAAGTGTAACTTTTTTCAAATTTTAGAATTAGAGGTTTAATTCGCTACAAACCCAGACAGAGACTAATAGGAAAGGTAGTGTAGTAACAAGAAACAATCCTACACTTTGTAGGAAAAGTGTAACATTTTCTCACATATTTAATAAAATGTATTAAGTTGGAAAAACGATAAAATCATCTTAATAATGTAGTGGCTTAGATTTAATACTACTGTAAACTGTATACAGAAAACCAATAACTGCAATCTGTAAAATATACACATGGAAAAGACGATATTAATACCAAAAAATTTACATACCCTACGAATTTCATAATGATTGATTTTTCGAATGAGTAGTGATATAATGTGTTTATATGAAATCTGACAAGGTATTAAGGAGTGAATCATGAAAGATTTCGCATTTACTGGGGGAAGACCCGACCCCTTTACGTTCCCTACAGAAGAACTTATTAAGGCAAGTGAGAAGGCTTTACGAAAATTAGGTGGTGACTTAGTCAATTATCCCGGTGAATCCGGTTATAAAGGTTTACGTGAACTCGCCTCTATGCGCTTTGAACGTAGAGAAGGTGTACCCCTACCAGTAGACAATACCTCAATTACATCTGGTTCGATGCAGGCTTTGGAATTGGTGTTAGGTACATTTATTAAACCGGGAGATACAGTATTAACTGAAGAATTTACCTATAGCGGTACACTCGGTATTATGCGACACCTACAAGCCAATATTGTCGGTGTTCCAATGGATTATGTAGATGGTATGGATATGGATGCTTTGGAGGAAAAACTTAAGGAACTTAAGCGACAAAATGTCACGCCTTCCATGATTTATACTACTTCTAACCACCAAAACCCTACTGGTGCAATTCTTTCTCTTGAGCGTAGACAACGGATGTTGGAATTAGCGGAAGAATATGACACTATCATTGTTGAAGATGATTGTTATGGTGATATAGATTTTGTGCCAAATCCTACTCCTGATTCACTGTTTAAATTGGATACATCAAACAGAGTTATCTTTATTGCAACATTCTCTAAGATATTAGGGGCAGGGGTAAGACAAGGATATTTCGTTGCGAATCAACCTCATTACGGTATGATACATCATAATCGTTGGGATGGTGGTACAAGTGCACTTGCAAGTGCTATTGTCGCTGAATTCTTCATTGAACATCTGGACAAGCATCTTGAAATAACCAATGCTGCTGTGGGGGCAAAGTGTCAAGCAGTTGTTGATACACTTGATGAACACGTAAGTGGCTTATGTACGTGGACAAGACCGCGTGGCGGACTTTTCTTATGGATCGATCTACCTGAGACTACCGATATGAGCAAGTTGAATACGTTAGCGTCAGAAAAAGGTGTAGGGTTTAGCAGTGGAAGTGCATTTCACTATGCAGGTGCTCCTGTCAAAGCAATACGATTGGCGTATGCATATTGCCATGTTGACGATATCCCAGAAGGAATAACTTATCTGGCTGAAGCAATTCAAGCATCACAATCTGAGGTAGTGGGTGAAGCTGCTGCTGATTAAATACTGAGATATATAACATACCTAAGGTAGTAATGGAGGCTTTAATTGCGTAATATCATCCTTTTTTCATTAGATACGTTGCGTGCGGCAAGTATGAGCTGTTATGGACACAATAACTTGACAACACCCCATCTTGATGCATTAGCATCAAATGGAACACTGTTTGAAAGTTGTATTAGTCCACATATTCCTACACATCCTGCACATACGACTATGTTTACAGGGAAAGATGTATTAACACACCAAATTATTACGCAAGGTGGACAATTAGATCTCTCCGAGAATATCAAAACACTTCCTGAACTATTGACTGAGGCGGGTTATTTTACTGTTGCAGCAGACAATTTAGGGAGATGGTTTCAACGCGGTTTCCCAGAAAAACAATATCGTAGCTCACAGTGGGAAACACGTTACAAAGGAGCTCGAAAAGCTGAGGCTGTCAATAATACTGCAATTGATCTGTTAGATATGGCACAATCTCAAGATAAACCGTGGTTTGCATTTCTACATTACTGGGATCCGCATACACCTTATCTTCCACCCACCCCTTTTGAACGGATGTTTTATAGTGGGGATGAATGTGATCCAAACAATCGAAGTATGGATGAGGTTTACGCGTGTGAACCTTTCACTGATTATTTTCGACAATGGATGTGTGTACCAGATCCAGATGATCCTGACAATTTAGCAAAAAAACAGTTATGGACTGATCGTCAATATGTGAACGCACAATACGACGCTTCCATTGCTTATATGGATGCTTCATTATCACAATTATTTCAATACTTAAAAGACAGTGGTTTGATGGAAGACACTCTATTGGTGATTACTGCTGACCACGGTGAAGAACTGGACGAACACCAACTTTGGTATGACCATCACGGATTGTATCAAACTAATTGTCATATTCCTTTGATTCTTCATTGTCCCGACATTATACCAAAAGGACAACGTCTTGGAGGGTTAGTCACTTTAAAGGATATTGCTCCAACTATTTTAGATTACGCTGGACAAGTTCCCTTGGGTAGACGAGAAAAAATGGAAGGGATAAGTTTACGTACATTAATTGACCTTGGAATTGATGATGGTTCGTGTGATGCAGTTTATCTCACTGAATGTGGCTGGATGAAAAAACGGGGTTGGCAAACAAAAAAATGGAAATTGATTTTAGAAACTGGGGGTACGCCTCCAGTTTACAATACACCTGATATTGAACTGTATGATCTTGAGGAAGATCCTGATGAGATTTACAATTTAGCTGAGGAAGCAGAGAAAATAGTTGAACAACTAACAAACCAATTAAATTCTTTCCTAAACCGTAGATTGTCTGAAAGTGGACTGCCAGATCCAACAGAAGAACAAGAAATTACGATGAGAAAAATTGGTGATAAAACGAAGGCTGTCCCGCTACCGGAATAGGTGTTGTCAATTTTATTTGTAATCACTTTTCGTATGAAATACGTTTATTGAATTCAGTTTATGTGATTTATGTAAATTAAATCTCTTAAATGTACTATAGTTCGGTGCAATTTTTCCTTTATACATTTCACCCCCTGGACTTTCTGGTGGGTCTATCGTTTTTCTACAAACATTACGTCAGTCTTGACTCAGTTAGGAGTTTGCCCGGATTCTATAAACATTACGCCCTTATGGGACTTTGAATTAGTCCATCCAATGATAATTTCTCTCAGATTGAATAGACGTGAGAAATATCTCGAAAAACCAGAAACACTTTGATAATTGGCGATACTTCTATAAAAATTGTCAAATCTATAGTATTTTTTACCATGACCATCTTACAAATACATAACACAAATTGAAAATGAAAAACAAAACACAATTTACAAATATACATAATTTTCCATTAAAAGTTATTACCACTCTATTATTCGTTGGGTTTGTGTTTACCGGTTGTACTGCCTTACAAGAGGCACAAAAACGGAAAGACGAACGACTTCTCAAAAAACGAAATGTTAATTCCCTCATGCTATCACCATCAGATGCCTCCATTGATGTTGATCCTAATCCATCCGAAGGTAACCCGCATGGAATAAGTGACCACTATACATTAACTCTTATGGATGACCTAATTGCTACTCAAGCGTTTGATGAAGCACCTGAACGTGAAACATTTACATTGAGTGCCCTCGCATATATGGAAAGTCTTTATGATGCTCTATATGATATTTTTGGGTTTAAACCTGAACATAAGATACATGTAAAACTTCATGATATTTATAGAGGTACCAGATTAGCTGCTACAACGACAACGATGTCCGGACGGAAATTTTATCGTGGAGGGTATATAAAGACAATAACAGGAATAGGAATGGATTTTCCAAAGGCTATGTACGATTCACCTGGAACACGGGTGCATGAGTTAACCCATGCTTTTACGAATATCTATTACTTACCAACATGGTTTTCTGAAGGCATAGCCGTATTAATGCAGTCAGAGTACGCAAGGGGTGGCGCACATCCGAAATTTGATAATCTTGATAGCAATCTAAAACTTGACCTTGACGGTATAAATCTCTTAGAGAGTTGGGGTGGACATGCTGATCTACAGTCAACACCTTTGACATCCTGGAGGTATAGTTATGCATATTCTGTTGTTTCAGAATTGAGAAAGAGATTTGGAAACGACTTTTATATAAAGGTGTTTGAATTAATGGAGGAAGATCAATTACACATAAAGCTTGAAGGAAACATGCCAACAAGTATGGTTGTTTATTACCTCAGCCAAGCAGCGGGAGAAGACCTTGTACCTTTCTTCAGTAATTTGCAGTTTAAGGTTAACAAATTAAATAAAACAGATATTATACAATTTATTGAGCAAACAAAACCTTCAAACAATCGGAGAAAATAATGCTGATCCATAATATCTTTACAATTACAAATTATACACCTTTCTATAGTAAGTATATCAAGAGCGATTCAATTATTAAAGGATTAAGTAGTACAACTATTATAATCTTTCTAATAAGTCTGATTCTGACACAGGGTTGTATAATTAGTCAGCAGCAAAGCGAAAATTACGCTCTGATGGAAGGCGTAACAGCGAATGATCCTGTTATTATTGATGGTGATCTTGATACAGTAGGTGAATCACAGACAAAAAAGAGTTCAGGGAGTTTGAATATTGATGCAAAAATTACATCCGAATCTATTATTTCTTTACCTGAAAGGAAGAAAATATTTCAGGTAAAGATTCATTCATCAAATATTCAAGACTTTCAACTAATGGCTCTAAATACATTGGGAGAATGGGATCAGATTCATGAACAACGGAGCACAGATAGCAAGATTATCGATATACGATTAAAACGACCTGTTACAACAAACGGTATTAAAGTAGTTGTCCGTAAAACATCTGATGATGCAGCCAGAAAACGTCAGAATCTTCGTGTTGGTCGTGAGAATGAAGAGACTCCTGACGGTAGAATCCGTAGAGGAAAACTTGTTTATAAAGTTTCCGGTCCGTTAACAGCCCCCGGAAAAATAGCTGAAATTGAATTGTTCGGTTATGCTGATAAGACTCCGTAATGTAATGAATGCAGTCGAATCGATTTCATAAATTCCTTGATAGATATGTCGGCATTCCAATTGGAATTATCTTATTCATAATTAGTAGATTTTACTATTTCTTCGCCAAATGTATTAAATTAAAAACCAGACGAACCAGAGATAAAGAACTATCCATCCCACCCAAACGAATCCTCTTTATTCAACTTTCCGCATTAGGGGATACCATATTAGCAATTCCAACCGTACGTGCATTCAGACAAGAATTTCCTGACACAGAAATATCGTTTTTAGCCTCACCAACAAATCTATCCTATTTAGAACATTGTCCATATATAGATAAACACATTCTCTTCAACAAACCTTCATTCAAGTTAATTTTTGGACTTCGCCAAGAGAGGTTTGATTATATCATTGATCTTGAACATTGGTCCCGTTTTAGTATGCTTCTGGCTTACTTCATAGGTGCATCTCGTATCATAGGATTTAGTGCTGCAGGTCAACACCGACATTATCTATTTACAGATTCAATACCCCATGTTCCTGGTAAGCATGAGGTACTTAACTTTTTAAGTATCACAGACAAATTTTGTGATAAGATAGAGGATATTAGTCTTGAGGTATGGATTGAGGATTCCGAACTTCAATGGTGTCATAATGTGTTTGTAGAAGAGGAATTACAGAAAGATCAACGGATAGTTATATTACATCCAGAAGCCGGTCGTCGTGGTGAACCGAGAAGACGGTGGATACAAGAGAACTTTATTGAATTAGCAGATATTATAACAGAGAAATATGGTGTTCAGGTTGTTCTTACTGGTGCACCAGATGAAGTGCAGTTATCACAAACGATAGAAACACAAACGGTATGTAAGACGATTAATCTTGCTGGGAAAACTAAGGTAAATCAACTGGCAGCGTTATTTAATCAAGCAGATTTGGTTATCAGTGGAAATTGTGGACCGATGCATCTTGCGGCGGCTACAGGGACACCTGTGATTGCAATTCATGGACCGACAAATTCAGAACAGTGGGGACCTTGGGGAGAGAATAACATCTGCCTTGAAGCAACCTTACCTTGTAGTCCGTGTCTGAATTTAGGCTTTGAGTATGCATGTCAGGCATTGCCGGATGGAACATCACCGTGTATGCATACGATTAGTGTTTCTGAAGTATTACAGGCATGTGATAGATATTTGGGTTGAGTAGTATTCAATATCTTGGAAATTGTAAGACCTTAAAAAGAAATAGGGTGGATTAATAATCCACCCTATTTTACTTTTCAGAAAATATTCATTAACCGCGTTGTCAGGAAAAACCTGTTTACGGTTATAATGAAGTTCTTTCAGATTAGTACATGTCACCACCGGGAGGCATTGGGGGAGGTGGAGCTTCCTTCTCAGGAATCTCGGCAATCAGCGTCTCGGTAGTAATCATTAATGCTGCGATACTTGCTGCATTTTGAAGTGCAACACGTACGACTTTTGTGGGATCAGGAATACCTGCTTCAAACATATCAATGAAACGTTCTTCACGAGCATCATACCCGATGTTACCACCATCATCTTTAACTTTGGCGATAATAACAGAATCTTCCTGTCCAGCGTTACGTGCGATCTGACGAAGTGGATCTTCAAGTGCTCGAGCAACAATAGAAACACCAACTTGTTCGGTTGCATCTTCAAGTTGAAGCTCAGCAAGTGCGTTTTGTGCTCTTACAAGAGCCACACCACCACCAACAACAACGCCTTCTTCAACAGCGGCGCGTGTAGCGTGCATTGCATCTTCAACACGAGCTTTCTTTTCTTTCATCTCAACTTCAGTTGCTGCACCAACATTAATTACTGCAACACCACCAGCGAGCTTAGCAAGGCGTTCCTGTAATTTTTCACGATCGTAATCGGATGTTGTATCTTCAATCTGACGACGGATCTGATCAATACGTCCTTGAATTGCTTCAGTTGTGCCTTCACCTTCAACAACAGTAGTATTATCTTTGTCAATTACAATACGCTTAGCACTGCCAAGATCGTTTGTTGTAACGTTTTCAAGTTTTATACCGAGGTCTTCAGAAATAACACGACCATTTGTAAGAACAGCGATATCTTCAAGCATAGCCTTACGGCGATCACCATAACCAGGTGCTTTGACTGCTGCACATCTGAGTACGCCACGAATCTTGTTAACGACGACTGTTGCGAGTGCTTCACCTTCAACATCTTCGGCGATAATCAATAGTGGTTTACCTTGTTGTGCGATGAGTTCAAGCAAGGGTCTGATGTCTTGTAGACTGCTGATTTTCTTTTCGTGAATTAGAACAACTACATCTTCTAATACAGCTTCCATGCGGTCTGGATCTGTAACGAAATAAGGTGATAAGTAGCCTCTGTCGAACTGCATACCTTCAACGACATCAAGGTTTGTGTCAAGGCTTTTTGCTTCTTCAACAGTAATAACACCATCTTTTCCGACTCTATCCATTGCGTCAGCAATAAGATCGCCGATAGCGTTATCGTTATTAGCAGAGATAGCTGCGACTTGAGCGATTTCTGTTTTTTCAGAAACCTCTTTGCTGAGACCTTGGATTGCGCCGACAACCTGTTCAACTGCTTTTTCAATACCGCGTTTGAGAGCCATAGGATTATGACCAGCGGCGACGTTTTTGAGACCTTCGCGGAAAATGGATTGTGCCAAAATGGTAGCTGTAGTTGTGCCATCACCAGCGACATCACTGGTCTTGGAAGCAACTTCTTTAACCATCTGTGCGCCCATATTTTCATAGGGGTCTTCCAATTCAACTTCCTTAGCGACGGTTACACCATCTTTTGTGATAGTAGGTGCTCCGAATTTCTTGTCAAGAACGACGTTACGTCCTTTTGGACCCAAGGTGACTTTGACGGCTTCAGCCAATTTGTCAACACCTTGCTTAATCGAATTCCGAGCTTCTTCATCAAACGCTAACTGTTTTGCTGCCATGTGTGAAACTCCTTAGTAATTTAGCTAACCTTTGCTAAGATATCATCTTCGCGCAAGATTAGAAATTCAATGTTATCGTATGTAACTTCGGTACCGCCATATTTTGCGAACAGGACTTTATCACCGACTTCAACATCAACTGCTTGTCGTTCGCCACTGTCAAGTATACGACCTTTTCCGACTGCTACGACTTCACCCTCTTGTGGTTTCTCTTTGGCGGTGTCAGGAATGATAATCCCGCCACTGGTTTTTTGCTCGTCCTCTTCGGACCGTTTGACGAGTATTCGATCGCCAAGGGGTACAAGTGCCATATTTATAGTTTCCTCCTGAATAGTTTTAAACATAAAACGGGTATATTAGTTTTTATTAACCCGATAGCTTAACTTTACACTGTTAACCATAGCAATATACATGCCAATTCTATGAATCTTGTTATATATACATTCTTAGGAATATATAGGATTCTATCCAAGAGAAATCGTGACATTTTGTCATTCTTTTATACTTTTAAAATTATCAGTGTGTCATTTTGGCATACTTGATACAACTGTACCATTTTACGAAGCACAAGATACAACCTGTCCTGTTTTAGCAGATTGATATGAAGCGGTTAAGATAGTGTTTGTCCTTAGTCCATCAACGCCACTTGCTATAGGATCAATACCTGTAGAAACACATTCTGCGAAGTGTTCAAATTGGTGTTGATATAGGTCTTCATATTCAGAAGAAATAACCTGTTTTTCCCCATTAAAGTATGTGTTGATTTTCCATCCGTTATCGTTGACAACTGTAACTGTAGCTTCTGTACCATATATCTCAAATACGGTATCACATTGTGCGACAGAGAAACTCAGATCTGTAAAAGCTTGTGCACCATTGTCGAATCGCATGAGAATGGCACCAGTTTCTTCAACTTCATAATTATGTATTGAGCTATCGCAAAATGCGGACACTTCTTTGACTTCACCGATGATGTATCGTAGTAAATCCACACTATGTGCACCTAAATCCATCAAACAACCGCCACCGCCTTTATCAGGTTGTGCTCGCCATTCGTCATCTTTTAATAGGTATTGTTTAAGGAAAGGCATTCTTGCGTGTACAATCTTTCCCAATCGATTCTCATCAACCCATTTCTTAATTTGTTGGAAACAGGAGTGAAACCGAAAAAGAAAGCAAACTTGTAGATGAACATTATTCTCATTGCAGGCATCAATCATTAATTCACATTCTTGAGGGATCATTGCCATCGGTTTGTCACAGAGTACATGAAGACCGCGTTCTGCTGCGGCAATAACCTGTTCACAGTGTAAATTGACAGGGGTAGACACATAAATAGCATCAAGTGATGGATCGTTGAGTAAGTCATCAACGTTGTTATACGCATTTGTAGCATTGTGTTCAGTGGCAAGCTGTTTGGCTCGTGTAGCATCTCTTGAAAAGAGAGCATGGAGTTCCGCACCAGTTGCCTTTTGAATTGCAGGCATCGCTCGACGTTGTGCTACGCTACCAGCCCCGAGGACACCCCATTTTAATGTCATTTTTCTCTCCAATATTGTTCACAGTTAACATTCTTTGGATATAGAATATCGTTTATTTAGAGGTATAAACACCTCATAATAATTTAAACCAACAATAGATATATCCCTGTAATAAACAGGACGATAAGGATGATTCTGGAAAAGATTCGTTCTGAAAAACGGTTGTTTAGATAGACTCCTACTTGTACACCAAGTGCAACAAAAGGTAGAAGTAATAATGTTTCAATAAAGAGTTCCAAAGAGAATAAATCAAGATGGAAATAGAAAGGAATTTTTGTTAGATTAATGAAAAAATACAGTAGAGTCGTTGTTGCTACAAATGTCCGATTTCCTAACTTTTGGGGTAGTAGATACATGACTATAATCGGACCCGCCATATGTGCAAGTGTCGAAAAAACACCAGCAACACAACCTGCTATCACACCATGCCATACTTTGAATTGAATAACCGCATCTGGGTCTGCCGTATCTGGACCTAACCACTGTAGTATTCTAACTCGGAAGAATTCTATTACTGCAAAAAGACAAACGATACCACCGATGATTTTCTTTAGATGATAATCTGATATATCTTTTAGTATGAAACTACCAATTATAATACCTGCGATAGCTCCAGGAATAAGCCGGCAAATGCTACTACGATGCCACTGTTTCCAATAATGCCCTAATGAGATAATATCTGTAGAGAATAGTATGGGAAGCATGAGAGCAATGACATTCCGTGAGGATCGAAATTGGGTGAATAGTGGTACAACAAACATACCAATTCCACCACCGAATCCTGCCTTGCTAACCCCAGTGAGCCAAGTGCCAAAACATAATACTATTATTTCAAAGATATGGTTTCTCCTGTTGGTGTTCCATATTGTTAATAGCGTTTATGATAATGAATATAATAGGTTTTGTCAAGGTAGTTGTGATATATACAAACGATAATAAATTGACATCGAGCTTAAATTATGATATACTTTTAATAGTTATTTCCTATAGGAGGTTCGTTAAAATGGTTCAAGTAGAAGTAACAGTCGATTCTGGTGAATCGTTTGATAGGGCGCTCGCTCGTTTCAAAAAGATGTGTGGCAAAGCAGGTGTTGTCACAGAAATAAAGAAACGTAGTTTTTATGAGAAGCCGAGTGAAAAACGTCGCCGAATCGAATTGAAACGTCAGCGGAAAGTAAGACCGCGAACAACAGAATACCGCCCACGTTACGATAACAACAGATAAATAGTGTCAGGAGGTAATATATGCCCGAACGGGATATTGCCGAATCAAACGGGAACTATAAAGGACTCTTAATTCAATATTGTCAGGAACGCGGAATGAACCACCCACGGTTCACAGAGACCCAACACGGTTCACCAGAAGCACCAAGTTGGAAGGTGACTGTGGAGTATGGGGATAGGGTTCATGAAACAATGGATCCGATACCAGGAGCAAAGAAGGAAGCACATCAGTTCGCTGCGAAAGAGATACTGGATTCAATTAACGAAAGCAGAGAGCGGTTATTGTCTGGTGAAGAAAATACAGATGACATAACACAGTTTGAATCAGTTGAAGTGGAACCCCTTAATGAATCTACGGAAGTTCCATTATCACTTGTTACCAGCGCATTGACGGTTGCTAATGAACGGCTTGGTTCATCACAACCTTCAAGATATCGAAGTATAACCGATGTTGAATACTCTCAGAAATTAGCACAATTAACAATACAGATTGTTACAGACTTAGTCAAGGCAGCGGATAAATCTAATATAGCGATACCTGATGCTTAAGTCCGTGATACGGGGTCAAAAGACTGACCCCGTTTTTTATTGCATACATCTGATATTGAAGCCTTTGTAGAAGTTGAACGTTTGTTCAATTAGAAAAATTATATTTCATAGATGATATTCCATTGTCAGTTATAAATCTCATATATCATCCTTCCTATTTTTATCACTTTCCAATAATTTCAGTATGTAACACCGCTGCAAATTAAAACAGATTACAATTAGAAATTACCTAACGTGAGTTTAAAAATCATAATCTTGTACTTCGGAAGTGTTAGAAACAGCTCCTACCGGGTATTTTTGTGTCATATTCTTATAAAGTGAAGTTCAATTACCTATTATCAAACTCACCTTACCTACCAGTAGAATCCAATCAAATTTATGGTCAATAAAATTAAAAACCGGTTACGTCAAAACCGTTTTTTAGCACCTTTAATGGGATGTCCATATCCAGCCCCACGATGGAATCGATCTGTTAAACGCGTGGTTCGTCAACTCGGTCCTGACACACGGATATTAGATTTAGGATCTGGTATGCATCGACGGGCAGAAAATGTCATTAATCTTGAAATCTCAGTTACTCCTATGGTGGATATTGTCGGTGATGGACACCTTCTACCTTTTGCAGATAACGTCTTTGATGCAGTGATTTCTGAAGCGGTCTTGGAACATGTACAGGATCCTCAAAAGGTTGTAGCTGAGATGTATCGTGTGCTAAAACCAAATGGATATATATGTGCTGCTGTCCCGTTTCTACAAGGATACCATGCGTCACCCCACGACTACCAACGTTGGACCACAACAGGATTTGTCACACTGTTCTCAGATTTTCTTGAAATTGAAAGTGGTGCATGTGCAGGTCCAACAGCAACATTACATTGGATCTTGAGAGAATATATCGGGTTGGTTTGTTCTTTTGGGAGTCTGTTAGTGGCTAAAGCAGTATCACTTCTGGTCGGATGGTTAACATTTCCATTGGTGTGGTTGGATGCATTGTTGATGTTACATCCACATTCACATATATTAGCCTCTGCAGTATATTTTATTGGAAAAAAGAAAGAGTAAATGGTATGTAGAATTGTCAGGTAGGAACGAATTGTCCATAGTTTACTTCTAATCCCACTAAGTTAAAAGATAATGGCGGGGTTT